>NZ_BAAJLZ010000006.1:0-242942 GCF_057537295.1 Colwellia meonggei
GAAAAGCCCGTTACGAAAGTGACGGGCTTTTTGCTGTTTAAATACTTTTACTACGGATTAGCAAAGCTTCAACATAATCCATCCTATTATTTTTCTTCTATATTCTATTTTTGAATAAAAAAGCCGTTTCTATTCTTTTTCATTAGGCTGCATTCAGTCTATTCTTGCCTCATTAATTAGTAATGGGCGTATAGTCAACATGTTGCCGGAACAGCAAAATTTAAATCAAACAATGCTAGACACCAATCAATTGGCGTCTTTTAAGCAAGTAACTCAGGATCTTTCACCACTACAGTTAGCATGGGCGAGTGGGTACTTAGCTGCTAAAGCTGAAGGTATAAGTGCTGTAGCTGTGCCTGCAGCGACCGCAAGTGCTACTGCTTCTACATTAACAATTTTGTATGGTTCTCAAACAGGAAATGCTAAAGGTGTTGCGAAAAGCTTAGCTGCTCAGGCAAGCGCAGCAGGGCTGATTGTTGAATTGAAAAGTATGGGTGAAATAAAGCCTAAGGCAATTAAAAACATTAGCCACCTATTAATAGTTGCAAGTACTAATGGAGAAGGCGAAGCACCAGATGATGCGATAGCGTTACATGAGTACCTATCTTCGAAAAAGGCACCGAATTTAGAACATTTACATTATAGTGTTTTAGCTTTGGGTGATACTAGTTATGAGTATTTCTGTCAAACAGGTAAAGACTTTGATGAATATTTAGCAAAACTAGGTGCTAAACGTATTACTGAACGTGTTGACTGTGATGTCGACTACGATGCTGATGCGAGCTCTTGGTCTGAAACCATTATTAAAGAAGCGAAGATATTACTAGATACTGATACCAGTACGAGCAATGTTGTTAGCTTACCAAATGTCGGTGCCGCTGAAGATCAATATAACAAGCAAAACCCATATTCTGCAGAATTATTGCTAAGCCAAAAGATCACTGGTAGAGACTCAGCCAAAGACGTTCGTCACGTTGAAATTGATCTCGGTAAATCAGGCATTTCATATCAAGCGGGTGATGCACTCGGTGTCTGGTTTGAAAATTCTACTACATTAGTTGATGAGCTGATCAGTACACTTGATTTTGATGCTGGAGCATTGATCAATATTGCAGAGCAAGGCTTTACACTCGCTGAAGCACTAAAAACAAAATATGAAATAACCCAAACTTCGATTAACTTCGTTGAATTTTGGGGGAAACTGTCAAATGCAGAGCATCTATTAACAATACTTGATGATAAATCTGCGTTAAGAGAGTATGCAGCTAATCATCAAGTTATTGATGTTGTGAAGTCAGCGCCATTAGCTGGTGAAGCGATATTAGAGCCGCAAACGTTTGTTGATGCCTTAAGAAAAATTACTCCAAGGCTTTATTCTATCGCTTCAGCGCAAAGTGAAGTCGAGGAAGAAGTGCACCTTACGGTCGGGCTTGTTGAATACCAAATTAATGATACTAAACGACAAGGCGGCGCATCGGGTTTCCTAGCTCATGGTCTCGAAGAAGGTGGAGAAGTGAAAGTGTTCATTGAACACAATGATAACTTCCGATTACCATCAGATAGCGAAACCCCGGTAATCATGATCGGCCCAGGCACTGGTGTTGCGCCATTCAGAGCTTTTATGCAAGAGCGTGAAGCGACTGATTCAGCTGGTGATAACTGGTTGTTCTTTGGCGATCAAACCTTTACCCAAGACTTCTTATATCAAGTTGAGTGGCAAAATTACTTAAAGTCAGGCTTGTTAACAAAAATTGATTTAGCGTTTTCACGCGACCAAAGCGAAAAAATTTATGTACAAGACCGGTTACAAGAAAACGCAAGTGAAGTGTTTGCTTGGTTAGAACGTGGCGCGCATGTTTATGTTTGTGGTGATATGAGTCGTATGGCAAAAGATGTAGAGGCCACATTACTCAATATTATAGCCACGCAAGGTAAACTATCAGAAGAACAAGCTAGCACTTATTTAAAAGATTTACGTAACGCTAAGCGTTATCAGAAGGATGTATACTAATGACCGACTCGACTCATAACAGCCAAACTAATGGGCCATTAATTGTTGAAGGCAAGCACGCTGATAACGAACGCTTGAAAGCAGAAAGTAACTATCTTCGAGGTACTATTACTGAAGACCTAAAAGACAATATTACTGGTGGTTTTACCGCTGATAATTTTCAGCTGATCAGAACCCATGGCATGTACCAACAAGATGACCGTGATATTCGTAATGAGCGCGCTAAACAGAAGCTAGAGCCTCTGCATAATGTCATGCTTCGTGCTCGTATGCCTGGCGGTATTATTACGCCAACGCAATGGTTGGCCATTGATAAGTTTTCTCGTGAAAAAACCAGCTATGGCAGCATTCGTATTACTACACGTCAAACGTTTCAATTTCATGGGGTTTTAAAGCCAAACATAAAGCTGATGCACCAAACGTTAAATGAATACGGCATAGATTCAATTGCAACAGCTGGTGACGTTAATCGAAACGTACTGTGTACAACTAACCCAGTAGAATCGGAATTACATCAAGAAGCTTATGAGTGGGCGAAAAAAATCAGCGAGCACTTACTACCTAAAACTCGTGCATATGCTGAAATTTGGTTAGATGGTGAGAAAATTGAAGGCGGTACTGAAGAAGGTGAAGTAGAACCTATTTTAGGAAAAAATTACTTACCTCGTAAATTTAAAACTACTGTGGTTATTCCACCACAAAATGATGTTGATGTTCACGCTAACGATTTGAATTTTGTTGCCATTGCTGAACAAGGTAAGCTTATTGGTTTCAATGTGCTTGTTGGTGGTGGCTTAGCTATGACTCATGGAGATAAATCTACCTATCCACGTAAAGCCGATGACTTTGGTTTTGTTGAATTAGCCAAAACTTTGGATGTTGCAGCGGCAGTCGTAACGACTCAACGAGACTGGGGTAACCGAGTTAATCGTAAAAATGCTAAAACGAAATATACCTTAGATAGAGTTGGTGTAGATACTTTTAAAGCGGAAGTTGAAAAGCGTGCCGGTATCACGTTTGCGGAAAGTCGTTCATATGAATTTACTGGCCGAGGCGATCGTATTGGTTGGACCGAAGGATTTGAAGGTAAGCACCATTTAGCCTTATTTATTGAAAATGGGCGTTTACTTGATAAGCCTAATTTCCCGTTGAAAACCGGTGTTGCTGAAATTGCGAAAATCCACAAGGGTGATTTTCGCATGACCGCAAATCAGAACTTAATCATTGCAGGCATAGCCGCTGAAGACAAAGCAGAAATTGAACGTATTGCACGAGCACATGGCTTGATGGCTGATGATGTATCAGTGCAGCGAAAAAATTCAATGGCTTGTGTGGCGTTTCCAACTTGTCCGTTGGCAATGGCTGAAGCAGAGCGTTATTTACCAGGGTTAGTGACCGATGTTGAAGCAATATTAGCAAAACACGGTGCGGCCGACGAAAGTATTATTTTACGAGTAACTGGCTGCCCTAATGGTTGTGGTAGAGCGATGTTGGCTGAGATAGGTTTAGTAGGTAAAGGTCCAAGTAAATATAATATGCATTTAGGTGGCAATATTGCTGGTACACGTGTTCCTAAAATGTACAAAGAAAATTTAAACGAAGAAGATATTTTACAAGAAATAGATAGCTTAGTAGCTAAATGGGTTACAGAGCGTAATGAAAAAGAAGCATTTGGCGACTTTGTTATTCGTAGCGGTATTATCCAAGAAGTTATTGTAAGTAAGCGAGATTTTCATGACTAACATTATTAAGGCTACAGCGGCACCGGCGATAAGTAATCGTTTTCCGGCTTCGTTACCTGAGCCGTGGTTAAATCAATGGAATGAGTTGCTAGAAAAACAAACAGCTACACAACGTGTGGAATGGGCAATGGAGAATTTGCCATCGCAGTTTGTTTTATCTTCAAGTTTCGGTATTCAGTCAGCTGTTATGCTGCATATGTTGACGCAAATTGATCCTAATATTCCGGTATTAATTACTGATACTGGGCATTTGTTTCCAGAAACGTATCAATTTATTGAGCAATTAACAGAGCGCTTAAATCTGAATTTACAAGTATTTAGTGCTAAAGAAAGTGCAGCTTGGCAACAGGCAAAGTATGGCCAAGAATGGGCTGCTGATGAAGCTTCATTAAAAGCCTATAACAGGCGTAATAAAGTTGAACCACTTGAGCGTGGTTTGAATGAATTACAAGCAGGTACATGGTTTTCCGGAGTTAGGCGTCAGCAGTCTAGTCATCGTGAAGGTTTATCTGTGGTTAGTATTCTAAGAGGACGCTTTAAAGTCCACCCGATTATTGACTGGTCAAATAAAGATGTTCACCAGTACTTAACGTCAAATAATTTGCCGTATCACCCGCTATGGGAAGAAGGCTATGTTTCTGTTGGTGATGTTCATAGTACGCGACCATTATCTGCTGGCATGGATGAAAGTGATACTCGCTTTTCTGGTATGCAGCGAGAGTGTGGCTTACATACTGATGGCGACGGCATTTAGTATAAATAGAGCAGGAGCATTATTATGTTCCTGCTTATCCTCGTTTACGTCCTAACGTTGCTGTTAACTCTCAATTGTAAAATTTTCAGATAGTTGACTTTTAACTGCGTGCAAATAACTTTCGTCTGAGTTATCTGAAATAAGTAATGCCAGTTCAGTTCCAATCGGCGTGAATTTATAGAAAGTTAAAATACAGTCGGCCTTCTTGGCAATAAAGTTAACCACTTTTCCATTGTAGCTAAATTGAATTTGCTCATTTTTATTAAGATTATGGCTTTCAGTTTCTTGCTCGAATAATAGGTGGTTATCCGCCAATGTTAATAAGTCGGCATAACCAAACCCTACTTGGTTTAAATCAAGCCTTTGTTGGCGTTGTTTATTAAAGAAGTTAAATAATTTAGGCACTTGGTAAGCACCGCTGATAATTCTAATATTTTTCTTGCGGCTATCGCTCATAGCAATGCTGCATGCTTTTGCAAGTAATTTCGCTTCAGTAATGCTCATATTTCTAAATGCTTGCAAGGTTTTTAACGAAAAAGAACCTGGCTGACTGACTTCACCAGCTAAAATTTTTGCCCATAAATCTTGCATGGTTTTATTACTGATGCCTTCAGCAAGGGCTATAAATGAACTAAACCAGTCTTGATCGGCGCGATCGGCAATTGTATTATCTGAACAATACTTTATTGCTCGTAAAGTAATTGCTTCGATATTTTGCTGTTGACGCAGTTCGTTTAATTTAATGCGGCGAAACGATCGATCTTCGATCGGGGCTTGTTTTTCTTCAGGTAGTAATGCACCGTCTAACGAGAACTTTTTTGCTAACCCTAATAATTGCTTTTGTGAAGAGGCGTTAACTGCGTTATTTATTGTGCTTTTATCAGATGACCTTTGTTGCGTCTTTTCAGTGGCAACAGGTGCACGCGTATCTGCAACCACTTGAGTTTGTTTGTCATTTGTTTGAGTCACGTTGTTGCCCTTCAAGCCATCTTTGTTTAATTAGTAAACATAACATTGCTACAAAGTTTATTATAGCTTTAATAAAGCGTCTATTAATTGCCTTATATTTCCTCATTTGCTTTACAAAATAAGAAATTTTATCTTTAATTTAAACAGGTTTAAAACTAAAGTTAATAGTTATATTTGTACAAATAGATGAAAATAATTTCGATGTAACTGAAACTGAAAATATTATTGCAACGAATTGTTGAATATTCCTTATCCGACTTTTATTATGTACTTATCTATGATGAAAATTTTTAAAATTATTCATCAAAAAAATTGCTAGTTGTTGTTTACTAGTGCATTGAGGATGATATGCAAGTTTCCGAAAATACAAACGATGATTTTTTGTTTATCGATGACAGTGATGAAGATGAAATATTAGACTCAGCTGTTGGTGAGACATGGAAAGTACTAATTGTTGATGATGACCCGGAAATACATTCAGTCACCCAATTGGCCCTGTCTGATTTGGTCGTACTTGGCCGACATTTAGAATACTTGCACGCCTATTCAGGGCAAGACGCATGTAAGCTCATCGAGGAACATCAAGATATTGTATTAGTATTACTTGATGTTGTGATGGAGAGTGATGATGCAGGCTTAGCGGTTGTTAAACATATACGTGAGCAACTAAAGCGTGATGATATTCGTATTGTATTGCGAACCGGGCAACCGGGTTACGCACCAGAAGAAAGCGTTATCAAAGACTACGATATCAATGACTACAAAACCAAAACCGAGCTTACTCGCCGAAAATTAGTTACAACTGTTTACGCTGCCATTCGTTCCTACCAACAAATTGATTCCGTCACTAAAAATCGTGAAGGTTTAGAGCGCATTATTGGCGCCGCCGCTAATTTGCTTGAACAACATAATGTACACGATTATGCAGCGGGAGTCTTAGCTGAATTTAAACAACTTGCCGAGTCTGAAACTAGCGTTTTTTGTGCGCGAGGTCAGGGAATTGTTGATGGTGCCGACGACTTAAGTTTATATATTCTTGGGCAAGAGGGCATTGCTGAAAGTAAAGTTAATCAAAAACTCGCATGTTTAGATAACGCTGATGCCGTTAGGCAAATTACCAGTTGCTTTCAGCAAAAACAGCATTTTTTTAGTGCTAACTCAACTTCGTTATATTTCGGCAGTGGTGGTTTTAGAGCCGTTATTCATTTAGAACTTACGCAAGAATTAACAGATATTGAAAAACAACTAATTGAAGTGTTTTTAACGAATATCGCAACCGGATATGAAAATGTTCATCTTTTTCAAAAATTGCGTAATGCGGCATATAAAGATTGGTTAACAGAACTTCCTAACCGTTTAGATTTCGTTAATTTACTAGATGACTTTTGTCAAAGTGATGACGAAGAACTAGTAGCAGCATTAATTGATATAAACCACTTTAGTGATATCAATGATGGCCTTGGTCAAGATATAGGTAATCAATTATTAATGGCAGTATCGTCACGTATTCGCAGCGTTGGCGACAAGAGTCATTTAGCACGTATAGGTGCTGATGTTTTTGGTATTATCGGACCGAAAAAAGTCGTGAACCCGGAAACCCTTGCAGCATTATTTAGTCGACCTTTTGCCGCTGGCGAGCAAAATTTACCAATTAGTGCGTGCTTTGGTTTTTGTTCCAAGGACTCTGCAGGTACACGTGGCGTTAAAGTATTAAATCAAATCAATATTGCGTTAAATTTAGCTAAAAAATCTCAACAAGAGCCATTCGTTTATTATCAGCAAGAAATGGAAGATAAAACATTGTGGCGCTTAGGGATGATCAGACAGCTACGTACCGATTTTGCTGATAACCGTTTAGAGCTTTGGTATCAACCACAACTAAGCTTGGCGACTGGAAAAATTATTGGTGCTGAGGCTTTACTACGCTGGAGAACTGCTGAAGGTAAGTTTATTTCACCTGCCGTATTTATTCCTTTGGCGGAATATTCTGGCTTAATTATCGATATTGGTAATTGGGTAGTAGAGCAAGCGTGTTCAACATTAAATAAACTGGCCGAGAGCCAATTTGAAGATGTCAGTATCTCAGTAAATGTTTCTATCCCTCAATTTAAGCGTGATAACTTTGTTGAAAGCATTATTCAAGCAACACAAGATAACAAAGTTGATCCAAGTAAGTTGGAATTAGAGATTACTGAAAATGTATTAATGGATGAGCCGCAGGTGATCATTGATGCGTTAGTTCAATTGAAAGCCCAAGGAATAAGTATTGCACTTGACGACTTCGGTACTGGCTTTTCTTCTTTAAGTTATTTACAAAAATTACCGCTTGATAGATTGAAAGTTGACAGATCGTTTGTCAACGACATTGCAGAGCCTGGTGGTTCAGTGATTGCCGAAACCATTATCAATTTAGGTAAGCAAATGAACTTAAAAGTTATTGCTGAAGGTATTGAAAATGTTGAGCAAGAAGTGCAATTAAAGACATTAGCATGTGACGAAGTTCAAGGGTTTTACTACGCTAAACCTATGCCAGCAGAAGATTTTTTCGCTTGTTTAGAAAAAAGAAACAGATAAATAACCTCGCCAGATAAATGCCGGTAGCACCATAGCTATCGGTTAACGTAACCTTAAGTACTTTCTTTTACTTGTAATTTTTCTTTATAGCTAAACTCGTTGCCAATTGCGGGGGCAAATGGCATCACAAAAGTTAATAGTAACGAACAAAAAGCAAAACCTGCACCAACGTAAAACACCCAAGATGAGTTTATTATCCAAACCATGCCTAGCAACGCTGGAATGACGACCGCAGCGATATGATTAATAGAAAAGCTTACCCCTGCGCTGGCTGCAATATCTTCAGGTAAGGCTATTTTTTGAAAGTAGGTTTTAATTGCAATTGCTAAGGCAAAAAATAAATGATCAATCACATACAGTGCGGCAGCTAAATTGGCATTTTCGACAAGGCCATAAAGAATAAATAATATCACTAAACCAATATACTCAAACCTTAAAACACTGCGCTCACTAACTTTACCAATAAACTTACCTATTTGTGCGGCAAACAACCAATTAAATACATAATTAATAAGAAACAAAGCACTAACATCGGCAACGCTATAGTGAAATTTTTCCACCATTAAAAAGCCTGCAAATACGACAAAGATTTGTCGTCGTGCGCCACTGAAAAAAGTTAAGGCATAAAAAAGCCAATACTGTTTACGTAAAATTAATTTCTTTGATTGTTCTACTGGTTGAGGAAACTGTGGAAACGAAATTAATAAAAATAATGTAAAGGCAAATGCGATGCCGCCAAACATAAGGTAAGTGGCTTGATAGCTCCACGTAAAGTACTCCATTAATACCCAAATACTGCTGAAAGCTAGCAGAGAGGCGATAGATTTGACCGATAATGCTCGGCCGAGAAAATGTGCTGTTTTATCCTTATCAATCCACTGTAAGGCAAGTGATTGATTAACCGTTTCGAAGTAATGAAAACCAATTGACATGATAACCGTGGTTAAATATAAGCCTACTACAGATGGGAAAAAACCAGTCGCTGCAACACCTATGCTTGTTAGGCCTAAAGAAATATAGGCTAGCTTTTGTTCTCGAATAAACAATAAAACGTAAATTACCGTAAAGGCAAGAAAGCCAGGTACTTCGCGTAAACTCTGCAAAATACCGATTTCTATACCAGTAAAATTTGCTTTCTCTACAACAAAATTATTAAGGAGTGCCATCCATACTGAAAACACTAATGGCATAATAAAGGCCATAGCAAGTAGTAAGTTTTCAGGCGTTTTTAATTTCGCGGCGATTGGCATGTTGTTCCTGTTAAATAGCAAGGTGGGAATCTTTATTGTATGTTAAATATCGTGGCAATACACGCATGCACGATTTATTAATGCTGCCAATAAATAGCTATTATATTTTACGTGTAGTTTGCTGATAAGGTTTGAATTAATAAGGTACTAACTAATATGGAAATAATTTCATGAATATAAATAAAATTGCTGAACAAAACTATGACTGGGTTGAACGCATGGGCTGGCATAATAAAACAACCTTAGAAGCACTAGCCTTGGTAGCCTCAGAAGTGGGAGAGGCAATTAATGAATGTCGAGGTGAACAGCCAACAGAGGAGTTTGCAGAAGAGTTGGCTGATATTATTTTGAGAGTGCTAGATATTGCTCATTGGCAAGGTATAGATATGGAGCAAACCCTGCAAGCCAAAATGGAGAAAAATCAACAGCGTGGTACACGCGGCCGCGTTAAATAAGGTTATGAATTGGTTAGGTTTACGGTTGCGGTACAGCCTATCATTTCATTGTCAGCAATAGAAAAGTGGCAATGGTATTGCTGACATATATCTCTAACTAGTAATAAACCTAAACCGTAGCCATGTTTTTCATTTTTGTTTGATAAACCAATACCTGTGTCGATAATTTTCAAATAATGCTTATCGGCTTCAATAATAACTGTACCAGCTTCCGTGTACGCAAAGGCGTTTTTGATTAAGTTTCCCAATAAAATATGAAATGTAGCAGGTGGCATACTAATTTCTGGTTTAGCAAGCATTTTTATTTTCCATGTTACCTCTTTGTTTGAAATTAGGTGAGCATTTTCTTCTATGATTGAAGATAATTCTTCAGTAGGTACTTGCCTTATTTTCAATGCTAATTCGTCAATTGGCTTAGTAAGATTGAGTAGAGTTTCAACAAATTCATTCATACTGTTACTTGCTTTCAATAGTCGCTGACGCTGCTTTTCGATAAATGCTTTGTCAGTTGATTCGCCAAGTAGGGTTATTGCGCCATTCATTACTGTTAACGGTGTTCTGAGTTCATGGCTAATGTATCGATTGAATGCTCTTTCTCGTTCTATCAAGTTTTCAATGCGTTGTTGATAAGCGTTGAATGTTTCTACCATGCCAACAAGCTCGCTGGTTTTGGTGCCTTTAGGTAAATGAATAGGCGTTAAATCTGTAGATTCTTTATTGGCCAACATACGAGCAAAATTTGAAATGGGCTTTGTTAATTTATCTGCGATAGTTAATACAACTAATAAGCTGACAAATAATAATGCTAAAGAAATAGTAAATTGCTTTGATAAGGTAGAGAATAATTGTTCTTCACTGAGTTCATATAGTGAATTGTCTAGCGTGAGCAACACATCACGTGGTTCTCCGTTAATGACTAGCTTTTTCTTCATAACAAAATGTGCTTCTACGTCAGATGCTAGCGGCACTTCAATGGCTTGGTTATATTTAATCGTTTTAGGATCTGGGAACTCAGTAGGTATGCTATCAAAGTCAAAGTAAATTATTGGGTTTGGCTCAGATGCAATATTTCCCTGAGTATTAACTTCCTTACTAGTAAGTTTGCTTAAATCATTACCTTGCAAAATTACTTCCGAATAAGTCGCTAGGTTATCCAATCTATTCTTTGCATAAATATGTTCTAAATCTTCGGTGGTTAATTCAAAAACGGAAGCGTGAATAACAATAATAGCAATGGCAACTATTGAGAAATATAAAAAAGTTAAGCGCTTAGCTGAGTGAAATATATTCATTTAATTGGCGTTAGCTTGGCTCAAGTGTTAATTGGTAGCCTACTTTTGGAATGGTACGGATATAACCATGTTTAAAAGGTTTATCGATTTGGCTACGTAATTGGTAAATATGATGGCGTAATAAGTCCTCTTCAGGAACATCATCTTGCCAAACCTGATTAAGTATTTCTTCTCGTGTCGCTATTTCAGGTGCGCGCAACATTAATGTTTTCATAATGGTAAATAACGTTTGGTTTAGTTGAAACTCGCATTCATTACGCGCTAATGTTCTATTTGTAAAATCTAACGTTAGTTTTGAAAAGGTCAGTGATTTTTTTGCTATCTCGCCAGTATTTCTTTTGTGTAATGCACTTAATCGCGCAGCTAAAATATTTAAGTCAAAAGGCTTAACTAAATAATCATCAGCACCATGCTCAAAACCGTCAATAATATCATTGTTATTGTCTCTTGCTGTCAACATTAGTACAGGTGTATCGACCCCGTGTGCTCGGAGCTTTTTGCAAGCACTTAAACCATCCAAGTGCGGCAGCATAATATCAAGAATAATCACATCGTAGTGGTTCTGACATGCTAGCTCGAAGCCTTGCTTACCGTCACGAGCATAATCTAATTGAAACCCCTTTAGTTCAAAGAAATCGAAAATAACGCCGGCAATTTCTTGATGATCTTCCACTAATAAAATTTTCATGATGTACCTTTAAACCTAAATATCAATCTGCACTGACGTTTAGACATGAATATTCTAAATAGTTCGATGTAGAAAAAATGTTAGTAACCTTTTTACGACATTGGCCTAGATACACTGCTGCGTAATCTAGCTGAGTAACACCTTACTCTGCTGAGTTTGATTATGTTTTGGGAGTGTGTTTTGAGACAAAAAATTAGCAATATGTGTCGTTTAAGTTCATTTAATTTAACGGCTAATCAGCTACTTATACTGGTAAGTTTATATTTTACCCTGGTAATGAACTTTCCATTTTTATCGGGTTTTATTGGGGCAATAACTGCGCTAGAACAATATAAACTGCTATTTTTACTGTCTGTGCCAGTATTATTATTTAGTTTGATGATATTGCTGTTGTCGGCTTTTTCTATCCGCTACTTAATGAAGCCCGCGTTAATCACACTGACCCTTATCTCAACGTTGGTATTCTATGGCACACTAAATTACGGCGTTGTTTTTGATTACGGCATGATAGAAAACTCAGTTGAAACACACAGCGCTGAGGCAATGTCATATCTAAATGTTGAGTTAGTATTATTTTTTCTTGGCATTGGTGTTATCCCTGCTTTGTTCATTTATTCGGTTAATGTGAACTATCAACGCTTTTCGCATGAGTTATTGCAACGGGCAAAGTTAATGGTGGTTTCATTTCTTTCTGTATGTATTATCGCTTGGGCATATTATCCAAGCTATTCTGCGGTAGCGCGTAATAATAACTATTTGAAAAAGTACCTTGTACCGTCGCAGTACCTTAGTAGTGGTTATAAATTTGCCCGTGATCGCTTACTTTATAGTGACATTGAATTTAATATTATCGATGCTAGACCTAAATTGTTAACCTCAGCTTCGCAAGACAGGCAGGTTACTGTGATGGTTGTAGGGGAAACCGCACGAGCGAAAAATTTTTCGCATAATGGTTATGAAAAAGACACTAACCAATATACTCAGCCTTTTGACTTAATCTCTTTTCAGAATATGCAGTCTTGCGGCACAGCTACTGCGGTATCTGTTCCTTGTATGTTTTCAGCCTTAGCAAGAGAAAATTTTGAGCGCAGAACCGCCGACAACCAACAAAACCTACTTGACTTAGCCTCCTTGGCTGGCGTTGATGTACTGTGGGTTGACAATAACGGTTGCAAAGGGGTTTGTGCTCGAGTTCCAACGATAAAAATTGATGTAAACCAATATAATCCATTATGTGATGGTGAGTATTGCCAAGATGGCGTATTACTTGAGCCATTACGAGAAAAGCTAGCCAACTTAACTGCACCGTCAACTTTAATTGTTTTGCACATGATGGGCTCACATGGGCCAACGTATTTTAAGCGCTATCCTAAAGAGCATACTGTATTCAGCCCAGAATGTGCACGCAGTGATATTCAAAACTGTAGCGATAAGCAATTACAAAATACTTATGATAATACCATCGCATATACTGATTTTGTTTTATCACAAGTGATTGAAAGCTTGCAGGAGTTACCTGCTAATACCAATGCCTCTATGCTTTACGTATCTGATCACGGTGAATCACTAGGTGAGTCAGGGGCGTATTTACATGGTTTTCCTTATGCATTATCGCCAGACGAACAGCGGGAAATACCCATGCTAGTTTGGTTTTCTGAGCAAGAAGCGAAACAAGCCATACAGCAGCAAAACAAACAACAGTGCTTAGAAAATATTGCTCGTAATAATTCGATTAATCACGACTACATTTTTCATAGTATGTTGGGGTTATTAAAGGTGCAAAGCAGTAGCTATCAAAAAGAGCTCGACTTTTTTTCTCAATGCGATTTTCCTATTCATGACAATACCCTGCAATTAGCGCAAACCAAAGGAGCTAAGTAATGTTTGAACCTAGTAATAAGAAGCAAGGGCTTACAAGAATATTGTCAGCATTTATCAATACCTGTAAAGGACTTAGTTGGATGACAAAAAATGAAGCTGCATTTAAGCAAGAGCTAATGTTAAGTGTTATTTTAATTCCGTTAACCTTTACCTTTAATATTTCACCCTTGAAGCAAGCAGCGTTAATTATTTCATTACTTTTTGTACTTTTTACTGAGACATTAAACACCTCAATAGAAGCTGTGGTTGATCGTATTGGTTACGAATATCATGAACTTTCTGGTTTAGCGAAAGACTTAGCATCTGCGGCCGTTTTTATTAGCATGGCTATCGCATTTATTATTTGGTGTGTTGTGTTATGGGCTTAACATTTGTGAAATATTTACAAGAAAAATAGCGATTAATTTCGCTATTTTTTTATTCGTAAATAATATTAATACACTTAATTAAAACGCTTGTTTAAAAAAGTTTGCTTTCGATGTACTTTCAAGGCAAACTCAGTGGCACTTTATTTCTTTTACTATTTCAGTTTTATTAAATTGGTAAGCTAAATATTCACACGCTTGGTAGTAGTCTATGATTACGTATTACCAGTCAATCGACCCATAAAAGTCAGGAGAGTAGGCATGTTATTTCAAGGCAAAAGCCTTTCTGCCCAATTGTTAGATGACGGCATCGTTGAGTTTAAGTTCGATGCACAAGGCTCAGTTAACAAATTTGATCAGGCAACGTTTAAAGAATATATCGCCGTTGTAGACGCGATTAATAACTGTAGCGAAGCGAAAGGGGTGCTAGTTACCTCTGGTAAGTCTTCATTCATCGTTGGCGCTGATATTACCGAGTTTTTAGAAACTTTTAAAAAGCCTGAAGATGTGTTGATCCCATGGATAAAAGAAGGCTCTGACGTATTTGATTCATTTGAAGATATCAACTTACCAACCGTAGTTGCCATAAATGGTTTTGCTTTAGGTGGCGGTTGTGAAATGACCTTAGCTTGTGATTATCGTATTGCAGATACAAGCTGTTCAATAGGTTTACCAGAAGTTAAATTAGGCTTAATGCCAGGTTTTGGTGGCACAGTGCGTTTACCACGTGTAATTGGTGCTGATAATGCTATTGAGTGGATGTCGACGGGCAAAGCGCATAAAGCAGAGCAAGCAATGGCTGTTGGTTTACTTGATGCAGTTGTTGCGCCTGAGCATTTACGTGAAGCCGCAACTAATATGCTGAAACAAGCGATTGCAGGCAAGCTAGATTGGCGTGCAAAACGTCAACCTAAGTTGGAAGCATTAAAGTTATCGCCGACTGAAACCATTATGACTTTCAATACTTGTAAAGGCATGATTGCAGCGAAAGCGGGTAAGCATTACCCAGCACCTATGGCGACAGTGAAAACTATAGAAGCAGCGGCAGGTTTGGATCGTGCCGGCGCAATGGCATTAGAAAATGCCGGTTTTGCAAAGCTTGCCAAAACTGATGCTGCAACAGCTCAAATTGGCTTATTTATGGCTGATCAGGTTGTTAAAGGTAAAGCGAAAAAAGCCGGTAAACAAGCGACAAAAGCTGTAAACAAAGCCGCAGTGTTGGGTGCTGGTATTATGGGCGGTGGTATTGCATACCAGTCTGCTTATAAAGGTACGCCAATCATCATGAAGGATATTAACGACCAAGCACTAGATTTAGGTTTAACAACGGCTGCAGGCATTTTGAGCAAGCAAGTTGAACGTGGCCGTATGAATGCTAAAAAAATGGCTGGCGTGTTAAATAACATTACCCCATCACTTAGTTACGACAGTGTTAAAGGCGTTGATATTGTCGTTGAAGCGGTTGTTGAAAACCCGAAAGTAAAAGCTATGGTATTAGCTGAAGTGGAAAGCCATGTTGCTGAAGACGCTATTGTTACTTCAAATACTTCAACTATTTCCATCGACTTATTGGCAGAAAGCGTCAAACGCAAAGACAAATTCTGTGGTATGCATTTCTTCAACCCGGTAAACAAAATGCCATTAGTTGAAGTTATTCGTGGTAAAGAAACCTCTGATGAAACCGTTGCTGCAGTTGTTGCATATGCTGCGAAGATGGGTAAATCACCTATCGTAGTTAACGATTGCCCTGGTTTTTATATTAACCGTGTTTTATTCCCTTACTTTGCAGGTTTTAGTCAGTTAGTACTTGAAGGTGCTGATTTTACTGCGGTTGATAAAGTGATGGAAAAACAATTTGGTTGGCCAATGGGTCCAGCATATTTACTTGATGTTGTCGGTATTGATACAGCTGATCATTGTACAGGTGTTATGTCATCAGGTTTCCCAACACGCATGGCAAAAATTGATAATGACCCAGTAAGTGCGTTATACGCTAATGAGCGTTTTGGTCAGAAAAATGGCAAAGGCTTCTACGACTATGGTAAAGATAAGCGTGGGCGTCCAACCAAAGTTGCTGCGCAAGCCGCTTATGACTTATTTGCTGTTGAAAGCAAAGAGTTTAGCCAAGATGAAACTATTGCTCGCTTAATGATCCCAATGGTCAATGAAGTGGTACGTTGTTTAGAAGAAGGTGTTGTTGATACAGCTGCTGAAGCTGATATGGGCTTAATTTACGGCTTAGGTTTCCCTCCATTTAGAGGCGGCCCAATTCGTTATTTAGAAACCTTAGGCTTAGATAACTTTATAGCTATGGCTGATAAATACGCCCATTTAGGTGAAATTTATCAAGTGACTGATGGTATGCGCGAAATGGCGAAATCAGGCAAATCTTATTTTACAACTGACGTTAAAACAGCTTAGGCGAAGGAGAAAATCATGAAAGAAGTCGTTATTGTCGATTGCATCCGTACCCCAATGGGGCGCTCAAAAGCCGGTGTTTTTCGTAACGTTCGTGCTGAAACTTTATCAGCACACTTAATGCAGCAATTACTGGTTAGAAATCCAAACTTAGATCCGGCATTAATCGAAGATATTATTTGGGGTAACGTGAAGCAAACCAAAGAGCAAGGTTTTAATATTGCTCGTAATGCTCAGTTATTAACTGATATTCCAAAGTCTACCGGTGCTGTTACGGTTAACCGTTTATGTGGTTCTTCAATGCAAGCACTACATGATGCCACAACCAATATCATGGCCGGTCAAGGCGATGTGTTTATGGTTGGTGGTGTTGAACATATGGGTCATGTACCTATGATGTACGATGTCGATTTTGACCCAGCACTAAGCAAGCATATTTCTCGTGCCGCTGGCAACATGGGCTTAACTGCTGAATTATTAGGTATGCAACATGGTGTTACTCGTGCAGAGCAAGACGCATTTGGCGCGCGTTCTCACCAGTTAGCACACAAAGCAACGCTAGAAGGGCGTTGGGCAAACGAAATTGTACCGACACTAGGTCATGATGCCATGGGCGCACTAACGCTTATTGAACATGATGAAGTGATTCGTCCTGAAACTACGGTTGAAAGCTTATCGGGTTTACGCCCGGTATTTGATCCGGTTAACGGTACGGTTACCGCAGGTACTTCTTCTGCACTTTCTGATGGCGCATCAGCTATGTTAGTGATGTCTGCAGAAAAAGCCAAAGCAATGGGCTTAACACCGCGCGTTAAAATTCGCGGTATGGGTGTTGCGGGTTGTGATCCCTCAACCATGGGCTTTGGTCCAGTTCCAGCGACGAAAAAAGCATTAAAACGTGCTGGCTTAACGTTAGCAGATATTGAATTGGCTGAGTTTAACGAAGCGTTTGCTGCTCAAGCGTTATCATGTGTTCGTTCATTAGGTTTAGAAGACAAGATGGATGACATGATCAACCTTAACGGTGGTGCTATTGCTTTAGGTCATCCGCTAGGTTGTTCAGGTAGCCGTATTTCAGGTACTTTAATTAACTTAATGGAATCGCAAGGTGCAAACATTGGTTTAGCAACTATGTGTATTGGTTTAGGCCAAGGTATTGCAACGGTATTTGAACGCGTATAACCGTGATGTAACTTTGTTGTTATATTAGATAAAAGCCCAACATAGTTGGGCTTTTTTATGTCTGATTTTAGTCAAATTTACATCTATTGTTCACAGTTAATATTACGGAAAATATAAGAGTAAAACCTTATAAGCAACTCAACTACAACGTCCGGCCTAGTTACTTTTTTATTTAGAGTAAAATTTATCTGCTTAAGTCTATTCAATTAACGCTATAAGCCGATTAATTTCATCTATGACAGGTTGCGCGCTGCGACCATAGTTAGATAACACGACTGCAATATAGCCAGTATCTAAATAGATATCTAAATTCGCTAAAATGCCATAAAAAACGCCACGATGACCAACAATCCTATTGCTATTTGTACCTGAAATATTAAAGCCATAGCCGTAATTTGGTGAAGAGAAATTAGGTTTTGCTGAATATACTTGTTCAGTAAGCGTCTGGTTGAGTAATTTATATTTAGTTAGTGCTAGTGCGAAATGATGCATATCAGCAAGTGTTGAAAATCCGCCGCCAGCTGGCCCACCTTTCACTACATGTAAAAACAAGTTATTTGTCCAACCAGTTTTATTTTTCTTACTAGGTTCATAACCTATAGCTAAATTCTGAACAGGTTGGTCCATTTCAAAACTACCTGAATTAACCATACTTGCACGCTGATAAATATGTTTGTCAATATGATCAAAATAGCTTTCGCCTGTGACTTTTTCGATAACAACACCTAGCATTAACATGCCAGTATTGCTGTAGCGATTGCTCGTGCCTGGCTCAAACAGCAGAGGGTCATCAACCACTAATGGTTTAAAGTCGTCCAAGTTACGGTAGTGTCTTTTTGAAGAGCCCATAAAAGTACGGTTGAAGTAATTATTCAATCCGGATGAGTGAGTTAGTAAGTGCTGTATTTGAATTTTTTTTGAAACACTTTTAGGTAGCCAAGTTTCATCAACAAATTTATCTAAAGTATCTGTTAGTTTAAATTTTTTGTTTTCAACTAATTGCATTACTGCCACAGCAGTAAACATTTTATTCATAGAGCCGAGGTTGAATTTTGTCTCAAGATTATTCTTAACGTTAAAGCGCTTTGACGCTTCTCCAAAGCTTGCCTGATATAAAATTTTTCCTCTTTTTGCGACTAACACATTACCTGAGAAAGTGTCTTTCTTTACTTGAGTTTTTATATAATGATCTAATTTTTCGACAACTTGATTTGTAGTCAGTTTAGTTTCGGTATGAGCGCCTGATAACGCATTAAATGCTATGAAATAAATGCTTGCGAGTAGCTTTATTCGTAATTTCATTCCCAGTCCTTTGTTTTATATGTTAGTGATTTTTCATGCGATAAAGCACCACGTCTAAATCGCCTAATTGCGAGTCTGAATGAATATAAGATTTAATATACTTCATCCCCATTTTTTTCATCACGCCAACCGAACCGTCATTACCGTGCATAGCAACCGCGCTAAAGAATTTATTCTCTGGTAATTGGGCAAGAGCTTGGTGAATTTGTATTGCTGCCTCTGAGGCATAGCCTTTTCCCCAAGTTGACTGTAAGAAGCGCCAGCCTAATTCAATGTCGTCCCAAATGGGGTTGTCAGAAAAGAAGTCCATTGGCCTAACTAAAATCCAACCAATATCTTGTTGGCTTTCGGTAATGGTCACTTTCCATAAGCCCCAGCCTTTGTCAGTGTTCTTATAGGCATTGTGACGAGGAATGAATTTGTTCTTAATGTCCTCACGACTTGTCATGTTGCCGCCATTGATATAACGCATTACTTCTGGGTTTTGGTCGAGTTGAAATAGAAATTCGCTGTCACTTTCATCAATTAATTTATAGCTAAGGCGTGCTGAATTTGTAATTTCCATAAGTATTCACCCGTAAGTAGAGTTCAAGTTTTTGATCATGCTATCATTTATAAATTCATCTAATGAAGTGAAATATTAAACTTTCTGATAGTTTGCTTTAACAACTAAAAAAGCCAAGAGCGAAATTTGTTCTTGGCTTTTAAATATTAGGAAAGGTGTACTGTTTTGTTATATGCGCACTAATAGCTACGATGTGGAAAACTAAAACTTGTTTCAGATACTAACTTTCCTGAGCTATCCCTTGGCGTGGTAAAGTACTCAACTGATAAGTGATCTGCATTATTGTCTACCGTTAGGTGAGCAAAGCCCCAGGTAAAGCTTTTCGACCAAAGCAATTCATATTGTGGATATTTTAACGCTTGTTGCTCGGCAAATGGCGAGTGTTTGCCACGCATTTTTGATGCAGCACCGCTAATAATTAGCGGTAATGGTGCAGTGCTATTACTCTCTGGATAAGCTGAACAATCATCGGTTAATAGCTCTAGGTCATGCTCATGGCCGGCGATATAAGCATCTGCATATTGGCAGAGTGTTGGCATAATAAGTTTTCTCAGCACATGACCTTCGCTATATTTGGTGCCGCCAATTGACCATAATATATGATGACCATAAACCACTTTCCATTTGGCTGCTGAGCTTGCCAAGCTTTCTTTTAACCACTGTAGTTGTATTTTGTCTTCGTTATTTACGGGTCCTTCATGAGCGTCATGCTCTTCCAATTCGGCATTGCCATTTGCGAGAGCTTCGTTGAGGCTTCCTTCGCTACCATCAGCTTTTAATGGCACTTCGTAAAAGGTTTGTCCGGATAGCAGCATATTAGTATCAAGTACAAAAAACTCGATATCGTTGCCTGGTGTACCTTGGGTGTAGCGATAATAACCTTGCGGATCCATATGGAAGTTTTTTTGTTTTGACATCCACTCTTGCTGTAACGCCACGCCTTTTCTTGAGGTTTTCCAGTCATGATTACCTAGAGCGGAGTAAACAATTAGCTCTGGTTCCTCAGTAAATAGTGGTAATAAAGGTTTTAAGATTAAATCATTCATACGCTTTTGATCATCTTTACCATCGTTAGCGTCAGCACCATCAGGATAAATGTTATCGCCTAATTGAATAGCAAAGTCACATGCTCGTTGTCGGCATAACGTTGCCATGGCTTGACCTACAGGGCCAGCACCACCTTGCTCGGTTGCTATGTTAGTGCCAGGGTATACATAGATTGGTGCATGATCAAACTCAGACATCGGACGATAATCTTCTTGCCAGTCTTGTTTTTCTTTTTCGATAAATTGTGCGCGATTACGTGGTTTTTTAATGTGCTTGGCTTTCGGGTAATCGGTATGGTAACCACCATCGCCAAAGGCAATAAAACTAATATTTCTGTTTAATTCTGAAGTGTTTTTATCACCAATTTGTACATTTGATTGGGCATTATTTTGACATGCAGAGATAAGTAGTAAGCTACCTAATACTAGGGTGAGCTTAAGTGAACCTTGGTTGCTATTTGTTTTCATGTTGTTAATCGTATTTTTCATCATGCTACTTTTTATTGTCGAGTTATTCATTTTGCTGGCTATTGCTTGGTATGAGGTAACACACATATCAGTGTTACCTCATACATTTAGCGAGTTGTTATAAAGAGTTAATGGTGAAACCTAATTCAAAAGATGAGCCGTATTCTTCGTATTGATAATTGTATTTTTCATTACCGTGATAGACGTAATATGGTTCGTCAGTTAAGTTAACGGCGTTGAAATATATCTGCATAGTTTCGTCTATATAGTACTTGGCAGAAAAATCAATTTGGGTGTGTTTATCTTCAAAAACATCGCTGTTGTTATCAGTAAACTGGAAACTTTCGCTTTTGTAAGTGGTGCTAAGGCGAGCGCTGAATTTGTTATTTTCAAAACCAAACATAAAGTTGGCGACTGTATCGGCTTGGTTTGGCAATTTATCATCGGTATCGACAAAGGTGCCATTTGTGCTAACAAATAATCCTGACTGAAAGTTCTTGGTCCATGAAAGCTCAAGGCCAGTAAGCGATGCAGAATCACCGTTAATAGGTTGAACAACTTCTTCAAAACCCGGCCACTGGCCATTGTTCTGTACTTCAGCCTGTATTATGTAGTTGCCGATATCTTTATAGAATAATCCAGCAGAAAGAACGCCGATATGCCCTGGATAGTACTCAACAGATAGATCTATATTATCTGACTCATACGGTGCTAAGTCTGGGTTTCCTACTTCTGCTTTCCGCTCTGTTGCAATATTGTCATCGTCTTCGGTTATTTCACTTTCGATAATCTGAAAGGCCGCGGAATCACCAAATGTTGGCCTAGCTATGGTTTGCGTAAAAGCAAAGCGAGCCAATAACTTGTCCGAAGCTGAGTATTTTACGTTTAAGCTTGGCAGTATATGGTCATAGTCTTTTTTGACTTGCCACGGAGAAATAAGCACTTGTTCGTCATCATTAACTTCATCGGCAACGAGTTCTACTTTATTACCTTGAGTGTCAAAGCGAGTATTTTCATAGCGAACACCGGTAATAATACGCCACTTATCAATATCAAGCGTTACCATGGCATAGGCGGCAGTGACATCTTCATTACTTTCAAATGAACTGCCTTTGCTATCTATAGTTGATTTTAGTTGGTCAACATCAAATCCAGCTCGGTTTGTTAGTACATAGTTCTTAAGTGAGCTTTGTGAGATACCAGGGCCAAAATTCCCGATATTGTAATTTGGTGTTGCGGTTGCAAATTGCTTGGCAATTACGTCGTCAAAGCCTCTGTCGTAAATAGTGGCATTGGCATCGTTAAACTTCTCTCGTGACTGATGTTTAAAGCCAAATTTGAATTGGCCATTATTGTTTTGCCACACAAAGTCTTTACTAAAATCTATTTTGAAGCTTAGCTCTTCATCTTCAGCAAGATTGTTTTCATAGGAGACTTCATCCATGGCAAAGTTATTTAAGTCATGAGCTGCGCTACTTTGCACTAGCTCAGGAATACGACCTGTGCTGTTATAACCTAGCGTTAAATCTTTGCCAACAAAGGTAACATCTATGCGGTTTGGTTCTTTTTCACTTGATTTTGAATAGCCAGCGTCGTATTCAATCAGCCAGTCGCCAATTTGATTTTCACCTCCGAGTACTAATGAAAGGATCTCTTGTTGTTCATATCTGTCTTTGGTGTCGCGTTCCATTTTAGCGTCAGAAAATCGCGCGGATGAATCATTATAATTTGTTAAGTCAATGGCACCTTTATCAAACTTATATTGATTGCGTAGTCGAAACTCGTCATCGGAAAACTTACTGTATAAAGTTCTAAAGTAATACTTGTCAGTACTTGAGGTATGTAAATCGAGATTTAATGCCGCGCCAAAGCGTTCACGGGTAATTTGGTAATGGCGTTGTTCAATTTCCTCTGCAGAAAATACTTCTACATCTTCGCCTGTGGCTGCGTCTTCAAATTCAAAGTCGGCCCAACCACCATCAGTTTCTATGTTGTGAGAACCAAACTTACGCTCGAACCAAGATAGTGCCGTTGCGACGCCGAGCTGGGCTCCGGAGGATAAGTCAAAAATATCGGTGTAGCTGCCAGAGATTTTCGGGCTGGTATCTTCCATTAATTCATTATATGAGCCTTGTATAGTGGCACTGTAACTTCTACCTTGTCGGTCAAAGGCACTTAAACTTTTTACTTCAATAGAGCCACCAACCGCATTAGCGTCCATATCTGGGGTGACCGTTTTGCTAACTTCTAAACTTTGTACTAGCTCTGACGGAATAACATCTAGGGCAACACTGCGTACACCTGACTCAGGTGACGGCACATTAACTCCATTGATAGTGACATTGTTTAAGTTAGGATCAATACCACGAATGGTAACAAACCGGCCTTCACCTTGATCTCTTTGAATAGATAAGCCAGGTAAGCGCTGTAAGGCTTCTGCGGCGTTTTGGTCGGGGGATTGCCCTATGGTATCGGCACTGACAATAGATACTAAGTTATCAGCATTTTTTTGACGATTAATAGCTCCAGCTTGACCAGCACGCTGACCATAGACAATGATATTGTCCATGGCTTCTTGTTTGTTACCAATAATAAACTCTTGCTGATTATTGCCGGTATTAGTTACTGAAATGCTTTTTTCAACGGTTGGCACACCGATATAAGATATCTCTAAGGTGTAATTTCCTGTGGGGAGCTGTGAAAAGCGAAATGAGCCATCTCGTGCTGAGATAACTGTAATATTTAGCTCTTTTATACGAACTTTCGCTCCTTCAAAGTAAACGGTATTTGAAGCGTCAGTAATGCGCCCTCCAAAACTCGTATCTGCGGCCATAATATTGCTAGTAAATAGTGCGGCACTACAAGCTATTGCCAATGTTGAACGTTGAAAAACTTGCCAGGAATTCGTTTTAATCATGTTACATACTCATTGTTTTTATTGGGGGGTAGTACAAAACTTTAACTTCGACATAGAAATTATTGGCTTTAGAAGCTACAGCAGTTACGTGACAGAATTATTTCAGTATTCTTAAGCTATTTTGGTAATTTCAGAAGTGTTAGAGGTATTGATTAATGCTAATTAGCAAGTGTGATTTGCTCTTGTATAGACATGTCACTGAGACTGCCATATTATTGTTGACAAAATTATAACAACCTCAATATTTGGGACATGATGAATTCTAAAAAAATCACCTTAAGTTCAGCAGTTTTACTGGCCATATTTGGTCTTTCTGGCTGTGGTCAAGATACGGCACCGACAGCTTCTGCGACTAAAGAAGTTAGTACACCAGAGTCAGTAACTACAGTTACTTATCCTACAACTCAGAAAATTGATGTGGTTGACGATTACTTTGGCACGAAAGTAACCGACTCGTACCGTTGGTTGGAAGATGATATGAGCGCGGAAACAGCTGAGTGGGTTAAAGCGCAAAACAAAACTACTTTTGGCTATTTAGAGCAAATTCCTTACCGTGAAAAAATTAAATCACGTCTAGCGGCTTTATTGGATTATGAAAAAGTTGGTATGCCGTTTATTGAAGGTGACTATAGCTACTTTTATAAGAATGATGGCTTGCAAAACCAGTATGTTTTATATCGCCAAAAAGGTGATGAAGCGGCAGAAGTATTTTTAGATCCCAATGCGTTTAGTGAAGACGGTACTGTGTCATTAGCTAGTATTGAGTTTACTGAAGATGGCTCGCACGCTGTTTACCTAATTTCAGAAGGTGGCAGTGATTGGCGTAAAGCGCGTGTGATTGATACTAAAACTAAAGAAGTGATTGAAACTGAATTGGTTGATATTAAATTCAGTGGGCTATCATGGGTAGGTAACGAAGGTTTCTATTACTCAAGCTACGATAAACCTAAAGGTAGTGAGCTTTCTGCAAAAACTGACCAACATAAACTTTACTATCACAAGTTAGGTACCCCTCAAGCTGAAGATATTCTAGTATTTGGTGGTACAGATGCAGAAAAGCATCGTTATGTTAGTGGTGAAGTAACGAAAGATGGTAAGTACTTATTAGTGTCTGCGGCGGTTTCTACCTCAGGTAATAAATTATTTATTAAAGACTTAACTAAAGATAATGCGCCGTTAGTCGCTGTGGTTGATAACACAGACTCTGATACTTACTTGGTGAGTAGTGATGGTGATGACTTACTGTTTGTTACTAATATGGATGCGCCAAATAAGCGTGTTGTAAAAGCCAATGCGAGTAACCCAAGCCCTGAAAACTGGCAAGATGTTATTGCTGAAACTGAAAATGTTTTATCAGTTTCAACTGGCGGAAAGTATTTATTTGCTAAATACATGAAAGACGCGACGTCGTTAATTCAGCAATATGACTTGAACGGCAAGAAAATTCGCGATATCGCCTTACCTGAAGTGGGTACGGCTGGTGGTTTTAGTGGTAAAGAATCACAAACTAAACTTTATTACTCGTTTAGTAACCAAAAAACACCTTCAACAATTTTCAGCTTAGACCTTGCTAGTGGCGAGTCGTCAGTACATATGAAGTCTAAAGTTAAGTTTAACAGTGATAATTTTGAATCTAAGCAGGTGTTTTATACCTCAAAAGATGGCACCAAAGTGCCAATGATCATCACTCATAAAAAAGGCTTAAAACTTGATGGTAGTAACCCAACTATTCTTTATGGTTACGGTGGTTTCAACGTTAGCTTACAACCTCGTTTTAGTTCAACACGTGCTGCATGGTTAGAATTAGGCGGCGTATACGCTGTTGCTAATTTACGTGGCGGTGGCGAATACGGTAAGAAATGGCATAACGCTGGTACACAAATGAAGAAGCAAAATGTTTTTGACGACTTTATTGCTGCCGCGGAATACTTAATCGATGAAAAAGTAACATCGTCAGATAAATTAGCCGTTATGGGTGGCTCTAACGGTGGCTTACTTGTTGGTGCTGTAATGACACAACGCCCTGAGCTATTTAAAGTTGCTTTACCGGCGGTTGGCGTATTAGATATGTTGCGCTACCACACCTTTACTTCTGGCGCAGGCTGGGCGTATGACTACGGTAAATCAGATGATAATGCTGAAATGTTTAAGTACTTATTAGGTTATTCTCCTGTACATAACGTGAAAGCGGGTACTCATTACCCTGCAACTATGGTGACAACAGGCGATCATGATGACCGCGTTGTTCCTGCACATTCATTTAAATTTGCCGCGGAATTACAAGCGAAGCAAGCAGGGACTAATCCAACCTTGATTCGTATTGAAACTGACGCTGGTCATGGCGCAGGTACTCCAATTAGTAAAACCATTGATCAGTATGCAGACATTTATGGTTTCACATTATTTAATATGGGCGTGAAAGATATCTAACACCAGCTAGATAGTACAAAAAACAAAAAGCCCAGCAATTGCTGGGCTTTTTTATGCTTTATTACTTGGTGAAGTATAAGCTATGTTAAGAGTTTGCTACTCTAAAGTTAGTTACTTAAGCAAAGGTATCTTGTAGTGGTGGCACTACTTGCTTCTTACGGCTCATAACACCGTCTAGCCATACTTTACCGTCAACAAGTGTTGTGTCGTAAGCTGATTCAACAATACTTGCATCATCGCTAACAACTAATAGCTCTGAGCCTTCTTTCATAATGTCAGTTAATAACAACATTACTGTGTGGCGGTTGCCTTCTTCTTTTACTGCTTGTAGATCAGCATGAAGTTCAGCTTTCATATCATCAAACAATGCTAAGTCGATAACTTCTAATTGACCAATACCTACAATGTTATCGCTCATATTGAAGTCTTTAAAGTCACGTAACACTAATTCGCGCACTGGTGTACCTTCAACCGAAGATTTTACCGTAAACATTTCCATGCCTAGTGCTTTATAGTCTTCAATACCTGCTATTTCAGCAAGCGCTTCAACACATTTAATATCAGCTGTGGTACACGTTGGTGATTTGAAAATAACTGTGTCAGATAAAATGGCACACATCATAGCGCCAGCAATATTTTTTGGAATTTCAACACCGTGAAAGTCATACATCATTTTGATGATGGTATTCGTACAACCTACAGGGCGTACCCAAATCTCTAATGGAGTAGACGTCGTAATATCACCTAATTTATGATGATCAATAATGCCTAAAACTGTTGAGTCATCAATGTCATCTGGGCCTTGAATACGATCAGAATGATCAACAACATAAATACCATCAGTATCTGCGAAAGTCATTTTAAGCTCAGGTTGTTCAAAGCCAAATTTATCTAAAATAAATAAAGTTTCTGGTGAAAGTTCACCTAAGCGAGCTGGCTTTACATCTTCACCAATAGTGTTTTTTAGATAAGAAAGGGCAATGGCTGAACAGATTGAATCTGAATCAGGTGTTTTGTGTCCTACTGCATAAGCTGACATAAATAGTTATCTCCAAACGCCTTAAATTTAAGCCGCGTAATCGTAATTCATAATATGGCGCGTATTCTAGCAAAGTATCATATCGTTCGCCTAGTCACTATTTGCACTCTTTTCATACAACTTTGGTATGAATTATTTCACGGTTTTGATTTGTATTAAGAGTTGTTGCGCTAACACTTTGTTGTTAGAAAATATTAGGCTACTATTGCACGGCAATAATTATAATATTCGTTCAAAATAGCTTATTTATATGGACAGCTTTTTCAATTGAGGAACTTATGTCGAAATTAAAATCATTAGTGGCATTAATGTCATTGGCGAGTGTGAGTGCACTGGCTAGTGACGTTATTACCGTAGAAGATATCCCAAAAATAAAATCAGTACGTAGCAGTGTGATCAGCCCAAGCGGTGATTATGTTGCCTTTACTCGCTCGTTACCACGTGAATTATATGTTGACAAAAATGGCGGTAGTTATAGTGAACTATATATTACTGATACCAAAGGTAACACGAAGCCATTTATTACCGGGAAAGTGAATGTTGGTAGCTTAGAATGGTCAGTTGATGGAAAATTTATTTATTTTTTAGCTAAGTTTAAAGGTGAAAAATTTACTCAGCTTTACCGCATTCCAGTTGATGGTGGTGAACGCCAAAAAGTAATGAGCTTAAAAGATACTTCAATAAGCCGTTATGATATTAGCCCTGATGGCAAACAAATCGCTTTATTAGCAATGCCAGCTAAAGATAAATCAGAAAAGAAACTGAAAGAACTTGGCTTTAAAGCTGAAGTTTATGAAATGGGTTTAAAGAATAAGCAACTATTTATTACTGATTTAGCGTTACAAAGCAAACCGGTTAAGCTAGATGCAGTTACCATTGCAGGTTATGTAAGTGACATGAATTGGGCGACTGATAATGAAAAATTATTAGTTAAAACACAGCCAACAGCGTTGATTGATGATTCATACACCAAAGCACAATGGCATGTAATGAATTTAGCTAACCAGAAAGTAACAATGTCAATTGCCACTGAAGGTAAGTTAGGTACTGCTGAGTTTTCTCATAATGGTAAACATATCGCAGTTATTGGCGCAGAAGATAAGCATGATCCTGCAACAGGGCGTTTATATTTAGCCGATGTTAAAACCGGTGAAATCAAAGATTGGTTACCTAAGTTTGCTGGTCATGTTACGGATATTGAGTGGTCACATAAAAGCAACAAATTAAACTTTATTGCTAATGTCGGTACTGAGAGTATTGTTGCTAATATTAAGCCAAACAGTAATAGTTATAAAACTCAGGTTAAAGCGGGCAAAATAATTGCTTCATCGTTATCTGTGTCTAATTCTGATAAAACCTTGTCAGTAAAAGGTCATACCGCTAAGCACCCAAATGAAAGTTACATTGTTCGCGGTAAAAAGCTGACAAAAGTAACAAATTCAAATCCTTGGTTAAACGATAAACGCTTTGCTAAGCAAGAATCTATCACCATGAAAGCGCGTGATGGCGTTGAAGTTGGTGGTATTTTAGTTTACCCATTAGATTATAAAGAAGGTCAACGCTACCCTCTGATCATGCAGGTACATGGTGGCCCAGAAAGTCACGAAAAAAATGGTTGGGTAACTGCTTACTCGAAGCCAGGTCAAATGGGTGCAGCACGTGGGTATGCTGTATTTTATCCAAATTACCGTGGTTCAACAGGTAAAGGTGTTGAGTACTCTAAACTTGGTCAAAATGATTATGCAGGCGCAGAATTTAATGACTTAGTCGATATGAAAAATCACCTTGTTGAAATGGGCTTAGTTGATACTAAACGTGTTGGTATTACTGGTGGTTCATACGGCGGTTATGCATCAGCTTGGGCTGCAACTAAATTAACCGAACATTTTGCTGCAAGTGTTATGTTTGTTGGTATTTCAAACCAGTTATCTAAGTTTGGTACTACCGATATTTCAAATGAAATGCATTTAGTACATGCGCGTTCATACCCGTGGGACAAATGGCAATACTACTTAGAGCGTAGTCCAATTTATTGGGCGCATCAGTCGAAAACTCCTTTGTTGATTATGCATGGTAAAGATGACCCTCGTGTACATCCGGCACAATCAATGGAAATGTACCGTTATATGAAGGTACAAGGTAAAGACGTTCGTTTAGTTTATTACCCAGGTGAAGGCCACGGTAACCGTAAAGCAGCTGCACAATATGATTACAGCTTACGTTTAATGCGCTGGATGGATAACTACTTAATGGATGGCAATAAAGATATGCCAGCTTATGAGCTAGACCACAAAGCTAAGCTAGATGCAAAAAAAGCCAAAGCTAAGAAAGAAGACGAAAACAAATAAACCTAGTCTCTCTTGAATAATAAAATAAATAAGCCCAATATTAGTTGTTAATATTGGGCTTTTTTGTAAATGAGCAAAACTATTGTCTTGTCGTTTAGCTCAGTAGTCTAGCTTAATAGTTTAGCTTAATAGTCTAGCTTAATAGTTTAGCTTAGTGGTTTTACCCCAAAATACTTTGTATGAAAATATTGTGTAACCTATGATCATCGGTAGCACTATCGTTGCACCAACGAAAATAAACCATAAAGATTCACGTGCACTTGCCGCATCAAATATTGTCATTTCAAAAGGCACTATATAAGGGTAAAAGCTGTAAGCTAAGCCGCAAAAACACATAATAAATAAAATAATCGCGGCTAAAAATGGAAACCAACAACCAATATCATTTTCCATTGGCACTTTATCTAAATATAGGTGGACTGATACGAAAGTGAACCCCAATAATAGCGTGATCGGAATAACAATTAGTACCTGAATACCGCCTAGCCATTTATCCATTATTTGTTGGTCAATGAGTAAGTTAGCTAAACAAACAGCGACAATACCAACTGCCATTAAAATATTAGTTTTTTGTGCCCATTTTGCCGCTCTCTTTTGCAAGTCACCTTCAGTTTTCATCACCAACCAAGCCGCACCAATAAAGCTGTAGCCTGCTGTTACACATATGGCGGAAAGGCTAGAAAAACCAATACTTAACCAAGAGTTTTCAAATGAGGTAATGTAACGCCCGAGCATATAACCTTGTGCTAACGTTGCTAACAGTGAGCCAAATTTAAATGCGTAATCCCATTTCTGTTTATCAACACTCGGTGCTTTAGTGCGAAAATCAAATGAAACGCCTCGTAAAATCAAGCCAGCTAACATTACCGCTGTGGGCAGGTAAAGCGCTTGAAAAATAATTGAATGTGCCTTCGGGAAGGCAATTAACAATAAACCTATCGCCATCACCAACCAAGTTTCGTTGGCGTCCCAAAAAGGCCCAATGGAGTAAATCATACTATCGCGATGTTGTGGGTTGTCTAAAGGTAGTAAGACGCCAACACCGAGATCATAGCCATCGAGTATTGCATAAACCAAAAAAGACAATCCCATTAGTCCGATGAAAACAATAGGTAGCCAGTCAGGTGAAGTTATATTCATTATTTTTCTCCTAATTGTTTTTCAGCAGTGAAGTTGTTGTAAGAGTTTCTGGTATTTTCTATAGATGTTGCTTTCTCAAGGGCGACTGCTCGATTAGCCATAACAAATAAAGTGCGTATATAGGCAATCAGTAAAAAGCCATAAATAACAGCATATAAAGTCAACGACAGGGCAATATCCTCAGGAGGTGTTGTGGTGACTGCATCTTTAGTACGTAATATGCCGCTAACTAAATAGGGTTGGCGACCAATTTCAGTAACATACCAACCTGCTAAAGTTGCTAGCCAGCCGGAAAAAGTCATGGCAATACCTGTTTTTAATAACCAGGTTGGATATTGTTTTTTGATAACAAACAGATAACTGGCAAACCATGAAAACAATAACATTAATACGCCAATACCTATCATGATACGGAAGCTAAAAAATACCGGGGCAACGGGCGGGTGTTCATCAATAAAATCATTTAGCCCTTGTATTTCACCTTGTGCATCATGGGTCAATATTAAACTGGCAACATTCGGCACCTTAACTTCAAAGCTATTTTCTCGCTTTTCTTCATCAGGTATGGCGAATAGTAACAAAGGTACGCCAGAGTCTGTTTCCCAAACACCTTCCATTGCAGCTACTTTAGCGGGTTGATGTTTAAAGGTATTTAAGCCATGTAGGTCACCGACAAAAATTTGTATTGGGATCAGAATAGCAGCCAACAGTACTGAAAAATTTAAAGCCTGCTTTACTGACTTTTTATTATCACCTTTAATCAGGCGATAAGCAGAAATACCGCAAATAAGAAAGGCTGATGTTAACCCTGATGCTAACAGCATATGCATTAATCGATAGGGCATTGATGGGTTAAAAATAACCTCTAACCAGCTAGTTACATGAGCAACGCCATCTATCATTTCAAAGCCTGCCGGCGTTTGCATCCATGAGTCAAGTGATAGAATCCAAAATGCTGATAATGTTGTGCCAAAGGAAACTAGTACTGTGGCAAGGGTGTGTACGCGGTTTGAAACGCGATCCATACCAAATAGCATGATGGATAAAAACGAAGCTTCTAAAAAGAATGCGGTTAATACTTCATAACCTAATAAGGGACCAGCGATATTCCCGACAGTTTCCATATAGCCTGGCCAATTCGTGCCAAACTGGAACGACATAGTAATACCACTTACAACGCCAATAGCGAAGGTAAGGGCAAATATTCGCACCCAAAAACGATAAACCCGCAACCAACTTTCGTCTTGGGTTTGGTTATAGCGAACTTTAAAAAATAATAATATCCAACATAAAGCGATATTGATGGTAGGAAATAAAATGTGAAAACTAATATTGGCAGCAAATTGGATGCGTGAAAGCATGAAACTTGTGTCATTAGCGATAGCTGCTGCATCTAACACGATATGTACTCCACTTCAGTTATGTAAATTATATGGCTGATGATCTAGATTGATGTTTAAAGTTATTGGTGTTGTTCCGGGTTACCTCAGTAATAACTTGTCTTTGACGTCTAAAATTTTACTGATACCTTCGCCAAGCTTTAATAAAGCTGATAGCTTTTCAGAAGACATGCCCTGCATTTCGTTGGTCCATAACGTCACCATTTCCATCAGATCATGCATTTGTTGAACACGCATTTGAGCATATTCATCAGACTCATTGCTTGGCTGTTCCATTAGCGCATCACGCAAGGTACTTAATGTTGGGTCTAGCTCTCGTTTACGGCGCTCAACCACAAGTGTGCGAGCAATTTCCCAAATATCACTTGGTGCTGAAAAATACTCCTTTCGGTCGCCTGGAATATGATGCAGTTTAATTAAGTTCCATGATTTAAGTTCCTTAAGACCCATACTGACGTTTGAACGTGAAATTTGTAGTGCTTCACTAATTTGGTCGGCATTTAATGGTGCTTCGGTTAGTACGATAACAGCATACATTTGACCTAGCGTGCGGTTTAGCCCCCAACGAGAGCCCATTTCACCAAAGTGCAAAACTAGTGATTGCGTCATAGGTGTTATTTTCATTGTTACTGTCCTTTCTGAATTTTCAGTAATTTGTGAAAATTGTAGGCTTTTTTTGATCTAAGTCAAGTTTTTAAGGCCTGAAAATAGTGATTTTTGTGATTTTTATCACACTGATGAATAGCTAGATTACAAAAGGATATAAATGAGAAGAGGGGAGAAGGAGCTTTGAGATAGGTTGAGCCGAATACCTAGCCATGCCATATTTATTTGAATAGGCTAGGTATTTCATGGTGTAGGTTAATTTACTTAACTAAAGTTAGTACTAAGCTCACCTATTTCTTCAGCATTCTTGTTAACTTCAATACTTTTTCCTGATACTTGATCAGCTAATTGGGTATTACGCTTAGAAATGGCATCGATGTTATGAATACCTTGTGTTATTTGCTCTGCAACTACACTTTGCTGCTCAGACGCAGTGGCTATCTGTGCTGTCATATCGTTAACATTTTGAATATTATCTATGATGTTCTGCATGGCTTGTTTAATACTTTTTGATTCAGCAGAACATTCGTCAGCATTATTTTTATTCTTCAACATGACTTGATTCCATGTTGTTAACGTCGCTTGTAGCTCAGTAACCGATGTTTGAATTTGCTCTGTTGCACTTTGAGTTCGGCTAGCCAATGTTCTAACCTCATCGGCAACTACCGCAAAACCACGTCCTTGCTCGCCAGCTCTAGCGGCTTCAATTGCAGCATTTAAGGCCAGTAAGTTAGTTTGGTCAGCAATGCCCTGAATTTCACTCATCACCGTTGAAATTTTATCAACGTCTCCCACTAGCTCTGAAGCGTTATTTGCCGCATTTTCTACATCAGTCGCTAATTGATTGATCTTTTTTTCACTGACTTCAATAGTGGCAATATTTTGCAGGCAGCTATTTTGTACTTCCGAAACTTTATCGTGTGCCAGGGTCGTGCTGTGGCTTACTTCGTTTATTGTTGAGCTCATTTGGGTAATAGCGGTAGCAAATTGCCCTATATGCTCATTTTCTTCCTGAATGCTGTTAAGCATGTTGCCAGATGTTTGCGATAATTCATCAGCAAGCTTTACTAGTCTTTTTCCTGAGTCATTACTACGACCTAGTACAGTCTTTATTCGTGCTTTGTATAGTTCGGCCGGGTAATTAATAATACTTAGAATACCTTTCCCTGAATATATTAAACGTGACGGGCTATCGAATTGACTTTTTGTTTTAGCTAGTTGATTAGGGAGGGAAATAAGCTCTTCAGCGAAAACAAAGGTTAATAGTACTAGGCAAGCGAGTAAAATAAGTGTTGAAGCTGGCGTACCAACAATGACCCAGTCGAGAGTAATAGCTGCTAACGCAAATAGTGCAGCAGTTAAGCGCTTCAAGCGAATATTTGCATGAAGGTCAACAATAGGTTTTTTATTATTTAGCTTATCGTACAGGGCTTGCGCTTGCTGTTTTTGTTCTTCACTTGGAAATGCTCGAACTGACTGGTAACCGATAATCTTTCCATTTTCCAAAAGCGGCGTTACATAGGCATCAACCCAATAATAATCGCCATTTTTACAGCGGTTTTTTACCATGCCGCGCCAAGAGTCCCCACGTTTTAATTTTTCCCAGAGATCTTTAAAGGCTGCTTTTGGCATGTTGGGGTGTCGAACAATATTGTGGTGCTGGCCAACTAATTCTTCTAGCGAATAACCCGCAACTTGACAAAACTCAGGGTTTGCATAGGTAATAATACCGTTTAAATCTGTGGTAGAAACTAACTGTTCTTGAGGGCTGAACGTACGTTCAGTCATTGAGATATGACTCATAATTTCATCATCCTTGAGAAAGATTTTGATAGAAAATTTACAGCGACACTATATGTGATAAAAGTCACATTTTGTAGCGAAGACGACGAAAACTTTGTAACCAAAATGTAATGTTCATACTAACGTATTGTATAGACGCTGTTTTAATTAAAAAATACGACTAATTGATGAATTATAGGACTTATAAAAGAAAACACCTGAAAATTATCAGGTGTTTTTAATTTGAATGGTTATAGCTTGGAAATTACTTGTAGTAGCTTAGGCAAGCATCTACTTCGTTAGCTGAGCCCATAATAACTTCAACACGCTGGTGAATATCAGTAGGCTCAATATCCATTATGCGCCCTTGACTAGTCATAGCTTTACCACCAGCTTGCTCAATTAAAAAGCTCATAGGGTTGGCTTCATACATCAAGCGTAATTTGTATGGTTTTTCAGGGTTTTTATTATCAGCAGGGTAAGTGAATAAACCGCCACGTGTTAATACGCGATGAATGTCACCTACCATAGCGGCAATCCAACGCATGTTGAAGTTTTTGCCACGTGGCCCGGTGTCACCCGCAAGCAAATCATTAATGTAATTTTTCATTGGTGCCTGCCAAAAGCGTTGGTTTGACATGTTAATCGCAAACTCTTGTGTGTCTTGCGGCACTTGTACGTTACGTTCAACCAATAAGTAACCACCATGAGTGCGGTCTAAAACGTAAAAATGAGTACCACTGCCGGTGGTCATCACTAACATGGTTGATGGGCCGTAAAGCACGTACCCAGCACAAACTTGCTTGTTACCTGATTGTTTAAACATATCAGGATCGCTAGCTTCCATATCAGCTGGTGCTTCATGAATTGAGAAAATAGTACCAATCAACGAGTTAATATCGATATTAGAGCTACCATCTAGTGGGTCAAATGAAACAATAAACTTGCCATTTTTTTCACCTGCAACAGAGCTATCTTCTTCTTCTGAAGAAATCGCTTTAACAAAGCCTGACTCTAATAAAATATCCTTGAAAAGCTCATTGGCAACAACATCAAGTTTCTTTTGCACTTCACCTTGAATATTTTCATCAAGCGTTGAGCCCATTAAGCCACCTAAATGCGCTTGGCTGACACGAAATGAAATTTCTTTTGTGGCAGCTAAAATGGTTTTTATCAATGAAATTAAATCTAACGGTACATTATCTTCACGTAAAGCTGGAGCTAGTCGTTGCATCGGGTTACCTAATCACTTTAGAGTCATACTCTTTTTATCAGAGTAAATTGTATATTGTATTTTATTTTCGATGTTATGATGTAATATCAGAGCATCAAAAGTTGCTTTAATTATCGTATTAAGTAATCTTGAAAACTTTCAAGATTACTTTTACGTCGATTATAACAAGAATAAGAGTATTTTCAGTACTTCTAATTATTTTAATTTTACTGACAGCAAGGATATGAAATGAGGTTTTTCATTAGGGTAATGGTTTTATTTGTTTGTAGTGCTCTCTCGGCACATTTATGGGCAAAAGATAAAACAAGCTACGCTGATTTTATTGACGGTATGCAACATCAACAAGGGTATTTTTCTTTTTATCTTGACGATGAAACAGGGAAAGTATTTTTAGAAATAGATAACTTTAATGAAGATTTTCTATTTCAAAGTGGCTTGCCACATGGTGTTGGTTCGAATGATATTGGTTTGGATCGAGGCCAATTGGGGGATACGCGTTTAGTACGCTTTGAAAGAGTAGGCGAGAAGGTATTTTTACGACAATTGAATACCTATTATCGCGCCAATACTGAAAATATACTAGAAAAACAAGCTATTGACGAAGCATTTGCTAGCTCCATTATATGGGGATTTAAAGTTAGTAGTAGCTCAAAGGATAAGCAAAAAACACTTATCGATTACACACCGTTCTTGTTGTCTGATATTCACAATTTATCGGCGAAACTAAAGCGCACTAAACAAGGTAACTTTAGTATTGATGCATCGAGAAGTGCAGTTTATGAAAAACGCACAAAAGCATTCCCTAATAACACTGAATTGGAAGCAACGGTAACTTATAAAGGATCCAAAGCAGGTGCTTACTTACGCTCTGTGACGCCAGATGCAAGCGCTGTAACAGTAAACTTGCATCATTCACTAATTAAATTACCAGACAATGGCTATCAAACTAGAACATTTCACCCGTATAGCGGTTTTTGGGAAAGTTCCTATGCAGATTATGCTAGTGCAATTGATGAGCCGCTAATTAAGCGTGATATTCCACGTCACCGATTAAAAAAGAAAAAACCTAACGCTAAAGTAAGTGAGGCCGTAGAGCCTATAATTTACTATTTAGATGCGGGCGTACCAGAGCCTGTTAAAAGTGCGTTACTTGATGGAGCTCGTTGGTGGGATCAAGCTTTTGAAGCTATTGGTTATAAAAATGCCTTTCAAGTAAAAATGTTACCTAGCGATGCTGACCCGATGGACGTCCGCTATAATGTTATTCAGTGGGTACATAGGGCAACACGCGGTTGGTCTTATGGTTCTTCAGTGATTGATCCTCGTACCGGTGAAATTATAAAAGGTCATGTAACACTTGGCTCATTGCGCGTTCGCCAAGATTACTTAATTGCTCTTGGATTAACTTCACCATTTACTTCAGAAAATACTGACACCAGTGCCATGAAAGAAATGGCATTAGCACGTATTCGTCAGTTATCAGCTCATGAAGTTGGGCATACATTAGGCATAGCACATAACTTTGCTGCAAGTGTTAATGACAGAGCCTCGGTGATGGATTATCCACACCCATTAATTACCATTAAGAATGATAAAATTAGTTTAGAAAATGCTTATGCAACTGATATTGGTGTGTGGGATAAGTTTGTTATTGCTTATGGTTATGCGGATGTAGAAAAGGAGCACGAAGCGCAATACCTTGCAGAGTTAGTTAACAATGCACAACAGCAAGGTTTGCAATATGTATCAGACCCAGATGCACGCCCTAAGTCGGGTGCGCATGCGACCGGTCACTTATGGGACAACGGGGAAAATGCCGCGCAAGAGCTAACGCGCGTTTTAAAAGTCAGAAAATTAGCGTTAGAAAATTTTGGCGTAAATAGTATTGCTATTGACACGCCAATGTCGGAGCTTGAAGAAGTTTTAGTGCCAATTTATAACTTTCATCGTTTCCAAGTAGAAGCTGCCGCTAAACTTATAGCGGGTGTTGATTATGGCTATCAATTACGTAGTGAACAATTTAGTAATCAGCAGAAAATGGTTGCCGGTAATGTACAGCATGAGGCGTTAACAGCGCTCTTAAAAACATTATCGCCAAATACCTTAGTCGTGCCTACTAGTATTACTGCGTTAATTCCACCGAAAGCTTATGGCTACCATCGCACCCGTGAGAGTTTTCATGGTCGCACAGGGTTAACGTTTGATCCGATCAGCGCTGCAGAAGCAAGTGCTAAACATACCTTGTCGCTTATATTAAATGCTGAGCGTTTAGCGAGGCTACAACAGCAAACAATGCTTGATGATGACATTCCTTCTGTGCAGCAATTATTAAGTAAAGTTGTTGGCGCGACAATACAGTCATCACCGCAAACGCTAACTTCTTTATTGGTGCAACAACGTGTTAATCAGCAATTTGTCGAGCACTTGTTAGCATTATGGCATAGTCAAAAAGTTGTGCCGGAAGTACGGGCGGAAGTTTATGCAACTTTAACAGATTTATCACAATGGCTAGCTGACAAACGTAGTACTCGAAAATACAAAGGTTCTCGAGCGCATTTTCAGCTGTTAGCAAGGCAAATTAATTACAGTTTAAACCATGATAAATCTTCGCTACCTGAATCTAAAATTCAGTTGCCACCTGGTTCACCAATTGGTAACTAATAGCTTGAAACACTCTCTATTTATTAGCTTTAGTTGTTAAATAGAGAGTAAAGGGCAGATTATGACGAACAATAACTTTAAAGTGGCACTGCTTGGTGTGCCTTTTGATGATAATTCATCATTTGAACGGGGGCCCGCGTTAGCCCCTTCAGCAATTCGTGAAGTACTAAATGGAGGTTCACTTAATGGCTCAACAGAGCTAGGTGTCAACCTAAGGGATTCAAAGCGTTGGCTTGACGCAGGTGATGTTAAGATAGCTAAAGCAGAGAGTTTTATCGTAGATATTGAGCAGTGTTGCGAGCAACTTTTGTCAAACAATACTCGATTACTTTCGTTAGGGGGCGATCATAGTATTAGTTACCCATTATTGAAAAGTTATCGTAAATATTTCCCGAAACTAACTATTTTACATATTGATGCCCATTCAGACTTATATGACTCATTTAAGGGCAATCGTTATTCTAATGCTTGCCCTTTTGCACGAGTGATGGAAGATGGTTTATGTGACAGGCTAGTGCAGGTTGGTATTCGAACGCTAAACTTGCATCAAGAACAGCAAATTGCCAAATTCGAAGTTGAATCGCTTGAGATGCGACATTGGCCGTTAACAGAACCATTGGTATTTGAACATCCAGTGTACTTGTCGTTAGATATAGATGGTATTGACCCTGCTTTTGCGCCAGGCGTATCACACCGAGAGCCCGGCGGTTTATCAACACGTGAAGTGATTAATTTAATTCACAATATTAATACACCTTTGGTTGGCGCTGATATTGTTGAATTTAATCCGAATAAAGATATTGATGCTATGACCTCACAACTTGCGGCAAAACTTGTTAAAGAAGTTGCAGGGAAAATGTTACTCAGCTAGTTAATCGACAGAAAGAAAAAACGGTGCTGAAAAGGAAGGTATTCAGCACCGTCGTGCAATTGGCACTTAGGTTAAGTGTACTGCGCACAAAAAATTGACCATTTGGAAAGTCATAAGACCTTATTATATCGATTCAGTATTCAAGTTTTTTTGATTTACATTGGTTTCTGTAAAGTCTTTTTCTAGAATTTCTCTTTTTTCTTTACTTGATGTGCTTTTTTTAGGCTTCATTAACACCACCAAATTTCCAGCCAAAATGCAGCTTAAACCAGCAACGGTGAACAATGTCCAAGAAAAGTCTTCAACGAATGTTGAGATAACCACCGCGACCGCAGGGAACATAATTGATGCATAAGACGCTTTATGAGCCCCAATGCGATTAAGCAAGGTTAAATAACTGCCAAAAGCGATTACTGAGCCAAATATTGATAAATAAAGCAACGAAGTAACGTATGATGCTGAATATTCAAAACTAAAATCTTTACCTTGAACCAGTGCCATTAGTGCCATAAAGGTTGCGCCATAAGCCATTCCCCAAGCGTTTGCAGGCATTAATGGGATCTGCATCTTTTGATTTTTCATTGATAACATATTGCCGGTGGACGCGAATAATGTTCCGGTAATACATAGTGTTAACCCCATTAACGTTTCTGCACCTAGTTGGGTATCATTTATCTGTGGCCAAAACAAAATGATTATGCCGGCCAAACCCAACAAGCCGCCAATATATACCTGTTTGGTTATTTTGGTGCCATACCAAATACGGGCATTAAAAACATTAAAGAACATGATCATTGAAAATGCGATGCAAGTTAATGCTGAGTTAATATGCTGTTGTGCTGAGTATAAAAATAAATAGTTACAACCAAATAACGTCATACCAAATAGGAAAAATTGTAAGTGGTGGCGAGCAGAAAATTTTAGTGAGACTTGCTTATATTGACAGTAGATAAACAGCACTAATGCCGCCAAACCGAAACGGTAAAATAGTGATACTTCTGATGCAACATCACCTAGTTGATAATTAATGGCTATCCAGGTGGAGCCCCATATCAGTACAGTGATGATATACAAAAAGGTATTGTTCATTATTCATCCTTAACAATAGCTAGCAATAAAGGTATTGCTAGCTTTAATTAATACTATTTAGAGCAGCAAGTTCGTTGTTCATTTGTATTGTTCTTGCATGTCAAATGCACTGACATTTGTGTTTCTTGCCTAACGAGAGCAGTACTAAAACCTCTTTTTGATAAGGTATTAATCCATTTTGTTAAAACTGTTTTTACGATATATACAAATGTCATGTGCCTCTCCTCGTTGGGTGTTTTCAAAATAAAAACAAGTGAACCTTCGTTATTGAATAGACAGTTTACTGATTATTTGTTCTAATAACATACACAGAAAAATGAAAATGCAACCTATACAGTTATGCGTCTAGTTGATAAATCTGCGCCCGAGTTTTTATACCAACAAGTAATCGATTTTGTTGAGCACCAGACTAAAAGTGGCGCTTTACGTCCTGGTGATAAATTACCTAGCCTTCGTAAGCTTAGTCGTCAATTCGACATTAGTGTGCCGACGGTTAAACAGGCTTATGTAGAGCTTGAGCGGCAAGGTGCGATTTCTGCAAGGCCGCAGTCGGGTTATTATCTGAAAGCAAAACAAGCACGCACCTTGTTACCACGGCGGGCGAAATGGGCATATTGTGAACCGTCTGAAGTTTCATGCCGTAGCTTAATTGAACAAGTATATGATGCTGTCCATATTCCTGATTCAGTCGCCTTGGGAATTTCTAATCCCGTACATGCACATCCACCCGATAAGGCACTTGCTAGGTTGATGCGTTCAGTAATAAGCCGTGTTTCAGAGAAAGCAGTAAGTTATGGGCCGGTAAATGGCGACCCTAAATTACGATTGAATTTAGCATTTCGTTATCAGGAACAAGGTGTACTGGTAAATCACGATGACTTGATCATTACTAATGGTGCTCAAGAGGCGTTATCGATAGCTCTACAATGTGTGGCAGAGCGAGGAGATATTATCGCAGTTGAGTCGCCTTGTTATTTTGGCTTAATTGAATTAATTGAAAGTTTAGGGATGAAAGTTCTAGAAGTTTATACCTGCCCAGAAGATGGCGTGTGTATCTCAGAACTTGAAACTGTCATTGAGCAGCATCCAGTGAAGGCCTGCCTGTTTTCTACCGCCATTAATAATCCATTGGGTTCTATGATGACTGATAAACAGCGACAAGATATGGTGACTTTGCTAGAGAAAAATAACATTCCGCTGATTGAAGATGAAGTTTATAGTGATTTGTACTTTACCGAAAAAAGGCCTGTATCGGCGCAGTTATACTCGGAAAAAGGCTTAGTATTAACGTGTTCATCTTTTTCAAAAACAGCGGCACCGGGCTATCGGGTTGGTTGGTTGTTACCGGGAAAATTTGAAGAAAAGGCGAAACGAATTAAACGGGCTCAGTCATGCTCAACACCGATGTTGCAGCAGTGGACATTAACTGACTATTTAATGAGTGGTGAATATGACCGTCATCTGCAAGTGTTGCGTAAAACACTACGATACAATTGCGAGCGAATGCGAGCGTTAATTGCACAATATTTTCCAGAACAAGTCTGCATTTCAAAACCGCAGGGTGGCAGTGTGTTATGGGTTCGGTGTCGCTCGCATGTTGATACCAGCCAGTTTTTTAATCAAGCAATTACCCAAGGCGTAAACTTTGCCCCTGGCGAGATATTCTCGCCATCAGGAAAGTATAAAAATTATATGCGAATAAGTTTTGGCGTGCAGTGGTGCGAACGTATTGATGAAGCCATTAAAATTTTAGGAAAACTTGTGCATCAATACCCTGATCCACAAAGAAAAACTAGGATCCAATCGAGTGTCAAATAACTCAGTAAAAATACCATTAAAGTACTTGTTGCCGTTACTGGCCGCAATTATTGCCGTTTCACCTTTAGCTATTGATATGTATTTACCGGCAATGCCAACATTAGCCGAGCATTTCTCAACAGAAATGCCATTGGTGCAAAATAGCTTGAGTATTTACCTCTTTGGCTATGCACTAGGCATGTTAGTGTTTGGTCCTATGGCTGATAAACATTCGCGACGTAAGCTGGTTATTATTGGTTTAACAGGTTTTTTATTAACCACTTTGTTGTTAACCATAGCACAGAACATTGAGCAGTTTATTGCGTTGCGCTTTATGCAAGCATTTATCGGCAGCGCTGCAACCGTTGTGGTACCGGGAATTATTAATCAACTTTATGGTAAAGACACTGCTAAAGGTTTGTCATACGTGAGTATGATCATGATGCTGGCGCCGATGATTGCGCCTAGTATTGGTAGTGCGCTATTACTACATAGTTGGCAAATGATATTCTATATTTTAGCTTTATATGCCTTAGTTATCTTGGTGTTGGGCACTTTTTTCTTACCTGATGTTAATTCACAAAAAGCATCAAAAGAGTATCGGACAATAGAGCGCTATAAAATTGTGTTCAGCAATAAAAAAGCGCGTTTAGACTTGATCAGTTCGATGATGGTTTCACTCGCATTTTTTGCCTATATAACCGCTATTTCGTTTGTCTATTTAACAGTATTTAAAGTGTCTGAATTTGAGTTTAGTGTGCTGTTTGGCATGAATGTTTTAGCATTAATGACTGCACATTTTATTAATACACGTGTGGTAACAAAAATTGGTTCAAGAAAAATGCTCAGCTATGGCATGTTATTAGCTGTTATTGCCGCAACCAGCCTAGTGCTGGCTAACATACTATCGTTACCATTGGTGTATCACGTTGCAGTAATATTGCCATTAATGGGCAGTTTGTCGATGATCTCTGTCAATGCCAATGCCTTAATATTGCAAGAGTTTGCTGAGCATGCAGGTACGGCAACCGCCGTAAATGGTACATTGCGTTTTGGTGTTGGTGCTTTAGCTGGCCCGATTTTAGCTGTATTTTATGATGGCACTGCTTTACCATTTGCCTTATTAATGGCAGCCGCCGTTTATATCGTTTTACTATGCCAATTTATGCATAGGGTCGTAGAGAAAAGTGAGGTAGAAACGTGAAAAATATTGCAGTAATTTTATCAGGTTGTGGCGTTTACGATGGCAGTGAAATACATGAGGCGGTTTTAACCTTACTTGCCATCGAGCAGGCAGGCGCAAAATACCGTTGCTTTGCACCTAATATTAATCAATACCATGTTATTAACCATGTAACAGGTGAAGTTATGATGGATGAGCAGCGAAATGTGTTGGTAGAGTCTGCTCGAATTGCTCGTGGCGATGTTGAAGATTTATCTGAATTTTACATTGAAGAGTTTGATGCCTTGATAGTTCCGGGTGGTTTCGGTGCGGCAAAAAACCTATCAGATTTTGCAATTAATGGTGAAAACCTATCTGTTAATGAGCAAGTGCTAGCAACTTGCAAAGCATTTGCTAGTGCAGGTAAGCCTGCTGGTTATATGTGCATTGCGCCAACGATGATCCCGTTAATTTATGGCAACGACGCTCAAGCAACGATAGGCAAAGATGCCGCGATTGCGGAATCATTAGTAAATATTGGCTTAGCACATAAAGATTGTGAAGTTGATGAGATTGTTACTGACGAGCCTAGAAAGTTAGTTTCGACGCCTGCTTACATGTTGGCGACATCGATGACAGAAGCTGCGGCAGGTATCAATAAATTGGTCGCAAAGGTAATTCATTTAAGCTAATAAAAGTTGTGGACTATCAGCGGAATAATTCACTCGTAATCCACTTAAAGAAAAAGCGTTAATTGTTAGCTTTTTCTTGCTCTTGCTCTTGTTCTTGTTTAGCTTTTAATTCCACTTGTTGTAGGCGCCACTTTTTTCGTTCTGCATAGTAGTGATCCCATACACAAGGGTTACATGCACCGCCGCCACAACAATCATCATCGGCAGGTGGTAGGGGTTTTTCTAATAGCTCAGTCATTTTTTAAGTCTAATTCGTTAAAAGTCATATGTTGTTATTAGCCATGATAGCATGATATCTGTCATAACGGTTTAGCTCAGATAATCCATGGCATAACAGCTCTTTCACATCTGTGTGATCGCTTAATACCGCCATCCTTGGCATAACAGCTCTTTCACATCTGTGTGATCGCTTAATACCGCCATCCTTGGCATAACAGCTCTTTCACATCTGTGTGATCGCTTAATACCGCCATCCTTGGCATAACAGCTCTTTCACATCTATATGAATGCTTATTACAGTTATCCGTGACATAAAAAAAGCTCTGCATGCAGAGCTTTTTATTATTTAGCTAATACCTGAACGTTTATTCAACTTCAGCAAGCTTCTTTTCTAGATAATGAATATTTGCGCCACCGTTAACAAAGCCTTGATCGTTTAAAATATCTTGATGCAAAGCAATGTTAGTTTTAATACCGTCAATCACTAATTCATTTAGTGCATTACGCATACGAGCAATGGCCACGTCACGGTTATCACCGTAAGTGATTAACTTACCAATCATAGAATCATAATGTGGTGGTACCGAGTAATCAGCATAGATATGAGAATCCCAACGTACGCCCATGCCACCTGGTGGGTGAAAGCGAGTAATTTTACCCGGTGAAGGGATAAAAGTACGTGGATCTTCAGCATTAATACGGCACTCTATTGAATGACCAGCAATCTTAATATCTTCTTGAGTGTAAGATAGTGGTTGACCGGCAGCAACGCGAAGTTGCTCTTTAATTAAATCAACACCAGTGATCATTTCCGTAACGGGATGCTCTACCTGAATACGAGTATTCATTTCGATAAAGTAGAATTCACCATTCTCATATAAGAACTCGAAAGTGCCCGCGCCACGGTAGCCAATTTCGATACAAGCGTTACAACAACGCTCACCAATTTTGGCGCGCATCTCTGGAGTAATGCCTGGTGCTGGAGCTTCTTCAACAACTTTTTGGTGACGGCGTTGCATTGAACAGTCACGCTCACCTAGATGAATTGCACCACCTTGACCATCAGCCATAATTTGAATCTCAACATGACGTGGATTTTCAAGGAATTTTTCCATGTAAACCATATCGTTATTGAAAGTTACACGTGCTTCATTTTTAGTCAGAGCGATAGATTCAATTAATTCGTCTTCGCTGCGAACAACTCGCATACCTCGACCGCCGCCGCCGCCAGAAGCTTTAATAATTACCGGGTAGCCAATACGCTTACCATGAGCAATATTTGTTGCTTCGTCGTCGGTTAGTGGACCATCAGAGCCAGGAACACAAGGAACACCAGCAGACTTCATGGCTTTAATAGCTGAAACTTTATCACCCATTAAACGAATACTTTCCGCTTTAGGGCCGATAAAAGCAAAACCAGACTGCTCAACTTGCTCAGCAAAATCAGCGTTCTCAGCTAAAAACCCGTAACCCGGATGAATTGCAACCGCATTAGTAACTTCAGCAGCAGTAATAATTGTTGGGATATTTAAGTAACTTTTTAACGCAGACGCTTCACCGATACAAATAGTTTCGTCGGCTAATAATACGTGTTTTAAGTTTCTATCAGCCGTTGAATGCACAGCAACTGTTTTAATACCAAGTTCTTTACATGCACGTAATATTCTTAGTGCAATTTCGCCTCGGTTGGCGATAACAACTTTATCTAACATGGAATGACCCTTACTGTTGGGCTTATTCAATGATGAATAGCGGTTGATCGAATTCAATTGCGTCTTCGTTATTTGCTAAAATTTCTTTAATAACGCCAGACTTGTCTGCTTCAATTTGGTTCATCATTTTCATTGCTTCAAGGATACATAATGTATCACCAGCATTAACGTGCTGACCTACTTCAACGAACGCTGGCGCGTCTGGTGAAGCTGAAGAATAAAAAGTACCAACCATAGGTGAACGTACAATGTGGCCTGTTAATGCCGGAGCTGCTGCTTCAGCGGCAGGAGCGGCCGAAGCTACGGCAGCAACAGGAGCTGCAACTGGTGCCGCTTGCATCATAGGAGCAGCTTGTACAACAGAACCACCGCGGCTAATTCTTACAGACTCTTCACCTTCTGAAATTTCTAATTCGTTGATACCTGATTCTTCTACTAATTCAATTAACTTCTTAATTTTGCGAATATCCATTTGAATACCTTTTAATAATTATTAAATTTATGTGTTAAATGACTAAAGTACATAATGAACTTTAGTTGCTTAATTTTTTCGTATTTTAAGGTGCGAAACAGCTGCGTTTAATGCATATTCGTAACCTTTGGCTCCTAAACCGCTGATAACACCTATGGCGATATCAGATAAATATGAATGTTGTCTAAATGTTTCACGGGCGTGAACGTTTGATAAGTGAACTTCGATAAAAGGAATATTAACCGATAATAATGCATCTCGTAGTGCGACACTGGTGTGTGTAAAAGCAGCAGGGTTAATAATAATAAAGTCTACTTGTTCAAAACTATTGTGAATTTCATTTATTAGCACATGTTCAGCATTAGACTGAATATGACTTAGTACAATATTTTCTTCGTTGGCAAGGTTCTGTAAATTTGCCATAATCTCAGCTAATGACAGTGAGCCATAAATTGTCGGTTCACGTTTACCTAACATATTCAAGTTAGGGCCGTTTAGAACTAAAATGTTAAACTTTGTAGTCATTTTCGGTAAAAACACCTTTAACGTTGATTGATGTTGCTATCATGTCATATTTATAGATAAGATTGTAATTAATTTCAAAAAAACGAAATGTTCATACTGTTTGACGATTATTATAGTGTTTTCGCAGAATATAGCAGCAAAATACTGGTCTAATCACTTAAGCGAGGTTTTTAAGGAGATAATGTATTGTAAGTTAGAATAAGTTTACTAAACTAAATAAAGTAGGAATTTTAATTAATTCATTGATTTAGCCTTAGTGCATGGAACTTGTATCTCAGGTTAAATGTAGTCATGTCGTTCTCTGTTAAAAACAAGGATGAAATTATTAAAGCTATATTTATTCAAATTGCTTTTATTGTCTTGCTCACCTCCCCCCAAGTACAAGCGATAAATATTATTTCAAATATTACGGCCGAAACTGTCTCGTTGTCGACGACACAGCTACGTCGAATATATTCAATGCGCCAAGTACATTGGCAAAATGGTACACCAATAGTGGTTTACGTTTTGTCGAGTAAGAACATCATCCATCAAAAGTTTTGTAAGGAGCAGTTACGACTTTTTCCTTACCAGTTGGATCGTATTTGGCATAAATTAACATTCTCGGGCTATGGTGTTGCTCCCATTGAAGTTGCTAATGAAAGTGAGCTAGTCGAAGCTGTAAAATCGACAAAAGGTGCTATTGGTTATGTGGAAAATGTATTGGAGGTCAGCGATGTTAACATCATTAAAATTGATGATTAGGCCGACTAAAGTGTGGGCTTATTCAATAGGCACAATATTAAGTGTAAGCGTTGCAATAGCAGCTAATGCTGCTGAGATCAATAATGAGTCATTGCAGGTACATGGCTTCGTTGCTCAAGGTGTTATCGATGCTGATGGCAGTAATTATATTAATGATGATGAAAGTATTTCTTTTGAACTAACTGAAATAGGCTTAAATGCCTCCTATCAGATTAATGATGATTTTAGAGTGGCAGGTCAAGCCGTTTATCTTAATGGTGGCAATCGTTATCACCCTGGGCCTCGATTGGATTACCTATTATTAGAATGGGATGCCTTTCACAATGAAGCATGGCAAGCGAGTTTCTATTTTGGCAGAGTGAAAAATATCCATTGGCTATATTCAAGTGTTCGCGATGTTCCATTCGCTCGCCCGTCAATTATTATTCCACAAGTAACTTATTTTGATGGTTTGCGAGACTTGGGGGTTGGAGGTGATGGCGCAGCTGCCAAATTCACCTACAACGATGATGAGCTAGGCGAATTTGATTTTAATTTTAGTCGAGGCAAGAGCTCTTTTTCAGATGAACAAGCTGACGTAGTTGTAGGCGAGTTTGCATTTGGTAAAGTTGAGCATGACTTAGATACTCAGGTAAGTGTTTATTGGCGTCCGCCATATTCACAATGGCGTTTTGGTGTTTCGGTAAATGATGCGTCGTTTGGTTATCAACAGGCAGAAATAGATAATTTTTTTGATAGCGACTTTACGCTTCAGTTTTATACTGCTAGTGCTCTTTATGAAGGTGAGTTTTGGCAGTTTAGTGCCGAGCTAGTGCAAGAACGTCTTGTGACCGATGGTTTCTATTTTCCAGGGTTTCATCGTGACACTATCGGGCAAGGCTATTATGCCCAAGCAAGTTATCAGTTACAGAAAGAACTTTCTGTAATGCTTCGAACTGAACGTTTTTATAGTAATAAGGATGATAAAAATGGCAGTCAATTAGCGCGAAGCAGTGGTGGCTTGGTGCCGGCATATTTCGGTTATCATAATGATACTATGATTGGCCTAACATATGACGTTGCCAGTAACTTTAGAATTAATGCTGAATATCATTGGATGCAAGGTGGAGCAAGGCTTTCTCCTGTTGTACAGCCTGATCCAATCGCCAATGACAGTAAGAATTGGCAAGTTTGGGCTATTCAATTTATGTATTGGTTCTAACTATGAAATTTCGTTTCGTTAGTGTATCAATTAAGTTCTTCATTCTTGTTGTTAGCGCATTGATGTTGCTGAGCCTTGCAATTTCGATGTTATCTATTTCACGACTTGATCAGGAGTTTGAGCAATACCAAGAAAACAAGTTACGGCAAGGCCAGGCACAATTTGATTTGCAAAGTCGTATTGTTCGAGAGCAGGTTGGTAGTTGGCTTGAATCTTTTACCGATATTATTGGCTTAAAAGAACAGGTCGACTTTTATCAAGTAGCAAATGCTCTAGAACAGCAGTTTGATGCTTTACAGATTAACCAAAATGTTGAGTCTTTATGGCTGGTAACAGAGTCCTTACAACCGATATTTATGTCATCGTCGATGTCTTCTGATGTTTTAGCAAGCCTTGAGCGAGTGAGGAAAACTAGTGCACCAGATTATCAATTAAGCTGTATACAATCATGCGTGCAATTGATTTCTACGCCAATTTTGAATGCAAAAGGTGATATGGCTATTGTCACTATGGCGGTGTCATTTGTTGATGTGATTTTTGCTATTAATCAAGCGCTAGAAAATCAAGTAGCGATTGTTACTTTTAATAAATCGGATCAAACTAAACTGGCTGATGCTCAGTTAATAACATCGTCCGCCCCTAGATTAATGAATGGATTGTTTATGGGGGAAAAATCTCAAACTTCGTTACTAAGTGTTAAGAATGAAGGTCTGCAAATAGAATATCAAGATAAAAGCTATTTGATAAATTTGCTATCTTTGGCAGCATCAAAGACGCAGAATTTTTACATGGCACAGGTTGATGATGTCAGTCCTTTTACTGAAAAATATCAAGCTTATCGACTTCAGTTTGTATTTTCTGCTATCGCGATTCTTGTTGTTATTGCCTTTTTAGTCCACTTTGTTGCAGGGCCTTTTACTAAAAGGTTATTGGTACTGTCTGATATTTTACCTTTGTTAGCCAAAAAAGAATTTGAGCAGTTTCGAAAAGTTGAAATTAGCAAATCAAAAGTATTTCCTGATGAAATAGATGTTTTGGTAAACGCGACAAAAGATTTAAGTTATGAACTTGAACAATTAAATATTGAAGTTACTCAAAAAACGCAAGAGCTTGAGAATATTGCGATGTACGACCTGTTAACCGGTCTGCCAAATCGAAATATGCTTAACTATCAATTACGTAAGGCTTTGAGTAACTCTAACCGTCAAAGTGACGATGTTGCTGTGCTGTTTTTAGATTTAGATGACTTTAAAAAGGTTAATGATACCCATGGTCATGGTGAAGGTGATAAGTTGCTAATAGAAGCGGCTAATCGCATAAACTTAAGTGTGGCGAGTTCAGATATTGTTTGTCGCTTTGGTGGTGATGAATTTCTTATATTGCTTAATGAAAATACATCCATCGATTATGCAGAAAAGATTGCTAATGCCATTCTAAAAAGTTTTCAATTGCCAATCAAAATTGATAGTAGCTTATTTTATGTTACTTGCAGTATTGGTATTGCCATGACGGAAGGTGAACTGGTACAAGCGAGTGAGCTTATTAGTCATGCTGATATTGCCATGTATGAAGCAAAAGGTAATGGTGGCGATCAATACTTTGTTTATCAGGGAGGAATGTTTCAGCGCGTCGCTCAACGTGTGATGATGGAAAGTGAAGTAAAACAAGCACTTGCTAAAGGGCAGTTTAGCTTAAGCCTACAGCCACAATTAGCGGCGAAAACAAATAAATTACATGGCTTTGAAGCGTTACTTCGTTGGCAGCATCCTGAAAGGGGGCTTGTATCACCAGATGACTTTATTCCTATTTTGGAAAACTCAGAACATATGATTGCCCTTGGTTACTGGGTAATACGTCGATGCTTTGAAATTTCGAGTAGTATGAAAGATATTGGTTTACCTGATATAATTATTGCCATTAATTTATCTGCAGCTCAGTTTGCTGATGTTAATTTATTAATGTATTTGGAAGACTTATTAGAAGAGTTTGGCTTACCTGCTAAAAACTTCGAGCTTGAGTTAACGGAGCAAACATTAGTAAAAGATATAGATAAAGCAATTGATACTATGGATGCTGTGCGCAAGCTTGGTTTTAGCTTCGCTATTGATGATTTTGGAACCGGATATTCTTCATTGGCTTATTTAAAACGTATGCCTGTAGATGTTATTAAAATTGATAAGAGTTTTGTCTTTGGCATGTTAGAAAATCATGCTGATTTTCAAATTATAATGTCAACCATTGCAATGGTGAAAAATTTAGGATTAACGGTAATTGCTGAGGGCGTTGAAACAAAAGCACAATTACGTAGCTTAACAGACAATGATTGTGATCTTATTCAGGGCTATTACTTTTCTAAGCCAATACCTGAAACTGATCTATTTAATTTTATTAGCAGACAAATTATTGATGGTAAATGGAAGGTGTTTGCTAGCTCTGAATTGACGACAAGTTAGCTGCAGTTATTTATGCTTCTATAATACTAATAAGCAATATATTAAATAAAAAAGCGCCTAAGGCGCTTTTTTTATGCTTTGTAAACTAGGTTAGTTTGCGAAGGTTTTATTAACGTGTGCAGAGAACTCGTCAGCTGCCATAAAGCCTGTAACACGGCGCTGCACTAGCTCTTGACCTGTTTTATCAAAGAACAAGATTGATGGTAAGCCAAATACTTCAAAGTGTGACATTAGCTCTACGCTGTCTTTTGAGCCAGTATCTGTCAGGTCAATTTGTAATAGCACTGAATTTGACAATGCTTGTTGAACGTTCGGCTCAAAGAAGGTGTACTCTTCAAACTCTTTACAGGCGACACACCAATCTGCATAAAGATCAACCATAACTGTTTTTCCTTCGGCATTTGCTTTGGCAATAGCTTGGTTCATTTCGCTAAGGTTTTTAACGTGTTCAAAGCCATGTTGTTGGCTTTGCTGTGGCGCAGAAACTTGAGCTGTTGGATATACTAATTGATACGCTTTATTAGCACCGATAAAGAAAATTAAGAAGATTAAAATGCTACGTAAACCGAAACCAAATGTTTTTGATGACTCCTGATTAACGGTGTAGAAGTAACCTGCTGTCGCTAAAATTAATACCGACCACATAATTTCGATTGCTAACATAGGTAAGAAGCGCTCTAGCAAGAAAATAGGCACAGCTAGTAATAACAAACCGAAAATGTTTTTAATAACATTCATCCAGTTGCCAGCTTTTGGCAATAACTTGCCACCTGAACTACCTAATATTAGTAGTGGTAATCCCATACCTAAACTTAAGGCATATAAAGCCGACGCACCTAATGCAATATCACCCGATTGAGAAATATATAATAAGGCGCCAGTTAATGGTGCAGTCGTACAAGGTGACGCAACTAAACCTGAAATAGCCCCCATAACTAACACACCTACATATGAACCACCTTTCTGGCTGCTACTGACGTTATTCAGCTTGTTCTGCCAGCTGCTTGGTAGCGCTAAGTTAAAAACACCAAACATAGACAAGGCTAAAAAGATAAACAATACGCTTAGGGCAATCAGTACAACTGGGTGCTGAAACATTGCTTGAAATTGAGCGCCCGCGATAGCAACGACAATACCAAGTAGCGTATAAGTTACTGCCATACCTTGAACATAGAAGAACGATAAGGTGAAGGCTTTTTTGGTTGATAACTTATCTCCCTGACCAACAATGATGCCCGTTAAAATAGGGTACATTGGGAATACACAAGGAGTGAATGACAGTAATAAACCACCAATAAAAAAAGCCGCTAGAGTTAACCAAACGTTGTCCCCTTTTAGCATATCTGCTAATTGGTGTTGCTCACTGCTACTGGCATTATCAGTATTACTTTCTGCGGCTGCATTATTATTTTCGTTAGAAGCTTCAAGCGCACTTAGTACATTTGTAGCATCGCTGTCTGTTAAAACCACCTCACTTAAATCAATCGTTTTTTTCGTTGGTGGGTAACATAAGCCTTTCTTGGCGCAGCCTTGATAACGAATTGTAATGCTAGCGTTGTCTAATGCTTCTTGAATATCTACTGTAAAAGCAAGCTGACCAGTAAATATTTGTTGAACACCAAAAAATTCATCTTCATGGTGCTCACCAGCAGGCAAGTTTAAAGGTACTATCGTGGCATTCTTAGTGGTAAATTTGAATTGATGACGATAAAGGTAGTAGTCATCTGCAATATTAAAGCTAATTTGTAGCTTATTCTTTTGCTGATGGAAATCAAAAATAAAAGCTTCGTCAACTTTTAAAAACTCATCATCATTACTAAACAGTGACGCTGGAGTATTAAAAATTGAATCTTGCGCATAGGTTACCGGCGCATTTGCAAATGTAAAACAGGTTAGTATTAACCAAAAAACAGCAACAACTTTTTTCATAACCGTTATTTTAAAGACTCATTGATCCAGTTTAAATATTGGTGATCACCTTGCTGGATGTTCAAGGCGATAACTTCAGGAGTGTCGTACGGATGCAACTGCTTAATTCTATCATTAAGCAAATCAAAGCATTCTATCTTACTTTTGATAAATAACTGTATTTCCGTATCACTCACTATATTTCCTTGCCAACGGTATACCGAGCTAATGTTCGGTAAAATATTGACACAAGCGGCAAGCTTTTCGGTAACTAGTTGCTCGGCAATGTTTTGTGCGATAACCATTGTTGGGCATGTGCATAACGTTACTTGATACATTATCAAAAAGGCCTCAATAAAAACTTAATCTGTCGCAATATAATTTAATTGAACAAATAATATACCGCGTATTTTCTCAACTAAGTAAGTTTACGCTATTCTTTTTCAAGGAGTAAATATATCTCATTGCTTTTTGTGCCGTAGCCTCGAGCTAATTAGTCACTAGCAAAAAAGCTTGTTCGGTTGAAAAAGACCCGTTAAGCCCCATATTAGTTTCATTAAAGATTATTGGGAGCCATTATGTTTCGTCTTTTATTTGTACTTTTTATTATTATTCCAATTATAGAGATTTCTTTTTTAATGCAAGTTGGCGCTGTGTTAGGTGTTTGGCCAACAATTGCCATTGTAATTTTTACGGCTTGGTTAGGGGCTAAATATGTTCGCCAACAAGGGCTATCAACGTTAAATTCTGTACAAACTAAAATGGCACAAGGACAAATGCCGTCGGATGAAATTGTCACTGGCTTAATGTTGCTCGTTGCTGGTGTGTTTTTAGTAACACCTGGCTTTGTTACTGACTTTTTTGGTTTAAGTTTATTAATCCCTAATGTGAGAAACGCTATTGTTGCAAGTGTAAAAACGCAAATGAAAAATAGTGGTGGCCATAGCCAACACTTTCAATTTCACGGTCAACACCAGCAACATAATGATTTTTCGTCACAACAAGAAAACCCATTTAACGAAAGCATTCAATCACCTCATAAAGGCCAAACTTTAGATGGTGAGTTCGAACGTAAAGATTAAAAAAATTTCAAGGTGGGCTTGTGAAGTTTTATTTAATCCCCATCTCTGAATCAACAAAATTAAAATCCTTTATTTTTTATTAAATAGAACATCTCAGGAGAAAGAAATGAGTATTCGTCCATTACACGATCGTGTGATCATCAAACGTAAAGAAGTTGAATCTAAGTCTGCTGGCGGTATTGTATTAACTGGCAGTGCGGCTGAAAAATCAACACGTGGTGAAGTAGTTGCTGTAGGCAAGGGCCGAATTCTAGAAAACGGTGACGTGCGCGCGTTAGATGTAAAAATTGGCGACCAAGTGATCTTCAGCGAAGGTTACGGCATGAAAACTGAAAAAATTGACGGTGAAGAAGTACTTATCTTGTCAGAATCTGACATTTTAGCCATCGTAGAATAATTAATTATTTCCAACTCATTTTATTGTATTGATAACTATCGGTGCAAAGACAAATTTTAAGGAGTCATGAACATGGCAGCAAAAGACGTATTATTTGGTAACGACGCACGCGTTAAAATGCTTAACGGTGTAAATGTTTTAGCGGACGCAGTAAAAGTAACTTTAGGCCCTAAAGGCCGTAACGTAGTATTAGATAAATCATTTGGTGGCCCAACAATCACTAAAGACGGTGTTTCTGTTGCAAAAGAAATCGAGCTTGAAGACAAATTCGAAAACATGGGCGCACAAATGGTGAAAGAAGTTGCTTCCAAAGCTAATGACGAAGCAGGTGACGGTACAACAACGGCAACTGTTTTAGCTCAAGCTATCGTTAACGAAGGTTTAAAATCTATCGCTGCTGGCATGAATCCAATGGACCTTAAACGTGGTATCGACAAAGCGGTTGTTGCTGCTGTTGAATCATTAAAAGGTTTATCACAAGAGTGTGCTGACAATAAAGCTATTGAACAAGTAGGTACTATTTCTGCGAACTCTGACGAAACTGTTGGTCAAATCATCGCAACAGCAATGGACAAAGTAGGCACTGAAGGTGTTATTACTGTTGAAGAAGGCCAAGCGTTAACTGATGAGTTAGATGTTGTTGAAGGTATGCAGTTTGACCGTGGTTACCTATCACCATACTTCATTAACAACCAAGAAAGTGGTGCGGTTGAATTAGAAAACCCATTCATTCTATTAGTAGACAAAAAAGTATCAAACATTCGCGAATTGCTAACAACACTTGAAGGTGTTGCTAAAGCAGGTAAGCCATTATTGATCATTGCTGAAGATGTTGAGGGCGAAGCTCTAGCAACATTAGTAGTAAACAACATGCGTGGTATTGTAAAAGTTGCTGCTGTTAAAGCTCCAGGTTTTGGTGACCGTCGTAAAGCTATGTTACAAGATATTGCGACATTAACCGCTGGTACTGTAATTTCTGAAGAAATTGGTATGGAGCTTGAAAAAGCGACATTAGAAGATTTAGGCCAAGCAAAACGTGTTGTTATTTCAAAAGACAACACTACGATTATTGACGGTATCGGTGAAGAAGCTGAAATTCAATCTCGCGTTGCCCAAATTCGTGGTCAAATTGAAGATTCTTCTTCTGATTACGACAAAGAGAAACTTCAAGAGCGCTTAGCTAAGTTAGCTGGCGGTGTTGCTGTTATCAAAATTGGTGCGGCTACAGAAGTTGAAATGAAAGAGAAGAAAGCTCGCGTTGAAGATGCATTACATGCGACACGTGCTGCTGTTGAAGAAGGTGTTGTTGCCGGTGGTGGTGTTGCGCTTGTTCGTGCAGCAGAAGCAATTAAAGACTTAGAAGGCATTAACGAAGACCAAACACATGGTATTAACGTTGCTATTCGTGCAATGGAAGCGCCACTTCGTCAAATCGTAACTAACTGTGGTGATGAAGCTTCAGTAGTATTAAACGAAGTACGTAACGGTGAAGGTAACTACGGTTACAATGCTGGTAACAGCACTTACGGTGATATGCTAGCTATGGGTATTCTTGATCCAACAAAAGTAACTCGTAGTGCATTACAGTTTGCAGCATCTGTAGCAGGCTTAATGTTAACAACAGAAGCTATGATTACTGACGCGCCAGTTAAAGATTCTGGAGCACCTGCAATGCCTGATATGGGCGGTATGGGTGGAATGGGTGGCGGTATGCCAGGCATGATGTAGTCACAGGTTAAAACTGCCATTAGCTTGGTTATTGTTGCGCTCGCATAGAAACTTACCTATGCGTCGCTTACAAATTCTTGCTACTGATGATTTTCCCTACGTGAAACCTTAGCGTATAGTAAAAGCCCGAATAGCAATACTCGGGCTTTTTCATTCATGAGGTATTTTGTATCGTCATTGATATTTGAAAAACGAATAAATACCTATTTTGTTAGTTATTGGTTTACTTTAATGACCGCTAAAGATGTTTTCTGCCGTTGACCTTCCTCAGTTTAGATTAACATTGAATATTAATTAACCTTATGATGACAGCTCTACAGCTGTGTCGGTAAAATGCCATGCCTGTCTTTGGCTTCTCGTTCTGTTTGACCTCCATGCTTAAGAAGTGCAGCAATAATGGTTTGCGTTTCTTCTTCTTTTTCTCGTTGTAAAAAATATCGCAGTTCAAGCTCAGTACCCACATTTTCATCTTTTATGGAAGCAGCAATAATTTCTTAGTACATTACAATATCGTGGATTTCTCAGCCTATAACTATAACTATAACTATAACTATAGCTATAACTATTGATAGTAGCTGTGAAACTTGATGAAATGTTTAATTCATAATTTAAAAGGAAGGTGGTTAGAAATAGTGGCTTAAATTTTGGTAACCGAGTTTAATGTGATCAATGAGCAGTTTGATCTTGCGAGGTAAATGTTTAGTGTAAGGGTAAACGGCATAAACGCCCAATTCTCTCGTCTTGTAATCAGGGATTAACTCGACCAATAGTCCTTTTTTAAGATCTTGATAAACACTGCACCTTGGAATATAAGCGATACCATAGCCCGCGATTACTGATTTTCTCAGTGCTTGTGAATTATTGGTGGCAAAGCTACCTGATACTTTCACTTTCTGTTGTAGTTCTCCATGGCCAAATCGCCATTCATTAGCACCTTGGTTCTGGTAAGTATAAGTGAGGCAGTTGTGTCGCACTAAATCGTCTGGTGTTTGAGGCATGCCATATTTTTCAATATATTTTGGAGAGCAACATACAACCCAATGTGAGGTAATTAACGATTTTGCGATAAGAGTTGAATCATCTAATACGCCAGTTCGAATAGCCAAATCGATCCCTTCTTTTACCAAGTCGACAAACTCATTTTCTAATCTTACTTCGACTGAAATATCAGGATAATTTTGAGCAAATTCAGCAATAGATTCAGCCAAAAAAAGCTCTCCTGAAATAGTAGGAATAGAAATCTTAATATGACCACTGACGTTTTCATCAAAACCAGATGCGGTATCTACCGCTTCTGCTGTGATTTGGCTGATCATTTCGGCTTGTCTAACAAGCGCTTGACCCACTTCAGTTAATGTTAAACTGCGTGTGGTTCGATGTAATAATTGCACACCAAGTTCTTTTTCTAAGCGAGCGATATGTTTACTTATAACTGAGTTTGCTAAGTTATTTTTCTCAGCCACTTTGCTAAAGCTTCCGAGCTTAACTACTTGATAAAATAAAATGAGATCGTTTGCTAACATCATTGATTAACTTTTGGAAATAATGTTTTTCATTATTGCTATTTATTAATAAAACATAAAGGGTAAACTTAAATTTGTTTTAAAAATATACAATTTGAAAGCAATAACTGCTTTTTGCAATAGGAGTAATGAATGATTATTTCAGCGCCAACTGATTACCAAAAAGCGGCAAAAGCTAAATTGCCACCTTTTTTATTCCACTATATCGATGGTGGCTCATATGGTGAGCATACATTAAGAAAGAATACTGAAGATTTATCGGCTATCGCATTAAAACAGCGTGTTTTGAATAATATGTCTGAACTTGATTTAAGCGCTGAAATTTTTGGTGAAAAGATGTCACTTCCTATTGCACTTGCTCCTGTAGGACTCACTGGCATGTATGCGCGCCGCGGTGAAGTGCAAGCGGCAAAAGCGGCAGATAACAAAAACTTGCCGTTTATTATGTCGACTGTTTCGGTGTGCCCGATAGAAGAAGTTGCACCAGCAATTAAACGACCAATGTGGTTTCAACTCTATGTGCTTAAAGATCGTGGGTTCATGAAAAATGTACTTGAGCGAGCAAAAGCTGCTGGGGTAACTACATTAGTTTTTACCGTCGATATGCCAGTTCCCGGTGCTCGTTATCGTGATATGCATTCGGGAATGAGTGGAAAAAACGCTGCAGTGCGTCGAGTATTGCAAGCCATGTGTCATCCACACTGGGCATTTGATGTTGGAGTTTTTGGTAAACCTCATGATCTGGGGAATATTTCTACTTATCGAGGAGAACCCACAAAGTTAGAAGATTATATTGGTTGGTTAGGTGATAATTTTGATCAATCTATCTCATGGAAAGACTTAGAGTGGGTAAGAGAATATTGGGATGGCCCTATGGTGATTAAAGGCATTCTTGATCAACAGGATGCTAAAGATGCGTTTAATTTTGGTGCCGATGGAATTGTTGTTTCGAATCACGGAGGTCGTCAGCTTGATGGCGTTTTATCATCAGCAAAAGCACTGCCCAAGATTGCTGATGCGGTGAAAGGTGATATGACAATATTTGCTGATTCAGGTATTCGTTCCGGTTTAGACGTAGCGAGAATGCTTGCCCTGGGTGCCGACTGTACCTTACTAGGCCGCTCATTTGTTTACGCCTTAGCTGCTCAGGGTCAACAAGGAGTTGAAGACTTACTTGCATTCTATGAGAAGGAAATGCAAGTTGCTATGACTTTAACTGGGGCAAAGTCGATTAGTGACTTAAATTATGAGTCTTTGGCAGCGTTCTAAAATGTTATCCCAATTTTCATTCTACCAAAAATCACGCTGTATCTCCGGCTATTAAATTCTAGTTTGTCGTCAAATTTGGGAAAACAACCGCTCAAAAACAGGTTGTTTTTCCTTTATCTCATTGATCTTTTTTAGTTTTACTAAGACTTTAATTTCGAAACTTTCTATTTCGGTTAAATGGAATGAATTCCTTACCTTTCAGCGTGTAGTCACAATTTTTATTGAGCGAAAAACAACCAAAAACTAAGTGTAAACACGTAGATAAAATGAGGGTGTTCGCCGATACCTTCCTCTTTCATTTTTTAATACTGTAAGTAATGAAACAAGTTAAATGGCTTCTTGAAACATTGGGATTATTCCTCTCAACTAATAGGGTAATAAAATGAAAACTATAATTAAATCTGGATTGATGCTAACCGCTTTGGTATCAGCTTCTTCATTTGCCGGCTATTCAATCGATATTAATGACGAAAGTAAACTGACCTTTGGAGGTTATTTTAAAGCTGATTTACGGAATGTGAGCGGAGATCTTGCTTATCGTGATATGTGGATTGGTAATAATAGCGTGAAAGAAAACACGAAAGAAACTCGTTTTAATGTTAGGGAATCACGTTTCAATATTAAATATCAATACACAGATGTTACCGGTGTTTTAGAGTGGGATTTTTACGATGATCAACAACCAACAGGGACGACTGAAACAGTAACAGGTGGTCACTCACTTCGGTTGCGCCATGCTTATGTTCAGCAGGGTAAATGGAAAGTTGGTCAAACGTGGTCAACCTTCATGCCGCTTGTTTCTATTGCTGAAGCGCTAGATTTTGGTGGCGCTCATGTCGGTCAAACATTTATTCGACAAGGTCAAGTTCGTTATACTGATGGTGGTTTAGAGCTAGCGCTTGAAAATGGTTCTACTCAGTCAGGAGTTAGCCAAAGTATTCCTGATGCTGTTGCGCGCTATACAATTAAAAGGGATTGGGGACAAGTAGCTGTCGCTGGCCTAGTGCGTAATTTAGACAATGGTGGTGATGAAACTAAAGCTGATGGCACACAATTTTCTTATAATGTTCATGGTAAAATCAAAACCTTTGGTAAAGATGATTTCCGTTTTTCATACAACGGTGGTCGACCGGGCCGTTATGTAAGCCCCGCAGCCAATATTCATGATAATGCTAAAAATGGAGATATCCATGATATTCAGGCATTTACTGTGGCTTATCGTCATTTCTGGACTGAAAACTTACGTTCAAACCTATATTACGGTGCGGTTAAAATTGATGACCAAATAGGAGTTGATGGTCGAGCTACTGATCGTAAACACATTGCCATCAACCTAATGAAAAATATAAATCCTAAAACTGTTATCGGTGTTGAAGTTGGTAACTACAAAACTGAAACCGCAGATTCTAACTATATGCAATTATCCGTTAAATACAGCCTATAGATTTCAACCAGTTTCGAGAATAGTGATTATGAAAAAATTATCACTATTTTGTATAGGGTAAACGGAATGCAAGTACTTGCTTTACCTAAAAGTAGTTCTGAATGCTGTTTCGACAAGTACAGTAGACTTAAGGTTAAGTTTTACAACCTTAGGTAACTGAGCGGTATGAAACAGTTGAAGTGAAAACGTTGATGCGACTTAATGTTTAAAGGGAAGGGGTTCTCCCTTAATGTTTATTAAAGCTAAACGGCTAAATTATCGATCTAAGCCATAATCTATAGCGTAGCGCATTAAACCTAATGTTGAGTCAATGCCAAGTTTTTGTTTTATATTGCGTTTGTGGGTTTCTACTGTGCGAACACTTACATTAATCTCTTGTGCGATGCGCTTATTATTAAAGCCGTGAGAGATTAGCCTAAGTACAAGCTGTTCTCTGCGCGTTACTATACCGCGCTGTTCGCCAGATAATTCTTTTGATAAAATCTCAGTGACTTCACTACTAAAGTAGGACTTACCAGAAACGACTTTTTTAATTGCCTCTAAAAGCTCATTTCCTGGTACGTCTTTCAAAATATAACCGTCAGCACCGTGGCGCATGGCACCCAGAATATATTCTTTGTTGTCATGCATGCTTAACATCATTACTTTACAGTCAAGGTTCTGCTCTTTAATAAGCTCGAGCACATACATGCCATCCATTTCTGGCATATTGATATCCATAAGGATGATATCAAAATTGTTTTCTTTGATTAATTCTAATGCTTGTTTGCCGTTTTCAGCTTCGGCAGTAACTTCAATTTCTTCATCGAGGCTTAGCCGGTACTTTAAGCCTTCCCGAAATAGAGGGTGGTCATCTACAAGTAATACTTTAATCATTGGCTTCCCCTTTAGTTGGTTTTTCGCTGCTATTATTGGCATTATAGCGCAATTGAGATTGTGGGATATGAGCACAAATGGTTGTCCCAGAATTATCTGTTTTTACCTTTAAAACGCCCTGATAAAAGTTGAGTCTTTCTTTCATGTTTCTTAAGCCAATACCTTGGTAGGTATTGGCTTTTTTATTGTCGTTATGATCGTAATCTTGTAGGTTGAAACCATGCCCATTGTCTGAAATTTCCATAATCAGCCAACCTGAACCGAGCTTTATACCCATGCTTACTTTCGTCGCATCCGTATGTCGTTCGATATTAGTTAATGACTCTTGAGCAATACGATATAAGGCTACTTTCAGTTCTTTAGAAAGAATATTTCGAACAGATAAACGTTTAACACTTACTTTGATACCAGTACGTTGCGAAAAATCACGCCCTAGTTCTTCTAATGCTGCTCCTAAGCCATAATCTTCTAATAACCCAGGATGCAGTTGATGAGAAATACTGCGAATATCTCCCATTATTTTACAAATAAGCTCCATTGAACGGTCAAGTTCACCGCTAGCATTATCATTATTTTGTTGTTTTAATTGTGCTGTTTCAATTGCGAAACGTGCAGCTGCTATAGTCTGACTAATACCGTCGTGTAATTCACGAGACACGCGTTTACACTCTTCTTCTTGGGTTTGAAATATACGTTCATTTAACTCTCGCAGTTTACGGTTAGCTAATTTTTTTTCACTAAATCGAATAAATTGCCCCGCAAAAAAGATAGTAATGACCCCCACGAGACCAATGATTAGCGTCATTATCGAGGTATTTCGAATATGCAAACCAATGGAGGTATTTAAAATACTGATTTCTTGGTCGATATCGTCAATGTAGACGCCACTACCTATCATCCACTGCCAATCATTAAGCGCTCGAGCGTAGCTAATTTTCTTACCTTCATTACCATCTTTGGAAGGTTGATTAAATACGTAACTTAAATAGCCGCCATCATTTTTAGCTTTTTCAATCAACCCTTGAATGAGTTTGACATTATTCTTATCTTCAAGCGGTAGCCAGTTTTGGCCAATGCGCCACTCCTGACCAGGAACGACTAATGCAGTACCTTGGAAATCATAAGCAAAGAAGTAACCATCTTTGCCAAAGCGCATATTGGCTAACACGCTTTTTACTAACGCTTGAGCTTCTTGAGGTTTCAGTGCTTTATCTTTGTAAATATGTTCAATTGCCCGCTCAGCTATCGTAACATAGTTGCGTAATTCTTCTTTACGATGCTTCATGGTGCTTTGGCGATATTCCTCAACGGTTTGCTGAGAGAGAGACTCGTATTGGGCCTGAGTAACGAAGAGTACGGCACTAAGTACCAAAACAAGTGGCACTATAGTCACCAATTGTAACTTTAAGTTTATGTTCATTATCGCTCTCGTTTGAGTGGTCTTGTGAGTTAGCAATTAGCTTTAGCAGCAGTTACTTTATCTATAAATAACAAATTTAAAGCACTATAGGTAAATCTATATAAATTTATCAAGTTGTCCAATAGTCTTCTTGTTTGCGCTGTATTTGAATCTTTGCGGCTTAATTGTATTAATACTCTTTTATATCCGCTTTTATTTAGTTCATGAAGGCAGCCTTGCTGATTCTAAAGTTTAGCTAGAGAGTACAAGCATAAACCAACTTTGATTAACAACAAGAGCAGTTTCGTTTATGCTTTTCCATTTTACCTACACCAGGGTTAAAGCTATTGGTAGGGTCTAGCTCTCTATAAAAATCTTTAACCGCATCTTCTGCTTCATATAAATGGCCAACATTGTGCTCAGCTGGGTATTTAGCGCCTCGGCTGTCTAAAAGCGCTAGTATGTCTTTTTTTACTTGCTTGGCATTTACCCCCTTTTTTAACACGTAATCTTGGTGAAATACGTGGCAAAAAAAGTGGCCGTAATACAGTGTTTTATCAATTTTACTGGCGATAGCTTCAGGGAGTTTTTCTACCCAGTTATTATCATTACGCCTTAGCGCGATATCTAAAGCTAAAATATCACCAAGTTTATTTGCATGAATGGTTTGATATCGAATAGCGGCACCTGCAGCTGCGAATCGCTGTAAATAAGCTTTAGTTGTTTCTTGGTCATCACATTCGAAATAATCTCCTGCAGATGGGGTATTACTAAAGTAATGTTGTAAATAATTTGCCGCCTCGTTTATTCCATCATCGCTCATTTTTAAAATTAAATGGTGTTCATAATGGTCACGAAAATCCAGCATGCGCTTAGGGAGGTGAGCAGGAAAAAAGTTACTAGCAAATTGCATTACGCGATCAGTCAAAAATTTTGGCAAAAAAGGCACTTTGTTTAAAGCCGCGTCTAGACGGCCTTTTATTGCAAAAAGCTTGGGTAAGCGATCTGTTCCTAAATGTTGAATACTTAAAAAAGTATCTTTACCGAACTTCTCAGCAATATTAAAAGTGTCTCTATGAATATACTCACCAACTTCAGGCAAATGTTTAAATTTACTCAGTATATGACGACGCAAATGATTGAGCGTTTCTGGTTGGTTGCTACCTATGTAGAAGGTCTGTTCTTTTTTTGCTACCTCAAAGGTATCTAGTCTGACCGCAAAAACTGCGAGTTTTCCGGCACAACCACTGGACTCGTATAGGCGGGTCGTATCCGCGTTAAAGCGACTAGGCGTATTAGCATCAACATCACGCAGTTTTTCAACATAGTCAGTCGCACTGGCTTTTTTGTCCGTGGTTAAATTAGTATGAGAAAAATTCTCATTTTCTAAGTTAGTTAAAATTTGCTCTGGTGTATCACCTAAGTCAATGCCCAAATGATTGACTAGTGTTAATTCTCCCTGCTTATTAACCTGTGCAAATAAAGATAACTCAGTATAAGAAGGACCTCGCTTAACTAGAGCACCACCAGAGTTATTGGCTATACCACCCACAATTGAAGCTCCTAAACACGAGGAGCCTATTACTGAGTGAGGGGCCCTTTTCATTGGTTTTAATGCTTTTTCTAATGTGTGTAGTGTCGTGCCAGGGAAACTAACCACTTGTTTACCACTGTTAAGTAACAACAGCTTACTCATGGCTAATGTATTGATGATAATAATCTCTCTATCATAATCGTCGCCACTAGGTGTTGAGCCTTCGGTTAGTCCTGTGTTGGCAGCCTGCATAATCATTATGCAATCTGCTTCAACACAAAGCTTTATTGTTTGCCAAAATTCCAGCAGCGTTTTTGGAAAAAGTACCGCAAGAGCACCACCACCACCTGAGCGCCATCCTGTTCTGTAGTGCTCAGTTTTTCCTTGCTTGCTAGCCACATTTTTTGCACCTAATAACTTGATAAACTCGTTTAGTAGTTGGTTATTATTCATAGAAATCTCCTGTACTGCACTATGACGGATTTGAATAATTTTACATTAATGGATCGCTAACATTTAAGATAAACACCGCAAATAACCCCAGTAAGCCTACGGCAGTTACGTAATATATTGTTGGGATAATCGTGCGACGTAATGTTTTACCTTCTTGGCCAAGTAAGCCAACGGTAGCAGAAGCGGCAACCACATTGTGAATAGCAATCATATTTCCGGCCGCGGCGCCTATTGCTTGTAATGCAACCATTAGTGCACCTGATACTGACAATACACTGGCAACTTCGTATTGGAATTGGCTTAGCATCATATTGCTTACCGTGTTAGAACCAGCAATAAAAGCACCTAAAGCGCCGACTGTAGGAGCAAAAAACGGATAAAGATCACCAAAGGTTTGTGCAACATAGCTTGCCATAGCAACAGGCATTGCCGATAAGTCAGCACCATTGACGCCCGAATTTATTAAAATTCTAACCATTGGAATGGTAAATATTAGCACAAAGCCAGCACCAACCAATGTCTGACTTGCTTGCTTTGCTGCATTAACTATTTGTTTAGTCTGCATTTTGTGCAAAAACAAAGTCAGTAACACAACAAAGAATAAAATTCCTCCCGGCAAATACAGCGGCTGAACACTTGCGCTGATCCCTACTTCTCCAAGAATATTACTAAAACCAAATGAGACACTTTTTAGTAAAGCTTTAAAATCATTAGAAACACGGCTAAGCACTAAAATAATTGCAACCAATAGGTAAGGTAACCATGCTCTAAATAACGACATGCTACCCTTGACTTGGTTTTCATTTTTCTCGAATGTTAGATTACCTAACCAGTAGCTTGGCCATAACGATCTTGGGGCAAAATCCCAAGCTTTTTTAGGCATTAAAAAACCTGATTTTGCAGCAGGTACTACGATAATTAAGCCGACAAGAGCACCGATAAGTGATGGAAATTCAGCGCCTAAGAAAATACCGGTTAATGCATAGGGTACTGTAAAGGCAATACCGGCAAAAATGGCAAAAGGTGCAACAGCTAAGCCTTCTTTCCAGCTGTTATTTTGGCCAAAGAAGCGCGTCATCATCACAACCATAAGCAACGGCATAAATGTACCTACAATGGCATGACCTATAGCGACTTCTGATGTGATTAGTTGTAAGAACTGCTCCCAATTACTGCCCTGAGAAAGAAGTTGTTCACTCATATTGGCTTTATCTAAACCACTATTTACACCAATTATTATTGGTGTTCCTACGGCACCGAACGAAACAGGCGTTGATTGGATCATCATACCTATCATTACCGCTGCAATGGCAGGAAAGCCTATAGCGACTAATAAAGGTGCGGCAATGGCAGCAGGAGTACCAAAGCCTGAGGCACCTTCAATAAAGCAACCAAATAGCCAAGCTATGATAATGGCTTGAATTCGGCGATCTGGGCTTATGTCGGTAAATCCTTCTCTGATACGTGTGATAGCACCAGAGTGCTGCAACGTATTTAGTAGCATGATGGCACCAAAAATAATCCATAATACTGAAACGGTAACTATTAGACCTTGAATTGAGCTGGCTAGAACACGATTAACACTCATCTCCCAAGCAAAAATAGCGATGGCGGCAGTAGTAAGATATACAACAGGCATTGCTCTTCTTGCAGGCCAATGAAAGACAACAAGAAGTAATGCCGATAAGGCGATCGGAGTAAAAGCAAGTAGTGCTTGTATTGTTATTGACATAATTATTGACTCTTTTTATTCACTATTCACAGCAAGTAGTGTTAGCTTTAGAACTCTATTAACTTAATTAATGAAAGTGTCCAGTTTAAAGAACGAGTTATCATTGTTAGTGGAAATAGATAAGCATGTACGAGTTGTAGATCACGTTTTTGTTATCCAAATTTCACTCTTGAAGTCAATCTCAAGTTCTATTGAGGCTCTCAGATTATAAAATTCGTCGAATAATTAAAATTGGGGAATGTACGTATTTTATCTACGTGTTTACACTTAGTTTTAGTGGTAAGCATGATTATTGCTGGCTTACAAAGCAGAGCACATTTTTATCTGAATTTGATTTTGACTTTAGCTCTCTATAATTGGCTAATTTTTTCTAGGTGAACCCTTAATGTACAGCAAAAGCCCGAATAGCAATATTTGGGCTTTTTATTGATAGTTTATGGATATGCTAACAATGCTTTTTATATCTTAATTGTGCATATTACTGAAGCTAGTTTACTGACTCTTAAAGGTTCGTTTTAAGTTCATAATTGACGTAACTACATGAGAAGTTTAAAACATGCTTTGAGTGAAAGCAGCTAATCAATACATTGTACGATGAACATCACCTTCTATGCTCTCAACATCACTAACTATTATACTGCCTTTGCTAACGTCATAACTTGAGAAGTCATTCAATAATAGTTTATTGTTTTCATGTTTTTTATTTAAGGGCACCGCGTAAAGGTATTCGTTTCCTTTTTCGGCATTAACGTAATACAAAATATTGGAATCTATTTTTACATGATAAAAATCAGTTGGTAGTGATATTTGCGTATTGATAAAACTTAGCTGACTAGTAGCAGGATTACCTTCGAGAGATGAAGAACTTACTTGGTACAAAAGGTTACTTTGTTGTTCAATTAAATACATAAGCTCAGGCTGTTCGCTATCTTTCAGTCCATAAGCCCATCTTCCGTCAAATTTAAGTTTTTTCTTGTTAGAAACTTGAATTACTACCAAATCAGGAGTTCCATTGGTTACCGTGGTAATAGCCGCACTCTGCTTTGTAAGCCAATCCAAAGAGATGATTGGATTTTTACTTTCATAAATTAAATGCTCTTGCTTAAATACTGTCAAAAGCTCATTTGGGTCTAATTCACTTACGGGGATCTGATAAACCTTGTTATCGACATTTAACAGTAAATGTCTATCGTCTTCAGAGATTGACACGTATTTGAGCGAATGAGATTTAGGTAAGTTAGTGACAACTTTGGCTTTCTTATTTTGATTGTTTACTAAATACAATTGCATACGGCCACTTCGTTTTGAAACGAATAGGTATTGGTCGCTGTTGTGAAATAGTGCAGGATAGGCTTCAAATACTGATGAATTATCAATAGGGCTGCTGTTGTTGGAAGAAATTAACCAGCGATTGTTATAGTTTTTGCTCTCTGTACTAAAGAGTATATTTTTATCGTCAGGTAACCTTGAAAGCTTTGGTAATATTTCTTCTGATATATTGATAACTTCAGTAGCATTCTCGCCATCGATGTAACTTCTTATGATTCGCTGAGAAGGTGAAGAAGCAAAGTAATATATTTGCTCGGAGTCATGGTGCCATATAGCCTCATATACTGGCTTGGCAAATTTAATACCCTTTGTAATTTTGTTATCCGACAAATTTAGCGACAGTAACTGCGTTTTGTAATCACTATCCGTACTCATTATTAAAAGCTTTTCGCCATTAGGGGATATATCAAGGCTATGATGACCCCAGCCTTTAGGTTGTGATTGGGTAACTATCCTATGCTCTCCTGTTTCAACATCAAATGCATAAATTTGATTCGGCCAATAATTCTTAGGTTGAGCAGCATAATAAAAAGTATATTGACCAACATGATAATCTATATCTTTTACTCTCTTATCAGCGCAATCAAATAATTTTTTTCGGGCTTGGCTTACTTGATTTAGTTCTTCTGGCGCGGGCAAGACTTCTTGATAAACTCCGCAATTATTCGCCAATATATCAAGGTAAAAGATGATAGTTTGATTTTCATTCGTGTTTTCAATAACAGAAATGATTTGATTAATATTGCCTTTTATTTTTGCTTGCTTAGTGACGGAGGTGCCAATATTTTTTAGCCATAGCTCAAGGCTTGTGTGTTCATTATTTTCTTTTAAATAATACAAATGCCTATTGTTTGGGTGCATTATAGGAGACAACTCTGCACCTTGGTCTCGTGTTAATGCTACGGAGTAACTGATATTTGAAGAGGTGTTGCTACTAGATTTAAGTATCATGAAATAGCTTAAAACAATGATCAAAATAATAGAGAAAGAAATCCCTATATGAGCTTCCCTCTTTTCTTTCCAAAAGCCAAGTGAGGCCATTTGGGCTGTGTTTTTTTTAATTAAGTTTGAATTATTTTGGCTTGAATCATTTTGACGTGAAACGATGCATGCTAGTGTTTCAACATTGCAAACTAGACGGTATCCCCGTTTGGGAACAGTTTGAATGTATTTCGGCTTTTTCGCATCATCACCCAGCAACTTGCGAAGGTTACCTATTAATTTATTGATGGCATTGTCGGTAACTACAATGCCTGCCCACAACTCTTCAAGTATATCTTGCCTTGAGATAACAGCATTTGGACGCTCAACAAATAGCAGTAGTAATTCAAATATTTTAGGCTCTATAAGTATTTCAGAATTACCACTAGCATTCAGTAAACGCGAATGTTCTACATCGAGTATATACTCACCAAATTTAATCATAACCTACTGTAATAAAAATCAAATTAATTAATCTTACTCAAACGATATCACACCGAAAGTTATATTGAAAAACGAATTAGTTTCAGTTTTCTAATATGCCGACTAATCGTTGAAATTCACCTTTTCATCACCTTTTTTCCCAATATCATCATTACTTTTCTATGGTTAATCGTCACATTAACTCTCTAAAATTAATAAGATAATGGAAACTTTTATGTTTAAACATATAGCAACTCTACTCTTTGTGTTTTTAATTAGCACCGGGGAAGTAAATGCCAATGTACGCGGTACTTCAATAACAGACAGCTTGTATTCAACCGTTTTGTCAGAGCAACGAGACTTGTTAATACATTTACCCAATAACTATAAAGAAAATAAAACGCTTGATTATCCCGTGCTCTATTTATTGGACGGGCAAAGAAACTTTGCTCATACCATAGGCACTTTAGATCTACTTAACCAATCTAGCATGGCACAAGAGATGATTATCATCGCGATAAAAAACACACATCGCACAAGGGACTTCACTCCTACCTATGACGAAAGTTATAACGAATGGGGGGGGTCTGGTGGTGCAGATGACTTTCTTGATTTCATTGAAAAAGAGCTTATTCCATATGTTAATAAAAAATACCGTGCTAACAATTTCAAAATAGTCTCGGGGCACTCCTTAGGCGGCTTGCTTTCTATCTATGCCTTGCAGTCGAGACCTGAGCTATTTCAAGCGCACTTCGCATTCAGCCCTAGCTTATGGTGGCATAAACAGGTCGTATTCAAGGAAGCAGAAAGCTTTTTGAAAAATTCAGATGAGTTAAATACATACCTTTATATAAATATGGGGAGTGAAGGTGGTCATATGCTGAGTTCATATGAACGATATACAAAATTACTTAATTCACACAATCGAAAAGGTTTTAAGTTTAATTTAGGTTTAGATACCTCAGAAACCCACAACACTACTGCTCTTGCCGGACACTCACTAGCCTTCCAAAAGCTATATTCTGTATTGCGCCCAAGCCAAGAAACGATTGCTAAAGGTATTCCAGCAGTCAAAGAATTCTACAAAAAGCAATCAGAAATTTATGGCTATGAAATAAAGCCAAGTTACGGAGCTATTAATAGAGTAGCTTATAAGGCGTTGAAGGAAAAAGACTTTACTACAGCAATAGCAATTTTTAAGGAGAATGTTAAAAATTACCTTTATAAAGCTGATGCTTATGACAGCTTAGCTGATGGCTATGAAGCGGTTGGTGAGCTAGATAAAGCTCTAGAAATGAGAAATTTAGTCATTAAGAAAAGTATTGTCGAAAATGTTGAAAACAATGCCTACAAAACTCGTAAAGTGAATCTATTAAAATTGATTAAAAGTAATAAAAATAAACATTAATGATGTGGTTTGCGGGTTAAAACTGCCATTAGCATGGTTATTGTTGCGCTCGCTAGAAACTTACCTATGCGTCGCTTACAAAGTCTTGCTACTGATAATTTTTCCTACGTGAACCTTTAGCGTATAGCAAAAGTCCGAATAGCATTATTCGGGCTTTTTTATTGGTAGTTTATGGATATGCTAACAACGCTTTTTATATCTTAATTGTGCATGTTTTTGTTATATTTTGACCGATGTGATTCGTGGCATAATCCCATAGTCTGAATCAATTCACTCCTTAAAGGGGCCCCAATAGCTTCGTTTGTTTGAATTGGCACGTAATCTCATTCTTCAATACATACACTCTAATTTAATTATTAACGCATCAAACTTTTGGCCTTAGCTTCTCAATAACTTCTGTGTTCACCCAATATAAGTTTGATAAGCCGTTTTCTTCGTTAAATCGGCTAAAAAATAAATATTTTCCATCTGGCGTGACGCTTGGAACTGCTTCAAAAAAGTTGGAGTTAACCGTATCTCCAAGGTTAATTGGCTTTGTCCATGTTCCATCTTTTTTCTTAAAATAAACATAAATATCGTGTTGTCTTTCCTTATTTTCTTTGTTTCGAGCATTTACCAATAAATAATCTTGAGATGGGGAAATAAAGGCATGAAGTCCAAATTCAATGTCAACTTCCTGTACTTTGGGAAAGTTTCCATTGTTATTAGGTGCATAGTAGGTTTTCATTTTTGATATATTAAAATAATAAAGGTCGCCGTTGTTAGCTTGGACCGGAAAGAAAACAAGATCGTCATTTATAGGTGAATCAAGTTTTTTTGCCTTGCTCCACGCATTGTCCAAACGATCTACATACCATATTTTATTATCCGTATAGTCAGATTTAGCCGTGGTAAAATAAATTCGTTTACTATCAGCGGTGATAAATGGATGCATTTCTTGCTCTTTTTTTCCTTTGGTGAAGTTTGCTTTTTGAATCGGTTTCCAATTGTTATTTTCGAGTTTTGAAAAATAGATAACACCATTTTCGTCTTTTTTATGTGCTTTAAAATATATTTCATCTAAATCATAGGAAAACGTAATTCCGCCTTCATATCTGCCATTGATTGAAACAATTCCAGGAGCGAAAACTTCTGGGATTAAACCGGGTGGCTTTTGCCCAAGATAGGGGCCTTTTAATACTGGAAACTCATCTTGACCATAACTATTACTACTGAAAGTTAGAAGAGAAAGCAGTAGAACAATTGCAATACAAATATGCTTCATAATTTACCTTTATTTTGAAATCAACGAACGATTAAGACATTCGTGTAAATGTGGTTAACGACTTATTAAGAACAGATAGCGCCGCACTGAGAAGTGCGGCTTTAATGCCTGTTATAGGGGTTGCTATTTGGGCCGAAGGGTCTCAATAATTTGCGCATCTACCCAGAATACATCTCCTTTCCTTTTGCTATCAGGGGCAAAAAAGAAAAGATATTTTCCATCTGGCGTTACGTATCCTCCACGTTCTGACGCACTTGTATTTATTTTATCTCCTAAATTAATGGCAGATCCCCAAGAGCCGTTTTCCTGCCGAAAACTAACGTAGATATCACTACCACCATAGCTACCATCTCTTTTACTATCCCACAAAATATAGGACTCATCAGGTGCAATGAAAGGGTGAACGTTCTGTTTTCCGGTATTTATCTCTTTACTAAGTAGCTTCGGGGCTTCACGTTTACCATTGATTAGTCGAGAATATCGAAGAACAAAATTTCCTTCTTTAGGGTATTCATCAAAAACATAAGTACCTTTGGATGAAGTCGTAAGACGCATGATGTCGAAGTCTGCAAACGCAGAACCAAGACTTTTAAACTCTGACCATCCCTCATCGGTTCGCTCACTATATTGGTTTTTAAAAAACATAGTTTTACCATCAGGAGAGATAGACACACCCACCCCAGGCTCCACTTCTGACGCGTGCCATCGATTATTCTCGGATTTGAGAACAAAATGCGAATCTTTTCCACTTTTGTTGTTTCTCCTACTAAAGTAGAACTCTTTCATGTCGGGTGAGAAGCTAGGGCCCCACTCATGATGCTCTGTCGAAACAATACCAGGAGCGAAAACTTCGGGAGTTAAGCCTGGAGGTTTTTGCCCGAGATAGGGTCCTTCCAAGACTGGAAGCTCGTCTTTACCATAACTATTGCTACTGAAAGCTAGAATAGAAAACAGCAGAACAATTGAAATACAAATATGCTTCATAATTTACCTTTATTTTGAAATCAACGAATTATCTAACTTCCATATTAAAGTCGCATTCTGTTGATGTAACGTTTAAATGTGATTGAACAAGCGGTCACTTTAAGCCAAGCAAGTTTAAAACACCTGACGTCCTAATGATTTTTTGCTGATTTTTTCTGACGGAGATAATCAACTTATTAAGTGCATATAACATTTTTTATGGAGAACTCTCAGTAACATGACGAAGTATCATTAGAGAATATATCGCAATATTTTGAGGCTAACTTCCGCCTAGCGCACAAATTTAGAATTAGCAGTTTTATGGTGAATGACCATTTTTGTGGCGAAACAGATTATATATTAGAAGAATTACCTTTGAATTTGGACTGATTTAAAATTAACACAATGTTATGAATGCTTACTTAAAGTAGTAAATCTATGAATAATTTGTGGTTAATTTTAATTATGGGCTAGTACTAGCATAAAGTAGAGGATGACTACTCTGCCCATGTAATTAGTTTAATAATAAATAGGCAAATGCTGTATGGATATCGTAATGTTGCTCACTGGTTAAAAAAGTCATTAGCTTCGTTATTGTTGCGCTCCTAGAAACCTACCTATGCGTTGCTTACAAAGCCTTGCTACTGACAATTTTCCCTATGTGAACCTTTAACGTATAGCAAAAGCCCGAATAGTGATATTCGGGCTTTTTTTATTTCATATTTCGATTTGTAAAATAATAATAACTAAACTGAACAACTACTCTCAAATGTGAGTATAGCTATTCTAACTCTTAAAACTTTGCCAAGGACCCGTTATCGCAAGTGTTGTAGTGGGGGAGTATAGATTCACAAATAATGTTTTTCCGTCGGGAGAAAAACATGCACCAGCGGGCTCAGTTTGTAATTTTATCCGGGCAAAGTCATAAGTGTGGCCATCAGGGGTTACACCTTTAATATGGTTATCAACCTGTTCTGTGTATTGGTCTTCACATACAATGAGATGACCATTAGGTGCTACAGTAAGATTATCGCCGTAGTTTAGTGATTGCTTTTGCTCGCTTTCCACAAATAAGCTAAGTTTTCCAGGGGCGTTCTTTTCTAATGTACTTCCTTCAGATGTTGAAGGGACATAACGCATGATTTGTCCTAGCTTTTTCGCGCCGCCATTAGTGCAACAGAAATACAACTCGTTATTAGCCCAATGGATCCCTTCTCCTCGTGCAAATAAGGCTGCACCGGCTTTATGGCCGCGAATTCGTAAGTCGTCATCAGGGCTTTCTGGGCTATCAAGATCAATCCAATACGTTGCCATTTCTGTATGTAATTGCATTTCTTGCTTTTGCCAATTACGAGTATCAAATTTAGGCTGTTGGCTAATGACCAATGCCTGCAACTGTCCACCTTGGTGCAAATTATCTCGTACTTTCGGAATAAAGCGATAAAGTAAGCTATCGCCTCTATCTTCCGTCATGTAAACAATGCCAGTACGAGGGTCAACACAAGCTGCTTCATGGTTAAATCTTCCCATGGCAATAATAGGCGTTGCTTTAACTAATGACTTAGCATTAGCAGGCACTTCAAACACGTAACCATGGTCTTTCCCTAGCTTAGAATCTGCTTTGGTTGTCGACTCTTCGCATGTTAACCAAGTGCCCCAAGGTGTAATACCACCAGAACAATTACGAATAGTACCGAGTAGTGACATAAACTGTTGTTCAACTTGCTGCAATTTATGGTTATAAATTATTGTACTGGTACCGCCGGGCAATGGATGCGCACTTTGAATGCTGTCATAAGCTAAATCACGCATTGTTGTATTGAGTGTAGTAATTTTTTGTTCATCAGGCGAAAGTTCATGATTTCGAATTAAGGTCACTCGTTCTTCGTCAAGATAAAAGCAGCCCATGCCGTCTGCACTATCAGGAACAGTTAAGCCATCGGCCATTTTCTCGCCCAACGATGAAATCACCTGATATGAAAAATTGGCGGGTAAATCAATTAAACCGTTAGGGTCTTCAAGCAGTTTTCCATATGCTTTAGGAGATGCATGCCTATCATGTTTAAGCGATGACGAATGTAAGTGTTGTGACAACCCTGCGAAAGCAAGTGTAACTAAACCTTGGTTAAATCGGCGTCTTGAAATCATACTCATTACTCTCGTTGATAATCGGCAAATAATTAAAACAGGCCCATTCAATCAGGCTATCGGTCAAGGTTTTCTAGAACGTAACCTCAAGTAACTCTACAGAGTCATCAAAAATCATCGTTTGTAATTTTCCTTTACCTTCAATATTGATGGTATTGACTTGGCTTGGCCATATATCTCTGAGTGCATTGTGGCTAATACTCAGCTTTTCTAATACCTGTGGTTCACTTGTTTCTTGGTAGACCCAAAAGAATTGACCGTCGTTTTCATAACCAATTGAAGTTAGCTTTAACTCACTACCGGCAGTGAACATTGAAAAGTGCTTGTTAACATAGTTGCTAAACTGTTCTTGTGTTTTTTTTGAGCCGATAATGTCGGCATCTTTACCAAAAATATGTTTAACCGCATGTTCAGCGTCATGTATTCTGAAACGATGCATGATCTCAATACTGTGCGTTCTTGGGTTAAATGAAACAGTACTAATAGCCGACTTTTGCTGATGAGCAAAAGAGTATGGAGCTGCAAAAAGCAGCCCCAATATCAGCATAATAATGAAGTGGTTACTATTCTTCATTGTTACCTTTAGTTTCCTTCTCGTCTTTCTTTAATTCTGTTTTTATATCTTGCATGATATCTCGAGAAACCTTCTTGGTAGACTTCTTCTTTTTATATGCTTCGATACGCGACGGAATAATTTGACGAGGGTAATGGTTATTATGCACATCGACATCTGCAGTTTCCCAACGAGGGTCAACCGTAACACTTACTAATTCTTTGTCTTTGTCAGTAATAATCAATTTACTTACAGCCTTAGGCGTACGACGCCAAATTTCAGCTGGAATATATTGAGTTTCTTTGCTGCCATCAGCGAATGTTAGCTCTAGGATAATCGGCATCACTAAGCCGCCTTTATTAGAGAAGTCTAACACGTAGTAGTTTTTGTCTTCTTTAATCGCGCGGTCTAGAGTTTTACGTTCCCAAGGTTTTAGTTTCTTAAGGAATTTTTGATAGCTATTTCGCTCTTTATTGGTCACGGTAAAACGATCGTTTTCGTCGTAAAAATCTGTGATGTCTGAAAAACGCTCAACCCATAACTCTTTACCTTCAGCCTTATTACGTTCGTCAGTTTTAGACAATGGTTTGTCTAATTCTTCTTGGCGCAGGCGATCAAAGTCAATATCAGGGTTTTTGGTATCTAAACGTAATTTCGATATTTTATCTAAAGAAATATCAACATGATCTGTGCTGTAAAACCAACCTCTCCAGAACCAATCTAAATCAACGCCTGAAGCTTCTTCCATGGTACGGAAAAAGTCAGATGGTGTCGGGCGCTTATACTTCCAACGTGTCGCATATTCTTTAAAAGCAAAGTCAAATAGCTCACGACCTAAGATAGTTTCACGCAGAATATTCAGTGCAACAGCAGGCTTAGTGTAGCCATTTGGTCCTAAGCGTAAAACACTGTCTGATTGGGTCATAATTGGTACTTGCGTAGAAGACTTCATGTAACCGACAATGTCACGTGGCTCAACACCCCATGGAATTGTAGGATCCCATTCACGACCTGCAACACCGTCTAAGAAGCTATTTAGGCCTTCGTCCATCCATGTCCATTGGCGTTCATCAGAGTTAACTATCATTGGGAAATAGATATGACCAACTTCATGAATAACAACACCAATTAGGAAGCGCTTTTCCGCTTGAGTATAGGTTCGGCTACCGTCTTTTTGTAATTCAGTACGTGGCCCATTGAACGTTATCATAGGGTATTCCATACCGCCTACTGGTCCGTTAACAGATTGAGCAACAGGATAAGGGTAATCAAAAGAAAAGCGAGAATAGACGTCTAATGTATGAATAATTGACTCAGTGGAATATTTCTTCCATAAATCGCCCCCTTCTTTTGGATAAAATGACATTGCCATAACTAAAGGCTGTTCCTCACCGCCTTGTTGATGACCACGAGCGTCCCACATGAATTTACGTGATGAAGCCCATGCAAAGTCACGTACATTTTTAGCACTAAATTTCCATGTTTTAGTTTTATTTGTACCGGCTTTTTCGTTTTCTAACGCTTCTTCTTCAGTAACGATAAAGACAATACGCTCAGCTTTTTCAGCTTCCTTTAAACGTTTACGTTGTGTTGATGTTAGTACTTTTTTAGCATTAGTTAGTTCACCTGTAGAACTGACAATGTGATCAGCTGGAACCGTTAGTTCAACATCATAATTACCAAATTCTAGCGTAAATTCGCCACGGCCAATAAACTCTTTGTTGGTCCATGCTTCATAGTCAGTGTATGCGTGAAGACGCGGGAACCACTGAGCTAATAAGAAAATGTCGTTACCGCCTTTGCGAGCATCGTCAGGAAAATGTTCGTATCCTGAACGAGCTGAAACTGCATCTTCTTCAACAATATTGAAAGCGTAATCAATACCGAATTTAACTTGTTTTCCTGGCGCTAATTTTTTGCGTAAATCAATACGCATATTTGTGCCAACGATAACATGGTGTAATTTATTACCCTTGCTATCTGTAACTGATTGAATGTCATAACCTACAACATTGTCTTCCATATATTGCTGGCGACGAAGTGCATCTAAACTTAATTGTGCTGGTTTGCTTGCTGTTGCCGTTGCTGTGCCTGGGCCTCGATTACCAATACCACCAAAGGTTGTTGTTGTTGCTGAAAGTGAATCATTACGGAATTTGTTTTGGTCTAACTGAACCCACAAATATTTCAGCGTGTCAGGGGAATTGTTGTAATAAGTGATTGATTGGCTAGCTTCGATTCGACGTTTTTTTTCATCCAATTTAGCTTTAATTTTATAGTCTACTTGTTGTTGCCAATATTGATGGCCGGGTTCACCTGCTGCATTACGATATACATTAGGCGTTGGCAAGCTTTCATCTAATTGACGAAACTTATCAATAAAATCGCCCTTAGTTTGTTGTACCGTCGCATTTGCTGCAGCAAGCGTTGTTAACGATAGCAAGGTTATTTTAATAAGTTTAACGAACATGGGGTTCCTTTTTACGCATTATTATAATTAGGCTGTGCTTTTGAAGCAGTTGTAGTTTGTATAACATTAACAGGTGTTGTGTAGGTTTTATCAAATTTATAACACACATACACCATTAATGTTACATTGTATCATTGGTGGTGTTCAAGTAGTAATTTCTATTGTTTAGTATTGGGTATACTTAACACTTAATAAAACAAACGCTGAACACTATTTTAATGAATTATAAAGCAATAGAGCCTTAGTGAACATAAGGTTTATTAGCACAAAAAAAATTACATTCTCGTATAATTAATTTCACTTAACGATGTTACAAGTGAAATAAATACTTCTCTATTTTAAGGAAGGTTATCAAAACTTGATATCAATCAAATCAATATAAATGAGAATGATTTACATTGGCGCTCAGGTTTTTTGGTACTCGTTACACTTACTACTGAGACGTTCATGAAAGCATTATCACCGTTATATCTAGCTATTGCAGCTGCCTTACCGTTTACCACTCCAACATTTGCTTTAGCAGCAGATGCAGAAGTTGCGGATAATAAAATTGAAGTTATCGAAGTTCGAAGCTTAAGACAAAAGCTTGATCAAGCTGGGCGTCTAAAAGATGTTATTCAGCAAACTGAAATTTTAGATGCGCTGACTATCGAAAATAAAAATGCATTAAGTTTAACCGCAGCAATTAATAACGAGCCCGGTGTAAATGTTTCAAACGAATGTTCAATGTGTGGCGTAAAGCGCATTATGCTCAACGGTATGAAAGGTGAACACACCACTATTTTGGTTGATGGCTTACCAACGCATACCCTAATTTCAGGCTTTTATGCCGTAGACGCTATTGCAACCACTGGTGTTGATAGAATAGAAGTGGCGCGTGGCGCCGGTGCATCATTAATTGCACCTGAAGCAATTGGTGGTACGGTAAATATTATTACTAAAGAAGCTTATGAAAATACTGCAAGCTTTGATTTTGCCAAAGGCTCTCATGACTATACTGCCATGAAAGGTATGGCAACGGGTGTTTCAGAAGATGGTAAAACAGGTATTACTTTCATTGGCCAATACGATAAACAAGACCAAGAAGATCATGACGATAACGGTGTAAGTGAAGCGCCATTTATTGAAAACTTTTCATTTACTACCTTAGTGACTCAAGATTTATCTGATACTAGTAACGTGCAAGTACGCTTGTCGAAAGTAAAATCGGAAATATTTGGTGGTCCAGTACTTGGCGATAAAGTTGACTCAATTGGTGAGGCTATTTCAGGTTACGACAACATAGCATCTGATCACCTATTTGAAGATGACGATGTTCGTAATGAATATATTGGTAAAGCGTGGGAAACAACAGAGTGGATTGATACTTCTCGTGACGAAGCTTATATCAAATTCCTTGTTGAATTAAGTAATTATACCGTTGCAGAATTTGCTGTGAGTTATGCCAAGCACGAGCAAGATTCTTTTTATGAAGGTATAGATTACCAAGCGGATGACACTATGTGGTATGCCCGCGCTAAATTTGACATGGAATTATCAGATCAGCATTTTATTACTTTTGGTGCGGATACTCGTCGTGAAGAAATGCGCTCTTCAACCGACGCGTTAGAAGCTGTTGAAGCTTATCAAAGTGACGCGTTTGATTACGATACCACAGGTATTTTTATTCAAGACACATGGACACCGATTGATGAAATAGAAGTGGCAATAGCGTTGCGTGTTGACCAAGTAACTGCTGACTTTGTTGATCCTGAAAAAGTGGGCACTGAAATTGACGAAACCTTTGTTGCGCCGCGTTTAGATGTGCGTTATTTCCATAATGATGAATTAACTTCTCGTTTTTCTACTGGCCGAGGGTACCGTGCGCCATTATCATTCTTTGAAACGGATCACGGTATTTTAGACGCTGAGTTAGGTTATCAAATTGATATTGATTCATTAGAAGAGTCAATTTCAGCAAGTTATTCATTAAGTTACGATACGGAAGAATTAGCAGTTACCGCGTCTATTGCACATTCAACGGTTGATAACTTAGCAAGCCTTGAAGAAAACGCTGATGGCGTACCTTTATTAACCCAACTTGATGAAAGTGCATCGGTAACCACCTTTGACATTACAACGGGTTATAACATCACTGAAAACTTTACCGTTAATGTCGGTTTAGAGAAGTTTAGTTATGACGATGCGTTTAAATCATCATACGCCATTGCGCCAGTTGAAGAGCGTGCGAGTATTGAACTGCAATATGAAAAAGACAACTTAAAAGTATTTTGGTCAACAGTTTGGTTTGGCTCTAAAAACTTAAGTGAATATGGTTACGAAGGCTATAACAAGCTTGGTGACCCAACATCGGTTAAAACCTTGTCTGGAAAAGCATTTTCTACCTCAGATTTTAAAGTGCAATATCAGTTAACGCAGCATACTAAAGTTTATGCTGGCGTTTCAAACGTATTCGAGGAAACACAAATAGATGATGGTGGTTCACCACTGTTTTATGATGCTAACGGAGGTTATGATGTTGCTTACATTTACGGCGCTTTACATGGTCGTGAAATGTATGCAGGTATTGAAATAAAGCTTTAAGCTTTATTTCTACGATAAAGTAAACCTTGTTAATGAATAAGTTTGCCAACTATTGGCGTGACAAAATCATAGTGCTGATTATTTTCAGCACTATGCTTTTTGTTATACAAGCTGCTGCAAAGCCGTTGGATGTTGCATCTTTGAAACCTTTACGAGTGACTCATGAAGTTATTAATCAAGAGATATTTGGAGCAGCAGAGCGCAAACTGGTTTCAGTTACTATGATTTTTCAGCCTGATTGTAGTTGGTGTAAAAAACAGGGAAAAACATTAGCAAAAGCATTCGAGCAATGTCATTCATCAATCAACATCAACTTGGTTGGTGCCAAAGGTAAAACCAGGCAGCTTAAAAAAGAGCTCAAACATTACCACCAAGCTATTCCAGCCTATAAAGCTGATCGTCAATTTTTACGCTCAATTGGAGGGTATCAAGCGTCTCCTACAACTTTAATATATGACTATAATGGCAAGTTGATTGCTAAAAAACGCGGCTTTATTCCAAAAGAGAAACTCGCTAATGTATTCTCTGTGCTTACTCAAGGACAGTGCCATATATAGCGTTATGTTATTACGATATATACTTGTTAGGTATCTATGTATTTTTAATATGCACTTATCTTCTGCCATTCATTTGTTAGTTTATTTTGCTCAAAACGCAAAAATCACTATGCTTCTTAAGGATGCGGCATTTGTTATTACATCATTTAAATTGAGCCTATTCTACTTAAGGCTCTATCTAAAAAGAGGTAGTTGTAATGAAAGATAGCCATTCTTTATTTTCTTCCTAACGCTATAATTTCCTTCATACTTAGTTATTTAATTGATAATTAAATAACGTTCGACTGTATTTCTTATCAAATGTATGGAGCTAGATGTGTTTAATGTTGATTCTTAAAATTAATTTGTTGCGAAACGTAAAATAAAAATGGCCAATTATGAATAATTGGCCATTGCTTTTTACCCGAAACTAGTTGCTTTTAATCAGAACTAAAATTGATAACTAACACTGAAATCAATTGTTCTTGGTAATATATAGCGGCCATTTGAAGAAAGGGAGTCACGAGGGTCACCTTCGGTCAGTGCTTCTTCATCAGTTAAATTATTCACCGATAACTGCATCTGTACTTCATCAGAAAGGTTTAAAATCATACCAAGATCAATTTTTTCATAACCGTCTAAAGTCACTGTGTTTTCGTTATTGGCGAACCTATCGCCAACGGCAGAAAGCGTGCCATAAACGGTGGCGTACATGCCATTTGAAAACTCAAGATCATAACTTGGTGTAACTCGAACTTGCCAACTTGGTTGTCTTTGCGCTTCGTTACCAACATTCGTTGGACTTTCAGTAATTTCAGTTTCTTGAATTGTTGAATTCAATCGCAATGTAAAACCGTTATCAGTATAGTAATTGAAGTCAATTTCAATGCCGTAGGCTTCGTTGGTTAGCACTTCTGCAGGCTCTCCGGGTTGAGCAACAAAAGTATCTCCTTTGACTTCGTTAAAAAAAGCGGTAGCAAATAAGTCATAATAATCGTGAGATATTTTATAACCTAGTTCAAACTGGCTTACTTCTTTAATGAGATCTTCACCGTTTTGGTAAGCGCTAAAGTTGTCACGAAAGTCATCAAAAAAGGGCATTTTACTACCATCACTGATGCGGGCGAATATCCCTTGTTTTTCAGCAAACATCCAATTAGCACCGACAGTCCAGGCGGTACTATCTTCATCGTACGAAACTGCTTTGGTTATGGCACCGTCTAAACCTTCGTCAACAGTATATTCAATTTGGTGATTCTCTCGTCGAGCACCACCGTCAATGGCAAGTGTTGAAGTTACTTCATATGACGCCGCGGCATAAAAAGCCTTTGTTGAGCCATCGCCTATACTATTGATATCGTAATTCCAGCCACAACTGTCGGCATTATCATTACAATCAATACCCGTTAGCATCTCACCACCTGATTCAACTACGTGGTAGGCATGATTACCTAGTGCCCACCAATCTTTAGCTTCAAAGCTGGAATTATAGAAACCAGCGGTGACTGTGCCTTTTTCCAAGGTTTTAGTCAGGGTAAAGTCATTGGTGAATGCTTCAATTTGTTTTTTAACCACCCAGCGGCCTATTTGTTGAACAACGGTTGAGCCGCCATATTCTTTTCCTGTTACGGCGCCGGTTGCGCTTGAACCATTGTCAGCCACCAAAGAAAGGTTGGTAGGGTCGCCGTTTGGTACTAAACCATAAGTATCAGCATCACCTTTGGTATAAATAAAGCGGTTAACTAAACCCCAACCATTATCTAAATCAAGATCAATACTGCCACCTGAAACTGAGCCATCCCAGCCTCGGCCTTGGCCAAAATCAACGGTTTCAGCAGTTTTATTGTCGTCTGCACCATATTGAATGGTTGCGTGGCGATTATTTGTGCCGATTTGCGTGTATTCATTATCAACACCAGAAACATTTATCGGTGATGGTAAGTACCAAACTCCATGGTCATCAGTTTGACGGGTATATAAGTTTATTTTGCCATTATCTAAATTTTTGGTGATGTTAATAGTGAACTGATTACCTTCTTCAGCATTAAAACCAGCATCACGAACACCCGGTGAGCTTTTTATATAGCCACCAATCATGAAATATAAATCATCAGCTAAGCTGCCGCTTAATACACCATCGATACGCTGTAGACCATAATTTGAAGTTGAATATTTTACTAAGCCTTCGGTATCGTCAGAGCCTTCTTTTAGCAAAAAGTTTGTAGTTAGGCCGGGTTGTCCATTGGAAACTACCGGGTTTGGGCCGCCACGCAATGCTTCCATAAACTCGACCGTTTCGTCTAAGCGAAATAAGGTTGAGTTTTCTAAGAAAGAAAGGGTTGGTGGTGGAAATATTGGCGCACCTTGCAATTGAACGGTTAAGAAAGGTGCATCTCCACCACCAGGGAAGCCTCGAACAAAGACGTTAGCACCAGATACGCCGCCTGAACTTTCAGACCAAACGCCAGGCACGGCTTTAAATAAATCTGCAGTGCTTTTAGGTGCTAATTTTTTAATGTCGTCTTCTGAGAATGAACTTATGGCAAAACTTGCTTCTTCCTTGGCTACTGCTTTACCACTAAAGGTACCGGTAACAATAATTTTTTCTATATTTTCATCGTTGGCTTGTTCTGCTGCCAAGCTAGCATTTGCTTGGCAGGTTAGTGCCAAGGCAATGGCTATAGAAGATAGCTTAAATGTCTGTCTCATGTTATATGTCCTCTATTCCGATAGAAGCATTTGCTTTATCAGATAATAATTATGATTGTTCATATTTTCTTCCCCACAATCAATATAGATCTGAATGCAAACGTTTGCAATTTATTTTTGCAAACGTTTGCATTTTTTTGTTTTAAATTGCAATACCCCATCAATATGTAATAATTCCTGATGATTTAATTGAAATGTACTTTAAGGTGTATTTAGCGTTGAGCAATGAAAATAAATTAACATTAGCAGGATTGGCAAAACTGGCGGGTGTGTCGACATCTACCGTTTCTCGAGCGTTAAAAGATAACCCATTAATAAAAAAAGAAACCCGTGAAAGTTTGCAGTCATTGGCCAAGCAATACAACTTCAGCTTAAATCATGCGGCAAGTCGTTTACGCACACAAAAAACTAATGTGGTTGCGGTTATTTTGAATCTTGTCGATGATACCGATCAAAGTATTAGCGACCCTTTTCTACTCAAAGTGGTTGGTGATTTAAACCAAGCACTGAATCAACAAGGCTATGAATTGCTACTTTCTAATTCTTTAATGGCGAATGAAGATTGGGCAAATTACTTTATTAGTAGTAGTCGCGCCGACGGCATTATCGTTATTGGACAAGGTAAGAATACCGATAACGTAGAAAAAGTAGCAAAAGCTGGCGCACCCTTGGTGGTTTGGGGAGATCCTAAAGTTGAAGCAAGCTATGCCGTTGTTGGCAGCAATAATGACTTAGGCAGTTATTTGGCGACGCAGCACTTAATTGATGGCGGTTGTAAACGGATTTTATTTTTGGGTGATCCTGAGCATGCCGAAATGAGTGAGCGTTATAAGGGTTATAGTCGTGCGATTAAAGGTGCGAATTTAGCTGACAGTGACGAATTAACGCTATCGTGTGATATAACCAGTAAGGCTGCATACGAGGCAATTGATGTTGCAATTTTAGAGCAAGGTTTATTTTTTGATGGCATAGTCGCTACCAGTGATATGGTAGCATTAGGCGCATTGAAAGCACTGAAAGAGCGATATATAAATATTCCTAATGATGTTGGTATTGTCGGTTTTGATGATATTGCCATGGCCGAACTTTTTCATCCCGCTTTAACAACAATTAAACAAGACACCAAAACTGCCGCGAAAATAATGGTTGCACAACTTTTAAAGCAATTTAATGGCGATAATGCTGATTCAGCCGTGGTTGATATTGAATTAATAAAACGTAAATCTTCCCGTTGATCAGTGATATTTTACTTTTTATTATTAAATACTCAGCAAAAATGCAAACGTTTGCATTTTTGCTGAGTAGGCTATAGACTAAGAGAAATGATAATGAAAAGTGAGTGATTTTAATGTCGAGATTGATGACCATAACTGCAATTGCAGTTTGCTATTTTGTTTTTGCTATTTTACTTAACAGTGTTGGCACCGTCATCTTGCAATCAATTCATAGTTTTGATGTTAGTAAAACACAAGCAAGCACATTAGAAGGTTTTAAAGACCTTTCTATCGCGTTAGTGTCGTTTTTTGTTGCTTCAATTATTCCGAGAATAGGTTATAAAGTGGTATTACTTTTAGCCTTAGTTTTAGTAACATTGGCTTGTATCGCAACACCGCTTGTCGCAAATTTTCTGATAATAAAATTGTTGTTTGCCTGTATCGGTGTTTCATTTGCCTTAGTTAAAGTTTCAGTCTATTCAATTATTGGTCAACTTTCATCTACGGTAAAGTCACATTCTTCACTATTGAATACCGTTGAAGGTATCTTCATGCTCGGTAGCCTATCTGGTTACTGGCTATTTAGTTTCTATGTTAAACCCAATGCAACGGAATTAACCGCATGGCTTGATGTGTATTATCCATTAGCCGGGTTAGTTATATTTGCAGCTATTTTGGTGGCTTTTTCGAAAATTGATAACAGCCAAGCACAAGGGCCGCAACACAGTATCATTAGCGATTTTATCGATATGCTGAAAATGAGCTATCAAAAATTGGTATTGATATTTGTGCTGTCGGTTTTCTTGTATGTGCTTATCGAGCAAGGGATAGGGACTTGGTTACCAACATTTAATAGTGAAGTTATTGGCTTACCTAGTGATGTTAGCATTCAAATGACCAGTATATTCGCGGCAGCACTGGCGCTAGGAAGGTTGTTGGCGGGGCAAATTTTACGTTATATGAGTTGGTATTATTTTTTAAATATTTGTGTTGTTTCCATGGCCGTTATTATTTTAGTGCTGTTGCCACAAACTGATGTTGTCATCAATGGACCGGTTGATAGTGTGCTCGATGCGCCTGCGATTGCATATTTATTGCCGCTTATTGGTTTAATGATGGCACCAATTTATCCGGTTCTAAATTCCGTGATGTTGAGTAGTTTAGCGCAGTCTAAGCATGCTGCTATGACAGGTCTTATTGTGGTTTTTTCCGCACTTGGTGGCACCACAGGATCAATCATTACTGGCTTTTCTTTTGAAAAATTAGGTGGGCAAGATGCGTTCTATTTGTTGCTTATTCCTATGCTACTTATCCTCATTAGCCTTTATTTCTTTAACCTAGCAACGAAAAAAAAATTCGCATAAGTAGCGGACTTTACAGGTATTTAAATGACACAATCTGACAGTCTACAGCACAGAGCTAATGAAAATTTAGCTTTTTTTAGCAGTGAGCTTTTTAAAGTGGTGCAAAGCAGTGGAATTTTTTCTGATAGTAAAATTTTCGCCGATGCTGTGCCTAAAAATACCTACGAGCATATTTTAACTCAATTCGAGCTTAGCAATCCGACTAAAAATAACGCGTCACTTCTAAGATTTGTTGAACGTTATTTTGAGCTTCCATGCCTGCAAGAGTCGGACTCAGCAAACCTCCACATTAATATTGAATTGCAGATAAAAAGTTTATGGCGTCACTTAGGGCGACAAGCGGATAAAAATCGCAGTGGTTCATTGTTGCCGCTGAGTTCACATTATATAGTGCCGGGCGGTAGGTTTAGAGAAATTTACTATTGGGATAGCTATTTTACCGCATTGGGATTGATTGAATCAGACAAGGTGTCAGTCGCTGAGTCAATGCTAGAAAACTTTATTGTGCTGCAAAACCAGTATGGTTGTATTCCTAATGGTAATCGTAGCTACTATTTATCTCGATCGCAGCCGCCGATATTAGCCATGTTAGTTGAGCTGCTATTACCATTTCAGGCTGAGCCCAAAAAATTTCTGCTTAAAACAATTGCGGCGGTGATTACGGAATATGACTTTTGGATGGATGGCCATAAGCTATTAAATTCAAAGCATGTTGAGTGTAAGCGTGTGGTTCGAATGCCAAATGGCAGTATATTAAATCGTTATTGGGACAATGAAGCGACACCAAGACCTGAGTCATTTAATGAAGATATTGAATTAGCCGCAGGGTTATCAACAACAGAGGCAAGTGAGTTTTTCCGCAATATTAGAGCAGCGTGTGAATCTGGTTGGGACTTTAGCTCGCGTTGGATGCAAGATAAAAATTCACTGACTAGCATAAAAACAACTCGAATCGTGCCAATTGATTTGAACAGCTTAATTTATAAAATGGAGTGTTTAGTCGCTGAGTTTTCCCTAATTATTGATGACAAAGAACAAAGCAATAAGTTTGCTAGTTATGCGTTGGAGCGTAAAGGTGCAATAGAACAATATTTATGGTCTGAAGGTGATCATTATTTTATGGACTATGACCTCGATGAAAACGCACAAAGCCAAATAAAGTCATTGGCAGGAGTATTACCATTGTTTGTGGAACTTGCCAGTGGAGAACAGTCAGCGCTTATTGCAAAAGAAATTTCAGAAAAGTTTTTAAAAGTTGGTGGTTTAGTTACAACCAACATCGAAAGCTCTCAACAATGGGACGCACCTAACGGCTGGGCACCTTTACAATGGTTTGCCGTTAAAGGCCTTCTTAATTATCAGCAACAGTCACTTGCCAAGCAGATCATGCTGCGTTGGCTTGATACCGTCAATCTATACTTTGAGCAAACAGGAAAGTTAATGGAAAAATATAATGTTTGCGATCAAGCATGTGCCGCCGGTGGCGGCGAATATGATGTTCAAGAAGGGTTCGGTTGGACAAATGGAGTCTATCAAGCATTTATTAAAGAACTGAATACTTGATTATTAAAGTGCATAGCAAGTGAGTTAAGTGGGAAAAACTAAACTAATATCTGTAGAGGGAAAAAGTGGGCTCGCTGGCATTGTTACCGAAGTTAATGCCATAATTTTAGCTTGATACAATGTTTTATCTGCGATGCACATCACTTCTTTTAGCGTGGTATTGTTATTAAGTTTAGTAATGTGAGGTAACTTAATTGTTAAGGAGCGAGTTCTTAAAAATGAGTTAATGCAATCTCTGTTTTAACGTAGGGAACTGTCGAATTTAAGACAGTCTTACTTCTTTTAGTTATCTGTAAAAGCTATATATTTTTTAAAATTCATTTTCTAGTACTTTCGCTAATACCGCTACATATTGTTGCAAAATAACGTGCTGATTTTATATACATTTATCGCGTGTTCAGTCAACATGGATAATAGTGAATTATCTCAATATTTCTAAAAGGGTTGCCAACATGGGTACATTGAAGTTTTTAATCGTATTAATGGTTTTTATGCTGAGTGCTTGTGTACAAGTACCTGTAAATAGTGATACCAGAATGTCTAACTTGGCGGTAACTAGTGTTTGGGATATGCCGACAAAATTCACTTCAGGAATTAGCTATAGCATCTCGCCTCAGCATTTAAAAAGTGTTGCCAGAGAAACAGGTGAAATAAAAAATGCCTATCAACGCTATGCTGACGGCATTAAGGCAAATTTAAATGCTCATGGTTTTCAAGAGCAGACAGATGCGAAATTAGCGCAACTTCATGTTCGTTTTATGTTGGCTTTGTCAGAAGATTTAAATGACCAAACTATTAGTGAACAATTTGGCATTACGCCTGGTTTGCAAGATAGCCAAGAATTTAGCAAGGGTAGTCTCTTAATTTCAATAACACAAGCCGATACCGGTCAGCGTGTTTGGCATGGTGCTATTCAAGGGTTTGTACAAGAAGACGCTACTGAGCAAGAGCGTGAACAACGCCGACGTTATGTGCTTAATATGGTGTTAGCGCAATTTCATAAACCTCATTAACATTAAGCCTAAGGTTTTTTTACAATTTTAAACACACTTTTTTCTCTTAATAAGGTCTACTATACTGAAAGAAGTAATAGAGGGTAACGTAATGAATAAATCAATAATGTGTTTAATGTTTGCAGCAACAACTTTAATGCCGTTAAGTTATGCGCAGGCAGCAGAGGTTGAGGTTAAATGGACGAACCCTGATAAGTATTCTGATATTGACGCGGGTGAGGAGCATAGAAAGCATTTTAAAGAAAGAACGTTTAAATCTTTTGAAAAACATTTTGCGAAATTAGCCGAGTCATTACCTGAAGGGCAAAAGCTAGTATTAGATGTTACCAATATAGATTTAGCGGGTGATGTTAATCACGGTGGTATGAAGCGTATTCGCGTGGTAAAGGATATTTTCTTTCCGCGTATGGAGTTTAACTACCAGCTGCTTAATGCAGACAGTTCAGTAATTAAAAGTGAAGATGTCTCAATTAAAGATATGGGCTTTTTGATGCACAATGGTCTTAAATACCGTAGTCAATCACTAGGTTATGAAAAAGAAATGCTAGATGATTGGTTTAAAGAGACATTCACAGAGTAGTTTGTGAAGCTATATCAGTGAAGGTTAATAAAAACGCAGCTAGGCTGCGTTTTTTTATTGCTGATTTAAGCTTCTTTTTTTACTTATATTAAAACCTTATCACGGCATAGGTAGGAAAATTCATGTAATTTATACTAGTTTTATATAATTGAATTTTTAGATTTTGTTAACATTTATTCTGATAGTTTTTAACAAATTCATACAACCTTACTTGCTATTTTATTGTCTACTATATTGAAATAAAATGTTAGAGGAATTAGTAAATGATAAAAAAAATTGTAATAGGCGTATTCATCATTGTTTCTGCGATGGCTCAAGTGCCGTTTTCGCAGGCTGCTGAAGTTGAAATTAAATGGTCAAATATCGATAACTATACTGATATTGAAGCAGGTGAAGAAAATCGTAAGTATTTTAAAGAGTGGGTATCCAAATCGATAGGAAAGCATATTGATAAATTGGCTAATTCATTACCTAGCGATCAAAAACTTATTATTGAAGTGCTTAACGTCGATTTAGCAGGTACTGTTAAATTTAAGGATTCTAAACAAGTTCGAGTTATTAAAGAAGCGTTCCCGCCTGAATTAGAACTTCAATACAAATTGGTAAATAGTGAAAATTCAGTTATTAAAGAAGAAAAAATTCTACTTAGGAACTTAAAGTTTTTGCAAAGTGTTAGTACTAAATACCGTAGCCAATCATTAGGTTATGAAAAAGAAATGTTAGATGACTGGTTTAAAGAGACATTCACAGAGTAGTTTGTGAAGCTATATCAGTGAAGGTTAATAAAAACGCAGCTAGGCTGCGTTTTTTTATTGCTGATTTAAGCTTCTTTGCTTTGCTCAAATTTACTTAATACTGTGAACAGTTGCTCTATTTTTTTCACTAAATCAATAAGCGTTTGTTGATCTGATGTTTTTTGCCAAAAAACTAGATCATTTGCGACTTCTTCAACGTATGGCTGGAATGTATTTGCTGAACATTTAAAGCCTGCATCTTCAGTAAATATTGCTGAGAAACCTGCTTGCTTTGCTTCTCGCAGGGTAGTTAATGTGTCATCTGCGGCTAATGATTTCTTTAAAATAATCGAAATATTATCGACAAGTTGCTTGTGTACGGCTTCGCTCATAATTACTCATATCTATTTTAGGCTGTTCAATGGCGCTATTATGCCAAATTGATCGGCGTTTTGTTAGCTTCACCAGCAATTTCTCTAACAAGTTTTGGCATTAAGTAGCCAGGTAGAATTGCCATTAATTGTAAAATAATTTTTTTAGCGGCCTCTTCACAAATATCAAAGTGGGCAACGCCTTGAACTTTATCAAACAAATGCAAATAGTAAGGTTGAATACCGGCATCAAATAAGGCTTCGCTCAAGTTTGCTAATACTTCTACATTATCGTTAACGCCTTTTAGTAACACACTTTGATTAAATAGTGGTATTCGCGCCTCTATTAAGGGAGCAAGCGCTTCTATTACATCTTTATTAATTTCATTGGCATGATTAATATGAAAAACGATGGTCGGCTTTAATCGTGTTTGTGTTAACGCTTTAACTAAAGTCGGAGTAATACGCTGTGGAATAACAATAGGTAAACGGGTGTGAATGCGTAGACGTTTTACATGTGCTATTTGCTCAACTTCATTTATTAACCATTGTAAGTGCTCGTCACTGGCCATTAATGGATCACCGCCGCTAAAAATTACCTCGTTGATTTCGTTATGTGTTTTTATATAATCTAGAGCTTGCTGCCAGCGAATTTTATTTGGGCTGTTATCTGCGTATGGGAAGTGTCGACGAAAGCAATAGCGGCAATTAATCGCACAGCCACTTTTCACTACCATTAGCACTCGATGTTTATATTTATGTAGTAACCCCGGAGCAACCGTATCATGCTCTTCTAAGGGATCTGTTAAGTAACCATCGGTTGCAATAAATTCCGAATCTAGCGGCATTACCTGCTTTAAAATAGGATCATTAATATCGCCTTTTTTTATTCTTGAAAGTAGTGGGCGCGGCACTCTTACCGGAAATAATTTGCGCGCCGAGAAATGCTGTTGGTATTGTTGCGGTGAAATTTCCAGCAATTCCAATAAAGTTTTTGGATCTGTAATAACATTTGCTAATTCTTTTTGCCAAGAAGTGTGCAATTTATCGCTGATTTGAGTTATTATTTGCGGCATTTCTATATTCAATTTTTAACCTTTGCGTTTACTACGTGAACGAGCGAGCATAATAATTATGGCTAATTTTAGCACTAACCAGTTCAAAGCTGGACTTAAATTAATGATTGATGGTGAACCTTGTAACATTATCGACAATGAAATCGTAAAGCCAGGTAAAGGGCAAGCGTTTAATCGTATTAAAATTCGTAAGTTGATATCTGGTAAGGTATTAGAAAAAACATACAAATCAGGTGAAAGTGTTGAAGGCGCAGACGTTATGGACTCAGAGTTAGGCTATTTATACGCTGACGGTGAGTTTTGGCACTTTATGAATAACGAAACTTTTGAGCAAGTTGCGGCTGATGAAAAAGCGGTTGGTGACAATGTAAAATGGTTAGCTGAAGGTGACCTTTGTACGATTACTTTCTGGAATGGTAATCCTATTTCTGTAGCGCCACCTAACTTTGTTGAGCTTGAAATCACAGAAACAGATCCTGGATTAAAAGGCGATACAGCAGGCACAGGTGGCAAGCCAGCAACGCTTACCACTGGTGCAGTAATTCGTGTACCATTATTCGTACAAATTGGCGAAGTTGTTAAAGTTGACACTCGCTCTGGTGAATATGTTTCCCGTGCTGGTAAGTAAAGTTTAAATCGAAATGTTTTGGGTGATGACTGGCCCAACATGAAAAGAAAAAAGCCTGCAAATGCAGGCTTTTTGCTATTTAAAACAAACAAGAAATCATGATCACTTTAAATGCTCAGTAAAGTAATCTGTCATCATGGTTTTTAGGTGTAAGGTGGTTCCTTCACCTTCTCGAATACCATGACTTCTATTTGGATAAGACATAAAGTCAAACTGACGATTATGTTTTATTAACTCATTTATCAAACGTTCAGTACCTTGGTAGTGAACATTATCGTCACCGGTACCATGCACTAATAACAATTTACCTTGCAAATTCTTAGCATGAGTAATTGGAGAGCCTTGCTCATATCCGTCGGCATATTCAGTTAATAAGCCAGAATAACGCTCTTGATAAATGCTGTCGTATAACCGCTGATCAGCAACTGGTGCTAGTGAAATGCCAACTTTGTATAATTCGGGGTAGCGAAATAACATGTTAAGGGTCATTGATCCGCCACCTGAGTGTCCCCAAATGCCAACGCGATTTAAGTCTATGTATGACCAACGTTTTGCCATTGCTTGTAGGGCGTCAGCTTGATCACGTGAAGATAAAATTCCGACTGCGCCGTAAATTGATTTACGCCACTCTCTACCTTTTGGCGCTGGTGTGCCACGGTTATCGATTGAGGCAACAATAAAACCTTGCTCGGTTAGCATCTGATCCCAAAAATAGGCATTACCGCGCCATCGGTCTTGTGCAGTTTGTCCGGCAGGTTCACCATAAACATAAAATATAATTGGATACTTTTTGCTGGCATCAAAATTAGCAGGACGCATAATATAACCATCTAGCACTACGCCGTCTTGTGCTTTTACTTGGAAAAATTCGTGCTCAGGCCTAGCCATATTTGCCATTTGTTGCTTGAGCTTGTTATTAGCCATTAACGGATGTTTTTGTTGATGACCTTCAATCTTTACCAAGCTTTTTTGTGTTGGTGTTGAAAAGTCAGAATGAGAATGAATAGCCCACTGGCCATCTGGCGACATTTGATAACGGTTTGAGCCGGAAAATTCTTCAGGGGTTATGCGTTGGTTTGATAGGCTACCATCAAGTTTACTGCGATATAAGTAGCGTTGAGCAACGTTATCTGGTGAAGCGATAAAATAAACCCAGCCATTTTTTTCGTCAATAGCTTGAATGTCGGTAATATCAAATTCGCCTTGAGTTAAATTGATAACAGTATTGCCATCACGTGAAATCTTGTAAATATGGCGCCAACCAGAGCGTTCACTCTTCCAAATGAAATCGGAGCCATTTTTCAACCAGCGGGCGTCATCATAAAAATCAAGAAAGTTCTTTTCTTTCTCTATTTGAATTAAATCTACTGCACCAGTTTTAGCATCCGTTAAATAAAGTTTATTGGTATCTTGCTTACGATTAACGTGCTGGATCAATATTTGTGATGAATTTCCTGACCAATTCATCCGTGGAATATACATTTCACGAGAGTTATTGGGGAGTTTTGCCCAAGTTGTTTTTTTATTTTTTAAATCAACTATACCGACTTTAGCTAACGCATTTTGTTCGCCAACTTTTGGATAAGGAAACTTAGTTAAAATAGGGTAAAGTTCATCAGTATTGTTAATCATGATAAAGTCTTTACTGCCATTTGTATCTAATTGCCAATAGGCAATACTTTTTCCATCAGGACTCCAACGAAAACCATCACGAATAGAAAACTCTTCTTCGTATACCCAGTCAAATAAGCCATTAATAATGCCATTTCCAGCATCGGAAGTTAGTTGTGCAATATGGTTATTTGCTAAAGTTTCAACATAGATATTATTGTCATGCACATAAGCTACTTGGTTGCCGTCAGGTGAGAATTTAGCAAACATTAAGCTACTTGCTTTAACTGTATCACCACCTAATTGCTTAAGTTGATTTGAATTTAGGTTTAATACCCAATAGTCGCCACGGCTATTTGAGCGCCATACTTTTTTGCTATTGGTGTAAATAAGTACTTGTGAGCGATCGTTTGACCAAATGTAGTTATCTATTGATAGTGGTTTAGAGCTGCCTTCGGGGATTAATTGCTCTGCTGATATAAGTACTGTTTTTGCTAAGGTATTAGGGTTATAAAAAACAATATCACGGCCGATACTTTTGGCTTTGGCTTTATCATTATCATCGTTTTTTGTTTTTAGTGACTTTTCTACTGCGGTATAGCCACTACCATCGGCTAACCAGCGTATTCTACCAAGCCATTGTGATTTGAACTCACGATCTTGATAAATACGCTCAAGTGTTAATGGTTTATCAATTGCGTTTTGTGATGATGCCGAATCGTAATCTGTACTTTGGCAGGCAATTAACGACACTGAAATAGCGGTGAGCGCGCACCAGCGAGAGAGCTTAGCAGTAAACATAATAATTCCTTATTTAATATTATGTTTACTGTAAATTGTATACAAAAATAAAACAATCTAACTTATCGCTACTTTTGGTAATTTAGTCTCGAAACGGCTCAAGCTCGAGTCAGGGAATACACCTTCAGTAGGTTTTCAATTGGGTTCTGCTTGATTTCTGTTTAGCTACTGCAATAACAATGACTTTTTTATTGAAAACCTCGAACTTGCCCCCACGTTAAAGAGACAAAAATATTTTAGGATCAGCTATGCAATCGGCATTAAAAATATCAGCGTTAGAAAAAACCTATAAAGGCGGTTTTCAAGCACTTAAAGGTATCGATCTTACTGTCAAACAGGGGGACTTTTTTGCCTTGTTGGGACCTAATGGTGCGGGTAAATCTACCACCATAGGAGTGATCACTTCATTGGTGAATAAAACTGCCGGTCAGGTGAGTGTTTTTGGCTACGATATTGATAATGAGCTAGAAGCTGCGAAAAGTTATATTGGTTTAGTGCCGCAAGAGTTTAACTTTAATCAGTTTGAACCTTTAATGAAGATTCTAATTAACCAAGCTGGCTACTATGGTGTTGAGCGTTCTGTTGCCGTAGAACGTGCAGAAAAGTACTTAAGACAATTAGACTTGTGGGATAAAAAAGATAGTGCTGCTCGTATGCTATCTGGCGGTATGAAACGTCGTTTAATGATTGCACGAGCCTTAATGCATGAACCTAAAATGTTAATTCTTGATGAGCCTACTGCTGGTGTTGATATTGAGCTTCGTCGTTCAATGTGGGACTTTTTACGTGAACTTAACCAGCAGGGTATAACGATTATATTAACTACGCACTACTTGGAAGAAGCTGAAATGCTGTGTCGAAATATTGCCATTATCGACTCAGGCATTATTGTTGAAAATACCGATATGAAATCGCTATTAGCTAAGTTAGATATTGAAACCTTTGTTTTTGACCTAAAGCCAAACAGCAAACCGGCTCAACTTAAAGAATTTTGTTGTCGTGTAATCGATGATCATACTTTGGAGGTCGATGTAAAGAAATCGCAAACGATTAACCAAGTTTTTACGCAATTAAGCGAACAAGATATTGATGTTTTAAGTATGAGAAATAAAAGCAACCGACTAGAGGAACTATTTGTTAGTTTAGTTGGCAGTGGTCAAGAATCAGCTGACAATAAAGTGCAGGAGTAAAAAATGGTCACCTCAAGAAATGTTATTGCACTGAAAAGTATTCTTCATAAAGAAATTCATCGTTTTATGCGTATTTGGGTGCAAACGTTAGTGCCTCCAGCAATCACTATTAGCTTATATTTTGTTATTTTTGGCTCGTTAATTGGCTCGCGAATTGGTGAAATGGGCGGTTTTGATTACATGTCATTTATTGTGCCTGGTCTTATTATGATGAGTGTTATCACCAACTCATATTCCAATGTTGCATCGTCGTTTTTCAGTGCAAAATGGCAACGTAATGTTGAAGAAATGCTAGTGGCACCTGTACCTAATTGGGTTATTGTTGCCGGTTATGTTGGTGGCGGTATGGCTCGAGGTATTTTAGTTGGTAGTATTGTGACCATTGTTGCGATGTTTTTTGTTGATATACAAATTCATAATATCTGGGTAATTATTGCAACGGTAGCGCTTACCTCTGCGACCTTTGCTTTAGGTGGTTTAATTAATGCTATTTTTGCCGGAAGCTTTGATGATATTTCGATTATTCCAACTTTTATTTTAACGCCATTAACGTATTTAGGTGGCGTGTTTTACTCGATTAGTTTATTACCGGAGTTTTGGCAGGGTGTTTCACAAATTAATCCAATTGTTTACATGGTTAATGCTTTTCGCTATGGCTTTTTGGGGATCTCCGACGTAAGTTTAGTTATGTCATTCTCAGTACTTGGGGTTTTTATTGTGAGTTTATATAGCGTTGCCATGGTGTTAATTACTAAAGGTATAGGTTTAAGAAGCTAGTGCAGTTAGTTGCACTATATTATGGTGCGAGAATTTTTAAAAATGTTAAAGAAGTACAGGTAAAGGCACAATGAGTTCAACAGAAGTTACTGGTGATTCAAAAGTTATTGTAACCAACCAGCCAGGAATACATGAAAAGCTAACTGAGATTGTTGCTAAGCATATTGAGCACCCGTCTCAGAAACCGATACAGACACATACGCAACAAGCTTTTGATGAAATTAATCAGATTGTCCAGTCATTCTCTGGCGAAATCATTCTTGATTCATGCTGTGGCGTTGGTCAAAGTACGCGTTTGCTAGCAAAAAAAAATCCTAATGCCTTAATTATAGGTGTAGATAAGTCAGCGCATAGAATTAATCGTAATGTTGACGAAGTTAGTCGTGAAGGTGAGGATGGTGTTGTTGATAACTTCCACCTAGTACGTGCTGACTTAAACGATTTTTATCGGCTTGTGGTCGAGGCTAAGTGGCCAGTGAGTAAGCACTATATTTTATACCCAAACCCGTGGCCTAAGGCTAAACATATTCAAAGGCGTTGGCACGGTAGTGCGGTATTTCCACAAATTGTTGCCTTAGGCGATGAGATAATCTTACGTAGTAATTGGCAGTTATACTTACAAGAATTTCAAGTGGCGGCTGGCATCGCTGGTTTCTTTGGTGGTATTTCTGAAGTTAATGACGAGCAGCCATTAACGCCCTTTGAAGCTAAATATCAAGCTAGTGGCCAAACATGCTGGCAATTAACAATTGTTAAAAGTTAATACTTAGCTAGTGTTGCAAAATATTTAAATAATTGGCTAAATTTACATTTATTTGGCCAATTACCTCAATTCCGAATTATTGTTATTTCTGTTTTATTACTACTTTTCCTTATATATCAATTGATTAAAGTTTTGGCCTGAATGTTGATATTACTTTGGTATATCAAGTTGAAATTTAGGATGAATGACATGACTAACAATATTAAAAAAACTGTATTTATGATGGCATTAAGTAGTTTAGCAATTGTTGAATTAGCATTGGTTTACGTAGCAACATTACTAGCTTAATTATATTGAATTATTTTCAATATAATTGTTTTAAACACCAAATAGGGTGGAAAAAACGAGACTTTTAGTCAAAATTTTATTACAGTGCCGCACTTATGTAGAACAACTTGCTTATGGTGAGTAGTAAATAGTGAATAAGTATGACGGTTAGTAAACGCGCGGCACAAGCGACTGAAGAGTCTTTACATCGCATTTTTACCATTCCTGTGGCGCCCGATTCTACATTGGGTCGAATTGAGAATGAGATCTCGCAAAATTTAGCGGGCTTTTTAGGTGAGCATATTGCGGCCACCGAACAAGCTTTGACTGAAATAGAAAAAGATTTTGCAGGTTCGAAAATTCCTGAAAACCCAGCGTTTGTTTCTGATCATATGCATCACTTGCTTGATAAGTTAGTGTCACAATCGGTTCACACATCAAGTCCAAATTTCATTGGACACATGACGTCAGCATTACCTTATTTCATTTTACCCTTGTCAAAACTGATGATTGGGTTGAATCAAAATCTAGTAAAAATTGAAACCTCAAAAGCATTCACGCCAATGGAGCGTCAAGTGCTAGGGATGATGCATCGACTAGTTTATCAAGATGAAGAAAGCTTCTACCAGCAATGGATGCATAGCGCTAACCATTCCTTAGGTGCTTTTTGTTCTGGCGGTACTATTGCCAACCTAACGGCTCTTTGGGTAGCTCGTAATAACTTACTTAAGCCCGATGGTGATTTTCGTGGTGTTGCTCGAGAAGGGTTGTATAGCGCGCTTAAACATTACCAATATGATGGCTTAGCTATTTTAGTGTCATCACGTGGTCATTACTCATTAAAAAAATCTGCTGATGTTTTAGGTATTGGCCAAGAAAGTGTGATTGCTATTCCAACTGATGCAAACAATAAAATTGATTGTCAGCTGTTAAAAGCAAAGTGTGAACAGTTAGCACAAGATAATATTCGAGTGTTAAGTATTGTTGGGGTTGCCGGTACCACTGAAACGGGCAATATTGATCCGCTTGAGCAAATGGCGGAAATTGCTCAGCAGTACAATGCTCACTTTCATGTTGATGCAGCATGGGGAGGGGCAACGTTATTATCAAAAAAATACCGACCTATGTTAAAAGGCATTGAACTGGCTGACTCTGTTACTATTGATGCCCACAAGCAAATGTATGTGCCAATGGGCGCTGGCTTGGTAGTATTTAAAAACCCTGCTTCAGTAGCTGCAATTGAGCATCATGCCGAATATATTTTACGTAAAGGCTCAAAAGATTTAGGTAGCCATACCCTTGAAGGTTCGCGCCCAGGTATGGCAATGCTAGTGTATGCGGCACTACATGTTATTAGCCGTCCTGGCTATGAAATGTTAATTAATACTAGTATCGAAAAGGCACATTATTTTGCTGAGTTAATCAAGCAGCATGCTGATTTCGAGTTGGTTACTGAACCAGAATTGTGTTTATTAACTTATCGCTATAATCCAGCATGTGTTCAAAGGTTATTAGCGTCAGCAGATAATGAACAACAAGAGTGCATTAATGTTTTGCTTGATAAGCTAACTAAGTTTGTACAGAAGCGTCAACGTGAAAATGGCAAGTCATTTGTTTCACGTACACGAATTGAAGTACAGAAATACCAAGGACGTAAAACATTAGTTTTCAGAGTGGTATTGGCTAATCCGTTAACGTCAAAAACTATTTTACAAGATGTATTGGCTGAGCAAGCGCAATTGGCGCAGGAAAGTGAAACGTTTCTACCAAGCTTATTATCAATGGCAAATCAGAGTTAGTAGCGCTTTAATATTTAGAATAACCCATATGCTATAGCGAGTAATAAGCACAGCCAAATAAAAAAGCTAATAACAATGTTATTAGCTTTTTTGCTTTCATGACTTGTTTAAATTATTGCTCAATCGATTTACAGAAATACTTGTAAATTATCGATTAATCTTGCTTTGCCACAATGGGCGGCGGCAAGAATCACCAACTCTTTATCATCTTCACTTGCCGGTTGCAGTGTTCGTGCATGACAAATATGAATGTAGTCTGTTTTCATGCCTGCATTGTCAATAAAATTTGCAGCTTTTTTAGCAAGACCAATAAAGTCACTATTATCTGAAATTTGTTGTGCTAGCCATTGAATATTTTGGCTTAATGCTGGCGCAATCTTCTTTTCTTCTACTGTTAAATAGTTATTTCTTGAGCTAAGTGCTAAACCGCTTTCTTCTCGCACCGTAGCTACTGGAATGATTTCAATCGGCATCGACAAGTCTTCAACCATAGTTTGGATTACTTGTACTTGTTGGTAATCTTTTAAACCAAAGCAGGCGATGTCAGGCTGCACTAAATTAAAAAGTTTACAAACGACGGTTGATACGCCTCGAAAATGACCTGGGCGACTTTCGCCACAGTAACCGTCAGAAACATTAGGTACTTCGACATAGCTTTGTTTGTCTAAACCTTTTGGGTAAATAATGTCAGGTGTAGGCGTAAATAGTAAGTCGCAACCGGCATTTTGAAGTTTTTCTTGGTCGGCCGTCATAGTTCTTGGGTAATTATCGATATCTTCGTTAGCACCAAATTGCATTGGATTGACAAAGATACTGGCAACCACTTTATCAGCGACAGATATGGCTTTATCAACTAATGAAATATGTCCTTGATGAAGATTGCCCATTGTTGGCACAAAGGCAATTTTTAAGCCTTGCTGACGCCAAGTGCTAATGGTTTCTCGCAAGGCTTTAATGTCTGAAATTGTTTGCATTGTCATCTTAGCTTCTGCTTAGTATCGTCGGTGATTACTTAAAAATATGCTCAGGGCCAGGAAAGTTTCCATTACTCACTTCGGCAATATAGAGTTCAATGGCCTTTTGGATATCACCGGTATCAATTAAAAAGTTACGGGAGAATTTAGGCATATAACTGCATGAAATACCAAGTGCGTCGTGCATAACAAGTATTTGGCCGTCAGTGTCTTTACCTGCACCGATACCTATTGTCGGAATAGATACTGCGTCAGTAATTGCTTTGCCTAAACCGCTAGGAATACATTCTAATACTAATAACTGTGCGCCAGCAGCTTCCAATGCTTTAGCGTTTTCAATCATTTCTTGCGCTTTGTCGCTGTCTCGGCCTTGCACTTTAAAGCCACCAAAAACATTAACTGATTGTGGTGTTAAACCTAAATGAGCACAAACTGGAATACCTCGTTCAACTAAACCCTTGATAGTTGATTCAAGCCATTGACCGCCTTCTATTTTCACTATGCTGGCGCCTGCTTGCATAAGCTTTGCGGCATTAACATAAGCTTGCTCGGTTGTTGCATAGCTCATAAATGGCATATCAGCAATAATCAGTGTATTTTCAACACCACGTTTTACGCATTGTGTATGGTAAGCCATGTGTTCAATATCAACAGGTAGGGTATCATCTTGGCCTTGTAGTACCATGCCTAATGAATCACCAATTAAAATAGCATGAATACCTGCTTGATCGAAAATTTTAGCAAAACTGGCGTCATACGCAGTAATGGTGGTAATTTTTTCGCCCTGCTGTTTCATTTTCTTCAAAGTGGCAGTGGTTATTTTAGCCTTAGTTGTCGACATAATTTTTCCATTGTTCATGTTGCAACATGAATCATTTATATTTTTAGAGTGGTTATACTAACTTAATTGGCTGTGAATTTTTAGTCCATTTTTTTCAATCTGGTTGGCCAGTTCTAAGACGTTGTCACCATCAGGTAAATTCAAGTTTGGTGCTATTTCAGCCAACGGCAATAAAACGAATTCACGAAGCTTAAGGCCATAATGGGGCACTATTAAGCGCTCAGTGTTCATAACTAAGTTATCAAAAAGTAAAATATCTAAATCTAAAACTCTTGCGCCCCAGCGGTTATCCTTGCGCACGCGTCCAGCTTTAATTTCAATACTCTGTAATTGATTAAGCAATTCAATGGGCGTTAGTTCGGTGCAGAGGGCAACCACAGCATTCATATAATCAGGTTGATCTTGTGGCCCCATAGGTCTACTAAAATACAGTGATGAAACTGCCTCAACCGAGCAATTAGTTAATGATCTTAATTGCGTTAACGCAGCACTAATTTGGGCTTGAGGATCAGATAAATTACTACCTAACCCAATATAGGCGAGTGACATTAAGCTTCACTTCCTGATGACTGTGTTCTAGGCTTTCTACGTTTGCGAGTCCTTCTTGAACCGCTTCTGTTTTGGCCAATACTTTTAACCATAAATTGCTGAGTGTCGGCATTACTATGTTGAAAGTCACTCCACCATTTGGCTAACTCTTGTAGCGCTGTAGGTTGTTGATTGTCTTGATTGCTGGCACTTTCTATTTCAGCCCTCAGTAATAAGAAGTCATATCCGGCTCTAAATTTTGGATGTTCTAGTGCTTTAAATGCTCGTTTACCTTCACGACGCGATAGCTTGTCTTGCAATATCCAAATATCTTTCATCACTGCTTGAAAGCGTTTTGGAATTGCAATGCTACGTTGCTGCTCTGACATTACTTCACTTAATGCTGCGAAAAATGCGTCTTGTGGTGTTAGTTGTGTTTCACTATTTAAGCGCTGTATGTGCTCTTGCATTGGATACCATAACATGGCGGCAAATAAAAATGCTGGCGTAACACGTTGATCATTATTAACTCGATGATCAGTATTTTTCATCGCCAATTTGATAAAGTCAGCTAAGTAAGCGTGAGATTGATGGTTTAGTTGCTGCTCTACTGCCGGGAAAAAAAACTGAAATAAATTATAGTCACGTAATTGCTGGAAGTTTTCGCCTGCTTTGCCAGACATAAATAACTTTAAAAATTCTTCAAACATACGTGCTGGCGGAATATTGGCCATTAGTGGTGCAAGTGACTTAATTGGTGCTTTGGTGTCAGTATGAATATTCATATCTAACTTAGTTGCAAAGCGAATAGCTCTAAGCATTCTTACAGGATCTTCACGATAGCGCGTTTCAGGATCTCCAATAAGCCTAATTTGCTTGGCATAGACATCAGCAACGCCGTTTGCAAAATCATAGACTTTGAAATCTTTGGCTGAATAGTAAAGAGCATTAATGGTGAAATCTCGACGTTCAGCATCTTCTTCAATCGTGCCGTAGATATTATCGCGTAGCAACATACCATGTTCACTTTGTTTAGAAGTCTTTTGACAGTTTTTTTCTTCGCTGTTTTCATGGTGGCCACGAAAAGTTGCAACTTCTATAATTTCACGGCCAAAAACAATGTGTGCTAAGCGAAAACGGCGACCGATTAAACGACAGTTACGAAATAACGCCTTGATTTGTTCTGGAGTGGCATTGGTAGCAATATCAAAATCTTTTGGTGCTAAACCAAGCAAAATATCACGTACACCGCCGCCAACTAAGTATGCGTCATAACCACCTTTATTCAAGCGATACAATACCTTTAGCGCATTGTGACTAATGTGTTTTCTAGATACCGGGTGCTGATCACGAGAAAGTATATTTGGCTGTTCAAATGATGGCGGTTTAGACTGGCTTTTTCGTGTTTTTCCGAGTACTTTTTTACACAAGTTGATCACGCTTTTGATAACGGTGGACCCCAATTTCATCAATAAATTTCTCGCGCAATGATATAACAGCACAGGGTAAAAGAGAATGAAAACAGTGTGAAAAATCGACGTTTATTACTATTCAGACGGTTATAATACGATTTCTTGTGATTTTGGCACTTTTGCTAATGACCAGTGATGAATAGCCCATGCTAAAAGCTCATCAAGATTAGCATCTTTTAACTCATTTGGTGGTTTTTGACCCAAAAATGTCAGCGCAGCAATTAATGATGGAATTGGCGCGTTGTGGTCAATACTTGGCGCATTGTTTTGTTTACTTAATTTATAACCTTGCTCAGTAACAGCAAGCGGAAAGTGGCCAAATTTAGGCGCGCTATTACCTAATATTTGATAAAAACTTAATTGCCTTGCAGTGGGCTCTAATAAATCGCAGCCCCGAATAACGTGGCTTATCCCTTGGTAAATATCATCTACTACGACAGCCAGTTGATAGGCAAATAAATTATCTTTTCGGCGGACAATAAAGTCTTCCTGTGCCAGCTGTTGGTTACAGCTAACTTGCCCTTGAATTAAGTCATGATATTCGCTCGTGCCGACAGTGTTAATAACGCGAGTTGCGCAGTTATTCTCTGCTAATTGTAGTGACCGGCAATGGCCTTGGTAAATACCACCGGCAGCTTTTATTTGCGCCCGAGTACATGCACAATGATAACTCAATTTATGTTGAGCAAGTTCGGCTAAAACATCCTGATAAAGTTGAGTTTGTTTACTCTGAAATAAAACGCTGTCATCCCAATGTAAACCATAACTTTCTAAAGTTTTCAGGATTTCGCTACTTGCGCCTTTTTTTTCTCTAGGAGGGTCAATGTCTTCAATGCGAACTAGCCATTGGCCATTATTATGCTTAGCATCTAAATAACTCGCCAGTGCGGCAATTAAAGAACCGAAGTGTAAAGAGCCTGATGGGGAAGGAGCAAAGCGACCACGATAGCTCAAATGAGTTTGTGGTCGCAATAATTGGCTAACTACCATTTTTTATAGCAATTAACCTGCTAATTGGCGTTCTTTGATTTCTTGTAATGTTTTACATTCGATACAAAGGTCAGCAGTAGGGCGCGCCTCTAAGCGGCGAATGCCAATTTCGATACCACATGATTTACAAAAACCAAACTCGTCTTCTTCAATCAACTGTAGCGTTTTTTCAATTTTCTTAATTAGCTTACGCTCACGATCCCGAGTACGTAATTCGAGACTAAACTCTTCTTCTTGTGCTGCACGGTCAACAGGGTCTGGAAAGTTTGCCGCTTCATCTTGCATATGCGTTACGGTACGATCAACTTCTTCGCGAAGTTGTTCACGCCAAGCTTCTAGAATTCTTTTAAAGTGCTCTAGCTGCTCATCGTTCATGTATTCTTCGTTAGGCTTCTCAACGTATGGTTCAACACCCGCTAATGCTAAAATACCTAATGCTTTGTTTTTTGGCATGTTAATTCTCCTAATGCTACTAGACCTAAACAGATGAAAAATAGTTACTTCTTGTAACTTCATCGCTTGGTTGCAACTGCCAATTTAAATAGACCTAAAATATCTCACTTAATATTGTGTTGGTCGTTATGAAATTCAAGGCTTATTTTATAAAAAACGCTGATAAAGTTAAAAAACTTGTCAACTGGTTAACGTTTTCGTCATCACAATAAAATATAAGCAAGCTTTTTTAGCAAGTTTTTAGGTAGCTCGTCAATCATTATTGCAGTCAATTGTACAAAAGTCGTTATTAAAACATTAAAGTTTTACTGCTATTTGGGTATCTAAAGTCACTGAAAAGTCACCTTCATTACGTTTGAAATTTGCTTTGTAAGCTATTATTTCAACGCCTTTATTTTTAGCTTCACGTAACAACTGGCTATATTTTTTATCAATATGTTCAGCAGGTTTTACGCTATTTATGCCGCTATGTAATACCGCAAATAATAATACCGCTCTGTGGCCTTGTTCGGTCATAGCAATAAGTTCACGCAAATGCTTTTGTCCACGTGTTGTTACCGCGTCAGGAAAGTATCCTTGTTGTTCTTGCAACAAAGTTACGCTTTTTACTTCAATAAAGGTTTCTCGACCGGATTGATCGTATAGATGAAAATCAATTTTACTATTCTCTGCACCGTATTTTACTTCACGTTTTAGTTGGCTGTGGCCAATGAATTGACTTATCACATTGTTGTTTAGCGCTTCTTCTACCAATTGATTGGCCCGAATAGTATTAACACATATCCAGTCATTGCTTTGCGTGTAAGTTATCTCCCAGCTGTTGGCGTATTTACGTTTTTGATTATCTGAGGTGCTGAACCAAACTGTATCTCCAGGTGTTGCACAACCGGTCATTGCGCCAGTGTTTGCACAGTGCATGGTTATTTCGTTGTTATTCACAGATGCTTCATTGGGTAAAATAACGTCCGCTAAAAAGCGTTTGTAACGTTTTATTAAAGTACTTGGCTGTAAAGTAAAGTTCATAACTTGTGAGGTAGATAAATTATCACTACAGGTTAAATACTTGCCACCATGGTGTAAACTGTTGTCATTAAATAAAATTGAAAGGTAATAGTATGACCACGACAAATTTAGCTTCGGTATCAATCTCTTTGACTGACAACAATCTAACGCAGGGATGGCAGCAAGGAAAAAGTGTACAAATAGTAGATGACAATATTGCGATATATGTGCCTAAAGATGCGACTCAGTCATTACGAACCATTCAAGCTGCGGCTCGTAAAATAGAAAAATTGGGCATCGCACATGCGTCACTAACGGGTGACAATTGGGATGAAGCAAGTCAGTGGGCATTTGCCTTAGGTTTTAGCTGTGTTGGTAAACTTGAAAGCATCAGTTTTTGTGGTGATGATGCATTGGTTGAAAAGTTAACAAATAAATTAGCCGTTTATGCATGGAGTCGCGATTTAACAAACCAAACACCAGCAGAACTTTACCCGTTAAAATTAGCAGAACTTACGACTGATTATATTAAAGATTTAGCACCTGAGAACGTTACGACACGATTAATACAGGGTGAAGCATTAAAAGCTGAGCAATGGATGGGAATATACAACGTTGGCAAAGGTAGTGTTAATGAACCTTGTTTATTAGAGGTAGATTTTAACCCAACCAATGATGAAAATACGCCGGTTGCTGCGTGTTTAGTTGGTAAAGGAATAACTTTTGATAGTGGTGGTTATAGCATTAAAACTAGTGCCGGCATGTTCGATATGAAATGTGATATGGGCGGAGCAGCTGTGGTTGCTGGTGCATTAGCATTCGCGATCAAACAAGGGTTAACTCAGCGTGTGAAGTTATATCTATGTTGTGCAGAGAACATGATCAGTAATAATGCTTATAAGTTAGGTGATATTATTACCTATAAAAACGGCGTTACTTGTGAAGTAGCCAATACTGATGCTGAAGGGCGCATAGTATTAGCTGATGGTTTAATGGCTGCCGGTGAAACTGGTGCACCGATGATTATTGACGCCGCAACATTAACAGGTGCAGCAGTTATGGCAACAGGTGGCGATTATTCAGCGTTGTTCTCTTTAGATAATAACGCTGTGGCTAAAGCACAAAGTGCTGCACAAACTTCAGCTGAGCCGTTATGGCAGTTTCCGTTAGAGCCATGGCACCAAGATAAATGTGCCTCGGTATTTGCTGATACGGCAAATAGTAGAACACAAAAAGGTGGTGGTGCCGGTGGTGCAAGTAATGCGGCTGGTTTCTTATCACGCTTTGTACCAAACAATGGTGAAGGTTGGTTACATTTCGACTTAGCCGCGGCTTATAATGCTGGAGAGTCTGGCATGTGGGCAGCAGGTGCTACGGGCTTGGGTATCGCTACGATTGCCGAGTTAATCGCACAAAAATAGTTGTGGAATTAGTGTGAAAAAGCCGAGAGATTCTCGGCTTTTTTTATGTCATTTTTTGGACTAAGTTTGTTAGCCAGTGTTAGTTTGTTGTAAAAATTGCTCTAACCATGCTTTGGCGCTACCAACTTCACTAAAAACATAAAATGTTATATTACATGCTTGGTAAATTCGGCGTAATTGCAGTTGTTGAATATCCGCAGTGCTACTATCAAGAATCACACTCGCACTAGCGATTAAGCCATGTTTTACTCGATATTTATTGACCTTAATAAGGGCTTCTTCCGCTTCAGGTGAGAATACACTATTGCCATGAAAGGAGATTAATAATCCCCATGGTTGGCTGGCGAACTGTTCGCATGCTTGATACATATCATCAACATATTGCTCAGTAACGCTGTTATCAAACGGACCAAATGCATCTACTTGTAAAATATTCGATCCTGATGCAATCGAGTATTCGCCTTTTAGTGTAATTTCCATTATACAACTCCATTTCAAACGGGGGACAATAAATAACAGTAATTAACGCGCTTGCCAAGTAAGCACATTTTTCAAAAATTTCAAATTTAAGTTTAGATAAAAATCAATGCTTAGCAATATTCATTTTTATCGTATTAACTCAATCGGTAAGACTTTAGTAACGTTAATGCGTGATGTGATAATATGTCGCTAATAAGAAAATAATGTTAATAAACTAAAGAAAACTATGACGTCTTCGGCTAAAAACTTGCCTATTGATGATATTAAAAGTGATGTAATTTCAGCGTTAAAAAATCACCAAACCTTGCTATTAACTGCACCTCCTGGCGCGGGTAAATCAACACGATTACCGCTATGGCTTTTAGATCTCGATAGTTTATCGGGTAGTAAAATTTATCTATTACAACCAAGGCGAATTGCTGCTAAAAATATTGCTTGTTACTTAGCAAAGCAATTGGGAGAGCAAGTTGGAGATACGGTTGGTTACCGATTGCGTAATGAAAGTAAAGTTTCAAAAAATACCCGTTTAGAGGTTATTACCGAAGGAATATTAACGCAAATTATTCAGCATGATGCGGAATTAGCCGATTGTGGATTAGTGGTGTTTGATGAATTTCACGAGCGTTCACTTAATGCAGATTTAGCCTTTGCTTTAACTCGAGATGTGCAATTAGGCTTACGTGATGATTTAAAAATTTTATTAATGTCTGCTACTTTAGCAACAGAGGAAATTAAAACTCAGCTACCAGAAGCTGTTTGCCTTGAAAGTGCAGGCCGCAGCTACCCTGTTGATATAAGTTACCAAGCTCCGTCGAGTGCACGGTTATGGCGAGAACATACATTAACAGTGCTGAAGTCTTTGGTTAATCAACACCAAGGCTCAATTTTAGTGTTTCTTCCCGGCACCGGTGATATTCGTTACTTGGCTGAGAATTTATTAAATTGCATACCTGACTCTATGTTGCTGTGCCCTCTTTATGGTGACTTATCCCTCTCCCAGCAACAACAGGCAATTGCACCAGCGCCAAGAGGGCAGCATAAGTTGGTACTCGCGACCAATATTGCTGAAACCAGTTTAACATTTGAAGGTGTTAATTTAGTCGTTGATTCAGGCCTGGAAAATGTCGCCATTTATGATAATCAAACGCTAAGTAATAAATTAACTCAACGAACTATTGCAAAAGCATCGGCAATTCAGCGCGCCGGTCGTGCTGGGCGATTACAAGCAGGGCATTGTATCCGCTTGTATAGTAATGATGATTTTCAGCGTAGAAATGAACAGAGCGTTAGCGAAATTCAGCAAGCAGACTTGTTACCAATGTTAATGGAGTTAGCTCGCTGGGGAGCTAACGAATGCATGCAGCTACCTATGGTGGAAATACCGGACGAGAAACGTGAACAATTAGCATGGCAAGAACTAATTTCACTAGGGTTATTGTCTACGCAGAAGCAATTAACTACAGACGGTAAGCAAGTTGCTAGCTTTCCGTGTCACCCTCGGTTTGCAAAAATGCTGTTAAGATCACAATACTTGGAGCAGCAACAAACAATTAGTCATTTATTATCTTTAGCTTGTTTATTGGCTGCTCTGCTGGAAGAGCGAGATATTTTTAATGCTGAGCAACGTTTTGGTGATTGTGATATTGCTCATCGAGTTATGCAGCTTTGCCGACAGCCTAAAAAGGGCAATCATCAACGTATAATCCAGCAGGCACAACGTTTGTTTCGATTAACCCTCCAACAACAAAAGCAAACTCAGTCGACTCAACATTTTTGCCTTGCAAGCAATGAACTACCTATTCAGCATTGTGGGTTGATATTGGTGCATGCATATCCAGAAAGAATTGCAAAAAAACGCAATAATCAAGGCCACTATTTAACAGCTTACGGTAAAGGCGTGGTGGTAAATGAGGTCGATGCTTTAGCGAGTGAAAGTTATATTGTTGCGGTACAACTATTTCAAAAACAACACGGTTTAACTGTTACTTTAGCTGCTGAATTTAACTTAGTGCAAGCTCTGAAATGGGGTATAGTTAGTACGGAAAGCAACACTCATTTACATTTTGACCAGCAACTTAATCGGATTGTTTCTGCTAATCAGCAAGTGTTAGGGGCACTGGTGATTAAAAGTGAGAATACTAGCCAAAATGTGCCTCCTGAGTTATTAGTGGCGTGCTGGTGTCAGCAAATTAGAAAGAAAGGTTTGAGTTGGTTAAAGCTTGGCGAAAAAACTGAACAACTATTATTGCGTTGGCGTTGGCTAAATAGCACGCAACAGCATATAGAATTTCCAGTGGTTGATGAAGAGTTTTTATTGTCTCAATTGGAACAATGGTTGGGACCATATTTATCGGACATAACGAGTAAAAATCAACTCGATAAATTGAATTTTTCAGAATTATTGTTTAATCAGCTGAGTTACCAACAACAGCAAAAATTTAAACAACTTGCGCCAGTATACTTTGTTGGCCCTACTGGGCGTAAATGCACTATTCGCTATAGTTTAGAGCAAGCGCCAATAGTATCTCTGCCCATGCAGGAATTATATGGTGTTACTGTAACCCCTACTGTTGGTGATATTAGCAATAACAGCCAAGTTCCTTTAATCCTTGAAATACTATCGCCAGCTAAACGGCCTATTCAAGTAACTCAAGACTTAGTAGCGTTTTGGCAGGGCAGTTACCAAGCAGTGCAAAAAGATATGAAAGCACAATACCCCAAACACTTCTGGCCAAACGACCCAGCAAATGCCGAGGCAACACGCAAAACCAAACGTCATATAAAAGGCTAACTGCTAGCTATTTTGCGTAGGGGAAAGTGTATTAGGCTGGGTCTGATTAACTACTTAAGTGGCGACTTTTAAAAGCACTTGGGCTTAAACTAAAAAACTGTTTAAAGCAGCGACTAAAGTGACTGGCATTGGTAAAACCTAGTTCAAAGCAAACTTGCGTAATTTGATATCCTTGCTTAATCATACTAGCTGCTTTTTTTAATCGTTCTTGTTGTTGGTATGCGGCAGGTGTACAACCTAAGTGAGTTTTAAACTGCAGAAAGAACTTAGTTCGGCTCATACAGGCTATTTTACATAATTGTTCGATATCAATATTGGTAGCTAAGTTTTGATTAATAAAGTGGAGCGCTGCGTTTAAACCGTTGCAATCAGGTGATTGCTCACTATGGGAAATTATAAAACCGCGAGTTTGATGACGTAACAATCTCACGGTCAACTCAGATATCGCTAAATCAATCATATAATTTCTATCTTGATGATTTTCAGTATAAATTTGAACGATTCTATTCAACAATGCTTGTGTTTGCGCATTATGATGAGTATGCACTAGGTGTTGGTGATATTGCCATTGTCCATACTCTGATGCTAAAGGCGCTGACTGTTCTATTCGATCAACAATATTGTTGATACGCTCTAAAGATATTTCAATGGCTAAACAAGTGGTGGGTTGATCAATTCTTGCATCGGGAAAATCAATCTCTACTTGGTGGTTAGGAGCCATAACAAAAGATTCATGCGGAAGAAATTCGCTTTCATAGCTAGCGGTATCGTCATGCATAACTTTTTTACCTGAAACCATGCCGCAAAATAATAATTGATCTGACTTTAATTGGACTCGATTTGCCTGCTCAAAGGTATCGTAAATACTTAACTCTGTTTCGGGGCCAGCAAAGCTTATTTTGTTTTCAACTAAAACTTTTGGATTTTTGCGTTGCTTTGCTAATACTTCCTTAATCATTTTCGCGCCCTTTTTATATATGTACTGGCAGTCAACTTTTTTGAACTTATTGCATAGTTGAAATTTTTTATTCTACTAAGGTAATAACAATTGACTAAAAATACAACTATAGGAAAGTCTTATGATCTATGCAGCACCTGGCACCGATGGCGCGTTGATAAATTTTAAAGCCCGCTACCAAAATTTTATTGGTGGCCAATGGCTTGAACCATTTGAAGGGCAATATTTTGATAATATTAGTCCGGTAAATGGTGAAGTTTTTTGCCAAATCCCCCGTTCTACAGAAAAAGATATCGAACTTGCCCTAGATGCAGCGCATAAAGTTAAAGAGCAATGGGGTGCTACTTCGGTAACCGAACGCTCAAATATTTTATTGAAAATAGCAGACAAAATTGAACAAAATATTGAATATTTGGCCATTGCTGAAACTTGGGATAATGGTAAGGCAGTACGTGAAACATTAGCGGCTGATATTCCGCTGGCAGTTGATCATTTTCGTTATTTTGCTGGTTGTTTACGAGCACAAGAAGGCTCTATAGGTGATTTAGATGAAAATACGGTTTCATATCATTTTCATGAACCTTTAGGTGTAGTTGGGCAAATTATTCCATGGAATTTCCCTATTTTGATGGCTGCATGGAAGCTTGCTCCTGCGTTGGCGGCGGGCAATTGTGTGGTATTAAAGCCGGCAGAACAAACGCCTGCGTCTATTCTAGTATTGGCCGAATTAATTGGTGATTTACTGCCTGCTGGCGCATTAAACATTGTTAATGGCTTTGGTAATGAAGCAGGACAAGCACTTGCTACGAGTACTCGCATTGCTAAAATTGCTTTCACTGGCTCAACGCCTGTTGGCTCTCATATATTAAAATGTGCAGCTGAGAATATTATTCCGTCTACAGTTGAACTTGGCGGTAAATCGCCGAATATTTTCTTCAAAGATGTAATGGATCAAGAAGACGAGTATTTAAGTAAATGTATTGAAGGAATGGTATTAGCTTACTTTAACCAAGGTGAGGTGTGTACTTGTCCGTCTCGGGTTTTTGTTCATGAAGATATCTATCCGCAATTTATTGAGAAAGTGATAGAGCGCTCGAAAGCGATTAAGCGTGGTAATCCACTTGATACCGATACTATGGTAGGTGCGCAAGCCTCTAAAGAGCAATTTGATAAAATTATGAGCTATATCGCTATTGGTCGTGAAGAAGGTGCGGAGGTTCTGTTAGGTGGTGATGTTGAGCAACTTGATAATGAGCACCAAAATGGCTTTTACATTCAACCAACTTTGCTAAAAGGCACTAATGATATGCGGGTATTCCAAGAAGAAATTTTTGGCCCGGTAATCTCATTGTCGACATTTAAAGACGAAGCCGAAGTACTGGAGTTAGCAAATAGTTCTGAGTTTGGGCTAGGTGCCGGCGTTTGGACTAGGGATATGAATTTAGCCTATCGTATGGGACGCAAAATTCAGGCGGGTAGGGTTTGGACTAATTGTTATCATATGTACCCTGCACATGCGGCATTTGGTGGTTATAAAAAGTCAGGTGTTGGCCGTGAAACCCATAAAATGGCATTAGAGCATTACCAGCAAACCAAAAACTTATTGGTAAGTTATGATGTTAATCCTCTGGGCTTTTTCTAATATAAACATTATTAGTTAGCTTTATTAATTATGGTAAACAGAGCGAATATTTATCAACGCTCTGTTTACCCGTTTTTGTCGAAAAGAATTATCGTTGCAGAAGTTTGCTAGTGCTTGCTAATTGTTTGTTCGCACAATAGTTGCCATGGCTTGCGATAAAATATCTTGCTCACCATCTAACCAGTGAATTTTAGTGCCATTGCGTTCCAAACGTCTTAGCCAAGTGTCTTGTTTTTTAGAGAATTGGTGAATGGCAGAGTTGAGTTTTTGAAAACAGTCATTTTGGGATAGTTTTCCCTGTAAATGTTGGGCAATAAAACGGTATTCTAACCCATAAAAATAGAGTGTTTCCCAACTTACCCCTTGGCGATGCAATTCTGCAACCTCTTCAATTAACCCTTGTTCCATACGTTCTTTTAAGCGCTTAGTGATACGTTGTCGAATAACGTCTCTTGGCCATTTTATAGCAAATATTAATGGAGTTAACCTAGGAAAGTCGTTTATTGTATCTTTTGCATCAAGTTCGCCTTGGGCAATTTCAATAGCTCTTACTAGACGTTCGCGTTCAATAATATCAGTAGTATTGTGCAGATTTGGTTTCAAAGCGATTAGCTTTTCCACTAAAGCTTGATGAGAAAGTGTTGATAATGATGCTCTAAGCTTTATATTTTCTGGTACTTCAATCAGGCGATAACCTTTCAAAATTGAATCTACATATAATGCTGAACCGCCAGCCATAATTGCGAGTTTATTTTTGGCGTTAATGTTTTGGTAGGCATTAATTACGTCTTTTTGGAAATCGAAAATATTGTATTCGTAACCGGGATCAACAATGTCGATAAGATGATGCTTAATGTCTTGGTACTCATCAAGATCTTTGCCGCTGCCAATATCTAAACCCCGATATACTTGTCGAGAGTCTGCCGAGATTATTTCTCCATTCAACAGTTTTGCCAATTCGACCGCAAGTTTTGTTTTTCCTGATGCTGTTGAGCCTAGCACTACTAACATGTTAAATGCAGACATGATTTACCTAATGATATTGAAGAGAAAATAGGCCGTATTATATCGTTAAATAAAATCTAATGCCTATTCAAGTGCTAAAATTTTCACTAGGGATATGCTGTCTGCTAGATTAATATACACCCTCACTAGTAAATTATAGATAGATCAAACTCACGCATGTCTCCAAGAAAGAAGTCTGAAACAAAAGCCACACGCACAACTAAAAAATCATCTTCAAAAAAGGTGGCTGATAATACGCCAAGCCGCATTCGTCGCTTTAGTCGGTGGTCATTGTTTTTTATCTTAAAAATGATGCTACTGATGGTTTTTGTTATTTTTTTGTACAGCATTTATCTTGATAGTAAGGTGCGTAATAAGTTTGAAGGGCAGCGCTGGCAAGTGCCGGTGCAGGTATATGGCCAAATTGAGCAGTATCGCCTAGGCAGTAAGTTAAAACTAACTAACTTAAAGCAGGCGCTTGTGGCAAATCGCTATAAAAAAGTGACTCAGGTGCAACGCCCTGGTGAGTTTGCATTATCGGCGACACGCGCGATCATTTTTCGGCGTGCGTTTGACTTTGGTAATGGCATTGAAGAAAGCCAAAACATCACTATTGATATAGCCAATGAGCATATTCAGCAATTGTATATAAATGGTAACAAGGTCGAGCAGGTTGTATTAGAGCCAATGTTGCTCGATAGGATATTGCCGGAAAGCAAAGAAGATCGTGTTTTAGTTTCCTTACAAGCGGTGCCTGAAGAGTTATTGGATACCTTGTTACTTGTCGAAGACCGTGACTTTTATTTTCACCACGGTGTGTCACCATTAGGTATTTTACGAGCACTATATCAAAACATAAAAGCTGGCAGAACGGTTCAAGGTGGTAGTACGTTAACACAGCAGCTAGTTAAAAATATGTTTTTGACTCGCGATAAAACGCTATGGCGTAAAGTCAACGAAGCGATAATGTCGTTAATTTTAGAGTATCGATATAGCAAGGATCAGCTCCTTGAAGCCTATATTAATGAAGTTTATTTAGGACAGCATTACGCTAATGGTATTTATGGTTTTGGTTTGGCGGCAGAGTTTTATTTTGGTAAATCTATTCAATCACTAGATACCGAACAAATGGCGATGCTTATCGGGCAAATTAAAGGGCCAAGCTATTATGACCCTTGGCGCTTTCCCGAGCGTACATTAAAGCGCCGAGATCTAGTGTTGCGTTTAATGTATCAGCAAGAAATTATCGCTCAAGCTGAATTTGAACGTGCAGTTGAGTCGCCGTTATCTATTCGTCAGCAACGTCGACTAGCACAGCAAAAATTTCCTTCTTATTTACAATTGGTAAAAGCGGAGCTATCTCGACACTTATCTGAATATGAGCAGCAATCAGGTGTAAGAGTTTTTACCGGTTTCTCAATTGCTCAACAATTGGCAATTCAATCTAGCATCGACCAACAAATGCCACTTTTAGAAAAACAAACAGGCTCTGGGTTACAAGTAGCTATGGTGGTTTCAGACTTCAGTACCGGTAGCGTTCGCGCTTTAGTGGGAGGTAAGGAAGCCGGGTATGCTGGTTTTAATCGAGCCTTACATGCCAAAAGGCCGATAGGTTCATTAATTAAACCGGCTGTGTATTTGGCGGCATTAGAGCGTTACCAGCGCTTTAATTTAGCCAGCTTAATTGATGACAAAGCAATCACTCTGTCAAGTGAAGATGGACAAGCGTGGACGCCAAAGAATTATGATGGCAAGTATCGAGGTCAAGTGCATTTAGTGGACGCATTATCTTCTAGTTTAAATATTCCAACTGTAAATTTAGGTATGGAACTTGGGCTAGACAATATTGCACAAGCAATTCATTTGTTAGGCTACTCGGGTGACATTGTTACGCGTCCTTCGATGTTGTTAGGTGCGTTAAATATGTCGCCAATGGAGGTAAATCAACTGTATTTACCATTGGCTAATTACGGCTCAGGTCAGCAGTCGCATGCAATTGAGCGCGTGGTTAACGCCAAAGGGGAAACCTTATGGTTATTTGAAGATCAAGCACAACAGTTAATGTCGACGCAAGCGGCTTACTTGCTTGATTATGCGTTGACTAAAGTAACAGCTTCAGGCACCGCTCGATCATTATCATGGCGTTTGAAAAATAAAACCCTGGCGGGTAAAACTGGCACCACCAATGAGCAACGTGATAGTTGGTTTGTTGGCTATGATAATGAACTTTTAGTAACCACTTGGGTAGGCCGGGATGATAATAAGCCGACAAAACTAACCGGTAGTAGTGGTGCATTAGTGCTATTTGCTGATTTTATGAAAAGAGCTGGTGCAACTAGTAGGCACGCTGATATACCCGAAAGTGTGGAGTTAGTGCATTTTGACAACAAAAGTGGCCGAGCGGTAAGTCAAGAGTGTGCAAATTCTCAACTTTTACCAGCGGTAACCAACGGCTTAATATACCAAGGGCAATGTGAACGCGATGCAACGCAGCCTAAGAAAAAGAAATCATGGTTTGAAAAAATATTTGGAGAATAATTTAATAATTAATTCAATGCACTAAAGCAATAATTGCTCAGCTTTAGCATATGAGCATTTGAATAAGTTAGCTAATAAACCTATGGTTAATAGGTAGCTAAATTTACAAGGTTGTTAATAAAAATAGCAAAGGAAGCAATGCTGCAGTAAAGGAAATATCCATTCTATTACCTAGTTAGAGAGGGCAAATGAAACATAGGTTGAGTTTTGGTTACTTTACTTTACTTGCTGAAAATATTGTTGAAGTGTGTATTGATGATGGTGTTGAATTATCACTTGAAATGATTGAAGAGTGTGATGACTTTTTTAAAGCTCATATTTTTGGCGACTTCGGCATGTTGATAAACCGTATTAATGAGTATTCTTATAGTTATGAAGCTCAGTTATCTATCGGTTCATATCAGGGGTTAAAAGCAATAGCATTCGTATATTATACCGATGAATGCAAAACTCTGGTTGAAGAGCTTAATGAAAAGCGTGCTCACGATAATTGGAATAGCCAATTGTTTTCGGGTTTAGAGCTTGGTTGGCAGCAGGCATTGACGTGGTTAGAGCAAGAATTATTATCAGATAAACAGCAAGAAGTGAGTAACTTATTTGAGGGTGAGCCTAATTATTAGGTGTGTAAAAAATTAATATGACAGAATGAAAAAAGCAAACCCTATGGTTTGCTTTTTTTATGTTCAGGACGAACAGTATACCATGGTCACAAGGATGTGAATAAATGGTGATGTTCAAGAAGAACAGTATGTCATAGTCAGTAAAAACTGTCAGTTTCTGCTTCAAAAAATCTCAATACTTCATCGCTTTTTGCCACGGACATCTTTAATTTTGTTGGGTTATTTTGTGTTAATCAATATACTCAAATATTTTAAATACTCGATTTACACCACCAACATTACGAGCAATATCAACAGCATTATTTGCTTGCGACTTGGTGACTAAGCCCATTAAAAATACTTCACCGTTCTCGGTGACTACCTTAATATTTGTGGCATCTAATTCATCACTACTAAATAATGCTGTTTTTACTTTAGATGTTAGCCAAACGTCATTAGTTTTGGTGGTAAATGCAGTGGTATTGCTGATGCGAATTTGATTGTGAAGCTGCTTAACACCATTGATGTCATTAAGTATCTTAATTGCTTGATCACGCAGGTAACTGTTAGGTGCTTGACCAACAACCAAGACACTTCCATTTACGCTGACTACTTGTAAATTTGTGTTATCACTTAGGGCTTCACTTGCAGCGAGTTTTGCATGAGCATCTATTTCGATTTTCTGATCATCAATTTGATTACCTAAAGAGCGATTGTCTGTCGCAACGCTCGCGCCGCCAACAACCCCAACAACTGCAGCAGCTACACAGCCTTGCAAAAGTGCTGCAACTGCAACAACACTTAATAATGATTTTACTGACATACTAGTCCTCGGCTTGTGGAAATAGTGTGGTGTCAATAATGTCACATAGGCAGTGAATAACCACTAAATGTACTTCTTGAATACGTGCTGTGCGGCTTGATGGCACGCGAATTTCAACGTCATTTTCACCTAATAAACCAGCAATATCGCCACCGTCACCGCCAGTTAGCGCAATAATTGGCATATCACGAGAAACGGCTGTTTCTATTGCTTTTATTACGTTGCGAGAGTTACCACTGGTTGAAATAGCCAACAGCACGTCACCATTATTACCTAAAGCTCGCACTTGTTTAGAAAATATTTCATCAAAATGATAGTCGTTACCAATGGAAGTGATTGTTGAGCTATCGGTCGTTAAGGCAATTGCAGGTAGTGGCGGACGCTCTGTTTCATAGCGGTTAAGTAATTCTGCAGAAAAGTGCTGAGCATCGCCTGCTGAGCCGCCGTTACCACAAGCTAAAATTTTGTTGCCAGCAAGTAGGCTCTGTACCATGATCATGCCCGCTTGTTCTATTGGCCCAGCCAAAAGTTCGCTTGCGGCAATTTTAGTTTGAATACTTTCAGTAAAATTGCTTTTTATCCGTTCTAACATATTGGATGTAGCTCCGTTGTTTTATTCATCAAAAGGCGTTTTTCAGCCAAGTAATCTCTGGGTTGTTGATATTACCTTGCAAGGCAATAACATCGAATCGGCAGCTGGTATTATATTCATTTAATCCTGCTTGTTGCAGGTAATATGCTGCACATTGTTTAATTTTTTGCTGTTTTGAAGCAGAAATGGCAGAAATAGCACCGCCAAAGTGTGAATGTTGGCGATATTTTACTTCAATAAACACCCAAGTGTCTGCTTCGGTCATAATCAGGTCGAGTTCACCACGACGATTATGAAAATTACGCGTTTTTAATACTAGCCCTTGCGTCTCTAAAAAGTTGGCCGCTAATTGCTCGGTCACTTTTCCTATTGAAATTGAACTCTCATCATTAGTCGATGGCAATTTCTTGCACCTTGTTTCGGCTGTATTTACCCCAAACCAAACTGCGTTTTAATATATTGTTGTCTGCTAACTGTAATATGCCGGTTTGACCATAATGTCTAAGATAAGTTTTATCTTTCATGGCAGAAAGTTTATCGACCAGCGCTAAACTATCAAAACCCATGGCAAAAATAGTTTGTAAACTATCGCTGCGGTTTGGCCATAGCTTTTTCGCTTGTGCGGCTAATGCTTTATTTTGTTGTTTTCCCGATAATTGCCATGGCATTTCGGTAAATACTAAGCCAGATAAGTCGCGATTATCGCTTTTATCATTTTTAGCACTATGGCTTCGAGAGCTAGCATATATCGGGATAATATCAGCAAATGGACTGGTATTAACGTCAATGTAAGGTTTCAGTAATTTAGTTTCTAACGGCATGCCGACAATATAAATCATATCAATATCGCGGCGATTGCGTAGCTCACTTTTAATTGAATACTTAATACGGCTATTTAATTCTTTCGTTCGTTCTTGGCTTGCATCAACACTGAGGCTAGCTTTAAGCTGATTCTGCATTTTTGCGTCGCCATTAAAAAATACCGTTTCAGGTTGCTGCCCAGTGATATGTTGCCATTGCTGACTAAAAGTTTGAGCAATACGACGGCTCGCTTTGTCTTGATGGCTTAAAATAAGTGGCTTTTGGTATTGCTGACGGCTTAAGGTAGTGGCAGCCTGTATAGCTTCATCTTCCGGACGCATAGATAATGCTACCTGGTGTGGCTTTAACACGATATTTCCTGGCAGATTAAGTAATAATGTTGGTGTTAAAATGTCGGTTTGCGCTAAATAATTTTTAACATTCTCTTTTAGTAGCGGACCAATAACATAATCAATATTTAGCTCTTCTAATTTAGTCGCTAGTGTTGCCATCTCTAAGTTGTTTGAGTCGATGAAATGTATTTTCGCAGTATTGTTATTATATGCAGCCAATACGCCTTGTTGAGCTACTTTACCGGCACGTACCTGTTTTCCCGATAGCGGAATGATGACCGCAACATTATTATTTTCATTAATAAGTGTTGCTTGTGTTTGTTGTAATTGTGCAACAATAACTTGTGCCGGGTGGGTGCTAAAATCACGCTGCCACTGGACTAAATAGTGTTTCAGACGAGCATTGTCATCACCAAATTTGTTGGCGAATGTCAGTAGTTTGCTCCAGCCATCAACGTTCGGTGCCGCCATTTTTCGTAATTGTTGATGCTGCCATTGAGATAATTGGCATAGTTGCTGCCAAATTATCTCAATATCAGCGTTTGTTGCATCGAGATTCTTTGCAAATGCTCTTAAGCTTGCGTCTAGAGCTGCTATTGGTAAATTGCGTTTTAATTGCACTACAGCGAGTGTTTGATAGTAGTCAAAACTATGTGAGTTCGTTATATTTTTCTTTATTTCATTAGCATTGTTAAGTGCTTCTTGCGCTTTGTCAAAGCGCTCTAATGCTAATAGGCTTTGCGCACTGATCACAGCCAAATGATATTGATTTAGTAGGCTTTGAGTTAAAGGTTTGGTTTGAGTTGCTAACCACAATGCTTTATGAGGCTTAGCTTCTACTAGATATAATGAGCTGGCTTGTATAAAGGTATTTACCGCTTGGTTGTTTTCTTGAGTAATAGCTTGCGCGACTAGTTCATCAGCGCTAAATGTTGTCTTAACAGTTTCTATGATTTCGGCTTTTTTGGGGAGTACTTTTCCGGGCTTGCTTGGTTTCGTTGTTGAACAACTAGCTAAAACCATCAAGCTAATTATGGTTATAAGTGTACTTTTTCGAGCTGAAAAACAATTTGTCATTATCAAAGTTAAGAAATCCGTACTTTTTAAGATAGCTTTATAATAAACTTCATCCTCTTCAGTCTCAACACAAGTATTTTAATATGTCGGAACAAATTATTCAGCCCAGTACTCTTTATATTGTTGCCACTCCAATTGGCAACTTAGCTGATATCAGCCAACGAGCATTAGATGTATTAGCTCATGTTGATGTTATTGCTTGTGAAGATACCCGACATACTCAGCGGTTATTGTCTGCTTTTAGTATTAAAAACAGAACAATGTCGATGCATGATCACAATGAGCGACAGCGGCAAGAGCAAATTTCTTCACTATTACAAGAAGGAAAAAGTGTCGCGTTAGTGTCAGATGCGGGCACACCACTGATTAGCGATCCAGGTTTTCATTTAGTGCGCCATTGCCGACAACTGGGGTTAAGTGTGTCACCTATTCCTGGCGCATGTGCTGCTATTTCTGCGCTTTCCGTTGCTGGTTTGCCTACAGACAGGTTTACATTTGAAGGCTTTTTACCGTCAAAGTCTGGTGCTCGGCAAGCAACATTAACCGAATTAGCTAACGAAACACGTACTATGGTGTTTTATGATGCCCCACGCCGCGCTATTGATACCGTGGCTGATATTGTTAAAACCCTTGGTGGCGAGCGCTATGTAGTGATGGCTAGAGAATTAACCAAAACCTTTGAAACCATTCATTCTGACAGTGCTGAAAACTTATTGGCTTGGCTACAAGAAGATCCAAATCAGCTAAAAGGTGAAATGGTACTGATAATTGAAGGGCATAAAGTTGACCCAAATGATATTCCTGCCCATGTTGTAGCAACATTAAAGTTACTATTATCTGAAATGAAGCCTAAAAAAGCTTGTGCAATCGCGGCGGAAATTCATGGCGTGAAGAAAAATGCCCTATATGAATATGCCTTGGCAATGAAAGATTCTTAAGATACTTCTGAATATAGTCGCGTTGCGCTTTTAAAGCTTGGTAATATCACGTAGAATGCGCCCCGAGTTGACGAGACAATCGCTGCTTCATCGTTGTACTTTCGGGTAGACAGATGAAGGGGAGGAAAGTCCGGGCTCCAATGAGCAGGGTGCCAGGTAACACCTGGGCGGCGTGAGCCGACGACAAGTGCAGCAGAGAGAAGACCGCCGATGACCGCTTGCGGAACAGGTAAGGCTGAAAGGGTGCGGTAAGAGCGCACCGGATTGCTGGTAACAGTAATTGCAGGGTAAACTCCACCCGGAGCAAGACCAAATAGGGTTTCATATGGCGTGGCTCGCGTTGAAACCGGGTAGGTTGCTTGAGCTATAGAGCGATTTATAGCCTAGACGAATGATTGTCACTTTCTTTGAAAGATACAAAACCCGGCTTATGCGTCAACTCACTTATTCTACAAACCCTCGCAGTAATGCGAGGGTTTTCTATTTTATCCCTGTAAATGATTCTTTTTTTCAATGGCTTAAATTTTGGTGCTAGGTAATTTTTTACATTAGGTATTTGCGAACTATAACACTAAAACTATCTAATAAACCTAAAGTTTACTTTGTACTAAGGTTTTAATGATTAATATGAATAGCCTATAACAAAAGCAGCAGGCAAAAGAAAACCTGCAACTACCAATAAACTTCTAAAGCTTTTAACCCCTTTTTTACCTTTCACCATAAACAATGCTGATATTGCTAAATAAATAAGCATCACAGCATAAAAATCAGAATAATATGTCCATGCGCTTTTAGCTTCATTTAGGTGCAAAGAATTGAAACTTTTTAATAAGAAACGTGGTGATATCTTCTGTAAAATTACACTATTCTCGTCAGTGTCAATAATCAGAGTATGGTTTTGTTTGGTAAACAGCTTGTATTGCTTCGGCGACTGCCAAAATCTCGCTTTAATTTGAGCGTCAATGTTAAGTTGTTTTAGTAACCATACTTCAAAATTTTCAGTATCAATTTTGCCTTGAAGATCGTCGATAAAGTATTTTTCTTGCGTTACTTGATAGTTAGGGTTCCAGTCATCAACATGATTGAGCGCTATGCCCGATATGGCAAAAACTAATGTTAAACCAATGCAAAAATAACCAATATCTCGGTGCAAACTGCGGTTTAACTTAAACCAATTTATTTTAATAGCCATTAGTCTGCAATAGTGACACCTGTAGGTAATACTTGGTAAACCGTAATCGCTTCTGTAACGGAATTTACATCAAACGCTTCTTGTTGCTCTTGTGCTGTGTAAGCTAAATATCTTTTAGACTGCGCCAAGCTAAGCGGCAATGCCTGCAGTTTTCCAGTTGCGTAGGCGGTTTTCCCCAATGCTGTCATTGGGAATACCATGTCACCATCTCGCACCTTAATGCGCAAGGATTGAAACTTCTTGTCAGACGCTAATTCCACCCAGCAGCCACGCTTTTTACACACTTTAACGATACTGCCTTCAACTGTTATGGGAGTGTCTAAAAACTTATTAGGAGAGGCCAAAACTTCTGATATTTCGACGAGTTGTTTCATGTTCGCTCCGTCGCCAAATTTTTGCTCTGCGGCTTGGGCATTTATTGCTGTGGAGAAAGCGCTTAACAGTATGAAAAAAGAGATTTTAAGTCGTGACATTTTTGTTACCTTGTTGCGATTAAGTTAATTACAAAGTTAGTTAAAATTAGAATTTATTTGGCACTGAACAGGAAGTTTACCCCCCGTTATTTCGTACTAAATAGCTTGATTTAACTAATTTTTACCAGCGCATGATAATCTTTTATTTTATCAGTTGCAAATGAGAATCGTTAGCATTAAGATCCGGTTCGCATTTTTTAAGGAAGACATCATGAAACAAAATAGTGCTTTAATTTTACTAACTGCGACAGCATTAGCTGCTTGTGGCGGTGGCTCAAGCAGCAATCAAGCGCCAGTTTTCGAACAGGCAAGTTATCAGTTAGCGACAACTGAAGATCAAGCAACAACAATAACAGTTGTTGCAACCGACAAAACAGCCGTTACATACGGTTTAGCGAATGCATCAGCCAATGCAGCGATCGATATTAATAACTCAACGGGCGTCATTAATTACCAACCCAATCCTAATTTTAATGGTCAAGATAGCTTTCAAGTTAGCGCAACAGATGGTGATGAAACCGTTGCTGTCACGGTAAATGTTTCTGTTGAAGCTGTGAATGATATTCCAGAAGTTAATGCTACCGAGGTTTTAGTTTCTGGTGGTGAAACTAAAAAGGGGCTTATCACGGCAACAGATATTGACGGTGATGCCCTAAGTTTTTCCATAACCGCAACAACTAAAAATGGTGATTTAACCATTGATGCAATAACGGGTGAAGTTACTTATAAACCTCAGGCGTTAATTGATGTAAATGATAGCTTTACGGTATTGATTAGCGACGGTAATGGCGGCGAGCTAACCAAAGAATTAACCATTAAAGCGAGTTTAGCCACTAATGCAGATAGATCATATTATTACTATGCCAATGAGCGTTCGCACTTAAAGCAAGCAGAACAACATATTACCTCGTTAAATAACGATATTAACCAAGGTTTAGTTTTTAATAATTTAGCGGTTGGCTATGCTGAAGCAGGCTTAACTGAACAAGTGACGCGATTAGTCAGTGAAGAGCAAATTGTTCGTGATGAAATGCGCGCACGTACGCTGTTAGATGTTTCATTTAAATATAATGCATTGGGTTTAGTCGAAAAAGCTGATGAATATAGAACGTTGGCAAATACGCTATATACGCAATATGTAGCCTCTAAAGGTATCACTACATTTGGCAGTGATGATGCGATATTTTTTCAAGATTTATCACAAAGTTACCAAGCTGTGGGAGATACAGACAAAGCCCAGCAAGTTTTAGGGATTTTAGATTTATTATTTGCCACAGCGCTTGATGATAACAGCACCACGAGCGCCTTACGAACCTATTTTTCGTATAGCCGTTTAGTTGAAACAGCAGTTGAAAAATGGCAATACAGTCAAAAACAAGCTGATTTAGATCTTGCAAGCTCTATGACTGCGCGCTTACACACTTATGCGAATTTTATTAGCAATGGTTTTGTTGGTAATGACCGTAATGGCAATGAAGGTAAGCCATATTACAGTATTCGCCAAGTGGCTTTGTCTTACGTAACCGACTTCTATATGGAGCTAAATGATTTTGATAACGCTAAAGAAGTGATACACGATACGTTAGCGTTATATGGTGTAGTGGGTCTTGATGATAATTACCCTAGAACACCAAATGAATATGCAGAAGTTACACGTGTTGAATATGAGTATGGTTTATATGACATTATAAAAAACTTCGTTGTACTTTACCCTGATGCAGCGCTAGAGCCGATTTTGTCTGCTTTTCCGGAAGGTAGCTTTTGGGGAGGATTTGCCTCGCAAGATGCTGCAGATGCCTTATTAATGGCGCGAGTGCGTAATATGGCAGATAAAAATGCTGCACTTGAACTGGTTATTGCTGAAAAGGATGCCAGTAAATTAAGAAATCATTTTACCAACTTAACAGCGTTTAATTCCAGTAACCCTGGCGGCGCTATTTATTTGCGCAAGCAAGGTAATTATGTTGCTGCCGAAAAGTTCCTTTCGGAAGGGCTGAAAGTGCTCAACACCCCTGAATATATAGCACAAAATCTTGATACAGAGGCATTTGTTACTGGCCAAACTGGTTGTCAGATGGTGGTAGAAGAGTTTCTTGAGTTACATCGATTAACTGATGAGGCAAGTTATAAGACACAAGCTCAAACCACTATTGATATCTGTATTAACATTGCTAAGAACCATTATGCCCAAGGCACTGATGGCAGTGATGTTGAAATTGATGAAGCAATTAGAGCACACTCACGATTTTTAGTATTTGCTAATAATTTAAATATTAGTGATGAGATTCCGACATTGCTTAGCAATATAGAAAATAATATTAACAATATAGATACTCAGTACTATGCAACGTTAACAGAGCGATTGCAAAGTGTTGGTATGGCGCTAACCCAAGGTGGTGATTTTACACAGGCGCAAGCATATTATGATCGCGCAATTGCGCAATTGGCATTGCTTGAAAGTACTCAATTAGTTGAAGAAGTGGGCCAAGAAACGGCTGAATTTTTTAATTATGGTAGCAGAAGTGATTCTGATTATTCTGACTATCTTAATGCTATTGAAAAGCAAGCTGGCATTCTTACTGACTATCCTCAGATTAAAGAAGCAGCGTATGCTGCATGGAATAAAGTCATTGATGAGCGCTTAGCAGAACTTTCTGAAGGTGCCGACCAGCAAAAACTGACCTACTTAGCTGGTTATGCTAATCAATATATGCGTTTAGGAGAGCATGATAAAGCGCTTGAACTTGCAAACAATGAAGCACTGGGCGTGGTGGAAAAAGAATCCATTATTACTGAAGTGGCAAATAGTTTAAGTGTTCAAGATCACTTTAAACAAACCTTAGTGGCCAGTGTTGATACCGACGGTGACGGTAAAGCGAACTTCTTCCTTGGCGCAGCCACTGAAGACGATATTGCAAACGCTGGAATTTCACTTGATGAAGACAGCGATAATGACGGCGTTAATGACGAATTAGATGCTTATCCATTAGACGAAACTCAGCAATAAATGAAGCTTTATTCATTGCTAGGCATGGTCAGCATTTTGCTGGCCATGCCAATCGCCCACTCACAAACGCTAAATGTTAAGGACCTTACTTTAGACAATAAAGCAACGCCGACAGCAACTGTTAGCGCAAGTAACGATAAGGACATTGTTACCAATAAACCTAATACCTGTAATAAAAATGATGAAAATTGTGATGATATAGAGCATATCGAAGTTATTGGGAGGAATATCACACCGATATCAACCTCGGCAGAAGGGGTGTATACCCTAGATAAACAAATGCTCAGAGAATACTTATTTGGTAACGGTAATTTAAATGATGTGCTGGGTATTTTGCCTGGTGTGCAATTTGGTGAATCAGCCTATGCTGCAAACCAAGTTACCAACATTAAACCGAGTGAAGTGTCTATTTCTGGCGCGCAAGGTTATCAGTCGGGTTATCAAATTGATGGCGTGAGTAATAACTCGCGACTCAGTACAGGTGGTGGTCAAAGTGGTGCCAATTTAGCACATGACGTACCTGGGCATAGCCAGGAAGTTTTCGTTAATGTGAAAATTTTAGACCAACTTGAAGTTTACGACAGTAATATTCCTGCTAAATATGGTCAGTTTTCGGGTGGTTTAGTGTTAGCGAAAACACAAACGGCTGGCAGTAAAACTCATTTTGGCTTTAGTTATCGTCAAACTGCTGATGAATTTGTTGAATATCACAAGTTTTATGCACCTGATTTTGACGGCGGTGAAATACTCGATACCGCAACCTTTAATAAGCAGGATTTTAACGCTTATTTGTCAATGCCGTTAACTGACAACAGCGGTATTGTTGCTCAAGTTCAAGTATTAAAGTCTGAAGAATCACTTAATCAGTTAGGTAACTTACGCTTACAAACACAAACTAATTATAACGCTTTGATAAAATATCACTATAGCGTTACTCCTGAAGATGAGTTGGTTTTTCGCTATTTAAACGCGCCTTATCAAGGACAGTATTTTGATGTTAATGCCATTAATAGCGACTACGATGTTGATGGCGGTGGGCAATCTATACTTGCGCAATGGCAGGCGGATCGTCAATGGGGCTATATGGACACCCAGTTTGATTGGCGCCAAAGTCAAAATAGCAAAAATACTGGGTCTGACTGGTTTATATGGGCAAGTGCACCGGGTAAAAGTTGGGGCAATTATGATGGAGCCACCTCAAGTTTAGAGGGGGGCTATGGCGATATCGAGAAAACACAAAATACCTATAGCTTTAAACAAGACTACACCTTGCCAAATATTTTGCAGGGATTGGGCGAACATGAGCTGTCATTTGGTTATCAACTTGAACATCAACAAACGGTTTTTGATCGCTTAGAAGATTCTGTGGTTTATAACGGCGCAGTAGTCTCACCTGACATTCACTGCAATGGTTATATTAACGATTGCATTGAAACAAGCTTTAGTAGGCCACTGGAAGAAATTGAAGCAGAATTAGGTAGGCCGCTAGATTTGACGCAGCCAGCAGATTTTGCGCTTTATCAAGATAACTTATTAACGACCGGGCAATACTTTCAATTGCGACAAGTATCACCTAAATCTCGTGCGCAAGCTGATATTGCATATTTTTCAATGTATTTAGAAGATGATATTAGCGTTGAAAATATACAACTTTCCGCGGGTGTTCGTTATGACTTTAATGATTTTTTTAAAAACCATAATGTCGCGCCAAGACTGCGTTTGAGTTATGAATTTATTGATAATTACCAATTTATTGTTGGCGCTAATCGATATTATCAAAGTGACTTAGCTGACTATAAATTAAATCAAGCGATGCAACCTGTGCATAACGAAGTGCGCTCAACATTAAACAATCGCCCGCAGAAATGGCAGGCAGCATTGTTAACGAGCGGTTATAGGTATGAATATAAAGGTACGAAAACACCGTTTAGTGACGAGCTAACGGCGGCATACAGGCAGCCTTTGTTTGGCGGTACTGTTGAACTGAAGTGGATTAACAGAGCCAACAAAGACGCAATTAACCGCATTAAAGGTTACAACGAAAATGGTGAGGCAATTTTATATGCCGGTAACGATGGCTCTAGTGATTATAGGCGTTGGTCATTGTCGTGGATGGCGCAATACCAGAATCAACATGTTGAGTTTAACTTGTCACGGGCTAGTAATAAAACCAGCCGTAAAAACTTCGATGGTAACACCACCATTCCGGGTCAAAGTAATGGCGAAAACACTGAAACCTTAAATTATAGTTACGATGATAAAGAATTGGTGTTTTTGCGCACTGATGAGGCAAATGATAAAGGTGAATTAAAAGCTAATTATACACTGGTTACACGCCATGACATTAATCTAGAACGACAAGACGCTAATCGGCCAATTATTGCCAATGTTAGTTGGGCGGCCAATTGGCAAAACTGGCAATTGTCAGCATATGCACGATTTAATGGCAAGCAAGACGCCATCTATCCTACCGGCGAAGTTAATTCAATTAAAGAAGCCAAATCAATTTGCGATGGCTGTGCGCCAAATAAAAGAGAATACCCAGTTTATCGTTTATCAAAGCGCCCGGCGTTTTGGTTATTAAGTGGTAGTGTTCGTTATAATTGGACCTTGTCTGATGATAGCAGCATTACCTTAAGTTTTGATGGTGAAAATTTATTGAATAAACGCACCTATCAAGTAAGCCCATTCACTACCGGCCTAGAATTAGGAAGACGGTTTTGGCTGGGCATAAGTTATGATCATTAGGAGATATTATGAGTATATTATTAGCAGCAAGTGTTAGCTTAGGACAGTTTTGTTACAACGCAGAAAACGATATAAACTCTGGTGAGTTTATGCGCTTAGCGAATTATTATCAGCCAGTATTAAAGCAAGCGATGGCGCGAAAACAGTCACAATGTTGGACAGTAAAAGGTGATAAACAATTACAAGAAGCCACGATGTTAGTCAGTATGGACTCTACAGGTAATACACTAACCTTTAGTCAATAATTATGATAACTAGCAAACCTTTTGCTAGGCGTTTTACGCTAGTAAAAACAGTTGTTATAGCACTTGTTTTTACTAGTTATACTTGTGCTTCGGTAGATTTTGACGCCTTGAGAGCAGCGTATAGCCAGCCTCAAAACCTTTGGCCGAAAGCCGAAGTGGACGAAGACGTTAATGCTGATGAAATAGGACTGTTGAAGCCAGTCCTATTTCCCAGTGACAACCCTTTTACATTGGAAAAATACCAACTTGGAAAGCGATTGTTTCATGATGGTAAATTGTCTCGTTCAAAGCAAATTGCTTGTGCAAGTTGTCATGACCGCGACCTAGGCTGGGCAGATGGAAAAAGAACTTCGTTCGGGCACAACAGACAAACGGGCAGAAGAAATGCGCCTGCAATTGAAAATGTTGCTTATGGTGATAGCTTCTTTTGGGATGGCAGAGCGAAAACGTTAGAACAACAGGCGTTAATGCCAATTCAAGACCCGCTTGAGATGAACTTTACGCTTCCTGAATTAGAAGCGAGAATAGCACAAGAACCTGACTACGCTTTGTTATTTAAGTCAGCCTTTGGTAACGAAGAGGTCACTGCAAAAAAAATAGCAATGGCATTGGCAACGTATCAACGAACGTTGACCTCTAGACGTAGTGACTTCGATCGATTTTTATTAGCTTCACAGCAAAAAACAGCAAAGCTTCAAAATATTTACCGAGCAGCTATGTCAGATAAAGCGATTTTTGGCTTACATTTATTTCGCACGAAAGCACGCTGTATGAACTGTCATTATGGTTCAACCTTTTCGGATGAAAAATTTCATAATTTGGGGTTAACCTATTATAAAAGAGAGTATCAAGACCTAGGTCGTTATCATTATACCAAGCAAGCCAGTGATGTTGGTAAATTTAAAACACCAGGCTTGCGAGGTGTATTAAACTCAAAGCCTTGGATGCACAATGGTTTATTTGCTGATATGAGAGGGTTACTCAATTTCTATGATGCCGGCGGCGTTTTGATTGAAAAAGATATTAATGATCCATTATCTCCTCAGACATCGAGGTTATTGCAACCTTTACGCTTAACGAATGATGAAATAGAAGCACTGGTAGCATTTTTACAGGCGATTACTGCGCCTCCAGCGTTAGACTCGCCACATAAATACCTCAAGTAATAGGCTTTCCATAGTTAGGTTCTTGTTTGTTAATATGAAAGGACTTTGTTGAATATTAAAAGGCTGAAGTTTACTTACAGCCTTTTAATTTGTAGAACTTCTTACATTAAATAAAGTAAGGTGAGTATTTAGGTATCTGTTTTAAGTGCTACTTTCACTGTACTTTTTAATATCGGCATTGTGGTAAATAGCTCTCATCTGCTGTCCAGCCCAAATGTTAACGTTTGATTTGATTTATCTTCGCCTTATTTTCCTTCGTTACCTATTACTTCGATGGTGAAACGATAGCCATTTCCTTTTCCAAAAGTATTCTTCATGACTATCCTCTCCTGTTGAATGTAAGTTGCAACGTGCGGGATAATTTTACCATCAGTATTGATAGTAATATTTGCTGCCCAGTATCTCTTAGAGGTTAATTCAAAATACTTGCCTCGTTATTAGTGTTCCATTATTGCTACATTGTATTGTGTCGATTTCGCTACAGTACCATTTCTCTATGTAATGTCTTGTTTTAATATGTTGTTTATTAAGTGTTTATTTTTCTTTTGCTGTTGGCACTTATCTTGTAATAACAGAGGTAAAGTTATAAAGCGCAAGGAAAATAATGGATACGCAACGAATTAAGCCAAAGCAAACATTATGGAAAAAGTACTGGTTTGTTATACCGGCAATGTTATTTGTTTTTCTAGCTTGGCGTTTGACTCAAACACTAGGTGATGCCTCTTATATGGTTGATCATGAAAAGTTAGTAACAGCTAAAGTTGAACAAGGCTTATTTTTAGTTAATGTACGCGCTACAGGATTGTTAAAACCAGAAAATATTCGTTGGGTTTCTGCGCAAGTTGCCGGCCGAATTGAGCAAGTTTTTGTTAAGCCAGGAGCGAAAGTTAACCTAGGGGATGTGCTCGTTAAACTTAGCAATCCTGAACTTGAGCGTGAATTAGAAAAAGTTAGTTGGGAGTTAAAGGCAAATAAAGCAGAAAGTAACGCGGCATATGTGTCATTAGAGTCACAGCTAGTCGATATTGAAAATGCTGTGGTGGCGTCTGAATATAGCTATTTATCAGCAAAGCTAAAGTTAGATGCCGAAACCGCTTTGATGGAACAAGGTAATGCAACAGTATCAGCATTAGATTATCAAAAAAGCCAGCTTGCCGTTAAACAACAACTGCAATATTGGCAAGCGCAACAACAAAAAGTTGCGAAAATGAAATTAACAATGGCGGCAACTAAAACAGCACAACAGGCGCGTTTAGGCTTGATGGAGAATAATTATCAACGGGTATTAGCACAAGTTGAGGCATTATCGGTTACCGCATCAACGTCAGGCATCATTCAACAAGTATCACTCGAATTAGGAGAGCGAACACAGATAGGTAGTAGTGTTGCCCTTATTGCTGATCAAAGCTCGCTGTTTGCTGAGCTGCAAGTACAGGAAGTGCGAGTGAAAGATATTAAAGTAGGACAAGTAGTGCATATAGATACTCGTACTAGTCAAATTGCTGGCAAGGTTAGTCGTATCGACCCTGCCGTGAAATCGGGTATGGTTCAGGTAGATGTTAAACTTATCGGTAATTTACCGAGTGAAGTGCGTCCTGAACTCACGGTTGATGGCTTGATAGAAATTAGCAATATTGAAAACGCCTTGTTTGTAAACCGCCCTGTTTTTGCACCACGAGATAGCCAAGTGGATTTGTTTAAGCTCACTGTAGATCAACAGTTCGCTGAAAAAAAGCAGGTCAGTCTTGGGCAAAGTTCAGTTAACAAAATTCAGGTGCTTTCTGGCTTAACTGTTGGCGATGAAATTATTATTTCAGATACCAGTGATTGGCAAGAACACCAACAAGTATTAATAAATTAATTATCGCTTATATAACAATAAACGTCTTAAAGGATACATTATGAAAGCATTATTAAAGTTGAACGATGTTAGTAAAACATTCTTAACTGAAGATATTGAAACTAAAGCAATAAATGACATCAGCTTAGAAATAAATAAAGGCGAATATGTCGCGTTAAGTGGTCAATCTGGGTGTGGAAAGTCAACTTTACTATCTTTGTTGGGCTTACTTGATTCACCAACAGCAGGGCAATATTGGTTGGCGGATAATGATGTTTCTTCACTGAGTAGAAATCAACGCGCGGAAATTCGCAGTAAAGAGATTGGGTTTGTTTTCCAATCGTTTAACCTAATTTCAGATTTGACCGTACTAGAAAATGTTATGTTGCCACTGACTTATCAATCAGGGCTATCAAAAGCAGTAATCGAAACTCGTGCAAAAGCGGTGCTTGAAAAAGTAGAAATGGGTCATCGTAAAAATCACTTTCCATCACAACTTTCAGGCGGGCAACAACAGCGAGTCGCTGTTGCTAGAGCGTTAGTTAATGAGCCTAAAATTATTTTAGCCGATGAACCAACAGGTAACTTAGACTCAAAAAATGCCGAGTCGGTATTGCAGTTATTCGAACAATTGCATCGAGAAGGAGCAACCATTTGTATGGTAACGCATGACCCCGCTTCAGCGAAAAGAGCGAGCCGTTGCTTGGAGATGTTTGATGGGCGGCTAATAAAAGACAGTATAAATAGCACGATAAAAAATAATGCTGTTTCTACACTAGAAGTAGCGGCGGGGTAGTTACTATGTCTATATGGTTAGATATTAAATATGCATTACGCCTTTTATTTAACGCACCAAAATTTACCGCAATGACTCTGGGGGTGTTAATTGGTGGCTTGTCGATTAGTTTATTTACTTTTTCATTCTTGTATACCTCAATTTATAAACCTTTACCTATCCCAGAAGGAGAAACGGCAAAAGCTTTGGCTGTGTTTGAAGATGGAAAGTACCGTTATATCCGAAGTTTCGAATACCAGGCGATTAAAGACAATGTAGCAAGTTTTGCTGAGTTTGGTGTTTATGATACAGGTGACATGCGTATTAATATCAAGGAGTCTGGTAAGAGCTATTATGGTAGCTATGTAAGGGCTGGCTTTTTTGAATTTAGTCGCATAAAGCCCATTTTAGGGCGTACAATAAGTGAGAATGATACTTTAGTCGGGGCGCCAGCAGTTGCTGTGATTAGTTATGAAGTATGGCAAAGCGAATATCAGGGTAATGAAAATATATTAACGCGAAGCATCAAGGTTGATGGTATAAATACCGATATTATTGGTGTGATGCCAAAAGATTACCGCTTTCCAAATATGTCTAAAGTTTGGCTGCCTTTATTGAATAGTGTGTTATTGGAGTCGCCGCAACATAGTGAGTATTTGTATGGCTATGCGCGGCTTAAAGCCGGCGTGAACATTAAAGACGCTGAACAAGAGTTAACCCAGAAAATTAATCAAATTTATCAGCGAAATGTGAAATTGTTTGATTTACCGAAAGTAGAAAAACACGTCAAATTACTAACTTTTCAAATGGCGCAAACGGGTAACGACGGTGCGGTTGCGTTTGCGGGCTTAATGACAATTTCATTCTTAATTTTATTACTTGCTTGTATTAATGTTGGTAATTTACTGCTGGCACGCTCTATTGAACGTCAAAAAGAAACGGCAATTCGGGCTGCACTTGGTGCAAAAACAGCTCGTTTAGTGAGTCAACTACTGTGGGAAGGAGTAATTATTGCCAGTGTTGGTGGCTTACTGTCCGTATTACTCGTGGGAGCTGCGCTAGATTATACTGAAGTTGCAATACATTCTTGGTTACCTGGTGGCGGATCTTTTTGGTGGCATTATGGTATGGACGGCGCAACCTTATTGATGGCGGTGGTGTTTACCTTAATAACCATTTTATTATCTGCATTTTTTCCGGCTTGGCGTTCTGCGCATCAAGATATTAATAGCACGTTAAGGGATGGCACTCGCGGTGCACAAAGCAAAAAAGCGGGGCGAGTTTCTAGAATATTGGTAACAACTCAAGTTTTTTTAGTGGCGTTATTAATGTTAATAGGCTCAATAACGGCATTCATTTCTCATAAATTTATTAATCTTGAAATGGGTGATGATTACTCTAATGTTATGACTGCTCGTTTTAGCGTGCCAGAAAAGAAATATCCAGAGCCACAACAGCAAATAGCCTTGATGCAATCATTAATAGCGAAGTTAGAGCAGCACCCCAATTTAGTTGGCGTGATCAACCATAATTGGATTGGTGCATCGAAAGTGATGCTAGAGGGCCACGAATATCTCTCTGAAGAGGATAAACTAATTATCGATGTTGCATCGCTAATTGGTGATAGTGCAACCGTTGGGGTGAATTTAGTTGCAGGGCGTCAATTTACTCATTTAGATAAAAGTGGCAATCGTAAAACTGCAATTATCAGTCAATCAATGGCGAAACGTTATTGGCCTGGAGAATCGCCCTTAGAGAAGAGCTTTACGGTGAATATTAATGATATCGATGAAAGGGTTTTTATTGTTGGTGTCGTGACTAACCGCATGAACGCTAGTGCGATGTTTGGTAGTAGAGATAGTGCAGACGAAATTTATTTATCAGGTTTACAGTTTTTCGACCCGTACCAAATTCTTCTTTACAAGACTTTGCCAAATACGCAGCAACCAGAAGAAATTTTCTATCAAGCCATGTTTGCTATAGATCGCAGTATTGAGCTCACTTATTCTGTACAGGGAGCCAGTGAGAATCGAAATAAAATGCGAGAATCTATGGGGCTGATGTCTGAAATTACTTTTGGTACCGGCTTTTTCTCTCTTCTTTTAGCTATGGTTGGAATTTATGGCTTAACAGCGAATTCAGTCGCACAACGTACACATGAAGTCGGTATTCGACGGGCAGTTGGTGCTTCTGACGGAGATATATTGCGTATGTTTTTGAAACAAGGTGGTAAGCAGCTAATTATTGGACTTAGTTTGGCATTACTAATATTTGCATTAATTTCTTTTGGTTTTCATAAGTTTACTGAAGGTATATTTCCAGTTTATATTTACTTTTCGCAAGCGTTAACAGTCGTTTTCGGTTTAACGGTTGTTGTTATGTTGGCGATATATTTGCCGAGTAAAAAAGCTGTTACTATGGAGCCAAGTATGGCATTACGGTATGAGTAAATATTTAATGCAAACAATAACGTAGCTAACAGGTTATGCTACGCGAATGTAGCAGCAATGTACTTTATTTGCTGCTTGTTTTAATCAATATAATGAGAGTTTTTGAATTCAATTGTGAATGACTTTGTAAATACAAAAAAAATACTCGTTGCCGATGATGACATTAATATCATCGCTGGCCTTAAATACTTACTAGCTGATTTTGGTTTTGAAACGCTCGCTGTTACTACTCCTCTGGCGGCAATTGAGTGTTTAAAAAGCCAATCAGTTGAGTTGGTGTTGCTTGATATGAACTTTCAACAAGACACCACATCTGGCCGAGAGGGCATTGAGCTTGTTAAAAGCATTACTGCGCTAAATCTGAATATTCCAATTATTGTGATGACTGGCTGGGCAACAATCGATATTGCGGTTGAAGCTATGCAAGCCGGCGCCAATGATTTTGTGCAAAAACCTTGGAAAAATGAGCGAATTATTAATGCCATTGAAACTCAGATTGCATTAGCTAATTCTTGCAAAAATGCTGAACGACTATCACAGCAAAATAGGTTGCTTACGGCGCAATCTCACCCTGAAAACCGCGATGGTATTATTGCTAATTCAAAAGTGATGCAAGATTTATTAGCGACCTTAGATAATTTAGCAAAAAGCGACATGAGTATTTTACTGACCGGAGATAACGGTACTGGTAAAAGCATGCTTGCCGCATACGTACATAAAGTTTCTCGTCGTGCCAAAAATTCATTTGTCCCTGTGAATATGGGAGCAATACCGGCAAGCTTATTTGAAAGTGAAATGTTTGGTCATGTTAAAGGAGCATTTACTGATGCGAAAGAAAATCGTATTGGCCGTTTTGAAATGGCAGAAAATGGCACACTATTTTTAGATGAGTTAGCCAATATTCCAATTGAACAACAAGCAAAATTATTAAGGGTATTGGAAGAGCAAAAGTTTGAAGCTGTAGGAAGTAGTAAATCTTTGCATGCTAATGTACGGGTTATTTCTGCAACGAATAGTGATTTACAAGCGGATATTATCAATAATAAATTTCGCCAAGACCTTTATTTTCGGTTAAATACCATAGAGTTGCGTATTCCATCTTTATCTGAACGAGTAGAGGATATAGCGGATTTGGCTCAAAGTTTTTTAGCAACCTTTAGTCGTAAGTATCACAAAAATACCCCATCAATATCTGCTGCTGCAATTACTAAGTTACAAGATTATCATTGGCCGGGTAATATTCGTGAATTGAGCCACACTATGGAGCGGTTATTGTTTACATGTAACCAAGAGGTGATTCATGCCGAAGATATTGTTTTAACGACATTGAAAAGTGACAATTTTAATAGTCATGACCTAGAATTTAACCATTTAACGCTTGATGAAGTTGAAAAAAATATCATTGTTGAGCGCTTAAAAATACACAATAATAATGCGACAGAAACAGCTAAGTCGCTCGGATTGAGTCGCAGTGGCTATTACCGTCGAATAAGTAAATATGAATTGGATTAGAAAAATTTGGCAGTGTGTTAAGCAGAGTGCGCAGCATTATCAAATAGAGCAACAAGATAAGTTAATTTTATTAGCGGTTTTACCTTGCTTTTTTATTACAACAATAGCCTTATTTAGTACCAATACTTCTCCCTACTTTATTGCTTTTATTATTATCTGTTTATGTTTACTTTCAAGCTATGTTGTTATTGCCAGCCGTAAACATGCTCAGTACCAAGTAAGAACTTTAGCTAACTTAATCGAATCAATGATAGACGGGGACTACTCCTTACGTGGCCGATTGAAAAGCAACCAAGCTTTTCAAGAGTTATTAGTATTAATAAATAGCCTTTCAGAAACATTGGCACTACATAAAATATCGGCAAAAGAGTCACGAGTTCTCCTTGAGTTAATTGTCGAGCAAATGGATGCTATGGTATTAGCGACAGATCAAACTGGTAAGTTGGTTATGGCAAATGCATCCGCGAAAGCCTTACTACTTAATGATGTTGATAATTATAGTGGTATGCTACTAAATGACTTAGCTGTGGGAGGAAAATTACAACAGGCAAGCTCAGGTATTATTGAGTTTAAATCTGCCAGTCAAGAACTAGGTCTTTCAGATGCTGAATTTGATGGTGATTTCTTTCTACATAAAGAGAGTTTTATAAGAGATGGGCAACCGCACCAGTTATATTTATTAACTAATGCGGAACGGTTGCTCATGGAGAAAGAGCGCAGTGCTTGGCAAAGCGTGTTAAGGGTGCTTAGTCATGAAATTAATAACTCTTTAACCCCAATTTCAACAATTAGTCAGTCAATACAACATAAGCTACAAGGCACTATTGAGACTGAAAAACTGGAAAGTCACAAAAGCTTAGTTGCTGGTATTAACATTATTAATGAACGAGCCGATTCTTTAAGTGATTTTATAGCGAGTTATAGCCAGCTGGCACACTTACCTAAACCAATTTTTGCACCGATAAATCTAAACTCTCTTATTAAAAAGCTGATGCCGCTATTTCCAAATTGTCAGTTTATAATTGCTGAAAACACCAATACTGAGTTGTCAGTTGATAAAAAGCAATTTGAACAAGTGCTGATAAACTTGTTTAAGAATGCTATGGATGCAATGGAAGAAAGAGTAAATAAAATAATCAAAATTGATTATTTTATCGAGCAGCAATGGCAAAAAATAGTTATTACAGATAATGGTTGCGGCCTAGCAAACACTGAAAACTTATTTGTGCCATTTTATACTACTAAACCAAACGGTAGCGGCATTGGCTTAGCTCTTTGTCGACAAATTATGTTTAGTCATGGCGGCCAAATAAAGCTGAAAAATAGCCCGCATACATCAGGTGCACAAGTTATATTGTCTTTACCCGCATAAATTGATTATTTAAACGACAAACTTTTCTAACAATAATTGTTGTTGGTTAACTTCGTCGACCAAGGCTTCATTTGTACCGACTTGTTCTTGAGAGAAGTCACCAACCTGTATACTGATATCATTAATATGTGTGGTGTTCTTATTAATTTCTTCAATAACAACGCTTTGCTCTTCAATTGCTGCGGCAATTTGAATATTCCTATCCATAATATCTTTAACAGAGTCTGATATATTCTCTAGTGTTTGATTGGCAACTTGAGTATTTTCGACACAAGCCTCTGCCATTTCACGACTTTCATTCATTGATAACTGCACTTGCCCTGAAGACTCTTGAATTTGCTCAATCATAGTTTTAATTTCAGTTGTCGACTCTTGGGTGCGTGAGGCCAAAGTTCGCACTTCATCAGCAACAACGGCAAATCCTCGACCTTGTTCACCGGCACGAGCTGCTTCGATTGCTGCATTTAGAGCAAGTAAATTAGTTTGCTCGGCAACGCCGTTGATCACTGAAAGTACTTGTTCAATATTGTTACTGTATTCGGCCAGTTGATTACTTAACTCCTGCGAAGATGAAATAGTTTGTGATAACCCGACAACATCATTACTGGTTTTGCTAAATAATGAACGTCCCTCATCTGCCCGCTCGTTAACTGAAGAAATTGAGGTGGCAGCATCTTGTGCGCTGGCGGCAATATCCATCGAAGTTTGGCTCATTTCATTCATAGCTGTTGCTAATCCTTCAACCAGCATTCCTTGTTCGCCTAATTTGGTACTCGACTCATTGGCTAATTCTGTGGCGTTATTACTATTATCAACAACAACCCCAGCTTTTTGTTTAATGTCTTTAACTAGCTGTTGTAAGGTATCGAGAAACTTGTTGAAGTTACTTGCGACAGCACCGCACTCGTCATTGTTCTTAATGGTTAAGCGTTGAGTTAAGTCGCCACCACCTGATGCTATTTCGGCAATCGCAGCTTCTAGTTCATTTAGTGGCTGTAATAACTTTTTAGCAAGTTGTCGCAAAGAAAAAATACAAATAGCAATGCCAATAATGGCAAATAAAATGGTTTGATTAGTTAAACTTGAAAGTGATTGATAAACTTTATCTTTTTCTAATAAAACTCCTAAACTCCAGCTCATGCCAAACTGTTTTTTTAAAGGAAAAAAGTAGATTAATTTTTCTTTATCATCATGTTCAATAGTGATGATTTTGCGATTGTTATTCGGCGATGTATTGTAAACAGAACTGGTATTTTTACCGTTTAAACTTGCATCAGGGTGGGTAATGATATTGCCATTTTCATCAGCAATAAATGCTAAACCAGTGTTATTGAAATTAATGGTATTTACACTTGTTGCAATACTATCAAGGCTTAAATCTCCACCAATAACACCTTGAAATTTAGAGTTGTTTTCAATGGGAGCAACCACTGATAGTAATAACTCTTTTGTTGCTGCGTCTATGTAAGGAGCAGTGAAAACTACGCCATTACTACGTTGGGCTAATTCAAACCAAGGTCGGTCTCGAAAGTCGACACCAGCTGGGTTTTCTCTATTCGGATCATTTGAACGTAATTGGGTTTCATTTGCTAGGGTGCCGAACATTAAAGAAAAGTCAGTGGTGAGAGATGATAGTTCTAATGCTTTTTGAAAATTTTCAGGAGAATAGTCACTCTCAACCATATTTCTCAGTACATTTATCTGGGAAGTTTTACTGGTTAACCAATTACTAATACCTTGTGCAAGTAATGATGAGTTGTCTTCAACATAGGCTTGAGTTTTTTCCTGTAGCGAATTACTGATTAACATATAACTGGACAGAGAAAGTAGTGAAACAATAATAAACACAACCACTCCAGATGCTACCGAAAACTTTGTTCTGATATTCATATTCAAACCCATAATTAAAAAAACGATACGCTTTAATATATAGTCTACACTTTAAGAAAAGTGAAAATTGAAAGTGATTTTTTATGATAAAAATTAAAGAGTTTGCAAATTCTTCGATATTAGCTTTGTTGCTTTTAAGTCCAGGTTCTTTTGCAGATGAAAATATAACTATCAGTGAATTAAAGCAGCAACTAGAGGTATTAAAAAAGCGCATTGAGTTATTAGAGAAGCAGCAAACCGCTAATACACAGTCCGTGATTAATATTGCTAAACCGCTTTCAAAAAGTGTTGCTAAAGAACCTAAAAAGACAGAAAAATTGCCTGCTGGCAGTTCAACAAACAAAGTTAAACTTTATGCCACTGTTCGGCCTACTTTAGGTTATATTGATGAAGATGACTCTAAGCAAATGGATGTTAGAGATGCACTTTCTCATGCCGGCTTTAAAGCCACCAGTGAGTGGGATGAAAATTGGAGTGCGACCTTGCATGGAGAGTGGGGAATTGACTTGTCTAATAATGGTGACTTTGGCAAAGCAAGACAAGTTTACGCTGCTCTTACAAGTCCAATCGGGACGGTAGGCATCGGCAAGCAAAGGCCAGTAAATTATTTATTTGTTGCTGAGTATGTTGATATTTTTAATCATGCGAGTAGCCCGTTTGCATATGATCCAGAAAGCATATTTTTTGTCGATAATTTATTGACCTATAAGTATAAATATCAAGAAGTCACTTGGATGGCAGCAGCGCAGTTTAATGGTGACGATGGCAATAACTATAGTGACTTAGTTAATGTTGGTGTGAGTTATGATAAAGACGGATTGCATGCTGCTGCGACTTACCTCAGCCAGCAAGCGAATGTAGCTAATGTAGATGTTGGAGATGATGAAACTTATGCTGCGGCGTTGGCTTATGATTTTGATAGCGGATTATACTTAGCACTTGGCTATCAAGATAAGGATTACCAAAGAACTAATGGTGATCTCGATAGAAGTGGTCATACGCTTGATCTTTCTGCAGCTTACTGGTTGGCTAAAGAATATCGCTTGAAAGTAGGCTATTTCGACTTTTCCGATGGCCATACTAACGGTTTAACACAAGACTTTAATGGCTTTAACACTACCCTTGAGTGGGTACCAAAACCTTGGTTAAGGTTTCATGTTGAATATTTGCAAAGGGACTTTGATTATTTAGATGACTTTTCTTCATTATCAGTTGGCTTTCGCTATGACTTTAGTCAGCAATGGCAATATTAAGCTGGCGTGAATAGAGCTATGAATAATATTGACATCAAATGGCGTCAAATTTTTTTCTTATCTAGTTTGTTTATGGTACTTCTGTTATCAGGTGTTCGGGCAGCTCAGGGGCGCACAATTCCGCAGGTAATGATTTTAGCCGATGACAGTTACCCGCCTTATTCCTATATTGAAAATAACCAGTTAAAAGGGATTTATGTCGATATTGTTAGAGCCGCTGCTGAGTTGATAAGTGAGCATTATCAAGTTAACTTGCAAGGGATGCCATGGAAGCGGGCGTTAATGAAAGTTGAAAATGGGGAGGTTTTAGCAATATTACCCCCTTATAAACGTATAGAGGAACGTGAATATATTTGGCCTTATTCTCTGGCTATTATGAGCGAAACGGTGGTAGCTTACTGTCAAAAAAGTATTAATATTATTGATTATTTTGATGAGCATAAGTTCAAGTCGTTACCAGTATTAAATATAGGTATTAATTCTGGTTATATGATTTTCAGCGCAGAAATTAAAGCCGCAGTAGCTGATAAGCGCATGATGGTTTGGGAGAATAAGAGTACTGAGGCTAATATTATGAAGTTACAATCTAAACGCCTTGATTGCTATTTAAATGATCGATTAGCAATACAATATGAATTGTTAACGCTTAAGAAAAGCCAGCAATTGAATTTCGATGACGTTGCTGAATCACTTATTGTTATGTCACAAACAGCCCATATAGGTTACAGCATTAGTGACAAACAACAGTTTTCTTATAAAAATGATTTTGTTAATCGTATGGATGATGCATTGCAACGCGTAATTGAGTCTCAGCAGTATACTGAAATTATTAATAATTACTTACAGCGATAGTTATTTTTAAAATATACAGAATTGAATTTTAACTACATCTAGAAAAATACTTTTAATTTTAAACGTTGATGTAGTCTTTTTTGCTGAAATAGTGAACAAAATATGTGTGAGCATATAGCAGAACAGCTTAAAATAAGGCGCAAAGAAAGTTAAACTCTATCTAAGTATTATTGCGTTTAAGCATTTAAATTTATGCTAAGAGTTTGGCGTCTCTATTGAAATCATAGGAAACTGTACCTAGAAAAATAACTAAGAAAGTATGTTAAGATAGCGATACTCCTAGCACTTTTTAAATATCCTCTTTTATATGAGTTTTTCTCAGCACTGTTTTACCAAATTTAGTTCTAACATTGATGGTTTGGCAATTCCTCAACAATTTACTTTTCCATTTTATTACCAACCTGATCAGCTTGCGGTTATCGCTTGTAATGAGCTACAAGCAAAGCTAAACACTAACAAGCAATGGCGTCAGGTCTGTGGTGTCGATAAAAGCAATACAAATAATGCTGGTACTGTAAATCGTTCAGGAAAAAATACTGGTAAAATGTTTGGTGTTTTGGTGGTGCAAAATGCACAGCAACAATTGGGCTATTTAAGCGCATATTCGGGGCAATTTGAAGGCGCACCTGAAACCTTAACTTTTGTACCTGCTGTTTCTGCAATGCAGCTGCGAGATGAGTTGTTTTTAAAAGAACAACAGCAAATTAATGTAATAAACAGTGAGATTGAACAGCTAGTCTCAAGTGATGAGCTTGCGCAATTACAAGAAAAACTTAATAAAGCTAATACTACTTATCAAGAAGAACTCACTGCTCAGCAAGTATTGATGGTAGCAAGTAGAAAGCAGCGCAAACTTGAGCGGCAGTCAGCGAGTGAAGTTTTAACAGCTGAAGAATTTGGTGTCTTAAAGGCACAGCTAGCGGGACAGAGTATTGAGCAAAAGAAGCAACTACAAGCACTTAAATCTGTATGGTCAGAGAAAATAGCGCTAATTCAATCGGCAGTTGATGCAATAAATACGAATATTCTGTTATTGAAGAAACAGCGAAAGTCACGGTCGAAAAACTTACAAAAGAAACTCTTTGCACAATATCAGTTTTTAAATGCTAACAACGAGGTTAAAGATCTTAATAAGATCTTTGCTGAAATACCTGATAGAACACCTCCGGCGGGCTCAGGTGATTGTGCAGCGCCTAAGCTATTGCAATTTGCTTATCAAAACAATTTAGAACCAATTACCATGGCTGAATTTTGGTGGGGGGCTGCGCCTAAATCGGCTATTCGCCACCATGGCCATTACTACCCGTCATGCTATAGCAAATGTCAGCCAATATTAGGTCATATGCTGAAAGGTTTAGATGTTGAAGCAAACCCATTGTTAATAAATCCTGCACAGGGCAAAGATCTGAGTATTGTTTATCAGGATGATGATCTTTTGGTGATTAATAAGCCGGCTGAATTTTTATCGGTACCCGGTAAAAATATCGAAGACTCAGTATATTTACGGATCAAAAATCAATTTCCTCATGCCAGTGGCCCACTCATTGTACATCGGCTTGATATGTCAACATCTGGCTTATTAGCAATTGCATTAAATAAGCGCGCTCATAAAGCATTACAAAAGCAATTTATTGAACGTACGGTTAAAAAGCGTTACATCGCCCTTGTGAATCGTGAGCTTAAAGAAGACAGCGGTGTTATTGATTTACCCTTGCGGTTAGATTTAGATGATAAACCAAGACAATTGGTGTGTTTTGAATATGGCAAGAAGGCCTTAACTCATTGGAAGGTTATTGAAAAAAATACTAAGCAAAGCCTAGTACATTTATTTCCTGTTACGGGTCGAACTCACCAATTACGCGTACATTGTGCTCATCATCAGGGCTTGCAGGCCCCCATTGTTGGCGATGATCATTATGGTGTAAAGGCTGAACGATTACATTTACATGCGGAGTACTTGGCGCTTAAACATCCGATAACACATCGTGAGATGGTTTTTGAGGTTGCTGCTGATTTTTCATTAACGTGAACGTTAAATGTACCAATGAAAAAATTCTATATAGCAACTTAAATAACTAGCTAATAAGAACATTCTCAAGTCGCTCTTCTATGAGCGACTTGAGCAAATAATGAGACTCGCAAGTTATAGCTTTTTTCCTAAGCGCTTTTCAACCTGTTGCTTCTCCCAGTCAGCATCAAAGAAACTAAATACTTCAAAAACACTAATGCCATGTGATACTAAACCTATACCCCAACCAAAAGCTGCCCACCATGCCCAGTAATATTCGGGGCTGGTAAGAAAGTTGACAATAAATAACCCTAAAACCACCACAGCATAATTAATTAAATGGCTATAAAAACCTTTGATATCTTTAACGTGCTCTATAACTCTACTTTCTTCTTCAGTAACTTTTTCTGAGTTATTCATCGTATCCTCCATTAACAATTCATCAAGTTCAACTTCGAAAACTGCTGCAAGGGATTTTAATGATTCTAAACCAGCTTTTTGGCCGCGTTCAATACGTTGAATTGTGCGAATATTTAGGCCACTTAGTTGTGCTAATTGTTCCTGAGACCAAGCTCGCTTAAGTCTAAGTTTTCTTACTATCATTTGACATTCCTTGTTGCTGTTCGAGTATTACTATCTAATAAATTAACGTGAATGTGTTACGACTTCTATCTGACAAAAGTGCGACAGTCTTTTATTATCAATAGCTTACAGTGTAATTTTAATTCCAGAGAGTTTGTTTATCTATCTAAAAATCTACATTATTAAGGAGTAATACGGCTTCGTCAAAATCATAAATTTCAATTTTTTCCATCACTTGTGATAATGTTTTTTTAGATTGCTGATGTTCTACCATAGGCAGCAGTGCTTGAATGGTATCTAGTGCTGCAACATCATAGTTTTCAATTTCATTTTGTAATTGTTTTAGGTGCTTTTTACAAAGCTCGGGATTAAAAGTCGAACTTTTATCTTGAGCGGGTTTAATTTTAACCAAATCATGCTGTATTTGCATAAGTTCATGAGTTGCTTGAGCAATAGAGTCAGGGTCTCCTATTTCTTTTATCGCTGCATTTTCAATATTGTCTGCCAATTTATAAAGTTTTGTCGCGCCAATATTGCCTGCAACTCCCTTTAGTGTATGAGCCAAGTATTCCACCGTTGAGAAGTCACCTTGTGCAAGTGCCGTGGCAATAGGAGTGATAGCGTCTGCATAATTGTCTTTAAATTTAACTAATAAGCGATGATAAAGAGCGGTGTTTTGTTGTGTAATTGCTAAACCTGCTTTGGTATCAATACCATAAAGCTCAGGAATCATTTCACCGTCACTACTGCCAGTCGTTGCCGAGCTTGCTGTTGCACTATGATCACTAGGGGTAACCCATTGCGCCAATTTAGTAAATAATTCACTGGTATTAATGGGTTTACCTATGTGCTCATTCATGCCACTGCGCAGAGCTTTTTCTCTATCGCCTGCCATCACATTAGCTGTCATGGCAATTATGGGTAAATTGGTAAAGCGTGCATCTTGTCGTAATTCTCTGGTGGCGGTATAACCATCTTTAACGGGCATTTGGCAATCCATTAATACGCCATCAACGGTTTCGTTATCAAGGAAGTCAATAGCTTCTTGACCATTATTGGCAACATAAACAAGGATGTTGTGGTGCGTTAACAGCTCGGTTGCAAGCTCCTGATTAATTTCATTATCCTCAACAAGAAGGATTTTGGCTCCTTGTAATGCGTCAATAGCTGCTTGCTCTTCTAATGGCATGACTTTGTATTTTAGGTTTCTTAAGTTTTCTTGGCCTAAAGTAATTAATAAACTATCGAGCAAATTGGAAGAGGTAATCGGTTTACAGGTAACGTAGTAATTATCACCTTCGTTCAATGCTTCTATCGGTAGCTCTCTGCGGTTTGGCAAGATATGCAAAATTGGAAGTGTTGGGCAAGCATCGCGAATTGAATAAATGTCAGCACAGTTTTGGTTATCACTGCATTTAGTTACGTCAAAAATTAATGCGTCAAATGCATTAGCTTGTTGGCTAAGCTCAGGCAAAGCCTCAATAACAGAATTATAGTTTTCAACAATAAAGCCAAATGACTTTAAGATACGCTGTAAAATTGATTTGTAGGTGTCGTTATCTTCTATTAAGGCAAGTTTTAGTCCTTGAATAGAAGATAAATGAGGTTTGTTTGCCTTTGCTTGTTCTGCTGATTGTGTTTGATAACTGATGGTGAAATGAAATTGGCTACCAATGTTTTCTTCACTTTCTAACCAAATTTCACCACCTAATAGTTCAATTAAGCGTTTACATATTGCTAACCCTAAGCCAGTACCACCATATTTTCGCGTTGTTGATGCATCGGCCTGATTGAAAGATTGAAATAACTTTTCTTGTTGCTCGGCACTCATTCCTATTCCAGTATCGCAAATAGAAAACTTCAAGGTGACGCTTTCATCATGCTTGTTAACACATGAAATGTTGATTCTTATTTCACCATGCTCGGTAAATTTTGCCGCATTGCTACCTAAGTTAGTGAGTATTTGTCCTAAGCGCAGCGGATCACCGATAAGATCAATCGGTACGTTTTGCTCAACATCAAATATCAGTTCAGTTCTTTTTTCTGTGAGCTTGTCGATCAGCATGTTACTGAGATTGTCGAGAATATCGTCTAAGGAGAATGGAATTGATTCAATGTCGAGCTTATCAGCTTCAATTTTGGAAAAGTCTAAAATATCATTAATAATGCCAAGTAATGATTCCGCCGCTCGATTAACTTTAAATATATAATTTTCTTGCTGGGGAGATAACTGTGTTTTAAGTGCAAGAGATGACATGCCGATAATAGCATTCATTGGTGTACGTATTTCATGTGACATATTCGCTAAGAAATTTGATTTGGCTTTGGCGGCATCTTCGGCAAGAGATTTCGCATGAGCGAGTGCCTGCTCTGCCATTTTTTGTTCGCTGATATCAACAAAAGTTCCTAGCAAGCCGCCAACACTGCCATCGGCTTTTTCGAAGCCTTTTACCCAATACATGGTGTTATGTTCTAGACCATCACCATAAACCATTGATAACTCTTTTTTTACCATGCCAATTGAAGCGATAACTTCAAGGTCTTCTTTCTGAAATGCTTGTCGCTCGGCAAGTGGTATATATTCTAAATCGAGCACCGTTTTGCCAATAATATCTTCTCTTTTAACATTAAAGGTTTGCTCATAAGCAGTGTTCACATTGATAAATCTAGCGTCTGGCCCCTTAACAAAAATAGGATATGGAATGGTATCAGCTAATGCTTGTTGAAAGAGCACTTGCTCTGTTAGTGCTGCATCGTTTAGTTTTCTTTCGGTAATATCACGAATAATCGCGACAATAAATCTATCGTTGTGGATGTCGAGAGAACTTACGGTTACTTCAGCGGAGAATTCGCTATTGTTTTTTCGCTTTCCTGTAAGTTCTATTAACTGTTTTTGTGGCTCTTTTTGGTGAATTAATTGCTCGAAGACATGTGAACTTGCTTCTTCTGGCAACAAACGTTCAATTTTCTGACCGATGAGTTCTGATTTTTCATAGCCAAACATTGAGAGAACTTGTGAATTGACTAAACTATGTTCGCGATGTTTATCGAGTAAAATAATCGCATCCGGCGCTGATTCCATTAATGCGGCAAATTGTGCTTTTGCTGCATTTTGTTGGGTTACATCAATTAAGGTTAAACGCACTTCACTAAGTTGTTCATTTTCATCATATACCGGCAAAGCTGACATCATGGTATCTATTGTTTGTGTATTGCTTATTTCTACGGGAATTTCACATTCTAATAAGTGAGATTTGGTCAAAAATATTTTATGGACGTAATATTCCTCAGCTACAAACTCTTGCCAGTTCAGTGAAGTGAATATTTCTCGCGGGCGTTTAAATAAATGAGCAAACGCACAGTTGTGCTTAATAAATTCACCTTTAGGATTTAATGTTGCATAGGCAACAGGCGCATGTTCATATAACTCCCACATTGCGCGTTCACGTTGCTGTAACTCTTGTGTGCGCTGTTCAACAATTTTTTCCAACTCTTCTTTTGAGCGGCGCATATATTTTGTTGAGCGTTGTCCTACCGTGACTGTAAAAATGTTAGAAGTTAACGTGAGCAATAAGGTTACAAATGAAATTAGCATGAGTTTGTTTCTTAGTGAGCTAACTCCATGCATAGCCTCTGCTGCATCGATTTCAGTCGCGATACCAAACCCAAGTTTGCTATCCCAAACCCAAGCACCATATACGCTTATGCCACGATAATCGTTATAGCCAATAACATTCGAGGCTACTTTGTTTTTATTTAATATGTTTTGACTATCAGGTCGAACATTATTAATTAAATCATTAGCCATAAAAGTAAATGGCTGTTGCCTAACATCGACCTCAGCACTATTTGCTAGGGTAATATCGACCTTAGGCGCGTTTAGTGAAATGAGTTGTTCGTTTTTGTTTAAGTTTTTAAAGTAAGCTATTGATGAAAGATCAGCTTCAAAACGGCTTTTAGATAGCATTTCTCCTAGTGTATTTACCAAGTAGCTTTCACCTGATGCGCCAATGCGACCTTGCTGGAGAATGTTGGAGATATGGCCACTTGCTTGCACGCGCAAGGTTAGTGCAGCAATGACATTCTCTTCATGGTCTTTTATTGGTGTCACGATAAACATACTGTATTGGTCTATTGGACTGCGCGTGTTGCCAAAGCTTAAGCTGACATCTGACTTTATCGGCGATACAAAATGGGTTTCACCTGCGAATACCGCGGGTAATATATCTGGCTGTTGCTTAGCAATTAAATTGATTTGGCCTAAGTTTTCATTTCGGCTTGAGCCAATATTGATATAGTCTTGATTGATGATAAAGAACCCTTGGCCATCAACACTGCTTTGACGAAAATACTCGCGTATATTTTGTAATGGATTTGATGTTAAGAGCGAAGCTTTTAATGTTGGCTGCAATAATAATTCTTGAGTTAAATTAACTACCTCGTCATCATTACTGATTTGTTTTAACAAGTTTTCTTGATCCATTATCCAGTCATTTAGCCTTGATTTTGTTGCCCCTACAACAAACTCTAAGTTCTTTTTCATGCTGGCTTGGGTGCTTTCTTCATTATCTTGCAATGTTAAATAAATCACCGTAAATATTATGGCAATATTAAGAATAGATATGGAGTGAACAATAACGGGAAATCTTCTTGAGGCCATAAAAATAGCAAGACGTTTTGCTGTGATCAATTTAGGTAGTAAGAGTGTTGAAGAAATTAGCAATAATGAAATAACTACCATAATGATGATCAATGAAATGCTTTTATCATGGTTCATTTGTTTTGGAGAAAACTGTGCTAAGGCATCTTCTAGCAAGATGTTGTCTGGTAAAACAGGCGAAGAAACCATACCTAGTTGGTAATAGGTTTCAGTGATTTTTTCCATGCGAGTACGAGCAATTGAACCAATAGGAATAAACTTGGCTAGAATAACTTTGTTGATTTCTTCTGCTTCAAAAACGAGATGTTCGTGAGTTTTATTTTGACTATTATATTTTTTTTCAATTAGCGAGATAATTTCTTGCTTATTGTTTAAAGCATATTGCCAGCCTTTGATCGTTGCTTGGCGAATAGCTTGTACACGTTGTGGGTGATTTTTTACTTCTTCTTCGCTGGTAAATAGGTTGTCACCATAGAAGTCTATACCGTAGTCACGTGGGTCAATGATGAATATATCAATGTTTTCTTTGGCAAATTTAAAAGGTTCATCAGTGCGATAAATTAACATAGCGTCACTTTCACCATTAGCTAAAGCAGAAAAGTTATAACTTTGTTCTTGCCATATAAAGCCTGAGGTTTCTGGTTGAGCTTGTTTAAGCATAGCTATGATTGATGCGTAGTTTTCACTACTTGAGTCAACCATAATTCGTTTACCTATTAAATCAAACGGCGTGGTAATATTTGATGAACTTAAGGTGGCAAGTGTAGAAGGGGAGTGCTGAAATATTTGCGCAACAATAACCACCGGCTTGCCATTGTTTTTCGCGACAATTAAACTGGAATTATTAATGCCGTAATCTGCATTGCCATTTACGACGTAATCTTCAATCGCGCCATCACCGTTAAATTCTCGTAATTCAACATCTATGCCTAACTCCTGATAGTATCCTTGTTCAATGGCAGCGTAGTAGCCAGCAAATTGAAATTGGTGTGTCCAATTAAGCTGAATAGTTACTTTTTCTGTTTCTGCAGCCAAGCTTGTAGTGCAGATAAGCATCAATAGTGCTGATAAGAAGTGAGTAAATTTAGTGGTAATGCGAAAAAAACTTAACATATAGTTTATGTACTCTGTGCGGATTCTTCAGAAAACTGCGCTTTAACAGCAAGGATTTCGTCTAAATTATCAATAAAGTATTCTACTAATTGGGGATCGAAGTGCTTCCCTGATTCATTTTTGATTAACTCTATTGTGCTTTCAATGGTCCAGGCCGGCTTATATGGGCGCTGTGAAGTTAATGCGTCAAACACATCTGCTATGGCAATTATTCTGCCTTCTAGTGGAATTTCTTCCGCTTTTAAACCATTGGGGTAGCCACTGCCATCCCATTTCTCATGGTGTGTTACAGCCACTGTTTTAGCCGTTTTCATTAACTGTGATGGATTTTTTTCATCAAGAATTTCTGCCCCAAAGGCGGCGTGTTCTTTCATTATTTTCCATTCATCGTCATCGAGTTTTCCTGACTTTTTAAGAATATGATCAGGTACGCCTATTTTGCCAATATCGTGCATCGGGGCAGCATTCATTAATAAGTCAGCGTTTTCTTCACCCATGCCACAAGCAATGGCAAGAATATAGGCATACTTACTCATACGTTGAACGTGATTCCCTGTTTCATTGTCTTTAAATTCTGCTGCGCGGCCTAATTTTTGAATAATATTGTAACGGGTATTGATGAGTTCTTGTGTTTGCATTTTTACTTTTTGGTACAGTTCTCGCTTCTGGTCGCTCAATGCTAAATGTGTTTTTACCCGTTGCATTACAATGGCTGGATTAACTGGTTTCGCTATATAGTCAACCGCACCTAAACTAAGCCCTCTGGCTTCGTCTTCAACTGAAATTTTGGCGGTTATAAAAATGATAGGAATATCACGCGTTGCAATATCAAGTTTTAAACGCTTACAGGTTTCGTAGCCATCGATACCTGGCATCATAATATCTAATAATATTAAATCAGGGCGAGGCTGAATATTGGCTATTTTTATAGCCATTTCTCCATCGCGTGCTACCTTAAGCTGATAGTTTGGTTTTAATATGCCTACCAAAACATCAATGTTTTCAGGTGCATCATCAACAACTAATATTGTCGCGCTATCTCTCATGCCAAGTTCCATTGTGAGAATATAAATAATCTATAATTAAAACATAGCAGTAACTCTCTTTTCAGACAATAATTTCCCTATAATTTGTTGATTGTTTTTTAGTTGCTAGTTGAGTGTATAGTCATTAATAATTTTGTTATCTGAGCTATGGTACTTGCTGTGTTGACCATTGCTTGATGATACGAGCTAATTCAGCAACGCCATCAGTTAGTGCTGCAGGACCTGGTTGCAAAATATCGGTTGAATTTATCTCGTATATGTCATTATTTTTAATGGCAGGTATTTGTTGCCAACCTGATCGGGTCACAACTTTTTCTTTGTCGAACTTTCTCCCGCACCAAGATGCAATATAAATGTCAGGTTGCTTAGCTATAACGTCGCTGGCATCAGCGACAATACGATTTTTAGCGAGAGATTGCTTTGAAAACTCTTGATAGCAATCAACACCTCCTGCAATTTCAATTAATTCACTGACCCAACCAATACCAGTTATGATTGGATCAAACCATTCTTCAAAATATACCTTAGGTTTTTTAGGCAATAGTTCAGCCTGCTGTTTTACTTGCTGCAAATTGTTTTGCATTTGCTTAACTAGCTTTTCGCCCTTTTCTGGCTGGCCAATTAATGCTGACAGTGTGCGGATCATTTGTAGGGTTTCACTGATACTGCGATGGTTAAAGCAATGTACTTGAATACCTTCTTTTATTAAGTCAGCGACAATATCTGCTTGCATATCTGAGAAAGCTAAAACTAAATCTGGCTTTAGTTCCATTATTTTTTCGGTTCTTGCTGTAATGTAAGCACTTACTTTAGTTTTTTCTTTACGAGCTCGTTCAGGGCGCATAGTGTATGCTGATATACCGATTATACGATGGTCTTCTTCCATCATGTACAGTGCTTCGGTGGTTTCTTCTGTCAAACAGATTATGCGTTCAGGCCATTTGGGCTCAGTAATTGAGAACATGTTTTCCCTTGTAAATTTATCGTTGAAAAATTTAGTTTTATCGTGCTTATGTATACACACTTTTGAAGAATAAACATTGTTTTAGCATTTTCCTACGTGCAGACACAAGGAGCAATCTTACTTATGATAACGATACAATAGATCGAAAAATAAGATTTAACTCATTAATCTTATGAACATATTTGATAGACTAACTTAATAAAATTGTATTGATGTTAGGAAGAGTCAATTGTCAGAAATTAGTATCTATTTATTGCGTCATGGTGAACTTGTTAAGTCAGGTATTTTATGTGGGCGTACGGATATTGAGCTTTCTGAGCGTGGAAAACAGCAACTAATTGATGCAACATCTAAGCTGCCAATAATTTCTCATTGCTTTAGTTCTCCACTTATTCGCTGCCAAGTATTTGCACAACAGTTTTGCCAGCAACAAAAAATTCCATTACAGGTTATTGAGCAATTAGCGGAAATGAACTTTGGTGATTGGGACGGAGAAAATTACCAAACTTTATGGCAACAAAATGCCAAGTTAGCTGAGGCTATACCTTCATTAGGTGATTTTTGGCAAAACCCATGGCAGTGCTCGCCACCAAACGGTGAAACTATGACGGACTTTGCGGTCAGGGTTGATGCAATTTGGCAATTGTTGTTACAGCAGGGTGTTTCTGTTAGCCAAGACTCAGAGAAGCCCCAAAACTTTTTAGTGATTAGTCATGGTGGAGTTATTCGTTATATTTTGGCTAAAATCTTAAATCTACCTTTGCCGGGTACATCACACATGACACAAATCGATGTGCCGTATGGAGCGCTAATTCATATTAAAATTTTTGTTGATAATAATGGTAAGGCTTGGCCTAAACTAATGCTGTAACTGGTACGATCTTTTAGTCCTTTAGTATGAAGCTAAAAACAACATTTTTGACAATAAATTGATTTAAAAGATTTTTATGTAGTTAGGTTATAACTGAGATAAAAATAAACCTTGCTATTTTGTCTTAGCTGTTGATAATCGCGCCATTAATTTAATAATGTCTAATTCTATTTTACTTTTTCAGCATCTATTGAAGCTATTCTAATGGTTTAATAACTAGTGAAGAGGAAAGTAATACTGGGAATGTGGTGAAAGTCCACAACTGTACCCGCAACTGTAAACAGAGCGATGTATTAACCACTAAAGTAAACTGACACTTTGGGAAGGGATATATCTAGACGCTGTAAGTCAGGATACCAGGTGAATGATGTCATTAATTGCTACGTCGAGCGGGTTACTCGAGCATTTATCATTTTTCTCGGTATGAGCTATATTTTTCATACTTGACATGCTCCCTAAAACTCCGCTTTAGTTAATCGACGTTAATCATAGTTTGATGGCCTGCTATTTACGAGCTTGGCCAAACTAAAGGTGATGGTATGTTTGATATTGAAGTGGTTACAGAACAACACACAAAAACAATTCAAGCTAAAATTGATGGAAAAACTAAACCATTGGGCGCCTTGGGTGAGCTTGAAACGTTAGCGTTGAAAATTGCTAAAGTACAGTTAACGGCTAATTGTGCCAACATTGACCTAACTAAACTGAAAATCACTAAACCTCATCTTACTGTTTTTGCTGGAGACCATGGTGTTGCAAGCCAAGGTGTTTCCATAGCTCCAAGTGATGTTACCAGCCAGATGGTAGCGAATTTTGCGCATGGTGGTGCAGCAATCAATGTGTTTTGCCAACAATTTGGCTGGCAACTTAATGTGGTCGATGCCGGTATTCTGCATCGAGTAGAGTCATCACTGGATGTTATCGATCAGCGTTTAGGCAACATAACCCAAGCAATAAATGAACATGCGGCCCTAACAGAAGCGCAATTATTACAAGCTTTTGAATATGCAAGTCAGCACATAAAAAAGGTAAGCAATACCGGTTGTAATGTCATTGCGTTTGGTGAAATGGGCATAGGTAATACCACGATAGCATCCGCAATTATGGCAGCCATAATGCAACTACCTGCCTCTGATGTTGTAGGCCGCGGTACCGGTGTTTCTGATGAAGTGGTTTTAAAGAAGCAAAAAGTTATCGAGCAAGCACTTGCTCTTCATAAAGAGCAACTGACCGATGCTGAAGCTATTTTGCGCTGCCTAGGTGGCTTTGAAGTAGCGCAGATTACTGCTGCGATGTTAGCTGCCGCAGAACATAAAATGTTAATTGCTGTTGATGGCTTTATTTGTACGGCAAGTGCCATGCTGGCGATAGCAATTAATAAAAATGTTAAAGATTATATGGTTTTTGCTCATTGTTCTGGTGAGCAAGGGCATCAGAAAATGCTAGATTGGTTGCAAGTTGAACCATTACTTAATTTAGGCTTACGCTTAGGTGAAGGAACAGGTGCAGCCTTGTCTTTACCTTTGTTACAAGCTGCTGTCGCATTTTATAATGACATGGCAAGCTTTTCTGACGCTGAGGTAACAGATGTTACTTAGCGCTAAAATTGTTAATAAAGAGATAAATTTAATGTTATTGGCATTAAGTTTCTTCACGCGCATTCCCGTAAATATTAGAGCAGAAGTTGATGCTGAAATGTTAAATAATGCCAGTCGTTATTTTGCGTTAATTGGTATTTTGATAGGTACTTGTTCAGCGCTCGCATTTTATTTATTTGAGTTATTCTTGCCGGCAAATATTGCCTTACTGTTTGCTATGGTAGCGAGCGTGTTGCTTACTGGTGCATTTCATGAAGATGGTTGGGCCGATGTCTGGGATGGCTTTGGTGGTGGTTGGAGTGTTGAAAATAAACTGAACATAATGAAAGATAGTCGATTGGGCACTTATGGTGCTGCTGCGTTATTTTTTATTTTGTTATTAAAATACCAAGCGTTACTGGTGCTAATTGAACCAATGCTCGCCAATAGCATATCGGTATTAGCTATTTTTATATTAGGACACTGCCTGAGCCGAGTTATCGCAACAAGCTTGATTGCAGATATGCCTTACGTCAGTGAAGACGCTACTTCGAAAGTTAAGCCTCTTGCGCAAGATTTATCAGTGAACAGTTTCTTAGTTTTGTTAGCTACTGGTTTAATTGTTCTTTTACTGTTTTTACCACTAATGACGACCGTTCAACTTGTTGGTGTTTTGCTGTTATTGCGTTGGTGTATTAAAAAGTGGTTTATGAAGCAATTAGGCGGATATACCGGTGATTGTTTAGGAGCTGCCCAACAACTCAGCGAAATCATTATTTATTTATCACTTTTTGTCTTATTGCCGGAGTCGTTGTAATGAATATTAATGATGAAAAAGCTAGTCATCATCAAGCGAAAGTTCAGTTGATACTTGGTGGCGCTCGATCAGGTAAAAGTTCTCTCGCCGAACAGTATGCTGCGGCGTTAAATATGCCGGTAACTTACTTAGCAACAGGACAAGCCTTTGATGCGGAGATGGAGCAGAGAATAAAACAGCATCAGCAGCAAAGACCAGTACATTGGCAACTTATTGAGTCACCACTACTGTTGGCTAAAACGTTAGCAAGTGAACTATTAAAGGCACAAGAAAAACAAGAGAAATCCGCACTGCTAGTAGATTGCTTAACGTTATGGCTGAGTAACTGTTTGTGTTATTCAGGTGATGAGCAAAATACTGATAACGAAGAAATAAACCTCAATTATTGGCAACAAGAAAAACAGCAATTGCTTGCACTGTTAAATGATATTCAACAGCAAAAATATTTGCACATTATCTTAGTAAGTAACGAAGTTGGCCATGGCATTGTGCCGATGGGGGAGCTATCTAGGCAGTTTGTTGATCAAGCTGGCTGGTTACATCAAGCCATTGCTAAAGTTGCAGATAATGTTGAATTTGTTATGGCGGGTTTGCCACTCACTTTAAAGTCAGCAGGAGCTAGGTAAGCCAATGAAAACGCTAATGATACAAGGCACAACCTCAGACGCTGGAAAAAGTACGCTAGTTGCTGGTTTATGTCGGGTTCTCGTTAATGCTGGCATTAATGTTGCGCCGTTCAAACCACAAAATATGGCATTAAATAGTGCAGTTACAAAAGATGGTGGTGAAATAGGCCGAGCACAAGCATTACAAGCAATCGCGGCAAAAGTTGAGGCACGCGTTGATTTTAATCCTATTTTACTAAAGCCAAATAGTGACACTGGCGCGCAAGTGATAGTGCATGGTAAGGCACTATCAAACATGGAGGCGGGCAAGTATCACGACTACAAAAAAGTAGCGATGCAAGCGGTTGTTGAGTCTCATCAACGTTTGGCAAACGAACATGATGTACTGCTAGTGGAAGGAGCAGGAAGCCCAGCAGAAATTAACTTGCGTGCTCATGATATTGCCAACATGGGCTATGCCGAAAAAGTGGATTGTCCAGTTATTTTAGTGGCAGATATTGACCGCGGTGGTGTATTTGCCCATTTAGTGGGGACGCTTGAATTATTGTCGGAATCAGAGCAAGAGCGAGTTAAAGGTTTCATCATCAATCGTTTTCGCGGCGACATTAAGCTATTAGAACCTGGCTTAGATTGGCTTGAACAGCGCACAGGTAAGCCAGTTTTAGGTGTGTTGCCATATTTGCATGATTTAGCGTTAGATGCTGAAGATGCCGTCGAGCTTGATAACAAAGTTACTGAAGCAAAAGTTAAAATATTTGTTCCGCTGCTGCCACATATGAGTAACCACACTGATTTTGACCCGCTGCGATTACAGCCTAATATTGATCTGCAATATGTAAAAATTGGCCAATCACTGCAAGGGGCAGATTTAATTATTTTGCCAGGAAGTAAAAATGTTACTTCAGATTTAGCCTTTCTTAAGCAACAAGGTTGGCAGCAAGAAATTGAGCAGCATCTTCGTTATGGCGGTAAGGTCATGGGCATTTGTGGCGGCTATCAAATGTTAGGTAAGCAAATATTTGACCCTGAGCATATTGAATCTCATGTTGAGCAAGTATCAGGTTTAGGTTTGTTGGATTTTACCACCACGTTAACTCGAGAAAAAACCTTAACGCAAGTAAGTGCGAGTATGGCGTTTAACGGTGAAACCTGTCAGTTAACTGGTTATGAAATTCATTGTGGTGTTTCAACAGGGCCAGCGTTATCTAAACCACTACTACATATTGAAAGTGATGGTTTAGGCAAAAAGCAATATACACCGGATGGCTGTGTTTCTGACGGCTGTATCTCTGAAGACAATCAAATAATTGCCACGTACCTACATGGCTTTTTCGATTGCCCGGAGCCAACACAAGCGGTACTCGATTGGTTAGGTATTAAGGATTTAGTACAATCCGTTGTCGATATTAACCAGCACCGAGAAGAGCAGTTAGAGCGCTTGGCAGATATCTGCAAGCAGCATCTAGATATGGAAAAAATTCAAAGTATTATTGCACAAGGTGTTGATACGCCACGCGGTAATGGTTAAGCCTAAATTCTGAAGCTGTTGATGCTAACAGCAATAAAACTAGCTAATAAAAGTATTCGATTTAGCAATGAAAAAAATTTAAATAAGCGACAGTAAGTAAATTTCTTAGTTACTGTTTAACATAGCAAGTTCGAGGGAAGAAGGTGAGACGCCTTCACTGCCCCCGCAACGGTAATTATAGCGGTGAAACTCATCGCTACATAAGTCCGAGCACTTGAACTTGCTTAATTCACACTGTGTTTACGCAGTAATACATATGGTGCGGTGGGCATCGTTAATGAGGTCATATGAACATTAAGCAAAATAACTTTTTCAAAAAATCATTTTTATCACTAGCGATTGCTGGTGCTATGTCGGCATCGTTCACTGCTTCAGCGAATGCTGATGAAACTGTTGACGACATGGAAATTATTTCGGTAACCGCATCACGTACTCCAATGAGTATTGCAGATTCGCTAGCGAGTCAAGTTGTGATTACTCGTGCTGATATAGATCGTATTCAGCCTAAATCAGTATTAGATATATTATCAACTGTTGCTGGTCTCGATATTTCAACATCTGGTGGTCGTGGTCAAACTTCATCAGTATATATGCGTGGCGCTAACTCTGGTCACACTTTAGTTTTATTGAACGGTGTTCGTATTAGTTCCGCAAGCCTAGGTTCTACCAATGTGCAAAATATTGCCCCAGAACTTATTGAGCGTATCGAAATCGTTAAAGGGCCCCGCGCAGCTTTATGGGGTTCTGATGCTATTGGTGGTGTTATCCAAATCTTTACGCGTAAACTAAATAGCGGTGAACATTTTGTTAGCGCCAATGTTGGTAGCGAAGGCTACAGTATGCTTAATGGTGGTATTGGTATTGAGCATGGTGATGGTTTTACCAGTCTAAGTGTTGAACATGAAGAAAGTGATGGCTTTGATGCGAAAGACGATACTGAAACTGATGATGATGGTTACAGTTTTGACTCATTTGCAATCAATGGGCAGCAGCAGGTTAGCAAAGACTTACGCTTAAATTGGTTAGCGCAATTGGATCAAGGTGACACCGAATACGATAGCTCTTTTGGCGCCAATGAAAGTGAAGTTAATAACCACGTTTGGCAAATAGGTGCTAACTATAAATGGCAAGCTAATAATATTAATAACATCACACAATTTAATATTAGCCAAAGCCGCACCTCTAATATAGCTCATGGCAATGGCACCAGTAAAAGTGAAGGTACGCAATATGATACTCGTCGTAACCAATACTCATTGTTGAATAGTAGTGATCTTTCTTCGCAATGGTTATTGAACTTGGGTGCAGATTTAATTCAAGAGGAGCTTAAAGGTAGTAACGAGTATGACGAAAAAGAACGTGATACCACAGGTGTCTTTGCTCATGCTATGTTTAACGAAGGCAAGCTATCTTATGAATTAGCTGCACGTTATGATGATGTTGAAGGTATTGACTCTGAAACTACTTTCAACACCAGCGTTGGTTACCAAGTAACAGAGAGCACACAAGTAAGTTTTTCTGCAGGTACTGGTTTTAAAGCTCCTACGTTCAATGACTTATATTACCCATTAAATTGGGGTTATGTTGGCAATAAAGATCTCGTATCAGAAACTTCAACAAGTTATGAATTTAGTGTTAAAAGCCAATTCAATGCTTTATCAGTTGCCTTTAACCTTTATCAAACAGACATCGAAGACTTAATTGATTGGAGTGGTACTGATGCAGATAATAATGTAACTCCTATAAATGTTGACGATGTTGAAATTAAAGGTGCTGAAATTGGTGCAAATTATCAGGGCTTTGGTGGCGTACATCAGTTTAATGTTAGCTATATCGAAGCTGAAGATGTATCAACAGGTAAGCAGTTAGGCCGTCGTGCAAAAGAGCACGTTAGCTATCAATTTGATACAACAATTGGTAACGCGGACGTATATGCTGAAATTCAATATAAAGGTAAGCGTTATGACTACCTTTTTGGCGGCGCAGTTGTGAAGCTTGATAGCTATTCATTGGTGAACTTAGGCGTTAGCTACCCAGTTTCTGACAATGTTAAGCTGCAAGCAAAGGTGAATAACGCATTTAATGAAAATTACCAAACTTCAAGTGCTTACTTTACTCAAGAACGTGTTGCTTATTTTGGTATTACTTATCAAAACTAGTTAATTAGATAATTTTTACTCGTTTAAAGGGCACCAAATTTGGTGCCTTTATTATTTTCGATTTGCTTTAGAATATTACTTAGTTAAATTAGCGGAGCTTAATTGTGTTAGTGCATTGATACATGCTGCTTGAAGTCTGGTCATTTCAGACTCTAAAGCAATGCCAAACCTTAGTGTGTCGAGTTCATCTGAAAGTCGGCAATAAACGCCTTGCTGACATAATAAGTGATAAATCGCTTTCGCATTATTAGCTTGATGAAAGCTCAAGGTGAGAAATAAATCACAACCTTCAATGGCGCTAACTAATTCAGAAGAAAATACCTGCCATAACAATGCTTCTTGTTGTGTGCGTAGCACGTGTAATTTATCGCGTTGCTGGTTATGCCATGCTCTGTCGTTGAATGCGTGTTCTGCGATGATTTGTGCAGGGCCATTTACTTGCCACGGGCCTAACAGTTCACTAAATTTTTTGCACCAATATTTCCCCGCTACTAAAAAGCCAATGCGAATGCCGGCTAAACCAAAAAATTTGCCAAAAGAACGTAGCACTATCAGGCTATCTTCTTCACAATCACCACCAACAATAATTTCAGAACAATAAGACTGCTCGTCAGGCATAACGTCAATAAAGGCTTCATCGACAACCAACAAGCCATTAAGTTGTTTTAATCTTTGATGATATTGTTTGATGATATCGCGAGGAAAAAACTGCCCAGTTGGGTTATTCGGGTTGATGATCACAAACACACTATTTGGCTCTAATTCTGTTATATCAGGTAAAACATCATGGTAAAAATGTAGCGTGAATCCTGCTATTTCCCATGCTTGCGCATGCTCTTTATAGCCTCGTTCTGGCAAGTAAACTATTTGGGCTGCTTTATTACCTTGGCGATATAATTCTGGCAAAGCTTTGATAACTGCTTGGCTGCCATTAGTTTCCACTAATTGTGCGCATTGGTAATACTTTTTTGCCGCGACAATAAGCTCAGGTTTTTGTTGTGGTAGTTGTTGCCACGCACTTAAGGGAATATCAGGAACAGGGTAACTTATCGGGGCAATTCCGGTTGATAAGTCGAGCCAGTCAGCCATAGGGATTTTATATTTCTCAGCAACTTGCTGAAGCTGACCACCATGAATTAATGCCATTTCGTTCCTATTTCTGCTATGAATTTACTCAGTAGAGTTATTCAGAATTATCTCAAATAGATGATTAATTGAAAAATGAAAACCGCAATAAGTAGCAGTAAACTGGCTCGGCTGACGAGGCTTAAACTTGCTGGAATATCATCACTGCTAACGTTATTTCCTTTACCTAAAGTAACTGAGTTAACTTCTTTGCCATGATAATGAGCGCTGCCGCCGAGTTTTCGGTTCATTACAGTTGCACCAGCAGCCATTACCCAGCCACCATTATGACTTTTATATTGCATGCCTTGACGATAGGCATTAACGATTGCTTGAATGAAATTCCTTTGCTTCAGTCCTTGTATTGCATATAAAAGCGTACAGCACTTTCCTGAAATGAATCCTAGTAAATCGTCTAATCGAGCACTTGCATAACCAAAGTTGATAAAGCGTGAATTTTTATAGCCCCACATCGCATCTAACGTATTGGCGAGTCGATGCAAAATAACCAGTGGTGCACCGCCAATAAGATAGTAAATCAGCGATGCAATAACGGCGTCGTGACCATTTTCAAGCATAGACTCAACCGTGGCACGCGACATTTCTTGTTCGCTAAGCTGTGATGTTTCTCTACTAACAATGTAACCCGTAAAATGCCGTGTAGTTTTTAAGTCTCCCGATTTTAGCGGTTGATAAATTTGCATCGCGTGTTCTTTTAAACTGGTTAATCCCAGTGCTAAATAAAGCACAATAGCATCGATAAATACTTGCCAGTACCAAACTAAATCCTGCAAAAAATAAACATATAATATCGGTAATGGCAGCACCAATAAACACCATGCCATTGTGCCAAGTGCTTTTGTTTTTATCGGCTTTTCACCTGTGTTAACATGTGTTAAAACGCTTGAATTTTGCTGGCTAAAATTGAGCAATGCTTCTAATTGATTGGCGAGCCAACCAAAGCCAACTAAATAATGAAAACGTTTTGCTTCACCCAGTAATTTATCGAGAATAAGCGCAAGTGAAAGGGTAATTGCAAGGGAGAACTCAGGCGTTAAAATTAATGCTTTTTCAACAATTTCATTAATAAATTGACTATCCATTGCCGCTGCCAAAACCTAGCCCAGAATAAGTATGAAAATTAAATGACTACTTTTCATATTTATTCTGACACCTGCTGATTCTCAAGTTGAAAGCGCTGTTGTTGGTAGCTTAAAGTAAACAAGCAGCCGTTGTCGAACAGCTCGTAGGCATTACTATCTGAATTCACACCTAATTTAGCTAAGAAGCAACGTAATGCTTCACCATGAAATATTACCAATAAGGTTTGATTTGAGAACTTCTTGGCAAAGTTTTCTAATGCTTGATATACCCTAAATCCACAGTCGATAGCGCTTTCTCCACCTTCTGGTTTGAGTTGGGTAAACTGATGCAATAACTCATGATAACTTCCATCTTGGCTGAAACTTTCTACGTTTTTTCCTTGCCATTTCCCCAAGTTCCGCTCAGCTAAATCTGGGTGGTTATCGACAGGAACATCTAGATGGTTTTGACAAATAGCAGCAGTTTTAACTGCACGGCCTAACGGCGACGAAATAATACGAGCGATATTTTCATTTTCTAATGCTATGGCGATATTCGTTGCTTGAATTTTGCCTTGCTCAGTTAATTCGCTGTCGAGCTGGCCTTGAAACCTTTGCGTTTTATTCCACAGTGTTTGTCCGTGCCGAGCTAGAAAAAAGCGTGTAGTCATTGTTAATATTACTCTGTTTGCGCTAAGTTGCTGACAAACGGGTGGTTAAGTAGAAGCGCAGAATAACCAAATCATTCCGCTGATTCAATGCAAAAATGATTAAATGAAGTTGTTGTCGAAATTGCTTTATTGAGTATAAACCTCGCACTTAGTTCTTTAGTGCTAATAATTTGGTTATTGATTGAATAAATAGCCATCATCACGTAACATCAGCGCTGATTTAGGTGTCTTCACATTATTCTACTTTTTGAGAGAAGTTTAAGAACTGAAGGTGAAACGTGAAACTGGTGAGAAACCAGTACTGCCCCCGCAACGGTAACTGTGAGCAGCAACAAAACCACTGTATTGATAAATATGGGAAGGTGTTGCAAAAGCGATGAACAGGAGTCCGGAGACCGGCCTAAAATTACTCGACAACTGCGGTGGGCGGTCATTCAGAGCTTAGTAACTGATTTTTTGCATTATCTTATCCAATAGACAATGTGATGAGTTTAAGATTTATGACTTAGTAGCCTAGCTGTTACTGTAAAACTTTTACTTTATAAGCACTTACCAACTTTGATTTCCAACTCCGTAAATATTTATCGCACACGGGAATGTTATGAAATCAGTCAACCAAAAAACGCCAATTAGCTTACTTTTTGCAATATTTGCAGTATTAACTTTGCTAATGTTGGCAACTCGCACCCATCATTTTGCCAGTTTAAATCACTTACCTAGTGCTTCTATTGCTATTTTCTTTTTAGCGGGCATGTACTTACGCAATATGAAAGCGTTTTGGTTTTTCTATACCTTAACCTTAGTGATTGACCTTGCCTCATCGTATTTTCGCGGACAATTTGGCGACTGTATTACCACCTCTTATCCTGCGCTAGTATTGAGTTATGGGGTTATGTTTTCGGCTGGCTTTTACGCTAAACCTAGTTGGCAGCAAAGCGCATGGCAAAATAACATTATTAAAGTTGCTTTAGGCTTGTTTGTTGCTAGTTCAATTGCCTTCTTCATTTCCAATGGCAGTTACTATGCCTTGTCAGGAAAATTCCCAGAGTTGTCATGGGCTGAATATGCAACGCGTGTTGATAAGTACTATTTCCGCTCAATTTCTAATCCGGTATTTTATGTGATTTCGGCAATTGTGATTGATTTTACCATCAGCCGCTTCTTGACCGATAAAGGTTTAGCCAAATCATCACAAGATAAGGTGTAATGGCAATGAGTCAGATAGAAAAAGCGAAACCAATCCCTGCTTTTCATGGCAAACTTGAGCGCCAAACTGGCAGTGGTGCAATGTGCTCAGCCTTAATTGTTGCCGCGCCACACTCTGGCTCAGGGAAAACCACAGTAACCGCTGCGCTTGCTCGATATCATCGTAATCAAGGACGTAAAGTAACGGTGTTTAAAGTTGGTCCTGATTTTATTGATCCTATGATTTTACGCCAAGCCAGTGGTGAATTGGTTTATCAACTAGATTTATGGTTAGTTGGTGAAAAGGGCTGCCAAGAACTACTTCATCGTGCAGCTTTAGAGTCTGATCTTATTCTTATTGAAGGTGTCATGGGCTTATTCGATGGCACGCCAAGTAGTGCTGATTTGGCCCAATATTTTAATATTCCGGTGCTTGGCGTTATCGATGCCAAAGCCATGGCGCAAACATTCGCTGCGGTTACCTTTGGCCTTGCTAAGCTACGGGAGGATTTACCGTTTTCTGGTGTGATTGCCAATCGCGTTAATACCGAACGTCATGCTGAGTTATTGAGCACCAGTTTGCCGGAAGAATTTCGTTTTTACGGACGTTTACCAAAAGATGACGGTGTCACGTTACCTGAGCGCCATTTAGGTTTAGTGCAAGCACAAGAGCTAGCTGATATAGATAGCCAACTTGACCAAGCTGCTAGTCATATCGCTAAAACTGACTTGACCGAATTACCTGAACAAGTTGAGTTTTTTGCTGTGGAACATGACAGCCAAGAAGACTTTATCCATCGTGCTTTGGTGGGCACTCGCGTTATTATTGTGCGTGATCATGCTTTTAGTTTTATCTATGCTGCCAACATTGCCTTTTTAGAACAGGCTAGCGCGGAAATAATCTACTGTTCAGCACTAAATGATGCTCATTTGCCGCAAGGAGATATTTTATATATTCCGGGTGGCTATCCAGAGTTGTACGCAGAAAAGTTAGTTAGCAATGATACGTTTCTCAATGACGTAAAAGACTTTGCCGCCAGTAAAAAACCGATAATTGCTGAATGTGGCGGTATGCTGTATTTACTTGAGCAACTAACAGATATGTCAGGTCAACAAATTGCAATGCTTGGCCTTATACCAGGTAAAGCCGCAATGCAGAAAAAGCTCTCGGCAATAGGTTCGCAATGGGTTGATTTATCTGTGATAGATAAAGATAACATTGAGCCTGAAAGTTCTGCTGAAAACCAAGGTGAAATGTCTAGTAATATTATGCGCGGGCATAGTTTTCATTATTCTTGTGCCGAAATTGATTTAACGCCGATTAGCCAAACAACCCATCATCCAAGCGAACGAGCAGGCGAATATGTTTATCAGCATAACAATATACTTGCCTCTTATATGCATTGGTATTTCCCGAGTAACCCAGGTTTAACCTTACGTATTTTTAATAAAAATCGATGTTTCTAATCGATTGAAAATGCACCTATCGCTCATTAAATGAAAATATTTTCGCCAATATGCTTTAGTTAGCATTTTTTAATGAGCACAGTTTATTTAGTTTTTTGAGAGTTCTCATGACAAGCGCCATTGTTAGCAAACACACGACAAAACCTTTGCTTAAAAAAGGTCACTTAAATATAGTTTTTTTGATGGCCTTTTGGCTAACCACCTTTTTAAGTGCTGCCAGCTTACAAGCCAATGAAATGAAAATGCTTGCGTTGGTGTCTGATCGATCAGCTGCCAGTATGGTTGCGGGTGGACATCAGTTTTTAGCGACACAAAGTGTCGATAAAACATCTAGCAGTATTAATATTCGCAGTGTTAGCCAGTTAAATATTATGACTAACAAAGAAATACAGCAGCTCATTAATCAACATCAGGCGTTAGTTATTGCTGGTGTATTTGGCGAGTCAGTTGAACGTTTGTTAGCGTTAACTTACCCAGAAGGACAAACACGGTTGATGCTAAATACCGACCGACGTTTAATGGCAATACACCAAGATACCAATGGTGGTAATACCGCCAATTTGTCAAAGCAACAGTTGCAAAGTTTAATGGCGGCCTTGGATAAGAATGATTACATGTCTGCACTCAAGGCTAAACAACAGCAATGGCCAGCCTTTGCTTATTGGTTACAAGCGCGTGCTTATTGGCAAAATCGCGGTAAAGAAAATTTAGGGCATTTATTTACTTGGCTAGAAACTATTACTCAAGCAAACGCTAACTCAACTGTTTTAACTGCAGCACCAAAAATTCTGCCTTTGCAACCGATACGTTTTTATTGGCAAGAGCAACTGATCAGTCAGGCTGATTTAGCAGATAATATAACTAAAAACTTAGATAAGCCCATAGTGTTTATTGTTGATCACGATACCGGTGATCAGCCTGGGCAATGGCAGCTACATCAACAATTATGTCAGCGCCAATGGCAATGCGTTTCTGTGCTTGCTGGTTGGGGGAAGCCGAGTGAGCAAGCAATTGAAATAATGCGTAATCTAAAAATTACGCAGCCATTAGCTATTATCGCATTACAAGACTTTGTTATTGGTGGTGGTGAAGGTCGCGAGCCAGTTACGCAGAAGTTTGAAAAGTTGAACGTTCCTATATTTAAAGGCATTCGAGTAACCGAAATGAGCACTTTGGAATATCAACTTTCGCCAACAGGTTTACCGAGCGACAGTGTACATTACCGGGTGGCAATGCCTGAGCTACAAGGTGTTTCACAGCCACATGTATTGGCATTAGCTTCGAGTGCTAAGTTGGACTCATTAACCGGTGCGAGTTTATCTATAAGTGAAGTATTAACAAAAGAAGTTGCACGACTACAAGTTCGAGTAAGTGCTTGGCTAGCGCTAAGAACAACTGAAAACGCGAAGAAAAAAGTAGCCATTGTTTATTATAATCATCCGCCGGGTCGCCACAATATAGGTGCTGATAACCTCGATGTTCAACAGTCGCTTTGGCAAATATTGCAGCAATTAAAAGCGCAAGGTTATGATTTGGGCGCTGAAGCTGACTTCCCTGGTTCAGCTGAAGAACTGCTCGATATATTACAATTAAAAGCGGTGAACTTACCGCAAGATGCCACAGCATTAAATAAAATGTCACCGCTGATCAATAAAATGTCAGTAAATGATTACCAAGCGTATTTCGAAACCTTACCTAATGTTGTTAAAGCTGAAATGATTGAGGGGCCGTTAGGGCATTTACATGCTCAAGTTAACACTTATCTTTTTGCTCAAGGCCAAATTGAACTAGCACAGCTTTCAACGGTTGAGCGTAATAAGGTTTTGCAGGCGCTATTAGCCAATGTTGAAAGTACCTCGGTTGATTTACATCACGCACTTGATGGAATTCGGCACAAAGGGCGTGCCCGCGCATTAAATTTACTTGAACAGTTAACCAAGCAATACCGTCATTTAATCTCATTAAAACAGGCAAATAACAAGATTGCCGTTAAGCAATGGCAATCAGCAGAAAAACTAAAAAATGCGCTCATTGCTATGCAAATTGAAGGCATTCGTGGTTGGGGAAATGTGCCGGGGAAAACCATGGTGTGGAATAATGAAATTCTATTACCTGGTGTTCAGTTTGGTAATGTTTTCTTAGGGCCTCAGCCGCCGAGAGGGTGGGAGTTAAATGAAGAATTGTTACATGCCAATATGACTTTTCCACCACCGCATCAGTACTTGGCTTTTTATTATTATTTACGTGACTTTTTTAAAGCCAACGCCATAGTGCATTTAGGCCGGCATTCAACCTACGAGTTTTTACCTAAACGTGCGGTTGGCTTATCAGCAAGCGATTACCCGTCGCTAATTATCGAAAGTATTCCAAGTATTTACCCTTACATTGTTGATGGCGTCGGTGAAGGTATTCAAGCTAAGCGCCGCGGTATTTCGGTGATGTTAGATCATTTAACGCCACCTTTGGCCACCACTGAGCTATATGACGGCTTATTGCAGTTACGTCAACTCATTGAAAGTGCTGAGGCAGCATCTAATGACGATACCAAGAAAAAAGCGATTAAAGCGTTGCGTCATAAAATTGAAGTGCTGAATTTAACCGATGAGTTGGTTGCCAGTATGGATGAAGAGTTGCAAGTTCGTGGCATTGGTTTTGGTGAGGTTGATGATGACTTTTTACTGCATGAAGTCGGGCATTATCTCACCAAATTACAAGAAGACTTTATGCCGCTAGGTTTGCATATTTATGGTAAAGACTGGCAACAAGATGCTATTGAAACCATGATGACATCGATAGAAAAAGGCGAATTAGACTTTGACGATGAAAAACGTAATGAGATTGAGCAAAACCTGATTAAATCACCAAGCAGTGAAATGTCAGCGTTTTTAAATGCCTTAAATGGCGGGTTTGTTGCGCCAGGTAAAGGTAATGATCCGATTAGAACACCTGACGCCTTACCAACGGGACGAAATTTTTACGCGCTTGATGGCGGTTTAATACCGTCTCAGTTAGGTTTTAATACCGGTCAACAATTGGCAATTAAAGCGCGCGCAGAAAACCCTATTATTGATAAAACTCATAAAGAAGCAGTAATTTTATGGGCTTCTGATGCGGTACGTGATGAAGGGGCTATGATCGCTTTTGGTATGGATATGCTTGGCGTTCAACCAGTTTGGAATCGACGCGGCATTTTAAAATCGTTAAAACTTATTGAGCTTGATAAAACACGTAAAGAGCGTCGAGATATCGTTTTTACCACCTCTGGTTTATTCCGAGATTTATATGCTCAGCAGTTGGCGTGGTTAGATCGTTCTGTATTATTGGCATTAGCTGCCAGTAAAAATGTTATTGAACGTGATCACCCCGCGCTCATCAGTGCTTTGCATGCGGCATTAGCACCGGTTGAGCATATGCTTTCGCAACAGAGTCATCCCTTCGACGAAAGCATACAAGATAATATGGTTGCTAGTAACTGGCTTCGTGAAGCACAAGCACTCTTGCGAGCAAATAGCAGCATCAGTGCTGAGCTACTAGGCCGTCAAGCAAGTTTTCGAATTTTCGGTACTGCGCCGGGTGCGTATGGTGCGGGTATCAACCGTTTAGCAGAGCGCTCAGGCGCATGGCAGGAACGTAAGCAATTAGGCGAAGCGTATATTAAGCGTATGAGTCATGCTTATGGAGTGCCAAATGAAAATACAGCGATGGGCAGTAATGTACAAAGTTTATTCCGCCAGCAACTCGCTAATGTTAATAATACTTACCTAGGGCGTGCGAGTAATTTGTATGGCCTGATTGATAATAATGATGCCTACGATTATTTAGGTGGCTTAAATTTAGCGATTGAAACCATTGCTGGTCTACAACCTAATAGCTTTGTTATATCGCACGCAAATAATCAACAGTTGTCGATAGACCCTCTGCAAACTGCTTTATTGTCGGAGTTACGCGGGCGCTTTTTAAATCGACAATGGATCCAACCGCTGATGAAGCAAGGTTATGCGGGCGCAAGAACCATGGGTAGTGAGTTCATTGAAAACCTGTGGGGTTGGCAAGCAACAAGCCCAGAAATTATTAAGTCTTGGGTTTGGCAAGACCTAAAAGCCATTTATATTGATGACAGTTTAGCGCTTGGCCTTGATGAATTTTTACAAGCAAAGTATAACGTGCATGTGCAAAGTAATATTTTAGCAGTGATGCTTGTAGCTATTGAAAAAGGCTTTTGGCAAGCTAACCAACAAACGCAAACCGAACTTGCTGAGCAATTTGCACAAAACATTGTTAAACATGGTATTCCGGGCAGCGGCCATACGCATGCCAACCATCCTATTTATTCATTTATTAAACCTATGCTATCTGCGCCGTTACAAAAGCAACTCGAACAGGTGCTTGCTGCGGCAAACCACACACCTACCGGGGAGCAAGGCTCTGGTGTTCAGCATATTCAAGAAATAACCGCGACAACTAAGCCGTTAAAAACTAGTGAAGTTGTACCTAACGATAGTACACCTGCAACTGAAGAAAGCACTGTTAGTCAGGATGGTGAACAAGCTCAGTCATTTGAGCAGAAAGTTTTAATGCTTGGGTTAATTAGTGTGGTGTTGTTGCTAATACTATTTGGTTATATTCGAGCGCAACGTCAGTTACCTAAGTTGTCAGTTGTTGAGAAGGAAAGTTAGTATGTTATATAGTTTTTCATTAGATATTATGCATTTAATTACCTCTTGGTTGCTTCAGCCTGTGGTATGGGGCTTATTGTTTTTTACTGGCTTGGCGATTTATGAATTTGGCTTAGCATTAGGTGAACGGCTTTCGGTGATACCAGCATTACAAGCAGCAAAGCAAAAGCAAGCCTTGATCAGCCAAGGTAAAAAACGTATTGAAAGAGCCGACTTTATCACGCGCATTGCCCCTATGTTAGGTTTAATGGGCACGCTTATTCCATTAGGGCCCGGTCTTTCTGCACTTGGCTCTGGTGATATCAGTATTTTGACGACCGCGATGACGGTCGCATTTGATACCACTATTATTGGTTTATTTGCTGGTGTTATAGGTTTTGTACTGGGACGAATGCGCCGGCGTTGGTACGACAATGCGATTGGAGAATTAGAGCGATTAGAAATTACAGAAGCTGTTATCGATACTGCTAAACTAACGCCAGCAGTTGATGTTAATGCTTCAGCAAAAACAGCCTAGAGAATGCCAATGAGTGACGCATGGAGAAGTAGCCAGTTTGACAGCCAAGAACAAGAGCCGTTAGGGCCGCTTGCTAACTTGATTGATATTATGCTGGTATTTGCCTGTGGCTTAATTGCCGCTTTAGTGGCGGTAAGCCCGGATTTAGAACAACACTTTCAAATGAATAAAGCAGATAATAAAGCCATGATTCAACCTGTTGACTCGGTTGGTAAAGAAATGACCTCGCCGCCAGAAACATTACAAAATAAATTACAGAGCGAAGAAGGTTACCAAGCCATGGGACAGGTTTATCGTGACCCAGAAACAGGTAAACTGATCTTAATTAGTAACGAATAAATAAGAGTAAAGTTATGAACAACGAAGAGAAATTGGCAAATAAAGAACAAAAACATGTTGAGCGCCAAAAAAGAATTAAAGCTGAGGTTGCTGAACGTGTCGCTCAAGCGACTGAAGAACGTGGTGTTTTAGTGGTAATAACGGGTAACGGTAAGGGTAAAAGCACTTCAGGTTTTGGTACGGTTTTACGCGCTATTGGTCACGGCCAAAAAGCCGGTATTGTGCAGTTTATCAAAGGCTCGAAATGGGAATGTGGCGAAATGAACATTTTAAAGCAATTTCCTGTTAAACATCATGTCATGGGAACAGGGTTTACTTGGGAAACGCAAAGCACTGAAACCGATAAAGCCGCAGCAAAAGTTGCTTGGCAAAAGAGCAAAGAAATGCTTAGCGATGAAACGCTTGATATTGTACTACTCGACGAAATGACCTACATGGTTAAGTATGGCTATATTGAACTTGATGAAATTATTGAGACGTTGAATAATCGCCCTAAAATGCAACATGTGCTGATCACTGGGCGTGCTTGTCACCGTCGATTAATTGAATTAGCGGATACGGTTTCTGAAGTTCAACCGATAAAGCATGCTTTTAAAGCAGGTGTAAAAGCGCAAAAAGGCCTTGATTGGTAAAGTTGTTTTAATAAGTTACTCACCTTATTAAGTAATAACGGCTTTTTTAAATTTGTCATTTTTACTTTTTCTTAAATTCGATAAGAAAATACAGAATAAAAAGCAGATGACCATTGTCGTCATCTGCCATTGGTTTTTTGATTACGAGTTAAATTCATTCACATCAATATCAAGTAATTTCCCTATGCCTTCACCGTAAGCAGGATCTGCCTTATAGCAGTGCCTTAGGTGACGTAATTGAATTTCTTTTGGAACGCCATTCAAGTTGCGCGCAGTATTATCAAATAGGATTTTTTGTTTCTCAGTGGTCATTAAGCGAAATAAATCACCCGGCTGTGAGAAGTAGTCTTCATCTTCACGGTGATCCCAGTTCGCAGCTGCGCCATCTAAATTTAAAGCGGGCTCAGAAAAACCAGGTTGTTCTGCCCATTGGCCTTCATTATTAGGTTCATAGCCTAATGTGCTGCCAAAGTTACCATCAACACGCATAGCACCATCGCGGTGGTAACTATGAACAGGGCAACGCGGAGCGTTCACAGGAATGTGTTGGTGGTTAACACCCAAACGGTATCGTTGAGCATCACCGTATGAAAATAATCGACCTTGTAGCATTTTGTCAGGAGAAAAGCTTATTCCAGGAACCACGTTAGCTGGGTTAAACGCCGATTGTTCAACTTCTGCAAAGTAGTTTTCTGGATTACGATTTAGCTCAAACTCACCAACTTCAATTAATGGGTAATCTTTATGTGGCCATACTTTAGTTAAATCGAATGGGTTATAAGTTACTCTAGCAGCCTCTGCTTCAGGCATGATTTGAACTTTTAATGTCCATTTAGGGAAGTTTTGGTTATCAATGCTTTCTAATAAATCACGTTGATGACTTTCACGATCATTGCCGATAACTACTCCCGCTTCTGCATCTGATAAATTTTTAATGCCCTGTTGAGAGGCAAAATGAAATTTTACCCAATAACGTTCGTTTTTATTGTTGATGAAGCTGAAGGTATGACTACCAAAGCCATGCATATGACGATACGTTGCAGGAATACCCCGGTCACTCATAACAATCGTAACTTGGTGTAATGCTTCAGGTAATGATGTCCAAAAGTCCCAGTTATTTTTCGCGCTTCGCATATTGGTACGAGGGTCACGCTTTACTGCATGATTTAAATCAGGGAATTTTAGTGGATCACGTAAGAAAAATACTGGTGTGTTGTTGCCTACTAAATCCCAGTTACCTTCTTCCGTATAAAACTTTAAAGCAAAGCCACGAATATCACGCTCTGCGTCAGCGGCACCGCGCTCACCCGCAACGGTAGTAAAACGTGCGAATAGATCGGTTTTTTTGCCAATGTCTGAAAATATTTTTGCCTTTGTGTATTGAGTTATGTCATGGGTAACCGTAAATGTACCATAAGCTCCAGAGCCTTTTGCGTGCATACGGCGTTCGGGGATTACTTCACGATCGAAATGAGCCATTTTTTCTAAAAACCATACGTCTTGTAGAAGTTGAGGCCCGCGTTTCCCTGCGGTTTGTACATTTTGATTATGTGCAACAGGGCAGCCTGCTGCAGTGGTTAATTTCTTACTCATAATTAATTCCTCATATGTGTATTTTCAGCTCATCGGTATTAAAGCCGATCAGTGTTCAAGTAGTTTAGGTGTAAGCTGTTTTTATAACTAACTTTCCCTGAAAATATAGTAGGATTAAGCTGGTAATTAATAAATTGGATTAAATTGATTTTTATATGCAGAAAAACAGAATTACAAAAAATAATAAAAAAAGGGTAAATATAATGTCAAAGTCATATACAACTTCTGGCACCCAGTTCACTGTGCAGCCATTGATTAATGTCGTTTAAATTAACTTCTTATTTACTACATTGAGTTGTTTATTAATAGTTTTCCATATGTTTTCTCATATTATCGGGATACCTCAGTAATGCTGGATTTTGAACGAATTCATTAGGTATAGGGGGTTATGTATAGATTGTTAGGCTGATATTCGATTAGAACTGGCTAGACCTCTGCAGAATAAACTATTAACTGGATAATGTTGATTGGAGTTAAAAATGAAATATGGACTTTTTGTTATCAACTTATTATTAATTGGCTGTGGGGAGCGAAAAGAAAGTTGTGCAGATGTGTTAATGATTATAAAGCTCATTGAAGAAAATACCGATACCCAACAGAACAAACTCACAGGTTTAAAAATTAAATTAGCAAATGAGCAAAATGAAATTTAGTAGAGAACTATTCAAAAAACGGTAGATTTAATAAATCAAAAAATTATTAAAAACAATGAAACGATTCAGGAAATAAACCGCAAAAATCAACGGTGCTATTCCAGCTAACAAGTCAATCAAACTAGATGGCTAACACTTTCCTCGATCCCAATTTTTTCACACTTTGCAAAGTAATAATTCACCTCTTAAGTATGCTCAGGCAATAGCATTAAGTACTGGTTTACGCAGAATAATCTCAGTTAACTTCTCATGATTTTGACAAAAAAGTTTGTAAAGTTGCATTTGGTTTTTTGCTCGCATTAAATTGTGCTCAGAGTATTGAGTTTTAAAATACTGATCGCCATTAAGGTAGTCAGTTAAAAATCGTATGCTGAGCATAAATGGCATTAATTTTACACCGATTAGTAAGCTACTGCGTTCTATATCAGTTAAGGTTTCTGCTAAGCCATTAATATATGCTTCGGTAAGAACACTAAGTGTTTTAAAGTTGATTGTCATGCTGTTAATTTCTGCACTGTCTTCAGGCAATGAACTACAACAAGTGCGAACCATGTCACCGAAGTCATGCATCAAATATCCTGCCATACAAGTATCTAAATCAATCACTGCCGTGGGTTTATTAGTTTCATAACTAAATAGCAGATTGTTTATTTTTGTATCGTTATGGGTGACTCGTAACGGCAATATTTTAATATATTCTTTTACTTCCTGACAAAATGCTTTTTGTGAATGGATATAATCTATTAGTGATTGTGCTTGTTTTTTACGTTCTGATTCTGATTGGCTAATAGCATTCTCAAGCTGCGTTAGGCGCGCTGTTAAGTTGTGAAAATCAGGAATAATACTCGCTAAATTTTTACTGTTAAAATCGCTAAGTGCCGAAGTGAATTGTGCAAAGGCATTGGCAACAAGCTTTGCCTGTTGATTATTTTCAATTTTTTCTAGGGTATAACAGTTTTCTATAAGGCGCATACAACGCCAATATTCGCCATTATCTAAAACATGATTTTTTTTATCATTCGTTTTATATTGTTGAGTTGGCTGCATCGCATATTGATTGGCTGTTTGTTTAATATTTAAGTGCCGATTAATATCATCGGCATTATTAAAAACATGCTCGGGCTGTTTAAAAACTTGATTGTTTAGCTGCTGTAATACAACACTTTTTTTACCTGTATTTACTAGGTATGTGGTATTTATAAGCCCGTTTCCTAATGGTGTTACGACACAGTCTTTTTCAGAATAGCCAAAAGCGTTTAGAACGATAGATAATGATGTTGTTTGATTTGAACTCATACTGTGTGCAGGTACTCTTTGCGGCTGGACTTACATATAGCGAAACTATGCTATATGTTAAGGCATTGTTGACCAGATAGAAAGGTATACAATTTGCCAGTACCTAGGCTACTTTTCTTGCGTTGATATTGGTAGGGCAATAGTGAAACAAGCACCAGAAGTTTTGGTAATCGCACTGTCGAACTGTTGTTTGTCATTTGGCGCTATTGGAAAATCCGCTTTATTATTTACCTGAATCGTACCATTGTGCCAATGAACAACCTTGGCAGTTATGGCTAGGCCAAGGCCAAAATGACCGAGTTCTCGGGAACGATCGACATCTAGCTTCACAAATGGATCAAAAATGTTATCAATACTTTCCTCAGGTATGCCCTTACCATCATCTTTTATATTGATATAAAGCTGGTTTCCACGCCGGTAGCTGGCTAATAAAATTTCGTTGTTAGCATATTGAACGGCGTTGCTAATTAGGTTTTGAATCGCACGATAACACCAATGAAAGTCGAGTGATAATATTACAGGGTTCTTTGTTAACTCATCACTTGCGTGATAGTTCAAGGTAACATTATGCTGCTCAGCTAAGGCTTGAAAATCGGTATTGATGGTTTTTAGGAAGTCATTGATATTGATTGCTTCAAGCTTTAAGTGAAAGCCTTGACGTTCCATACCTGCATACTCTAAAAATGCCGTTGTCATATCTTCCATTCGAGTAAGTTCTGTTTCCATTCGTGCTAAATACTGATCTTTTTTAGTTAGATCTTTTGTATCCATTGCTGCTTCAACACCAAACCGTAAGCAGGACATTGGCGTGCGAATATCATGTGACATGCTACGAGCGAGAATTTTATTATCAGCAACAAGTTTCTCTATTTGCGCTGCCATTCGGTTAAAACTACTCTCTAACATGCTGATATAAGAAAGGCGGTTTAATGGCATACGCGCACTTAGATTGCCTGCGCCTATATTAGCCGCAGTTTGGGTTAACAAGTAAAGACGACGTGTTAAAGGGAATAACCAAGCCAGTAAAATTATACAAACCCCTAAATATAAAGTGGCAGTTAATATCATGTCTATTTTGTGTTCTTCAACTGTGGTTACTGGCAAAGAAAGTTGGATAACATAATCAGGGTATTTCGACACTTGTTTTAACAAATAAGGTTGTGTTTCAGACGCTAATAACAATCCGCCAGTTTGAGATAGTTGTGGTGTTAATTCATGAGGTAAAGCGATGTTTTTACTTTTATCTAACTGCAGCGCCAACTGGTAATCTTGACTTATTTGTTGACTAAAACGTGCTAAGTTGTTCTTGTCTTGCGATGATAATTGACGATCGAAACCTTCAATTAATTGGTGATACAAAGCATATTCACTTTGTGCTTGAGTGGGAGTTTGTTTGGCGACAATTTTATCAAGCCCCCAAGTTATGATAAACAAAGAGCCAATAACGGTTAAAATGATGCTGATATATAAACGGCGCATTGTTAAGAACTTGTTTGCTCTTCGTTATTCCAAGCATCAGCAACAAATAAATAACCTTTGCCCCAAACTGTTTTGAATTTTTTAGGTTTTTGCGGATCATCATTAAAAATCTTTCGTAAAGTAGAAAGCATGACATCGAAGCGTCTATCTTGTCCGTCATATTCACGATTTTTCAATGCTTTAAATACAGTATCACGATCAACAACTTCACCGGCATGATTTGCTAAAAAACATAAGAAGGCGAATAGGCTGGTTGAAAGCTCAATTTCTTTACCTTGATAGGTAACTCGATTTGCTTCAAGGTTGATTAATAACTCACCATGTTGAATATCAGATGAAGCATTGATAGCAGGTATGGATTGTTTTAATGCTCCTGAAATTCTCGCTAACAAGGCTCGCGGACGGACGGGCTTAATTACGTAATCGTTAGCTCCAGCTTCTAAACCAATAACTTCATCAAATTCATCTGCACGTGCCGTTAACATGATAATTGGTGTTTGTAACGTTTGGCGAATTTGACGACAAACTTCAATACCGTTTAACCCTGGCAGCATTACATCGAGAAGTACGATATCGGCTTTAAAGTGTTTGAGGTACTCCATAACTTCATCACCGCGGGTACAATGTTCAACAATAAAACCTTGTTCTGTAAGGTATTCGCGTACCCAATCACCTAAAGTTAGATCGTCTTCTACTAGTAAAACTTGCTTTGATTCGTTCATATACTTTCTCTTAAAATATGCGCCAGCGTCGTTTTCTCGGTGACGCTTTATGTACCCAACTTACTTCAACTGCTGCTTCTGCTATTACCTTATCAAAATCATAGGCGACAAGTTGATAATGCATCGTTTTATTTGATTCAAACTCAAAAGTAATACTGTTTTGTTTTTGGTTAAACCAACAGTCTATAGCTTCTTTTTTACCTACTTGATAAATACAATAATTACCTTGGGCTTGAGTTTGCCAAGTAAATGTAATTGTTGCGAAGCACTGACGTCCTTGTGTCAACGTTATACACTTTGCTGGTAGTACCGAAAATGTCGAATTTACGGTTAGCTGTGCTGGTATCGCATTATTTAGTTTATCCGGTGTAGGTATTTGCTGCGCAGAAACATGAGCTATGCTGCAGAAATAACATACTAATAAGACAATTCCTTTGTCCCATTTAGAAAACATAGATCACTCCAAGTTTCACTTTCGCTAAATCTTGCGCGTCTACCAATGGACTATCTTTAGTACTATCAGAATAGCGGCTATAAGTGGCACCACCAGCAAAAGACCAGCTGGTGGAAATAGGGTGCTGAGCAAACAGCTCTAGTTGTACACGATACCCTGCATTGGCTTCGTAATATGCTCTATCAGGCGTTACTTCAGCAGAATTAACACCATAAAAATAATCCATTACTTTTTCAGAGTAATGGGTATAGCCTGCGCTTAGATAAAAGTCCCAGTTTCGGTAAGGCAGCATATAAGTATATAAAACATCAAGCACCCAACCATTTGATTCGCTTAATGGTGCTAAAGTTGCAAAATCAACAGAGAGTGAAGCATTAGCATGGTAACGGGTATAACGTAAGCCGACACCTTCCCCTGGTTCGCGATTTGATAAGCCTTCTAATGTTGGGATGGGTTTATCGGCACTATCTATAATATCGTCAGGCTCATAACCAAATATATAGGTTTTGCTGATGAGATCTAACTCCCACTTGGGTGTAACTACTAATTGATACCCAAGCTCCGCACCTTGTAGTGATACTCGTCGGTGGTTAGATTGGATAAAAAAACCTTCATAGTAGACATCCAAAAGTATACCTGCACCAAGGTAGTCAAAAGCTTCTTCTTGATCATGTCCTTTCAATAACGATGGATTATAGGTAACAAAAATATTCCCCATAGCTTGCCAACTGAAGGTTTCGTTAAAAACGGTGGTTTCATTTTCAGGAATTTTCTCGTTTGCTTGACTGGTGATAGTCAGCAATAGTCCGATGAAAAATATAAAGCGTTTAATTAGCATAACTAACGCTCGTAATTGGAGTATGTATATAAGTAGAGATTATTGAACTATTTAAGAACATAATGGTTTGGTGCTCATCTGACTCATTTGAAAATCGGTTGTTATTAAAATTATATGGCATATTATTTTTATTATTTGAGTAGAGCTAATTTTAGCTAAAGTGTTAACGGTATTGTATTTTTAAAGTTTAATCGTAACTTTTTAACCATGGCATTTCATTGTAATGTTATCAAATGTAATTATCTGGCGTTAGTTTATCAGTTCGATAAAGTGTTTAAAAAATGTAAGAAAGTCTGCCGTAATGCAACATTTAACAATTTTTATGGTCTAGTTATTTTGGCGTGATGTTAAATTTTCACCTTTCAATATATTTTTGGCAGGTAACTTGATATTTGTACAGGGTATCATTGTGAAATAGTACCCATGAAAAAATAATTCGTTAGAAGTTATAAGCTTGTACTGCATTGTTGGTTCATTGGAGTGAAATTACCTACCAACAAATCAACAAATCAACAAACTAATAAGCTCTAATTTGCATGCTTATGAGCAAGTCGCTTCAACGTATCTATAATGTCAGAAGAGGCTTTGTAAGCGAGTACAATTTCTCGGGTTAATTGCAGTCCATCAATGGGTCTAAAAACAACGTCACCTCTATCGAGTATTTCTTCATGTGCTGGCAAAAATGCGCAGCCTAGTCCAGCATGTACTAAACCAATAGCATAATCTATGGTGGTTATTTTTGCCCTAATATCTAAGCTAATTCCGGTTAAGGCAAGAGTATCTTGTAAGGTATTCCAAGCACTGCAAGGTGTTCGCTGAATAAAAGCTAAGTTATCGAGTTGTTTTAAAGTTACAGCATCGTTTAGGGCAAATATATGATCATAAGGTAGTGCTAAGAGGTAATCTTCTTGCCACATATCAATAAAAAGCTCACCATCTTCGAGTTCGTCTTTCAAAATGATACGAGCATCAACACTTTCTGAATGTGGCACTAAAGTCAGTTCAACTTCTGGTTGTGCTGAGGTGAAATCTTTTAAAAGCAAACTCATTCGTTCTACACCTAAGCCTCGAGTTACCCCTAAACTAAATGCTTGCTTATTGGTTTTCTCAGTGAATATTGTCTTTATTGCGCCAGCTTGCCCAAGTAATTGCTTAGCTAATGGAAAGAGTTTTTCACCTTGTTCTGTTGGTGTTACGCCACGAGCATGGCGTTTAAACAGCGACACATTAAGCTGTTGTTCCAGTTGTGAAATTGCTGCTGAAATTGATGGTTGGGCAATGAAGCATGACTTTGCCGCAGCACTAAAGCTTTTTAGCTCATACACCGAAGTGAAATAATAAAGAGATTTTAAATCCATAATGGTATTTTTATAACAAGGTATAGGCAAAAACTATAGCAGATAAAGAAAAAGAATATTTTAACTTTGGCTAATATTTGCCTATTATTTTTGCACTTTAAATTTCACCCGCTAATAAATAGGTAATTTCATGTCTAGTTCAAGCAGTGCTAACCGCCCTTCATTCAAATGGGAAGATCCACTTTTATTCGATTCTTTATTATCTGAAGAAGAGCGAATGATACGTGATAGTGCCCACCAATATTGCCAAGAAAAGTTAATGCCGCGTGTTTTAGAAGCGAATCGCAATGAAATTTTCGATGTGGAAATTATGCGTGAACTTGGTGAGTTGGGCTTATTAGGTGCAACATTGCCAGAGAAGTATGGTTGTGCTGGCGTAAACTACGTTACTTATGGATTAGTAGCCCGTGAAGTCGAACGAGTTGATAGTGGTTACCGTAGTGCTATGAGTGTGCAGTCTTCATTAGTAATGCACCCAATTTATGCTTACGGCAGTGAAGAACAGCGTATGAAGTATTTACCAAAACTTGCAACAGGTGAATATATTGGTTGTTTCGGGTTAACCGAGCCAAATTCAGGCTCTGATCCAGCAAGTTTGTCGACTCATGCCAAAGAGGTTGATGGTGGCTATCGTATTACCGGTAATAAAATGTGGATCACTAACTCTCCAGTGGCCGATATTTTCATTGTTTGGGCAAAATTAGATGGCGTGATCCGAGGTTTTATTTTAGAAAAAGGTATGGAAGGCTTAAGTGCACCGAAAATTGAGGGTAAATTTTCATTACGTGCATCAATTACCGGTGAAATAGTGATGGATAACGTTTTCGTGCCAAGCGAAAACCTTATGCCGAATGTTAAAGGTTTATCAGGACCATTTGGCTGTTTAAATAAAGCGCGCTACGGTATTGCATGGGGTGCATTAGGTGCAGCAGAGTTTTGTTGGCATGGTGCTCGTCAATATACTTTAGATCGCGAACAATTTGGCCGCCCATTAGCGGCGACACAATTGGTTCAGAAAAAATTAGCTGATATGCAAACCGATATCACCACTGGTTTATTTGCCTGTTTGCAAGTGGGCCGATTAATGGATGCCGGTCAACTGGCGCCGGAAGCAATTTCTTTAATTAAGCGTAACTCTTGTGGTAAAGCACTAGAAATTGCCCGTGTTGCTCGTGATATGCATGGTGGTAATGGTATTGCTGATGAATTCCATATTATACGCCACATGATTAACCTAGAAGCAGTTAATACTTACGAAGGTACGCATGATATTCATGCTTTGATACTGGGTCGAGCTCAAACAGGCCTACAGGCATTCTTCTAAGCAATATCAATAAAAGGCGTATTCATATACGCCTTTTGTTTATTCGCTAAATAGCCATCCATTAATTTGTACCTAAAATCACAATTTCCACTGGAGATATGATGTCTGATCGTAATCAATTGGTGAAAGAAAACTTTGTCAATTTTGTTCGTGCGCAAACCTTACCTAAATCATCAGTTAAATTAACGCCTGAGGATGTTGGTTTAAGCCACAGCGATGTTATTGATTTATTCGAAACGCAGGCGATGAGCCGCCACTTAGATCTACAATCTCGAGTGATGCAGAAAAAAGGGCAAAGTTTTTATACCATAGGTAGTTCCGGCCATGAGGGCAATGCTGCTTATGCCAAAGCTTTTCGTCCAACGGATATGGCATTTTTGCATTATCGCAGTGGTGCTTTTGTGATTCAGCGTGGTAAGCAGGTACCAGGGCAAACACCACTTTATGATATGTTGTTGTCATTTGCCGCATCAAAGGATGATCCAATCTCAGGTGGTCGCCATAAAGTTCTGGGTAGTAAGGCGCTTTCAATACCACCGCAAACTAGCACTATAGCTTCTCATTTACCAAAAGCGATGGGAGCAGCATACAGTATCCCTTTGGCTAAACGTTTAGCGCATCAAGGTGAAATTCCTGATGATGGTGTCATTATTTGTAATTTTGGTGATGCATCGTCAAATCATTCAACAACGCAAGGCGCTATTAATAGTACTGCATGGGCAGCTTATCAGTCGATTCCAATGCCCATTGTGTTTGTTTGTGAAGATAACGGTATTGGTATTTCAACGGCAACACCTGATGGCTGGATTGCAGCCAATTATAAAAACCGTGAAGGCTTACATTACTTGTATTGTGACGGTTTAAATATTCTAGATACCTATCAAACGGCGAAAGAAGCAGAGCGTATTGCGCGTGAATTACGTAAACCTGTTTTTCTACATGTACGAACGGTGCGTTTGTTAGGCCATGCTGGCTCTGACGCAGAGTTTGTTTATCGTGATATCGCCGATATTACTGCGACTGAATTTCAAGACCCACTATTACATACTGCTCGTATTATTTTAGAAAACAACATATTAACTGCTGACGAGTTAATTAGTATTTACGATCAAATTGAACAGCGTATTGAAGTGGTTGCTGAAAATGCCGCTAGTAAAGAAAAGTTAACTTCTGCTGATGCGGTTATGAAAAGTATTGTACCGGATGTTTTTAAAGCGCGCAGTTCAAGCATAGTGACACCAGAACGTCGCAATGAAATCTTTAAGCATGAAAAACATAATTTAAAGAAGAAACAGCATTTGGCTAAGTTGATTAACTGGGCGTTGATGGATTTAATGGCTGAATATCCCAATATTGTCATGTGTGGTGAAGATATTGGTAAAAAAGGTGGAGTTTATAATGTTACGGCTAAATTGTGTGAACGCTTTGGTAAAAATCGCGTCATTAATACTTTATTAGATGAACAAACTATTTTAGGCACCGCAATTGGCCTTGCTCATAATAACTTTTTACCTATCCCCGAAATTCAATTTTTAGCTTATGTCCATAATGCTGAAGATCAAATTCGTGGTGAGGCGGCAACGTTGCCGTTCTTCTCAAATGGTCAGTTTACCAATCCTATGGTGATTCGTATTGCCGGCTTAGCTTATCAAAAAGGTTTTGGTGGTCACTTTCATAATGATAATTCTTTTGCTGTTTTTCGCGATATTCCTGGGCTCGTTATTGCCTGCCCATCTAATGGTGCTGATGCTGTAGAAATGATGCGTGCCAGTGTGCGTTTAGCACAGGAGCAACAGCGTATGGTGGTGTTTTTAGAGCCAATTGCTTTGTATATGACTAAAGATTTGCATCAAGAAGGTGATGGTTTATGGACTCATGAATATCAGCCTCCGGCTAGCGGTGATCAACCAGTAAATTTAACAGTTAAAGCTCATGGCGACGGCAAGCAGCTTTGTATTTTAACATACGGCAATGGTAATTACTTATCTCGCCAAGCTCAAAAACAATTATCTGAACAGGGCATTGAAACACGAGTTGTCGATTTGCGTTGGCTAGCACCATTAGACGAAAAAGGTATTTTGGCGCAAGTAAATGATTGCGAAAATGTACTCATTGTTGATGAGTGCCGTCAAACTGGTTCAATCAGTGAGGCACTAGTTACCTTGATTCATGAACAAGCTAAAACGCTACCAACAATTAAGCGAGTTACTGCCAGCGATAGCTTTATTCCTTTAGGCGCAGCCGCTTATGAAGTACTGCCATCGGTTGAGAATATCGTGACAGCAGCTATGGAGATTTGCCAATGAGTTCATCAGTAGAAAAGCCAGTAAAGAGCAAGCAACGAGCTGTTGTTATATGCCCAGGTCGCGGCACGTATAATAAAGAAGAGCTTGGTTACTTGCAGCGATTACACGGAGATAAAACTGAAATAGTTTCGTTGATCGATGATTATCGAGAAAGCCAAGGGCAAATAAAAGTTTCTGAACTTGATGGGATGGATAACTACAGCATGCGTGTACATACCGCAGGGGAAAATGCTTCAGCGTTAATTTATGCCTGTGCTTTATCTGACTATCAAGCGATCAACCAAGATGAATTTGATATTGTTGCCGTAACTGGAAACTCAATGGGTTGGTATATAGCTTTAGCGGTTGCAGGTGCTTTAAAGCCACAACAAGCTATTGAACTCATTAATACTATGGGCTCAATGATGACCAACGGCGTAATTGGCGGCCAGATGATTTACCCGATTATTAATGATGACTGGCAAATTGATAATGAAAAAGAACAGCAAGTAATGCAATGGCTGGCACAAGCCAATGAAAAAGCTGGCTGCGAAGTGCATATTTCGATAAATCTTGGTGGTTATATTGTTTTTGGCGGTAATAAAGCAGGGTTAAAAGCGTTGGAAACTTTACTGCCAGTGGTACAAGACAGATACCCGATGAACTTATTTAACCATGCTGCATTTCATACCCCGTTATTAACTGATGTTTCAAAACAAGCGATGGATAAAATGTCATCGTCGATGTTTAATGCTCCGAAAGTTCCTCTTATTGATGGCTTAGGGCAAGTGTGGCAGCCTTACAGTTGTAATACTGAACAGCTCTATAATTATACGCTTGATACTCAAGTGGTTGCGCCATACAACTTTTCTAAAGCTATAGAAGTCGCGATAAAAGAATTTGCGCCAGATAAATTAATTATTTTAGGTCCAGGGGCTACATTAGGTGGTGCCGTCGCGCAAAGCTTAATTGCTCATCAGTGGCAAGATATGGCTAACAAGGAAGATTTCATTACTTTGCAAAAAGAAAATCCTTATATTCTTGCAATGGGGTTAATGGAACAGCGCAAACAGGTTATTGAATAACTTGGACAAAACATCAAGTTGAAAATAAAAAATGGCTGAGCTTTTAATATTTTTATACAATAGACATTAGAAATTTCTGTATTGAGCTAAAACATGACAACAAGCCGTAAAAAAAATGAAGCCGAATTAATTGTAGCCTTTAAAGCATTATTAAAAGAACAGTGCTATGGCTCGCAAAGTCAATTAGCTGATGCACTTGCTGAGCAAGGCTTTAAGAATATGTCTCAGGCAAAAATATCACGCTTACTGTCTAAGCTTGGCGCGGTAAAAATGCGTAATGCCAGCGAACAGGTTGTTTATATTTTACCTGATGAACTTGCGGTGCCTAAATCAAAGCAAGCCATTCAATCTGTGGTTATTAGTGTTAAGCACAACAACATGCAAATAATTTTAAAAACGGGTATTGGTGGCGCACCATTAATTTCTAGAATGTTAGATAGCTTAGGTGAATCTACAGGTATTCTTGGTACATTAGCGGGTGATGATACGATATTTATTGCGCCAACAGATGTCGATAAAATTGAAGAAATCACTAAAGAGATTAGTTTATTATTAGGTGTTTCAACACAAAAATAAATTTTTTAGTACTACATATTTAGAAAAAGGGGTGAACATATTATGTTTACCCCTTTTTTATTTTACCCATTCGAAAAAATAAAACGAGTTTTACTATAGAAAGGTTGTTCTGGGTGAAGAATAGTATTGTTTATATTTGCCCCGGTATTTTTGTTGGCCATTCTTTGTGGTTCAAAACAAAATGCTGAATGCTTTTGATATCTACATTGTTCTTTGCCAACTTGGCTGCCGTCAATATAATTGGCGGTATATAAAATCAAACAAGGTTGGTCGCTATACATAGTCAGGCGTCGTCCAGAGTCAGGTTCAAATGCCATGGCAGAGTAGTTATCACCATCAATCACACCTTGGTTACTCAACCAATAGTTATCAAAACCTTGTGCTATTCTAACTTGCTCATCGTCGCCATTGATGTTTTTCCCTAGTAACTCTAGCTGAGTGAAGTCTTGTGCGCTGCCAGTCACCTTTTTAATTTCCCCGGTCGGGTAAATACGTTCATCCATAGGTAAAAAGTAATCAGCGTTGAGCTGTACTAGGTGCTGATAAATATCACCTGAACTGTGCCCAGCTAAATTAAAATAACTATGTTGAGTAAGATTGATTGGTGTAGTTTTATCTGTGTTGGCAAAGTACTCAACGATGAGTTGATTTTGTTGATTTAAGCTATAGATGACTTTAAATTCAACGTTACCAGGAAAACCATTGTCTCCATTTGGGCTAGTATGACGTAATATTAAGCTTACTTTATCCTTACTATTTTCAGTTTCTGCATGCCAAAGCTGTTTATTTAATGCTTTAAAGCCGCCATGAAGTTGGTTATCTGTGTTGTTGATGCTGAGTTGATAATTTTCATCATCAATAGTAAGAGAACCTTGATCTATTCGACCAGCGAAGCGACCAATAATTGCCCCTAGATAGTATGGGTCTTGCTCATAATCTTGAACAGTGTCATACCCTAAAACAATATCGGCAGAACGATTGTTTTTATCTAAAGTTTCTAATGAAACGATAATGCCGCCATAATTGCTGATTTTTACTTGAACACCGTTGTCATTGCTTAACGTAAAAAGTAGGGCATTTTCACCATTACTTAATTGACCAAATTCGCTTTGACTAATAGTTAGAGTATTTTGAATAGGACCGCTGCTCATGTTGTTTTCATCATTGAATAATGTGCTAAGACTATAACAAATGATTTTACTGAAATACTAGTGGTGAAAATTGGTAGGGGGATAAGAAAGAATAAGTCACAACGCTGAAAAGTTGTGACTTGATATACTGAACTCTAATTAATGGCTACGATTAGCAGCAATATGCGCAAGAGATATAAGCGCTTGTTTATGCTCTGACTCTGGCAAGTTTGCTAACGCGTTTATGGCCTTATCTGCTTCTTGTTCAGCTTTTTTCTGGGTATAAACCAATGAACCGGTTTGTTGCATCGCCGCAAGAATATCATCAAGGTGATCCATGCCATCGCCATTTTCTATCGCGCTACGAATTAGAGTGCTTTGCTGCTCATTACCATGTTTCATAGCATATAAAAGTGGGAGAGTAGGTTTACCTTCTGCTAAATCGTCACCAACATTTTTTCCCATTTCTTGCGCGTCAGCAGTGTAGTCCATAATATCATCAACTAATTGAAACGCGGTGCCTAAATGCTTACCGTAATTTTGCATGGCAGTTTCAGTTGCTTGGTCTTGCTTGGCAATAACTGCAGCTAAGCGTGTTGCTGCTTCAAATAGTTTTGCTGTTTTGCAGTAAATTACCTGCATATAGCTTTCTTCTGTTGTATCAGGATCATTACAGTTCATTAACTGCAGCACTTCTCCTTCAGCAATAATGTTGGTTGCATCAGATAGAATATCCATGATTTGTAAGTTATTAAGTTCACTCATCATTTGAAACGAACGAGAATATAAAAAGTCGCCAACTAAAACGCTAGCGCTATTGCCAAACATGGCATTTGCAGTTTCTCGGCCACGACGCATATTTGATTCATCAACGACATCATCATGCAAAAGAGTAGAAGTATGAATAAATTCAATAATAGCTGCTAGTTGTAAGTGTTCACTTCCTTCATATCCCAATGCTCTTGATGCTAGGACGGTTAATAGTGGGCGCATGCGTTTACCGCCGCCATTAACAATATAAATGCCTAGTTGGTTGATTAAGGCAACATCAGAATGTAGCTTAGAAAAGATAAGGTCGTTGACTGCTGTCATGTCTTGTTGTGTCAAAGATTGAATGTTTTTGATGTTCATAAAGCGTAACGAGCTACCTTTCATGTTATAATGCACAATATATTCAGGACTAATTTTACACGAAATTCATAGCGATAGAAGTTTTCTAAGTGATAAGTTTTTTGCTAAATAAAAATTATAATAAATCATTACTTTTCTACTTGCCCTCGCAGATATCTTCGCGTAGAATTCGCGCCCTATAATTTTAAATTTAAGCGTCACATACATAGATGATGACGCAGTACGGAGTAGCTATGTACGCGGTATTCCAAAGCGGTGGTAAACAGCATCGTGTAACTGAAGGCCAAACAGTTCGTTTAGAAAAAATCGAACTTGAAGTTGGTGCAGCAGTAGAATTCGAAAACGTTTTAATGATCGCCGATGGCGAGAACATCAATGTAGGCGCACCTTACATTGCTGGTGGTAAAGTTGTGGCAGAGGTTGTTAACCAAGGTCGCGCTGACAAAGTTAAAATTGTTAAATTTAAACGTCGTAAGCATTCACGCAAACAAGCGGGCCATCGTCAATGGTTCACTGAAGTGAAAATTACTGGCATTAACGGCTAATTAGGAGCGATTTACAATGGCACATAAGAAAGCTGCAGGTAGTACACGTAACGGTCGTGATTCAGAAGCTAAACGCCTAGGTGTTAAGCGTTTTGGTGGCGAAACAGTTTTAGCAGGTAACATTATTGTTCGTCAACGTGGCACTAAATTCCACGCTGGTAACAACATGGGTATCGGTAAAGACCACACTTTATTTGCTTTATCTGACGGTAAAGTACAATTTGAAGTAAAAGGTCCTAAAAACCGCAAGTTTGTAAGCATTATCGCTGAGTAGTAATACGCAAACTTATAAAACCCTGCTGTTACGCAGGGTTTTTTTTTGCAATTAAATTAATTTTCTGGCCGATAACAATAGTGATGGCATATGTTATCGCTACTAATTGTATAAAAAGTGACATAGTTCAAAGCTAATTGACTAAAATCATTTATAATATATGACAGAAAATAACGTTTTGGAGTGTTTTAAAACACCATGAAATTCGTAGATGAAGTAGAAATTCGCGTCGAAGCCGGCGACGGTGGTAATGGTTGCGTAAGTTTCCGTAAAGAAAAGTACATTGAGTTCGGTGGCCCAAATGGTGGCGACGGTGGCGATGGCGGTGATGTTTATTTAGTTGCTGATGAAAGTTGGAATACGCTGATCGATTATCGCTTTGAACGCTTTCATCGTGCAAAACGTGGTGAAAATGGTAAAAGCCGTGACTGTACCGGTAAAAGTTCTGATGATTTATTATTAAAAGTTCCAGTAGGTACACGTGCAGTTGACGTTGATACTGGTGAACAACTTGGTGACTTAACTCAGCACGAACAAAAGTTGCTAGTTGCTAAAGGTGGTTGGCATGGTTTAGGGAATACACGTTTTAAAAGTAGTACTAACCGTGCTCCTCGTCAGAAAACTGATGGAACACCGGGTGAAATTCGTAACTTAAAACTTGAGCTATTATTACTCGCTGATGTCGGATTATTAGGATTACCAAATGCTGGTAAATCAACGCTAATTCGCAGTGTTTCTGCTGCGAAACCAAAAGTTGCTGATTACCCATTTACCACTTTAGTACCTAATTTAGGTGTAGTGCGATTGGATGCACAACGTAGTTTTGTAATTGCTGATATCCCTGGTTTGATTGAAGGTGCAGCTGACGGTGCTGGTTTAGGTACACAGTTCCTTAAGCACTTAGAGCGTTGCCGTATATTACTGCATGTTGTTGATGTGATGCCAGTTGATGGCTCAGATCCACTTGCGAATGCACAAACGATTATTAGTGAGCTTGAAACGCATTCAGCGGAGTTAGCTGGTAAGCCACGCTGGTTAGTATTTAATAAACTTGATTTATTGCTAGAAGAAGAAGCAAAAGAGATTACGGATCGCATTATTGACGGCTTAGGCTGGGAAGGCGAAGTACGTACCATTTCTGCTTTCAATAGAACGGGCACTGAAGATCTTTGCCAAGGCGTTATGAGTTTTATTGAAGCGTTACCTGCCGAGGAAGAAGAGACTCCTGTTGACGGCAAAACGGTTGAGTTTAAGTGGGATACCTACCATGAAGACGCTATGGCGGATTTAGAAGATGACCTTGATGATGAAGATTGGGATGAAGATGACTATGACGTTGAAGTGGAATATAAACGTTAAACGTTAACCGCTTTATTCCGTTATTGATACAGGTGCATTTGCTAAACAGCAATTGCACCTTTTTTGTTTCAACTTAGCTAATTATTTCAGCATAATATAACGGTAACCTGCTCCATAGACGGATTCAATAATGCTTTCTTGTAGTTCAAATGCAAGCGCTTTTTTGCGAATGTTTCTAACATGGCTATCGATTGTTCGGTCAGATATATTTCGCATGTCGGGATAGGCAAGGTCGAGTATTTGACTTCGTGAGTATATTCTTTCTGGATTTGAGTACAATAAGTTGAATAGATTAAATTCTAAGTGCGTTAACTCTACTGTTTTCCCATGGTAGCTAATTTTAAAGGTTTCTCTATTTAGAATTAAACTGTCTGTAGCAGCTTTTTTTAACGTACGTCGAAGAATAGCTTTGATCCTTAAAATAAGTTCCATTGCGCTAAAGGGCTTACAGACATAGTCATCAGCACCAGCTTCTAATCCAATTAAGCGGTCTATTTCTTCTGCTTTCGCCGTTATCATAATTATTGGAATATCAGAGAATTTACGTATTTCTTGACAACATGTTGTGCCATCTTTTATCGGTAGCATTATATCGAGTAAGATTAGGTCAGGTTGGTCAACTTTTACTGCTTCAACGACTTTTTCACCACTGATGTGATGAATAACATTAAAACCGCTGTTGTTAAGAAACACATTCAGGTGTTCTGCTATTTCAATATCATCTTCAACTAATAGTATCTTGCTCATAGTTTTATTCCATGACTATCGGTAGCTGAATGTGAATAGCAACACCACCTAATATACTGCTAGATGCAGCTATCGAACCTTGATGAGCCTCGACAATACTTTTACAAATTGCGAGCCCTAAGCCAGACCCTCCGGTGGCTCGACTTCGCGAACTTTCAATACGATATAGTCGCTCGAAAATTCTTTGCTTATCTTGTTGACTTATTCCTGGAGCGCTATCTTCAATAATAATGTCTAAATTATTTTCATTTAACTGTACCGATAATCGAATTTTTCCAGGTTTGTCGGTATAGGCCATGCTATTGTCGATTAAGTTTGTCAGGACTTGTTTTATTTTATTTTTGTCAAACTCGATAGAAATGCCATCAAACACATTGATATTTTGTTGCCAGATAAAGCCATTGTTGCTTACTGTTGCTGAAAACTCATCGGTCCATGAATCGATAATACTTCGGCAATTGTATACGTCAAATGATAAGCGCAGCGCACCAATATCTGATTGTGCTAATTGATAAATATCAGATATTAAATGGTTAATATCTGATATTTTATCCATAAGTCTGTCGTATGAGGCTTCAACATCCTGAACAAGGTTATTTTGCAGAGCTTCGACCTTTAATTGCAGTATTGTTAGTGGCGTTCTTAATTCATGCGATACATCGGCAAGCAATTGATTCTTCTTTTCCACTAAATTTGCCATCATTTCAGCACGTTCAGATGCGAGTAACATTTCATTTTTGATATGTTCTTGATGTGCTATTTTCTTCACGCGCCACTTGATGTAACTGTATATAATGATAGCTGCTATTAGTAAAGCTAAAACCTTGAACCACAACGTTTGATAATAGTTTGCTTCGACTGTTATTTTTAACGTAAGTGGGTGAGGGCTCCATATATTAGCCCTGTTTTTGGCAGATATTTTCAGGCTATAGTCTCCGGGCGCTAAAGAAGTATATGTTGCTACTCGTTGTTGAGCATTAGTTGCTATCCATTTCTCGTCAAACCCATCAAGTTTATAGCGATAAGACAATTTGTTTGGCTCGGTGAAGTCAATAGCTGTAAAGTTTACGGATAAGCTTTTAGCATCTTTTGGTACCGTTATACTCCGCCGTGTTGGGACTTGTTGCTGGTCTATCGTTACTTTAGTAAGCGCTAAAGGTGGAGTGTATTGCCACTTTTGGATATTTTCTGGATCAATTTGTAATAGGCCATTTGCGCCACCAAAAAGTAATATTCCGGAGTTACTTTTCTGATAACTACCTCTAAAGGCGTCGATATTCGCTTTTTCGATTTTGCTAAGTTTATGATATGCCCACGTTTTTGGATTGAAATACCGATCTAAGGACAACCAAATATTGCCTAGGTTATCTTCGATGATATTTTTTGCGCCAGCATCTATACGGTCTAACCGGCTATTAACAGAACTAAAAATTGCATTTTCTTCGAACCAATAACGGAGCTGGTAAAAATTATTTTGGCTACCTATCCATACTCGTTCTAGACTATCAATTAAAATGCCTTGCACATTATTATTGGTAAATGAAGGGTGGCTTTTTTGGTTAAACTCAAACCACTTTTGATCACCTTTACGTAATACGTATAAGCCATGTTTATTTCCTGTCCAAATATTACCTGTTTTGTCTTGTTGAATTAAACGCAGGGCCCCGTGGAAATCATAATCAACAGTATGGAAAGTATTATCATTGGGATTAAAGCGAAGCATACCTTCACTCATTGCTAACCATAAGTGTCCTGTTGCTTGGTCTTCTAACATTCCTAAAACAGCACCTTGGCGTTGTTTTTTTAGTGGCACCTTAAAATTTGTGATTTTTTCAGTTACGGTGTCGTAGCGACTAAGGTAGGCAGGAAAGCTACCTAGCCATATTTGTTTGGTTTTTGATTCCAACATAGTTAATACGTTTAGTTGACGAGATTTACCTTCGAAATCAACTATGAATTTTAGTGATTTTGTTCTGCCTTTTTCTTGATCAATAAGATCTACGTTGTAATTGGAAGCTATAGATAGCAGCAGTTTTCCGTCAGCAAGCGGAAGGATAGCGTCAATTGGAGAACCGCTTAGCCCGTTACTTTTTTGTGGGCTTGAGCTAGCAACACTAAACGCATCATTCGCAGGGTTTAAATACTGCAGGCCCGCATGTCTATTACCAACCCAGATAAGCCCCGATTTGTCTTTAAATAACGTAGACACTCCTCCAGAAAGGAGTGAGTGTGGAATGGCGCTGTCGTGCTCTATATGTTGTAGCATTTTTCCAGAGATAGCATCTCTAATTTCAATACCCTGTGACGTAGTACCAAACCATATTTGCTTTGAATTGGCTTGTAATATTGTATTACCGTCAGTTTTTGATTCCGTTATTTTATTAGGAAGAGGTACTAATTTTCCTGTTTCAGGAAAGTAGCGCCAATGGCCATCAAACGAAGTACCAAACCATAGTGTTTTATCTTCAGCGATTAAAATTTCTTTAATAGTCATGGCTGGGAAAGGGCCATCGAGGGTTTTGGAAATGTGGCTAATATTTGTTGATTTCTTATCGCGAAACATTAGGCCTTTTGAAGTGCCAAGCCATAAATTTGCCTTTTGGTTAATGGCCAATGAAATAACTTGGATGGGTTCATCTTCAATGAGGTAATGTGTAATATTAAGATTATTAAAATCAATAAAGTTTAGCCCATTATCTGTGCCAACCCATAAGCCATTGTTATCTTGTTTTATTTCATAAATGGTATTGCTAGATAAGCCTTTCTTTTTTTTGGACGTAACAGTGAAATGAACAAAGCGTTTGCTGTTAGGGTCGTAGCGACTTAGCCCATTGTAACGGGTTGCAAGCCATAGATAGCCTTGTTTATCAACAACTATATCTTCAATATGATTATCAAGTATGCTGTTTATATTATCTGACTGATGGCGAAATAAATTCATTTGGTAGCCATCAAATTGATATAGTCCTTCTGTTGTTCCTACCCAAAGATATCCTTGGTGATCTTGGGCGATAGCTCTAGTGGTTAGTTTAGTATTGTAGAGTTGTTGATTAATTTGTGTAAAAACAGGGGTTGTTATTACGTCAAATTTACCGAAGTTTGAGCTCTTGACGGATAAGGTAAATAACAACAAAAAAAGAAAAAGGCAAATGAAGTATATTTTAGACATCTTTCATCATCACGATTGCGGTTATAATTAGCTTACCTGTATTTGGCGGTGAGTACGAGTATTACAGCGCTTTAATACTGATTTAACTCGTAAAAGTAATTCGTCATTATTGAATGGCTTTTCTATGAAATCATCCGCACCAACGTTGAAAGTTTGAAGCCGTTGTTGACGGTTTGCTTGACTAGACATAAAAATGATTGGAACGTCAGAAAACGTTCTAATGTTCTGACATATTTGCAGACCGTCAACTTCTGGCAAGCTAAAGTCTAATAGTACTAAATTTGGTTTAAATACTGTAATGCTATTAACCGCATTATCACTGCTGGTGCAGTATTTCGTATGATAATTATGCAAATTTAAAAAGTCTGTTAGGTTTTTGGCAATCATTGTACTTGCTTCAATAACCAATATTTTATTCACGATTAATATTTCTCCTTAGTTCGTCATTTTGATATTAGAGCAATTAAATATGAAGTGAGTAAGGAGTCATGCAAATATTTTCATCTAATTGCTCACCTCCTTATTGACTGCATATTTGTTTCTTAAAATTGTAATTATCAAAAAATTTTATGCAGCAGGTTGCTAATCTGCTGTCAAATAAAGGTGTTGTTATGAGCAAGTTATTTACCAAGAGTATTACATCAATAGCTATTACTACTTTACTTAGTATTAGTCCGATAAGTTTTGCTGATGGTAATACAAATCTTGGTACTAATTCAGGTGCAGCTCAAACGTCAAGTGCTGATAACAATACTAATATTGGTGAAAATGCGGGTGCAGCTAATACTTCTGGCGATAATATTACCAATGTTGGCTTTAATGCTGGCGCTATAAATAAGGCAACAGATAATACATTTATAGGTGCTAATAGTGGTGAGTTGAATATAACGGGTGCTGATAACACTTTTATCGGTGCTAGAGCTGGAGCATCAAATACTGCAACAGATAATACGTTTATTGGATCTGACGCGGGTGGGAATAATACAACAGGTGTTGATAACACATTTATTGGTGAAGAAGCGGGTGAAAGTAATATCAACGGTGATGATAATGTTTTCATTGGTGAACAAGCTGGTCACAGAAATACGTTAGGTGATAATAATACCTTTGTTGGAGCTGGAAGCGGTGCGGGTTCAGGTTCAGGAAACCCTGTTGTTGATGGAGACTCGCAAGCATTTTTTGGTCACAACAATACCGCGATAGGCGAACAAGCAGGTAATCAATTAATGGGCGAGGCATCAAGGAATACTATGATTGGCTCTGCTGCTGGTCATGATGTAGGTGCTGGGTTAGCTAATACTATCGTGGGTGCTAATGCTGGCCCCAATGTTGAACATGCTGATTTTAATACATTTGTTGGCGTTTACGCTGGGTATGATAATAACCGAACGAATCATACAGACGATGCAAACCGAAATACGGCATTGGGGGCACTAGCAGGTTATGCCAATCGTGAAGGTGAAGATAATGTATGGATTGGTGCTTTTTCAAACTCAGCTAATAGTTTATATAGTTATGATGCGGCAATAGAAACAGATATGGAATATTCGGGAAGTACTTATTGGTCACCAAGTTCCAGTATTGCGCCTGGAGGTAATGAAGCTATTTTTCGTACGACAGTTTTAGGGGCCTTTGCCTCAGCAAATGATAATGATTCAATTGCATTTGGCTACGGTGCAATAAGCGACAATACAAACAGTGTAACTATCGGTAGCCATGCAAGTGGTAAAGGGCGTTACGATGTCACTATTGGTGACTCAGCTACAAACACTGATAATTACTCAATTACTATGGGTTACCATGCCTCAAGCACGCACACTGAAGCTATTACTATAGGCTATCAGGCGATGAGTCATGCAGATAATACGGTAGTTATTGGAAATTCAAATACGATTAGCTGGGATCCCTCTGCTGATGCCGTAACTGCCCTAGGTAAAAATAAACACTGCTATTATGATGATTCTGATTTTGGTGGAACTTATGAATGGGTGTGTGAGCCATTGTTTAGGTTTTCTGATGTTGTCAGCCAAAAGATTTCAGCAATTGCTACTGATACTAATATGGTGGAAATTGATTTATGGGCTGATAATGGTGATGATTTTTCTGATCAATGGTCGCTCTCGGCGAGTGATAATGGCGACTTTGCTATTGCATCCTATGTGAATTCCACTTCAAACTCTCGTTCAGAAACGCGCGTGAAAACGGACCTACTAACTTTAGCTAATACAGGTGAAGTCACTATATCAGGTGGATTAACATTGAATTCTGATGAGCGCCTAAAACAAGATATTAAACCCATTGTAAATGCTTTAGCTAAAATTCAGCGTATTGAAGGTGTTACATATCATTGGAAGAATGATCTTGGTCGCACAGACGTTAAACAATACGGCTTAATTGCGCAAAATGTTGAGAAAACAATCCCTGAAGTCGTTAAAACAAATAAGACCGGCATTAAATCTGTTAATTACCAAGCGCTTATTCCTGTACTGATTCAAGCAACTCAAGAACAACAAAAGCAAATTGATGCACAACAAGCACAAATAATTTTGCAACAACAGCAAATACGAAAACTAATCAAACAGTTATCAAGCAAGTAACTTATTGGGCTTGGAGAAATATTGATGATAACTAAGCGAAAGAATGTTACTGCGTTAGTGATTAAAAAGCCGATAAAATTATTTATCGGCGCTTTGTTTTTTGTAGTACCTACTATGGGATATACCACAACGTTAACCATTAATAATGGTGGCGTCTTGAAGGTTAATGGTCAAGGCAGCATTAATGGCGACATTCATGTTAATTCGAATAGCACATTATTCACTGATGAAGCTTTTGGTTGTTTAACGCTGAACAATTTAAATATAGAAGCCGGCGCAATCGTTAATCATAATCTTGCAGGATATTATTTTAGCCGCGAAGTTTGTGACCAATACAATCAGCTGACTGTTAGCGGTGACATTAATTTGTCAAATGCCACTTTATCAATAAATTTACTGCCAGGAGCAACCACACGCGAGGGATCCGACAGTAACCGTTATGGCACCATTTTAATCAATAACACAGGTGATGATAGAATTAATGGTACTTTTATTGGCATTAGAGAAAACGGTGCTATTTATGTTGATAATAGTTATTACATGCATGTTACCTACTTGGGGGGCGATGGCAATGACGTATTTATTTGGCGTTGGGATGATGACAATGATGGTATTGGCAATTGGTCAGATCAATTTGATAACGACCCTACAGAGTGGCTAGATACCGACGGTGATGGTATAGGTGATAATGCTGATGCATTTCCAAATAACCCATTAGAAAGTGTTGATAGTGATGGCGATGGTATAGGTGACAATCGCGATGCCTTTCCTAATGACCCTACTGAAGATACTGACAGTGACGGTGACGGTATTGGCGATAACGCTGAAACAGATAAAGACAATGACGGTTTAGATGATGGTGTTGATAGTTGTCCATTAAACGCTAATGCTGATCAACTTGACAGTGATGGTGACTCGGTTGGCGATGCCTGTGATATTGATAATGACGGCGATGGTTTAATTGATATTTCAAGCTTATCCCAACTTTATAATATCCGTTTTAATCTCACTGGTGTTGCTTACAATGATGGTTATTTTGAGTTGTCTGCCAGCTGCGGTAATGGTGTTGCCGTTACTACCTGTAACGGTTATGAATTACTCAATGACGTAGATTTCGATGAAAATGGTGACGGCGAACTTAATGATACTTATAACCAAGGGCAAGGTTGGTTACCAATAGGTGATAGCGCTAATCGATTTGATTCTATATTTGAAGGTAATGGTTTTCAAATTAAGAACATGGTGATCAATAATAGCAATAGGGGCCATTATATTGGTTTCTTTGGTTATATTGAATATTCAAAAATCCAAAACCTACATTTTAGTGGTTCATTAACCTCAATCACGAGTGAAGCTTCGTATGTTGGTGGTATTGTGGGCCGTGCTGGTGTAGTGGTTGATGTTGAGAATCTTTCATTTGAAGGTGCTATTCACGCAAATGAAAACCAAAAATACATTGGCGGGTTATTTGGTCATGCAGGGCAAGCTGATATATATGATAGTCATTCAATTATAACCATTAACGGTGGTGCCGAATACATTGGCGGATTGGCCGGAGCTTCTAGTGTTGCTCGCGTTGAGCGCAATTATGCGAATGTTAATATCACAACCACAGGTAATAAAGTGGGAGGCTTAATTGGTTACCGATCAAGTAACACCATTGCTAACAATTATACCGTTGGCACAATTAGCAGTACTGGCAGTGATATTGGCGGCTTAGTTGGCCACTTAGCTAGTGGTGTTTATGACAGTTTTTCACATGTTAATGTAACAGGTGATTATGCAGTTGGCGGGCTAGTTGGCTATTCTGAGTCGAGTATTGCACGAAATTATGCCAAAGGTATTATAAACGGTAATTTATATGTTGGTGGCTTAGTTGGTCAGTATGAAGGTAGTAGTGATAATGACAACCTTTGGGATGTTGAAGCAACAAATCAAGCCACCAGTGCAAGTGGTAGCGGTTATAGCAGTGTTGATTTACAAACTCCAATTACTAATAGTGGCTTTTATGAAAATTGGTCAACAGCGGAGTGGGACTTTGGTACAGAGTATCAATATCCTACGCTAGTTTTAAATGGCATTGTTCATCGTGATACTGATCTCGATGGCAGTTTTGACCATGACGACATTGATGATGATAACGATGGTGTTGAAGACAATCTAGATGCATTTCCAATTGATAGCTCAGAATGGGACGATACTGACAACGATGGCATTGGTAATAATACCGATGTTGATGATGATAACGACGGTGTGCTTGATCAATATGATGATTTTCCGTTAGATAGCAGTGAACAATATGATGCTGATGGTGACGGCATTGGCAATAACGTTGATACCGATGATGATGATGATGGCCTGCTAGATGGTGCCGATAATTGCTCAACAGTGAGTAATATTGACCAGTTAGATAGCGATAATGATGGCTACGGTAATACCTGTGATATTGATAATGATGCCGATGGCTTAATTGAAATATCCACTTTAGTGCAACTTAACAGTATACGTAATAATTTAATGGGCACAGGTTATCATGATGGTAATATTAATAACTCAGCAGGGTGTGGTGACGGTGTAATTGTTACTGTTTGCAGCGGTTATGAGTTGTCTAATAGCTTAGATTTTGATGAAAATGGCGATGGTATCGCTAATGACCGTTTTAACCAAGATGAAGGTTGGCAACCTATTGGTATCTTTAGGGCAACATTTGATGGTAATAATTATCAGATCTTAAACTTGGTTATTAACAATACCAGTACTGAAAGCAGAGTAGGATTTTTCTCTCAAGCAAATAGCTCATCTATCCGTAATATTCATTTTACCGGTCAAGTCTTAGCGCAAGCAAGTCATGTTGGTGGTGTGTTAGGGTCTGTAACTCTCTCAAGCGAGTTTCATAATGTTTCCTTTATTGGTGATGTATCAACTTCGGCAGACAAGGATTACCTTGGTGGATTGATTGGTTATGCATCACAAGGTGATGTTACAGCATCTCGCTTTATCGGTAATGTTACTGGCGGAAATAACCATGTTGCTGGTTTAGTTGGCTTCAAAGCTTAGGGTAGCGTAAATCGTAATTATACCGAGGGCACGGTAACAGCTAATGGCGATCGTGTTGGCGGATTAGTAGGCTCTTCGTGGAACGGTAGAACGGACTATAACTACTCAACGTCAAAGGTTACGGGGGGCGATTATGTTGGTGGTTTAGTTGGCTACTTCTCAGGTTCAAGTGTTAAGTTAAATTACAGCATTGGTGAAGTTTCTGGTAATAACAATGTTGGCAACGTTGTTGGTTTTGATTCACTGTCGACGACATCAAATAGCTATTGGAATGCGGATCTTTCCAGTCAGCCGGACAATGGTGTCGGGACTGGTTATACAACTGCCGAAATACAAGCGCCAACAGAAAATTCGGGCATTTATAGTCATTGGGGAACAACGTATTGGGATTATGGCACCGACAGTCAATATCCAGCGTTAATTATTGATGGTATTGTTCATCGAGATTCGGATAATGATAACGTGTTTGACCAACTTGATGATTTTCCTAATGATGCCGAAGAGTGGCTTGATACCGATGATGATGGTACCGGTAACAATGCTGACCTCGATGATGATAATGATGGCCTGAGCGATATTGAAGAAGCAAACTTAGGTACAGATCCACTTGATAAAGATACGGATAATGATGGTATTGAAGACGGTTTAGACGACTTACCGTTAGATATTTCAGATAGCTTAGATACAGATTTCGACGGTATTGGTAACAATACCGATACGGATGACGATAACGATGGCATTGAAGATTTTGCCGATGCTTTCCCATTAGATGCAACAGAATCAGTCGATACCGATCTAGATGGTATAGGTAATAATGCCGATACTGATGATGATAACGATGGCGTTGCAGATCCTACCGATGCCTTCCCCTTAGATGCATCTGAATCTGTCGATACCGATCTAGATGGCATTGGTAATAATGCTGATAGCGATGACGATAATGATGGCATTGAAGATTCTGCCGATGCTTTTCCATTGGATGCAACAGAATCAGTCGATACCGATCTAGATGGTATAGGTAATAATGCCGATACGGATGACGATAATGATGGCGTTGCAGATCCTGCCGATGCTTTCCCCTTAGATGCATCTGAATCTGTCGATACCGATCTAGATGGTATTGGTAACAATACTGATACAGATGATGATAATGATGGCGTTGAAGATTCAGCGGATGCTTTCCCGTTAGATGCAACAGAATCTGTCGATACAGACTTAGATGGCATTGGTAACAATACCGATACCGATGATGATAATGATGGCGTTGAAGATTCAGCGGATGCGTTCCCATTAGATGCATCTGAATCTATTGATACTGACTTAGATGGCATTGGTAACAATGCCGATACAGATGATGATAATGATGGTATTCCTGATGATGAAGACGATGCTCCCTTAGATAGAAACAATGGTGATAATCAAGCCCCCGTTATTGGGGAATTGCCGCCGTTAACTTTTGAAGCTGAAGGCATAACAACGACTATCGATTTGCCAACACCTGAAGTAACAGATAATAACTTGAACCCTCCGACAATTAGGTCAAATCTAACGAGTCCGTTAGAGATAGGAGAGCATACCATTATCTGGACAGCGACAGACTTTTTTGGAAATCAGTCAACAAAAGAACAGTTAGTAATGATTGTTGATACAACCGCACCAGAGTTTGACGCAAGTGAACTGATAACAATTGAAGCCCGCGGACGATTGACTGATATTTCAAATCTTGTTCATCTTAGAGCCATTGATTTGGTTGACGGTGAATTAAATGCAACTATTATTGGAAAATCGCAATACCGTTCAGGTTCGCATCTTGTTGAGGTGGAAGCGACTGATAACTCAGGTAACCGAGCAACAGCCGCTGTTGATGTTCATATATTGCCAGAGCTCAATGTTAAGTCTTTCATTTTTGTCATGGCGGGAGGAGATTATTCATTACCAGTAATGCTAAGTGGGCAAGCACCTAGTTACCCTGTTAATGTTGAATATGTTGTTAAGATAAATGATGAACAACTGATAAATTCATCGGCTGTCGTGGGTTCAGGTGTTGCTACAAATCTAAATATTCAGATACCAAGTGATGTAAATAGTGATGATACTTTGTCTGTAGAAATTGAAAATGTCAGCAATGCTTTTATCGATAGCTATAATGTAGCTCGTTTAAGTGTCATTGAGCGAAACCTCAAACCAAGGTTGAAAATCACTAAGCAGCAAAACGATCAGAACGTTAATATTATATTGTCTGGCTCAGGTAAAGCTTATATTGAAGCTGTGATCAAGGATGTGAATGTTGAAGACCGACATGATGTTAGCTGGCAAGTTGTTAATGATGCAATTTCTGACTTTGAAACTAGTGACGATGGTTTAAGGTTTGAATTTGAACCAAGAAGCCTGACACCTGGACGATATTTTGTAGATGTACTAGTGACTGAAACTAATACCTTAGAATTATACTCAATAACTAGACGCATTCAAATTATTATTGAAGATTCATCAGCGCTGAGTAATGTCAATGATAGTGACAATGATGGCATTGTAGATAGTGAAGATGGGATAGGGGATAGTGATAATGATGGTATTTCAAACTACCTAGATAATGATGCTAATACGACGCGTCTACCAATAGAGAAGGGTAATGAACCGATGCAAGTCGCTCCTGGTTATTTTTTATCAATCGGAGCTTTTGTGCAATCACTAAACGGAACAAGTAGTCAATTTTCTAGTATGAGTATCGAAGATCTAGCCAATGTTATTCTTGATACTGATCAAAGTGTGTATATGCAACATTACCAAATTAGTGGTGTTGTTTTTGATTTTGCTATTGATGGGTTAGTCCAAGTAGGTGACTCAGTTGCGGTCATCATTCCATTGGCGGGTGGTAACTTACTATCTGATAAAGCTTATTATCGCAAATATGCGCGAACAAAAGGATGGTATGACTTTATTGTTGACGATAAAAATACTATTAGTAGTGCGTTGAGCGATGACGCAGGACAATGTCCAAATATCGATTCAGAAAGTTATCGTATAGGACTGAATGAAGGTGATGATTGTATTCAGTTGCTTATAGAAGATGGCGGGCCGAACGATAGTGATATGTTGTTAAATGGGAGTATTACTGATCCAGGTGCTATTTTTTATGAATCTGTTAATCAATTACCAGCCATTGAATTACCGAGTCAGTATATTGTGGACGAAGAAAGTGACGTTATTCTTGATGCCTCGGGCACTCGTGATGCTGAAGGAGATGAATTAGCTTATCAGTGGCGACAAGTTTCCGGTATTGAAGTTGAATTAATAGATGCTAATCAATCTAAATTAAGCTTTACTAGTCCATCCGTTATGGAAGAAGAGTTGTTAATTTTTGAGCTTAGTGTTGATGACAGTAGAGATATAAGTCAGGCTAGAACTGAGGTTATTGTTAATCATGTAAACAAAGCACCCGTAGTGAGTATTGAAGTTCAGGAAATCAGTATTGTTGAGGGAAGCAATGGAGTGCTTGTAGCGGTTGGTGTTGACCCAGACAATGACATGTTAACATATCAGTGGCGTCAAATATCAGGGCCACAAGTGAACTTTGATGATGAATCTAATGCGAGCACTGTTATTACCGTACCAGCCGTGGCAACTGAAGAGACAGTTGAAATTCAGGTTACGGTTAGTGACGGCGAATTAATGGCGACAAACTCGGTTTATTTGCAGATTAAAAATGTAGCTGAGCCTGCCGAAATTATCCCTGAAACTAAGCAGAGCAGCGGTGGCGCATTTGTTTGGCTTTTATTTCTACTTGTCGCTCGCGTCGCTGTTATAAAAATGAAACGACTTCCTAGGTATCAGATATGATTGCTTATTAAGGAACAATTCAGGTTTCTTATCATGTGAAGAGAAAAGATGAATAGCTACGTGGCAATTCACCTTTTTTGTTATCTGTAATAACGTATAATATTTTGATATTCAGTTAATTTAAAATTAAAAAGAGTGGTTATGACCATACTTTCGATGATAGTGGCACATGCCGATAATAGAGTGATCGGTAAAGATAACGATATGCCTTGGCATTTACCTGCAGATTTAGCATATTTTAAAAAAACGACTTTAGGTAAGCCGATTATTATGGGACGGAAAACTTATGAGTCGATTGGTCGTCCACTGCCGGGTCGTAAAAATATTGTGATTTCGCGTGATAGTGCCTATAGCGCAGAAGGATTCGAAGTAGTTAGCTCAGTTGATGCTGCATTGACCTTAGTAGATGATGTTGAAGAGGTTATGGTTATTGGCGGAGGTGCGATATATAAGCATTGTTTGCCTTCAGCAGATAGACTTTATATTACGCATATTGATGCTAATATTGCTGGTGATACATACTTCCCTTCATATGATTTAAAAAGCTGGCAAAGAGTCGAAAGTGAAGTTCGTCCTGCAGATGAAAAAAATCAATACTCACTCAATTTTTCTGTTTATCAACGTATTGATAGTTAGATATTTTTATTTGCCTATAGCACTTTAATAGGTAGCTTATAGGTGAAAAAAAAGAGCGCTAAGGCGCTCTTTTGTATTGTAAAACCTATTAGTGAATCAACACTAAAGTTTAAACTCTTGTACTGATTGTTGCAGCTCTTCAGCTAAGCGAGCCACTTCACTGCTAGATTCAGCAGTTTGTTGTGAACCAGCGGTTGTTTGCTCCGCGATAGCAACAATTGACTCAAGGTTTTCGCTGATTTCATGAGCAACAACACTTTGCTCTTCCGCGGCAGTGGCAATTTGTGAACTACGATCAAATGCTTCGTGAACCGCATGAGTAATAGTATCAAGTGCTTGTTCTGCTTGTACGCTTTGGTCAACACAATTCGTGGCTTGTTTTTTACCGGTATCCATTACTGATACCGCTTTCTCTGCACCACCTTGCAATACTTCAATCATATTTTGAATTTCTTGCGTAGATTCTTGTGTACGGCTCGCCAGTGTTCTTACTTCGTCGGCTACAACCGCAAAGCCTCGTCCTTGCTCACCAGCACGTGCAGCTTCAATAGCAGCATTTAACGCAAGTAAGTTGGTTTGTTCTGCAATGCCACGAATCACATCAAGAATGCCGCCAATTGAGGCGCTGTCTTGCTGTAATTTGTTGATAACCTGAGAGGCTGATTCAACTTCATTTGCTAGCAGTTCAATTGTTTCTCTGTTACGACCAGAAATAACCTTAACACGCTCTGCTTCATCGTCTGCTTGCTTAATTTCACCTAGCGCATCATTAGCACTTGATAAAACACTTTGTGAAGTACTGCTCATTTCGGTTGTTGCAGATGCTGCTTGTTCAACTTGAGTGCGCTGTTCTTCGATGGCAGTTGTACTTTGGGCGGTAACGGCAGATGTTTGTTCAGCAGCTGTTGCTAACTGGGTTGAGCGACTGACGATGCTTTGAATCAAGTTACGTAAGCTATCAATTAGTAAATTACAATTACGAGACAATTGCGCTAATTCGTCATTTCCGCTTTCGTCTAACTTACGTGATAAATCGCCCGACGCTACGACATTAAGCATTTCATTAACGCGACCTAGTGGGCGTGTAATACTCGTAACAGTAATCCATGCAATAATGACAGCCAATGCGACAGAAATTACCGTTATAACTAAGGTATTTCGGGTGCCGTCAGAAACAGAGTCTTCTACTAAAATACCTGTAGCAATGGCTTTTTTGTTAGCTAGATCAACTTGAGTGGCCAAAATGGCGTTGGTTTGGCTAATACCTTGTTCTGCGGCTTTTAGGCTTACTGTTGCAGCGGCAATCGCGTTTAATTGACTATCTTTGTTGTTAAAGATTTTATCACTGCCAGTAATAAAGCCTTCTAATTCCGCAAAACTGCCACTTAGGTCGTCGGCAATACCTGACATGTTTTGTTGATTTAATTCACTCATAACGTCATTGACAGAGTTTACAATGTCAGTAAATGAGTTTTTAATTTCGTTACTCACTAATTCCGCTGATTGTTGGTCGATAATCTCACGATATTCAAATGCAGAACTGACCATACTGTTCAGCAAAGTTTCTAAATGCTCGGCTAAACTAACAGCACGCTGTAACTTTGTGTCAGCTAAGTCATGATCAGCAAGGTCAAGTAAAATGGTTGCGGTGTCATCCGCTTTTTCTTCAACAGTATCAATTTTTTCAATAAGTGCTGAGTGCTGTTCAATCGACAGTTTACGATTGTTTAATACACTATTAATTTCATTTTCTAAACTATCGTACACAGCATCAACTTTGCGTAAATTAGCTATTAATTCCGCTTCGTCTTTCACTATGCTTTTGAGTTTTTTTAACTGAGCTCTAAAGTCGCTTCTATCTGCATCAAATGTACTTCGGTTTTCCGCAAGTGGGGCTAATTCTGTTTGATAATAAGCGCGGAGTGTTAAATTGCCAATATCCGTAAGATCTTGAGCTAATTTATTACTGCCTTTTAAAGTTGGTATCGCAAGTTCATTTTGCTGTTTTGTGGCATCACCAATAGTGTTTAAACTACTCCATGATATTATGCTGGTTAAAAAGAGTAAAAGCGAAATAATGGTGAAGCCACCAATTATTTTCATTGCTACTGTTAATTTCATAGATCCCACCAATATATAAATTATATTATTTTCTGATTAATCAATAAGGTATTAAAGATTTCATTGTGTAAATTAATCATTAATTATTATTAGACAACTAAGGAATACGCATAGGTCATAATGCTAGTATAACAAGCTATATAACTTTTTAAACCAATCAACGTCGCTAACTTAGTGTTTTATGTGCTGGTTCGGTAAATAATGCCTTGTCGTGCCATCGTAATATTGATAAGTGTTGCCCCCAAACACAGCCAGTATCAAGTGCATAAATGTTATTATAAGGGCAATAACCCATTAATGCCGCCCAATGTCCGAAAAGCCATTGTCCCTTATTATTTAAATGTTGAAAGTCAAACCAAGGCATTAACTCTTTTGGTGCGTTTTCTAAATTTTCTTTACAGGTAAAGTCCAAACTACCGTCAATATGACAATAACGCATACGAGTTAGCGCATTAATGGTAAATCTAAACTTTTCAATCTCGCTTTTAGCATTTTTCCAATTATTAGGCATTGAGCCATACATTTGCGCAAGCCAATATTTAAAATTGGCAGATATAAGCTTTTGATGAGCAATTTCAGCTTGTTCAATCGCTAATTGCGGTGTCCATTGTGGTGAGAGCCCAGCGTGGCTCATATAAACAGCTTCGTTTGGTAGTTTTTGAATAAGTGGCTGCTGTCTTAGCCAATGCATTAACTCCTCTACATCTGGAGCTGAAAGTAGTTGTGCGAGGTGATCTTGTCTCTTTTCTTTTTTTAATCCGTGAAATACAGACAACAAGTGTAGATCATGATTCCCTAAAACAACTTTTGCACTATTCTTTAAAGACTTGATTAATCTTAATGTAGCTAAGGAGTCTGGGCCTCGCGCGACGAGGTCGCCAGCTACATATAATTGGTCTTCATAGGTTGAAAAAGCAATCTTGGTCAGTAGTGCATCGAGTTCGCTATAGCAGCCTTGAATATCACCAACAAAATAAATTGCCATAATTTTCCATTAATTGAGTATGTTAGGCTTTGCTAAGCGAAATAGTGGTATCTCTACTTGAATAAGTTCACCATTGTCGCATTGCATTTGATAATGCCCTTGCATATTGCCCAATGGTGACTTCAGAATACAACCACTGGTATAAGTAAAGCTATCATTCGCTTTAATATATGGTTGTTGACCAATTACCCCTTCACCAGAAACCGTATTCGTTTCACCATTTGAGTCGCTAATTAGCCAATGCCGGTTAATTAGCTGAACTGTATCGGAGCTTTTATTGCTGATGGTGATGGTATAACTAAAAACAAATTGCTGTTCTGCTTCAAGTGATTGTTGCGTAATATAATCGCTTATCACTTCGACATGAATATTATTTGAAACATCAGAATATTTATTTGTCATTGTTTTCATTAATCGGGTTATCGGTAATAAAATTAGCTAACTTTATAAAATCATCAAGATGCAAATTTTCTGGACGTAAGCTTGGGTCAATTCCTAAAGATTGCAATTGTTCGGCAGAAATCAGTTTTTTAAAGCTGTTACGAATTGTTTTTCGACGTTGATTAAATGCAGATAAGCAAACTTGATTAAGTGCTTTAAGGTCTTTTACCGGGTTCTTAATTTCTTTATGTGGCACAAGGCGAACAATGGCAGAGTCAACTTTTGGAGCTGGTTTAAATGCCTCAGGGCCAATCTCCATAACTGGGATCACCTGACATTGATATTGAGTCATAATAGACAGACGACCAAATGACTTACAGTTTGGACCCGATGCCATTCGCTCAACCACCTCTTTTTGTAGCATAAAATGCATATCTTTCACTTTATCTTTAAAAGTCAATAAGTGAAAAATTAGTGGTGTAGAAATGTTATAGGGTAAATTCCCAAAAATGCGTAACGGCTTTTCTTCGCGCGCGAGTTTGGCAAAATCGAACTTTAATGCATCTTGCTCGTAAATGGTTAACTTAGGTGCTAAAAAAGGGTGATGGCGTAATCTGTGAGCCAAATCTCTGTCTAATTCAACCACGCTAAGTGCCCCCGCGCGCTCAATTACTGGTTCGGTAAGGGCGCCAAGACCAGGGCCAATCTCAATTAAATTTTCATTAGGCTCAGGGTTTATTGCATCGACAATATCACTGATGATTGCATCATTGTGCAGGAAATTTTGCCCGAAACGTTTTTTTGCTTGATGGCCTAAATGGGAGTTTTTACTCATAATATTGTTTTGCTCGAATAGCAGCTAAGTTTGGTTGTTAGCTAAAGTTATTGCAGTTTGAATAGCTTCATTGAAGCTTCCAACATCAGCTAGATTACTACCAGCTAAGTCTAAGGCTGTTCCATGATCAACTGATGTTCTAATAAATGGTAAGCCTAAGGTAATATTAACTGATGAACCAAAGCCTTTAAATTTTAGCACGGGTAGGCCTTGATCGTGAAACATACTTAAAATGGCATCTGCATCTGCTAAGTACTTTTCTTGAAAAATGGTATCAGCGGGCAAAGGTCCAATTAAATTCATTCCTTCTTGTCGTAATTCATCAAGTGCAGGGATCATTACATCTATTTCTTCCCGTCCTAAGTGGCCATCCTCACCTGCATGAGGGTTAATACCGCATACATATATTTTTGGCTGGGAAATACCAAATTTTGTTATTAAGTCTTGATGGAGAATTCGGGTGATTTTCTGTAATCGTTCGTGAGTAATAGCTTTAGAAACATATGCAAGAGGAATGTGTGTGGTTACTAATGCCACACGTAAACCTTCAGTTGCTAGCATCATAACAACGTCGGTACAGTTCGCTTGATGAGCAAAATATTCAGTATGACCGCTAAATGGAATGCCAGCTTGGTTAATAAGTCCTTTGTGTACAGGACCTGTAACTACAGCGTCAAATTCACCAGAGATATTCTTTTCACTAGCAATACGCAATGTTTCTACAACATAGCGACCATTGTTTGGATTTAATTCACCAGCTTGGCAGTTATCATCTAACTCTACAGGCAGAACCGTCAGTGTACCTGCTTGATGAGCCGTTGGTTTGTTACTAGCATCGTATTCTTTAATTGTTAATTCGACGCCTAGCATTTCTGCTCTCGAGTTCAGTAATTCAGGAGATCCAACAACAATAATTTCACTTGGCCATGACTGTTGAGCAATTTTTATGACTAAGTCAGGGCCAATGCCTGCGGGTTCTCCCGGTGTTATAGCAATTCGCTTTAACACTATTTATCTTCCGTTTCAATAATTTCAACGTATGCTTCGTCGCGTAATTCTTTAATCCAGCGTGCTCCTTCCATACCAAACTTCCGGTTATAGAGCATTTGATAAGCGCGGTTTTGATTCATTTGATTCGTTGCATCAAGCGTTCTTCGGCCAGTTAACTTTGCAATATGCCAGCCAAATGATGTTCGAAAAGGTTTATGGACTTCGTCAATATCTAAGCGAGCTAGAGCATTCGTAAATGCAGGGTCGTATTTACTTGGGTCTGCCCAACCTAAGTCACCACCTCTTGTTGCGGTAGGGCCATCAGAATGTTCCTTTGCAAGTTCAGCAAAGTCAGCTTCCCCAGCGTTTAATTTATCTACAAAGCCCTGCAACATAGCTTCTGCCTTCGCTTCGCTAAGAATAATTGAAGGTTCAATTAAGATATGGCTAGCTTTTACTTCTTCTACTTCTACAACTTGCCTACCTCGTATATCGACAAGCTTAACGATACTAAAACCTAACCCTGTTCTAACTGGGCCAAAAACGCTGCCTTTTTCTTTTCCATCAACTAATTTTGAAAATAATGTCGGCATTTCATTTATGCTTTTCCAGCCTAAATCACCACCTTCAAGAGCTCGACCTCCACCGGAAGAGGTCATGGCAATTCTTGCAAAATCGCTACCACTTTCCAGTAGTTCAATAACTTTCTCCGCACGAATCTTTGCGGCGTTTATATCTTCTTGACTAGGGTCGTTTGGAAATTCTATAAGGATATGGCCAAGGCGATATTCTACATCGGCGCTAGTTTTTTCCTTCATCTCTAACAAAAGATTAGAAACATCTTGAGGAGAGATATAAATCCGGCGGCTAAGGCTAGCACGGCGTACTTCTCCCGAAATTAATTCACTTCGAACATTTTCTCTATATTTTTCATAACTTTCACCGTTGGATATTATGGTATCTCGAAATGATTCCAGTGACATATTATTGTCTTGCGCCATATTTGATAACGTTTCGTCAAGCTGGGCGTCGCTAATTTGCATACCCATACGTTCACCAAGCTGCAATATAATGGCGTCGTTTATTAATTTCTCCATTACTTGAATTCGTAATGCGCGTGCTGAAGGCAAGGTTTGGTTGCTTTTTTTAGCTTGCAGGGTGATAGAAGAGATTAAACCTGTTATCTCTGACTCTAATACCACTCCATCATTCACTATAGCTGCAACTCTATCGAGTTCAACTTCTTCAGCAAATACATCTTGTGATGTGGCAAACATTAGCGTAGAGCTAAGGAGTAATAATTTTAATGAATTTTTCATGTACCGTAAATTTCTTCTAATTAATTATTAAGGAAGTATGGGCGTTTATAGCCGAATATACTTGAGTTAAACATATCACTAACGCTGTTAGATGATTGCTTGCTATTAGTACCATTATATACAAATTGAATATTAAAGCTGCTATCAAATGCGTCACGGTTTTCGTTTACAATATTGCCATCGTCGATTTTTGAATTAATATTACGATGATAAGTAAAACGTATACCCCAACAACAACTACTGTATTCAAAGCCAGCATAACTTTCGATACTACGTCTACCTTGCAAGTCTTGAGTAAAGCGGCCAACAAACTGCCAGCGTTGAGTAATTTTAACATTTGTTGCAAGTGATATTTGTTCTAATGACTCTCCTGAGACATCACTAGCGTACCTATGGTTCAATTGAATTGTTTGATTATTACTAAACAAATAGTCTAGTGAAGTTTGGCTTTTACTTGTCGTGCTAGTATCCGTGTTATATTGAATGTCGCTACTAAAGTGCCAATTTCGGCTTAAATTAACAAAAATATCGGCAGCTAATGCCGATTTATCGGCAACCACGTCTTGCTCGCTATTATTAAAATTACTTTCGTTAAAATAAACAATTCGACCTAAACTAAATCGTAAAAGCTCGGCATTTTTATCATTGAGTACTCTACTGGTTAAACCCCATGACACTTGGTTAGCTTGTGCTATTCTATCGATGCCACTAAAACGACGATCCCTAAACAAGCCATTATAATCATCCTGTAAATTGGTAGTATCATAAATGCCGATATTACTTTGATCTTTATCTGGTATATACAGGTATTGTACTTGTGGCTCTAGGGTTTGATTATAATTATTACCAAATAGTGATAGCTGACGATCGAAGTTTACCCCACCATGTATCCGTACTTTAGGTAAGGTTCTGCTTACGTTTTTTTCTAGCTCACTGCCAATATTGATATTTTTTTGTCGGTAATTGGTTTGCAATACTTTTAACTCAGAATTTAAAAACCAAGCAGGGGTAACGATGGGGTATAATAGCCCAGCTTCTAAATGATAGCGCTCTGCTGTCGGCTTTGTCTTATCAGGGGTATCAAAGCTTGAAAACTCTGAGTATATGTCAATGATGCCATCAAAATTGGAAAGTGCTTGCTGACTACTAATTTCTATCTGCGGTAAAGTCTTGTAGCTACGTTGGTGATTACCAAGTACTTCAAAATCCTGTAATTTCATTGTTGTTTGCCAGGTATCTGCAAAATAAGAAAGTTCACCAACTTGGTATAAATATGAATCATTAGAATTAAATTGACTACTGCCTAAATCAACAAGGTAGTTGTCATCACTGATTGTTGTATAGTCAATATGAGCACGGAATCTATCCGAGTAAGTACCTATATGCTGCAAGCGAGCTAAGTAACGAGAATCTTTATTATTGGATAATTTCTTATCCCTGTTAAGGTATTCAATATCCACTTGTCCTGACTGTAAACCTTGTAAGTATCTAAACTCAGTAATTAGCTGTGTACCGCGATCAGACATATAGCGTGGCGTAATTGTCGCATCCATATTTTCAGCAATATTGAGATAATAGGGAGTTTGAATCTCTACGCCTGAGTTATTTGATGAACTAATACTTGGGTATAAAAAACCTGATTGGCGCTCATCACCTATCGGCATGGTTAAATAGGGAACATAAAGTACTGGAACATCAAAAAGGCTAAAACGTGCATTGTAGGCTTCAAGTGATTTTTTATCTGCTGAAATTGTAATTTCGCTGGCACGCATTAGCCAATCGGGCACAGGGTCATAACAAGTAGTGAAGCTCGAATCAATGAAGCTTAATGTTTTGCCATTGCCATTAATATTAATTTGTTCTGCACTACCGTGGCCTGCAGAGCCATTGAGCTGATATGCCGTGGCCGTTAACTGAGTGGTCTTTTGTTGTTCATTGATACTGAGGGAGTCAGCGAAAACATCAATGCCTTTATTTTGAAAATGAATATCGCCATTAGCAGTTACTGTTGCGTCGTTTCTGTTAACAGATAATGTATTGGCAACAATAGATTTTTCTTCATTTAATAATGTTACACCCCCTGAGAACTTGGCGAACTCGCCTTTTTTGATGCTTGATGTTGATGATAAAATAGTAAAATTTTCACTGCTAGCTTTATCTGATGGATGAGATATTTTTGCATAACTTGGAATTGGGCATTGGCTAATATCAAGATTATTCGTATTACTACTTTGTGCGTTGCTGGCATAAGAAAAGAAAAAGAGGCAGGCAAAAGAAACTTTGTTAAGGGAAAAACGCATTTATTGTCCGAATAATTAACTTATAAAAATAAAAAGCTTAGAATAAGAGCGGCATTTTACCGCTAAAGTTTATAATAATATAGCAATTTTCATTAGCCTGCGAATTAGTTATATTGGCATTATTACATTTAAGAGAATAATATCATTGAACACCTCAAGAACAACGCAATTAAAGCATTGGTTAGAAGATGCTTTTTCTTGTAATAATATAAGCTTAATGCCATTAACTGGTGATGCTGGCTTTAGACGTTACTTTCGATTCCAAGTTCAAAATAAATCTTATATTGCAGTTGATGCGCCAGTTGAACTGTCTAATAACCAAGCATTTATTCAAATGCAGGCACATTTACATTCGGTGAATGTTAATGTGCCAAAAATTTTAGCCAAAGACATGACGCATGGTTTTCTATGTTTATCTGACTTTGGTGACACTTTACTGGCTGATAAATTATCAGAAGATAATATGCAGCAGTATTATTTGCAGGCAATTATCGAACTAGAAAAAATAAACTTATCATCTTCTTCGTTGACTAATGAATTACCTGAATATGATGAAGCTTTTGTTAATACTGAATTGATGATATTTCAGCAATGGTTGTTAGATAAACATTTGGGTATAGAACTATCACCTATAGAACAACAAGAGTTAGACAATTGTTTTCAATATTTGTCTGATGCCATCATGACACAGCCGCAGGTATTGATGCATCGTGATTACCATAGTCGTAATATTATGCTAATTGAAAATCAGCAGTTGGGGGTTATTGACTTTCAGGATGCCGTGAAGGGACCTGTAGTTTATGATTTAGTTTCGTTATTGCGGGATTGTTATGTTCGTTGGCCTGATGCGCTGATTGCGCCAGTTGTAGAAGCATATCGACTCAAGATGCAGGCGAGCTTTCCTCATCAAGATATAAGTTCAGCAACATGGCAGCAATGGTTTGATTTAACGGGTATTCAGCGTCATTTAAAGGCAAGTGGAATTTTTGCTCGTTTACATCATAGAGATAATAAGTCTAATTATTTAGCTGATATACCGCTAACATTGACCTACATAAAAGATATTAGTCGCCAGTATGATAAGCTCAGCTTTCTTCACCTGTTAATTAGTGAACAGGTAATACCGGCATTGAGCGAAATAGCGTAATAATCAACAAAGCTGAATCCCGAGCTTTAATTAGATGGAAAGTTTTATATGAAAGCTATGATATTAGCAGCCGGACGAGGTGAGCGTATGCGACCTTTAACAGATACATGCCCGAAGCCGCTACTTAAAGTTAATGGTATACCTTTAATTGAATATCACATAAAAAATTTAGCAGCAGCAGGTATAACAGACATTGTTATTAATCATGCCTGGTTAGGACAGAAGTTGGTTGATTATTTAGCTGATGGTAAGCAATTCTCGGTAAATATTACCTATAGCGAAGAGCCTGTTGCATTAGAAACCGCTGGTGGAATTATCAAAGCCTTACCTTTGCTGGCTAACAACGAACGAGATACATTTATTGTCGTTAATGGTGATGTTTATTGTGATTACAATTTTAATGACTTGCCAAAGCTTGCGAGTGAGTTCGATGCGCATTTACTGCTTGTTCAAAACCCGGAACATAATGCAAAAGGTGACTTTCAACTCGCTGGCAATAAATTGATTAATCTAATTGATAATCAACAAACAACTTATACATTTAGCGGTATAGCGTTATATAAAAAACGTTTTTTCAGTCAGAATGTCGCTGAAGAATTACACTCAGTGGCACCACTTGCGCCTATGTTAAGGGCTGGCGCGCAGAATGGTAAAATAACGGCGAATGTAATAGATAACGCTTGGACCGATGTTGGTACTCCTGAGCGACTAGCTCAACTGAACCAAAATTAATATAGTTTATAAATAAAGAGTAATTGAGTTTTATTATGCGCATTTGGGGCAAAATTTTGGGTTTCTTATTTGGCTTTATGTTAAGTAAGAATATTTTTGGCGCTTTATTAGGGGCCTGGTTAGGTCATAGATTTGATAAAGGTGTTGGGCTTGATTTTAATAATTTAGCTGGGTCAAAAAGTGATACTGATCGTCAAGCGGCGTTTTTCTATAGCACGTTTTCGGTTATGGGCTATATAGCAAAGGCAAACGGTCGTGTAACTCAGCACGAAATCGCGTTTGCTACGGCATACATGGATAAGTTGGGGCTGCAAGGTGAATTACGTCAGCAAGCGCAAGAGGCTTTTCGTGATGGAAAGACAACAGGTTTTCCGTTAACAGAACGACTTGGAAAGCTAAAGTCAGCAGTGGGTAATCGTCATGATTTATTACTGCTATTTTTAGAGATCCAAATTCAAGTAGCGTTTGCTGACGGCAGCCTAGACAAAGACGAACGCGATGCATTACATAAAATCGCTAAAGGGTTAGGGTACTCGGCAAAAGAACTAGATAAGTTGCTTGAAATGATCATTGCCGGCGCTAATTTTCACCGACAGGGCCAACATGGCGCTAATCAAGGTTATCAACACTCTGCTCAACAGCTTGAAGATGCCTATAAAGTATTAGGGGTAACTGAGAAAAACTCGGCTAGTGAAGTGAAGAAAACGTATCGTAAGTTAATGTCGCAGCATCATCCCGACAAATTAGTCGCTAAAGGATTACCGCCAGAAATGATGGAAATTGCCAAACAAAAAGCGCAGGATATTCAAGCAGCCTACGAATTGGTTTCTGAGCAAAATAAATAATTTTCAATCATGGTATTCACTATTCTCTGTTTGCAGTTTTTTGGTTTGAAAAAAGCACAAGTTAGGGGATAGGGTGCTCTGAAAAGTAATGCTTAGCTAATTCAACAAAAGTTTTTACGCGAGTGGAAAGCTCGTAGCGGTGCGGGTACATTGCCGATATCTGTAATTGATTCATCGTATACTCAGGGAGAATTTCCACTAGGCGTTTTTCAGTAACATAACGTGCCACTGAATAGCTTGGTGCTTGTATTATCCCTTGGGCATTTGCAGCTGCTTCGTTGAGTAATTTGCCACTATTTGATGTCCATGACCAATCCAGCTTTATTAACCTTCTTTCGCCATTAACAATAAATAACCACTGTGCTTTTCGTAAACTGTGATTAAAAAACAGTAGCTGATGATGCGCCAATTCGTCAAGATTCTCAGGTGTGCCATACTTTTTCAAGTAATCTGGACTTGCCCATAAAGACAATCGCGACTGTGCCACTTTCTGTGCAATATAACTGGCATTGCTTAAGCTCGGAGCGACTCTAAATGTTAGATCGGTTTTATCGTCAAATAAATCTATTGGCGTATTATCAATGCGAATATTCAGTTTTACTTGTGGATATTGTGCTTGATAAAGGGCGATCAGTGGCGCCAAATATTGCCCACCAAACTCCGCTGTCGTTGAAATTCTAAGTTCACCGCTGGGTTCGTTTTTTAGTTGTCTCATTTGGCTATCAACTAAATGTAATTTTTTTAGCAGCGGCTTTACGTGGTTTCGGTATTGCTCGCCAGCTTCGGTGAGAAATACTTTGCGAGTATTGCGCTTTAATAAAAGGCAGCCCAACTCTTGCTCTAGCTGCTTTACATAGCGACTTACCATAGTTGTGGATATGCCCATCTCATTGGCGGCGTGAGAAAAATTTAAGTATTCAGCTGTTAGGCAAAATGCGGTTAAAGCAGTAATTTTATTCATTTATACTTTAAGATTATCAACTAAAAGTTGATAAACTATGCCTTTTTAGTTGCTTTTAAACAAGAGGCGTTCAAGGCAAGATAAAAGCACATTAACTAACTATTAACGAAATCAGATGAATGCATTGAAAAAAATTTCACTCGTCGCTGCGTCGCTAGCACTTGCCTTACCCGTTACAGCACAAACATTAGCTTTGAAAAATATTAATGTAGTTGATGTTGTTGCTTTAAAAATTAATGAAAATCAAACTGTGGTAATTGAAGATAAGAAAATCAAATCAATTACAGCCGCAGGTAATAAGGCTCTAGCGAAAGATATAGTTGTCATTGATATGAGCGGAAAGTACCTTATTCCAGGGTTGATTGATACGCATGTGCACCATGCTACTTCTCCAGATGATTCTGATAATGACCAAATCACCCGGATGCGTTTAAGAAAATTGCTACAAGGTGGGGTTACGTCCGTTAGAGACATGGGTGGTGACACTCGCGCCTTGAATTCCCTTAAGCGTCGAGCTGACAATGATGTTATTCAATCTCCTGATATTTTTTATTCGGTAATTATTGGCGGCAAAGAGTTCTTCTCTGATCCTCGAACTGTCGCTTCAGCAAAAGGTGAAACACCAGGAGATGTAAACTGGATGCGGGCAGTCAACGAGCATACTGATTTTGATGATATTATGCTACGGGCTGCGGGCACTGGAGCTACAGGCATTAAAATTTATGCAAAAGTTCCAGCGAGTATTATTCCAAAATTAGAAGACTCCGCCAAGAAACACGGCTTAAAGGTATGGTCACATGCTTTTGTTGGTCCAGCAAGACCACAAGAGTTGGTAAATGCTGGTGTAGAAACGATTTCCCACGCGCCCGATATTTCAGCTCATGTTGTCGATAATTTTTATCAATTGCGCAGAGAAGGAAAAAATATCACTAGCGAGCAAAAAGTTGACTCTTTGCAGCTAGAGCGATATCAGCCGCTCATTGATGATATGAAAAATAAAGGCACTATTTTAGATGCAACATTAACGGTTTTTGAAAAGCAACAGCAAGCACGTGGAGAACGCGGTCAGCTAATGTATCAATGGGGAAGTATCTTTACGCAACTAGCGCATAAGAACGGTATCAAAATATCTGCTGGAACTGATGGTGCCAGTGATTATTACCAGTCTAAATACCCACTAGTTCAACATGAAATGCAATTACTTGTTAATGATGTTGAAATGACGCCATTAGAAGCCATTCAAGCGGCAACTATTAATGGTGCAGAGGTGATTGGTATTGATGCTACTCATGGTGATATTAGTGTTGGAAAAGTAGCTAATTTGGTTGTGCTTAATAAAAACCCTGCTGAAAATATTAATCATGTTAAAGATATTGCCCATGTTGTGAAAAATGGCCAGTTTGTCTACATCGGTGATGATAAAAGTCTACCTTTTGTTAGCGCCAAAAAAGCTGGTGGTATGCTGTGGCTATCAGGTCAAATAGGCAATTTCCCAAGTACAAAAACATTAGCGGGTAACGACATTACCAGCCAAATGCAGCAAGCAATGAAAAACATTGGCAGTGTTTTGCAAAACTATGATTTAAATTATAGTGATATCGCTAAGTGTACCTTAATGCTGGCAAGCATTGATGATTGGCAAAAAGCCAATGAAGCCTACTTACCGTTTTTTGTAATGCCGCCAGCACGCAGCGCTTATGCCGCTGCAGGCCTTGCATTAAATGCAAAAGTAGAAATTGAATGTGTTGCAGAGCTTTAATTAAGGAAGGGTGGGGATTAAAAATGAAAAGACGACAGTTTTTGAAAATTGGCTCAGGTTTCTCTATCGGTTTCTTACTACCGCAAAGTGTATTTGCATTAAGTCATCAGCAAATAACTCATAGTAATATGAGCTGGCAACCTTACGATAGCAGCATAGTGATTGATGGCCTCAGCGCCGCTTTTGATTATGGTGTTAAAAGTTTTGATGAAAATACGTTAGCACTCTTTAAACAATCAGGTATCAGTGCCTTGAATGCCACAATACCTTCACCTGGTGACGACCATAAAACGACCCTAGTTAAAGTACAAGCAACGCTTGATTTAATTAAGTGTTATCCAAAATATTTCCGATTGGTTACTAAGGCTGCAGACGTACTAGCAGCCAAGCGGCAAAAACAAATTGGCATTATTATGGGCTTTCAATCAACAGAAATGTTTGCTGATGATTTAAGCCAAATTGATTTTTTTGCTCGCCAAGGTGTTCGTTACATGCAAATGAGTTACAACGGCCCTTCGCAATACGGCAGTGGTGGGCTAGTGAGTGATGATGCTGGCTTAACAAATTTAGGGCGAAAGGCACTTGCGCGTATGGAAAAAAATAAGGTGTTGGTCGATCTTTCTCATTCAGGAAAGAAAACCGTTGCAGATGCAATATCAGCTGCTACTAGGCCACTAACAATTTCTCATACTGGCTGTAATAGCGTTTATCGCCATCCTCGTAATAATGATGATGCGGAGTTAAAAACTGTTGCAAACAAGGGCGGTGTAATTGGTCTTTACTTAATGCCATTTTTAGAAGGTGGTGATAGCGAATTAACGGCTGAAGCTTTATTACGTCACATTGATTATGCCGTTAATCTAGTGGGTGAAGACCATGTATCAATTGGTAGTGACCAAGGTGTCGTGCCGGTAAATGATGGCCCAGAGTATCGGGAAGCCATTCGCCAAGAAGTTAAACGACGCATTGCCGCTGGTATTTCAGCGCCAGGGGAAACACCTAATCGTCCACCTTTTATAGCTGAGCTAAACTCTGAAAGGCGGATGGAGTTGATTGCTTGGCATTTACAAAAGCGTGGTTATCAAAATAGACAAATTGATAAAATTCTTGGTACAAACTTACTGAATCTTTATCGGGAAGTTTGGTAGGTGATAATCAGACAGAATATTTGAGGCTAAAAAATTGCGCTGAAAGGGCGCTTTAATGTGATAAATGGCACAGGCTTGGCTTGCATGGCGTGTTGTAAGTCGCGTACACTATTGGGGAATTTGATTCATTCACTCATTGGATAGCAGAAATGTACTTTTCAGTAACTAACAGGCGACTCATCGCAATATGGCTCAGTGCTATATTGTTAGTTTTGTCTGTGGCTGCTTCTGCGCATAGTGTTGAACATATCGATGAAGGTGCGAAAACGCACTGTACTTTGTGCTTTCACCAGCATCAATTCAATCAAGTACTACCGCAGCAAGACGCCAATCTTGAATTTATAAGTCAGCAGTACGAACTAACGAGTATTGCTCAACCGTCATTAGCACTTGTTCATAGTGTTACTTACCTTAGTCGCGCACCTCCCGTTTCTCTTTAAAACTCATTATTTAACAATTTGCATTCCCACATACCTAATTTGCTATTTGGCAGATGGTTTGTGTTGTCGTATTTAATTTATTTTAGAGATTTAAAGAAATGAACAACAAACAATTTTTACCGACCCGTTTACCTGCGAAAATTGCTGCTGCATTAGCAGTAACAGCCTTACTTCCTGCAACATCACAGGCGCAAACACCAACGCTTTCTAATCCTACGGTTAGTGCTATTTTAGATGGCTACTATCAAAGTGAAAATCGTGTAATGGCTGAACGTGCTGAAGGTTTTGGTTTAGGTGAAACTGAATTGGCGTTTAGTGCCAGTATTGATGATATGTTCTATGGCAAGTTAACTACGGTGTTTGAATCGCATGATGGAGAAAGCGAAGTAAACGTTGAAGAGGCATTTATTCAAACTATGGCATTGCCTAATGGTTTTACCGTACGTGCAGGTCGTTTTCTATCTGATATTGGTTATTTAAATAACCAACACTTACACACTGATGCTTTTACGAGTCGCCCTAGTGCGTATCGAGCTTTTTTGGGTGGTCATTATTATGATGACGGTTTACGTGTAAGCTATACAGCTCCAACCGATATATATTGGACTATGGGCGCAGAGGTTTTTGCAGGCGATAGTTTACGTGCAGCTGATGAGCATGGCGAGCGTGAATTTGATACGACAGGTGTTTATACTGCTTTTACTAAATTTGGCGGTGATATTGGTACGGAAAGCTCTTGGCAGTTAGGTTTTAGTTACTTGCGTAATGAAAATGGGCAATTAACACCAGAAGAGCATGAAGAAGAAGACCATCACGAAGAAGAGCATGCGGAAGACGAGCATGGTCACTCTCATTCAGCTAGTTATACCGGTAAAAATACCTATGTCGCTGACTTTGTTTATAAGTGGGCACCAAATGGTAACTATAAATATCAACATTTAACGTTGAGTGCGGAATATTTTCGAGTGAATGACTTTATGGTTTCGGAACTTCATGATGAGCATGAGGAAGAAGAACATCACGATGAAGAAGAGCATCACGACGAAGGTGGTAAAGATTATCATCAAGCCTGGTATGTTAGTGGTGTATATCAATTCTCACCGAATTGGTCTGCAGGTTTACGCTATGGTGAGCTAGATAGCCAATTACAACATGAAGAACATTTTGATTCACAAGAACTAAAAGAAACTGAGTTGAGTATTGCTTGGCATAATAGCCATTTTTCGACTGTACGATTAGAGTTCAGTCATCAAAGTAATGTTGGTTTTGAAAATGCTGAAAAAGATAATGTGATAACTTTACAATATGTTATGGCTTTGGGGGCTCACAGTGCGCATCAATTTTAAATTTATCTTAGGTAGTGCGTTACTCACATTAAGCCATAGTGTGCTAGCGCAAATGAATATTTTTGCATGCGAACCAGAGTACGCCGCGTTAGCTAAAGAACTGGCACCTGAGGCTAGAATATATTCGGCTACAACGGCTATGCAAGATCCGCACTTGGTCCAGGCACGTCCTAGCCTAATAGCTAAAATGCGCCAAGCCGATTTGGTTATTTGTGCTGGTGCTGAGCTGGAAATTGGTTGGTTGCCCATGTTGCAAATGAAAGCTGCTAATGCGCAAGTGCGCAGTACTGATAAAGGTTTGTTTTTTGCTGCAGAGCATGTTGATACCTTAGACAAAGTGGCAAATGTTGATCGTAGTATGGGTGATGTACATAGCTTAGGTAATCCGCATTTACACTTTTCTCCGCAGCGAATGTTAGATATTGCAACTGCATTAACAGCTAAGCTTGTTCAATTAGATGCTAAACAAGCGAATAGCTATCAGCAGCAACTTGAAAGCTTTAGTAAACGTTGGCAGTTGTCTATGTCAAAATGGCAGGCTTCGGCAGATAAATTAAAGGGCATGAAAGTCATTGCCTATCACTCAAGCTTTCGTTATCTATTTGATTTTGCAGATATTGAGCAAGTTGCTGATTTAGAGCCTAAGCCAGGTTTGCCACCAACAAGTGGACATTTAGCTAAGCTTTTAAAACGTGCTAAACAAGGTGATATTACTGCGATTGTTATCGCATCATATCAAGATAAACGTGGTGCTAAGTGGCTGGCTGACAAAGCTAACCTACCTATTGTGGTGCTGCCGTTATCTGTTGGTGGCAATGAAGAAAGTGATGACTTGTTTAGTTTATACGACAGTGCTTTTACGTTATTGACGCAAGAATATAGCGCTGAAAAATTAAAAAAGCTGTAATAGGTAATCACAATGAATTATGAGCTACTTACGATTTTGCTACCAGCGTTTGTTGCCGGCATATTAGTACTTTCTACCCATGTTGTTTTAGGGAAACAAGTACTAAAACGAGGCATTATCTTTATTGACTTAGCGATAGCACAAATTGCAGCTTTAGGCGCGATTGTTGTACGTATGGATCATGACATTGCCGAACTCGCCTATGTAAACATTTGGATGCCAGCAATATTTGCCTTGGCAGGCGCTGGCATTATTGCGTGGTTAGCCAAGCGCATGGAGGAAGAACTAGAAGCTATGATAGGCTGTTTTTATGTTCTTTCCGCCGTCGCGGCAATGTTATTACTGTCTAACGACCCACATGGTGGTGAACTACTTAAACAACTGATGTCAGGGCAAATATTATGGGTTAATTGGCAACAGCTATTATTACCAGCCGTAGTATACAGTGCCATTTTAGCACTTATAGTAATTAAGCCTAAAATACTAAATGGAGCCTTTTTCTATTTATTGTTTGCCCTAGTTATTACCTTGTCAGTTGAATTGGTTGGGGTTTATCTTGTATTTAGTACATTAATATTACCTGCATTAGCAATTAATAAGTTACAGGGGAAATATGTGTTATTTTGGGCGTATGGCATTGGACTTATTGGCTATGTTTTCGGTTTGTTTTTATCCGCAAGCTTCGACTTACCCAGTGGAGCAACCATAGTGACTACATTAGCATTAAGTGCTGTGCTATTTAGACTTACGGGTAAAGTGTTTATGAAAGCAGAACCTGCAACCTAATTATCACTTTTTAAGTAAATGTAAAGGAGCCTAAGGGCTCCTTTTTTATTAATAAAGTCTTTCAAACACCTAATTTAAAATATCCGAATGATTTCGTAGAATAAATAACTTCGGTTAACAAAAGTTTACATTTTCGTGAAGCAACATATTGAACTTCTCTATTAAAGCTAAACATTATTTGTTATAAAAACCTGCTGATTTGTTTTAATTAAACAGTAATTAAGTATTGTAAATGGAATAAAAAAATATAAAAAACAAATAAATATAAAAGCAAAAGGAAGGAAACATGAAAGTCTTTAAAAATCGTAAGAACACTCTCGCCATAGGTATCGCTACCGCACTGATCACGTCACAAAGTTACTCCACTTATGCAGCCGAAGAAGAAGTTGAGCGAATTGAAGTGACAGGTTCACATATCAAAAGAACTGATATGGAAGGTCCATCACCATTAACATCACTGAGTGCAGAAGATATTGCCAATACTGGGGTCACGGATCTTATTGGCCTCTTTACTAAGTTACCGATGGCCGGGCAAGGCACATTTTCAACACAAGGGAATAGTAGTGATAATACCAGTAACGGTGGTTCAAGTGTTTCGTTACGAGGTTTAGGTGCGGATTCAACGTTAATATTGGTCAATGGCAGACGAGTATCTGTATCCCCATTTGCTAATAACATTGATACTGCCTTTGTTGATATTAATAATATTCCCCTGGCAGCTATTAAGCGTGTGGATATTTTAAAAGATGGTGCTTCCGCAACTTATGGTTCCGATGCTGTTGCTGGGGTAATTAATATTGTTTTAAGAGATGATGTTGATGGTGCCGAAGTTTCCGCCAAAATAGGTGACACAGCAGACGGTGGGGGTGAAGAAAAAAATATCAGCCTAGTTTGGGGTAATTCTACCGAAAAAACGAGTCACACTTTTGCTTTAGATTATTTTGATCGTGAAGAAATACTTTATGGTGACCGTGATTATTCAAAGTCAGCTAATCAATCGGCACTTAGACCAAATGACCGTTTTGCAACTGATTTTAGAAGCTCATCGGGCTTTCCGGGTACAATTGCTTTGAAATCGGATCCAACAAATAGAATTCCTGATACTTTTGGTAATGATGTTTGTGCACCAGAAGATATTGTAGGTACGCTATGTCGCTATGATTACGCTCCTGTGATGACTTCCGTTCCAGCAACTGAGCGCGCAAGTTTTATTTATATGGGCAAGTATGAAATCAATGACAATTTACGTGGCTTTGCTGAGTTAAATGGGCAACATTCAAAAACAACCATTCGTGGTGCTGGTAGCCCAAGTTTTAATGAACTCTTTATGGCTGGTGATAATGTTAATCACCCATTTGCTGATATGCCTGATCATGAGTTTTATCAACAAGACTTAACCATGCGCAGACGAATGGTCGATATAGGTAATCGTGAAAAGCGTGTTACGTCAGATTACTATCGTTCAATTATTGGTTTACAAGGTGAGCTAAACGAGTGGAGCTGGGAAGTTGCATATAATTATATTAAGAGTGAGTCAACTGAACGAGGTGTAAATGGTTTCCCTAACTCTCGCAGAGTACAAGAGGCGATAGATAGTGGCTTATGGAATCCATTTGAACCGTCGACAAATACTCAAGAAGCTCTAGACTTCATTGAAACTACAACTTCACGTATTGGTAAATCCACGAGCAAGTCATTTGATGCTAAATTAAGTGGAACACTTACAGAGATGGAGCATGGTGACCTTGGCTTGGCTGTAGGTTTTGAATACCGTGAAGAAAGCATTAGTGATAACCCTGATGACCAGTTTTTGCGTGGGGAGGTGTTTGGTACTGAAGCTACACAAGCTAATGGTTCACGTGATAATACTTCAATATTTGCAGAACTTGCAATTCCTGTACTTGATACTTTAGAAGTACAGGTTGCGTTGCGTCATGAAGATTACAGTGACTTTGGCACGACAACCGATCCAAAACTCGCATTTATATGGCAGCCAACAGAGTCGCTTTCTTTACGTGGCTCATACGGTACAGCATTTAGAGCACCGTCATTACACCAAATTGGTTTAGGAAATACTGATGAATCTCCTAACTTAGTTGATACAGTACGCTGTAATGCCGTAGGTAATATTAATAAAGCCTGTGAACCTCAAGAATATACTGCTGTTTTATCAGGTAATGCGGATTTAGGGCCTGAAGAATCGACAAGTTATAATTTAGGTGTGATTTATGAAGTAACAGATAACTTCGATTTTTCAGTTGATTATTATGACTATGATATTGAAAATGTTATTACCAAGGATACTCAATTTAAGTTTAGTACATTAGGTAATGATCCAAGTGTTGTTGAACGTTTACCTTCGAATATTTCCGGTGACCCTGGAGAAGTTGTTCGCATCTTCGACCAATTTGAAAATATTGGAAATATCACAACATCTGGATTGGATATTGAAGCGAATTATGGTTTAGATACGGAAATGGGAGAGTTCAAGTTTTCTTATGTTGTAAACTATGTTTTATCTTATGAAGATGCACGTCCAAATGCTGATGGTAGTATGCGTATAGATACCCAAGAAGGTGATTTTGAACAGCCAGAAGTTCGTTGGACGTTTAATACCAATTGGATTAAAGATGATTGGAATGCAAGCCTTGCTTTAAACTATATAGGCTCATTTAAACAGGATAACTCTGTACGTATTCAAACTATCAAAGATACAGATGGTAACGTTATTGAAACAGTTACATTATCCGATATAGATTCGATGCTAACCGTTGATACTGTTGTTAATTATATTGGTATAGAAAACACAACATTAAGTATAGGAGCAACGAACCTCTTTAATGAAGAACCTCCTTTTACTTACCATGACTTTATGGGGTATGTGAATAGCACTCATAATGCTCAAGGTCGCTTTGTATATCTAAAAGCAAGTTACAAATTCTAAATAAACTTTTGATTTAAAGATCTAATTAGCAGAAGGCTCTTATTCAATTAAGAGCCTTTTTTATATATGAACGTGCTAAATTTTTTACGTTCTTATTTAACTGATAAAAAATAAATTATAAAAAATTGACCCTTTTTTTTCTTATTTTACGAGTAATTAAATTGTTCTAACAAAACATAATTATTTGTACTTAGGAGAAGAATATGAAATATATCATGATTATTATTGCTTTTTTAGTTAGTACGGCACCAGCCGTTCATGCGATGGATTTTCCGCCGGAAAAGCGCATGTTTAAACAAAAGCATAAAAAACGACAATTGGTTTACCCTGAAGGATTTCAACGTAAATTGAAATCACAATACGTTGATGAAACTTTTAAAATTTATGTACTGTTACCAGAGGATTACGATAAAAATAAAGTAGGTGGCTATCCTGTTTCTTATGTTTTAGATGCGGATTATTTTGTCTATACATTAGACCATGTAAATGCATTTAATACCTTATTGCCGGATACTATTATTATTGGTATAGGCTATATGGATAGCGATCCTGATGGTGTTAAACGCATACGAGATTACTCACCGACAGAAGTTGCAGATGTTCAAAACTCTGGTGGGGCCGATAATTTTCGTTCTATGCTAACCTACGAATTGATGCCACGTGTAAATCGAAAACTTAATATTGACCAATCACATGAAACTTTAGTTTCATGGTCACTAAGTGGTTTATTTGCTTTAGACACTATGTTTAATCATGGCGAAATGTTCGACAACTATATTGTTTCTTCTCCTTACTTACCTTGGGATGACTATATGATATTTGAAGAAGAGGCAAAGTACGCTGCCGCTAATAGTGATCTGCAAACTCGGTTGTTTTTAAGTGTTGGAGAACTTGAAAGTGTTGAGACAACTAAAGCACCATTTAATGGTTTAGTAACCACATTGGAATCTCGCAATTATCCAAATTTATTAATAGAAGATCGTGAAATTGAAGGAGAAGCACATAATACAATGGTAGCGCCTTCTTTTAATAAAGGGTTACGCCATGTGTTTAGTGATGTTAAAGCTATTAAGATATCATCTTCAGTTCAACAGGATTTTCTAGGGGTTTATGACTTCTTTCCTGGATTGAGTATGACGATAACCGCAAAGGGAGAAATGTTAGTTGCGGCTATTACTGGGAATAATGGTTTTGAAATGTATCCGACGACTGAAACTCAATTTTTTAGTAAAATGGTTCCTGGGTTAAAGGTTACTTTTAGCCGAGATGAACATGGTAATATAGCGTATGTTACATATGATTCGCCTAACCTTGGTGTATTTAATGGTACAAAGCGTCAATAAAAATGAACTACAAGCTGTATTAATACTTTAAAAATAATGTTTGGGAGAATTAAATAAAATCACTCACTAATTGTTCAACAGCACCGATCTTTTCTGGTTGGCTGATTTGTGTGTAAATTTGTTTAAGATATTTGATACTTTGCTTTAACATTTTTTTATTTACATTCTCCCGTTGAATATTTCGCTCTATACATGCTAATAGATACTGCTCGGCGTGGAGAAATTTTTGGCTATAAAGTAGTGCTACTCCGATTGATAACTTAATCTCAGCTATTGGGTATTCAGCTTTATCGTACTTAGCTTGGAAAAGTTGCTCTGCTTCTTTCATTAGAAAAATGCTCTTTTCCAAGTCTTTTAATCGGCCTGTAATAATCCCTAATGTCCATTTAGCGTAACCAGTCGTGTCATGGTTTCTTCCGTGATGCGCTGTTGATAAAGCTAATGCTTGCTTTAATATTGGTTCTGCTGCGGAATATTTTTCTAAGTTTTGCAGTAAATTACCGTAATTAATTAAAAGCCCTATCAATTTTACATGTTCGCCACCATATTTTTGGGTTGTTATTTCGATTGCTAGTTTATGATACTTCTGTGCATCATCTGTTTTAGCTAGTTGTAGTTTAGTCATGGCCATCATACCTGCTGTATCAGCATGGAGGTCAGAATAAATTCCGTATAGTTTAGTTACCCGAGTTAATTGTTCTTCTAGAAGAACTTCTGACTCTAGCCAACGATCTTGAAACCAGTAAAGTAAAGCTATTGTTGCCTCAATCTCTGCAAAATCTGGCGACATAGTAAGTTTTTGCTCTGTTAATTGCCCACGTAATTTCAGTAATAGCTTTTCAGCTACAGCATAACTTCGATTACTTATTTGTGCCTTAGCTAAAAAAATATTGTTTTGTAACGCAGAACTTTCCATTTGGGAATTAGAGGACAAGTATAGATTCTTTGCTTTTATATGTGAGTCGATTGCTTCTTCCCACTTAGCTTGATGCTGGTGAATCCTACCTTGTAAGTAATTTATATTGGCTAATAAATGTGGAGTTTTAGTTTTGTTTTCTATTGTTGCAGCTAACGCTTTTTCGATAAAGTGTTGGGCGCTTTCAATGTTTCCTAAACCAAGCTCGGCGAAACCAAGTGATGTTAATGTAGCCTCTATAGAGAAGTTTTTTTTCCTAAAGTCGGGCGAATTTGTTACCGACAATACCTTATTAAAATGCTGCTTAGCTTCAGAGTAGCTAGACATATTTAAAAAAACTTCACCTAAAGTGTTGTGTAAACTGCTTTCTAATTCTGGAGAAAACTCCTTTTCAACTAATTGCTGACTTGCTACAACTAATACTTCTTGTGCTGACTTTGATTGACCATTTGCATTATATGGGTCTACTTGCTTAAATGCGCTAGTAAGTAATGAACTAATTGCTTGTGCGCGTAATGATTGCGTATTGGCAATATCTCTTTCTGTCGCTAACTGGTTGTTTTTAAATGTAAGCAACGTAAAAGAAAATATAACTAGTATTGCACTAAATATTAACATCAGGCTGGCAAATTTATGTCGAAGCCTCCATAAACTGAAACGATGGAAAAGACCTGGAGGGTTAACCGAAACTGGTTGATGATTAAGAAAACACTGTAAATCACTTCTTAATTGAGTAACGGATTGATAACGTTTTGAGACATCATAAGACATAGCTTTAGTGACTATTGCATTAACGTCTTCTAATCGGAAGTTCTTGTTTCTTAACTTTCTCTTTAGCCAACTTTTTTTATAATCTTCGCCGATATATGAATGTTCTTTTTTTAGCTCTTTATCATACTCATTCGGCTGCAGCGAGGATAATTCAAATGGCCGTCTTTTAGTGAGTAATTCGTATAAAGTGACGCCTAGTGAGTAGATGTCTGATCCTGTTGATAGCTTCAGACCTTTGATTTGTTCTGGGCTAGCAAAGTTAGGCGTAAACATTTTTGGGGTGCTACTAGCCTCATCGCCCGGATTGGAAGGTGTATCTAAGCTGGCTATGCCAAAATCAATTATTTTAGGCTCTCCTTGCTTATTTACTAAAATATTAGCTGGCTTGATGTCTCTGTGTATAATGGAGTGTGAGTGGGCAAACTGAATGCCATCACAAACTTTTAGAAAAAGATTGATTAACTCATTTGTTGAAAGCTCCTGCTCATTACAATATTCGGTAATAGGCATGCCATCAATAAATTCCATTATAATATATGGCGTACCGTAATCTGTTGTTCCTCCATCGAGCATTCTGCAAATGGCTGGGTGCTCTAAGTCTGCAAATAACTGTCGTTCTAATAAAAAACGAGATTGATGAAATTCTGATTGCAGCTGAAATGTTCCTACCTTAATTGCTACGTTCTTTTGATATTCCCCGTCACTACGAGAAGCTAAAAATACATCTCCCATACCTCCACATCCAATTAAATCAATAATTTGATAGTTTCCGAAGGTTTGCTGAAGAGGGTCAATAAAGTTTGTTTTGAATAAATTTTGAGAAACGCTATTTTCCGTTGGTAGTGTTGATTTACTATTTTTTAGATCTTGGTGATGCAACTCCATAACCCTTTCATATAGTGTTACATTATCTCCACAGCGTTGTTTTATTATCTCATTGAGCTGTTCTTTATCCAAAGAAAGGCTATCGATAAAAATAGATTTTGCTTGGTGATAAACATTATCAAGCATATGTAACTTCATTTAGTTTTTGGCCCAACCAAGCTTGAGCAAATCGCCATTGGCGCTTAACGCTACTTAATGATAACTTTTTAATATCAGCAATTTCCTGCAGCGTTAGCCCGACAAAAAACCTCAATTCCGTTAACTCTACTATTTCGGGATCTAAGTCTGCTAATTCATTTAATACTCGGTCGATTGATAGCCAGTCTTCTTTATCCAATTCATCACCCATTAAGGGGGCATTTTGGATCTCTGTGTGGATGATTAATCCCCCACGCTTTTCACAGTTTTTTGAGCGTAAATAGTCAATTACTACTCTACGTGAGACTCTAGCGAGTATTGAAAAAAAGTGAGCTCGGTTTTGCCAATTATATGATGCGTGATTATCAAATCGAATATAAACGTCATGAACTAAGTCAGTTGTACTTAATGTTACATTGTGTTGATAAGGCTTAATTTTATTGGCGACAATGGCTTTCATCGTAGGATAAACACATTCGAAAAGTTTATTCCAAGCTTCTTTATCGCCAGTGCGGGAATGTTCTAATAATAAGGTTAAATCGGTACTTTCAGACATTTTTTGCCTTATTCATGATTCATGGCTAAACCGAATGCCTAAATGATACTCGGTATTATATGAAATCTAAGTTACTGAAACTGTTTGCTTAACTTATAGTAAATAAATAAATGTAAAATAAATAGTTACTTTTAGTTTAACTGGGAATTGTCACCTTAAATGTAGTTAGACACTCTTCAGTTACTAAGGTTGTTAAAAGTTTAAAACTTATGACATATTGAATTGTAGGGGAAAGTATTTAAACCTGATGGTATTAGCTTTTACCCTAACCCTAAATTATGCCCCCAACTATATATAACTTGTTTGAAGGATTTGCTATTTCGCCAAAAGAAGGCGATGTTACTCCCTTTATTAATCATGTGTTTGAAGTGATTTGTAATGGAGACCAAGTTGCTGCTGACTATTTAATTGCTTTCTTTGCTCATATGATTCAAAAGCCAGATGAAAAACCGAGTGTGGCTATTGTAATGAAGTCGATTGAAGGTACAGGAAAAGGAACTTTACTTGAGCCGTTAATGCAAATCTTAGGCTCATTAGCTGTTCAGGTTAATGGGGCTTATCAATTATCAGGCCGATTTAATTCTGTGGTCGCTAATAGGTTATTAGTATTTGCTGATGAAGTTGATTTAACCGATCCAAGAACAGCAGATAAACTTAAAGGTATGATTAGTGAGCCTCGGTTAAGTATGGAACGTAAGGGAATAGACCCAATACAAGTGCCTAATTTTTGTCGATTTATCTTTGCTAGTAATCATGAAACCGTTATTAAGGCTGGTAATAGAGAAAGGCGATATTTGGTACTTGAGCCTTCAGGAAGGTTTGCACAAAACACTGAGTATTTTAAAAGGTTGTGGCAATGGATAAATGCCAATGGCGCAAACTATTTGTTTGATTATTTGCTGAATTACGATTTATCAAATTTTGACCCAAGAAAAGCACCCGTAACCGCTGCATTATTGGAGGAGAAAAAAGCTAATTTAACACCTTATCAAGAGTATATTTTTCATGAGTTAACCCAAGAGCAACCATTTGATGGGATGTGTTGAATTGAAACCAAGCAAATGACAGAACGTTGTCGACGTTGGCTAGAGGTAAATAATTATCCAATGAGTGCACCTAAAGTTCGTAGTGGTATTGGAAGGTTGCTTGCTAAAATTGGGATTGAATCAATTGGTAAAAGTGGTAGAGGTGCATATTATGAGTTGCCCGAAATGCCGATATTTCAAGAAAGATTCAGTGGTTTGTTAGGGCATTCAATTAACGAAATATTTGATTAGACCTGTATTACCTATATCACCTATACCGATAAATTTAATTGGATAGGTGGTATAGGTGGGAGAGCAATAAATTGTCAAAATCGTTAGCTTGGAGTGCTGTAAATAACTGTACTAACAACCCAAAAGTAATGTTTGAAAAAGTGCGCCAAGTACTGATTTCTCGTCTAGAAACCCAAAACAAACTGTTATAAAGTCAAGAAGGAAAGTTACATTTATCCATTTATTAAATAACGAATATAAAAGGGAATAAGATGAATACGAGCAGTTATATTGATTTCACGAGAAAAGAAATTACAAGCGCATTGACTGTTTTGTATTATCGGCAATCATTCAACCGATTATTAGCGGATGCTGAAATTGTAAAATCCATGAACAAGAACACAATATTCTGGCTTGCTCATAACGCCTCTTTAGACCGTACCTTATTTATATATTTAGGTCGTTTGACTGATACGGGAAAAGACGTAAGATCATTTGCTAAGTTTAAAAGCCATTGCCAAAGAAATACTTCTGATTTTTTCGAAGATGCATTTAAAGAAAGAAAACAAACACTTCTAGTGAAGCATAAATCATATCTAGATGGAAAGTCATTCCCTTCTGCAATTGATATTAGAAATTTATTCAAAAAAACGTCAGGAGCTACGAAGTTTTTAAACAAAGAATGCAAGGATATTAGGAATCTAGTTTATGCGCATGCTATCAAAAGTGAGGAACATGAGCATATTCATTTGTTTAAAGAAGTACGTTTGTCTGAAATAGAAGAAAGCCTTTTATCTATGTGGGATGTAACTGAGCGACTATGGCAAGCATTTCATAACGCTAGGCCATTTGATATGGAATGGATGGAGTTTCCTGACAAAAATGACATTTTTGAAGCAACTAAAAAAGCTATTGTTGGAGATTTATAAAATACTTACATAAATTATAAATCTAATTATGCATATATTGCTGTTTTGTGACTAAGCTCGCATGTCACTTTCTACTAAAAGAAAAATTCTTATTGATTTTTTGTGTTTTTCTGTATACTTTTTGTACAGTAAACATGGAGGTTAACAATCGCATTTATGTGTTTCCCTTCTGTTATAGAATTTAAAATCCTTTACTCTTAACATCTAGGGTTGTTGTAGGGAATACCAACGAAAGGAGATAAACATGGGTATACCATACAACGACTTAGAAAACGCTGGAGTTGATATAGGGGCAGCAGTTAACGAAGAATTCTTAAACAATTTCTCTAAAGGTCATTATCAATATAATTCTTCAGTCTATGAAGGTTCAACGTTTGTAGACGAATTTGGTGATAGAATTCAAATATCATTTAAGCTACAAAATCCAGTTAGTTTTGATTTTGACCCTATTTCAAAATCACGATTTTCGGGGTTGTGGAAGTCACATCTCATTACCAAGGGGATGGATTCTGCAAGGGGCGATAAATTCTACACCATTCCACCTAATTTAAAAGTACATGGTAAAAATGTTGTATTTGAAATAGTGGTATATGAAGGGACTTCGACAAATGTCAAACTTAAGGTTAGCTTTGATTGGGATCTGATCGCCACTTGTGCGGTAATATTAAATGAGGATGGGGGCTCATTTGTTTTAAATTTAGAACCATTAAAAATTGAATTTTCAATAGGTAGTAATGCTGTAGCAAGCGAAATAAAAGCAGCTATTACTCATAACTCGTCTCAAAAAAAAGGAAATTCCTATTCTGTTGGAAATGAAGAGTGGTGTGTTGAAATCGAACGACTAATATTGTTATTGTTAAACAATATCATAAGTACTCAAATTTCTAATTTCATTAGGTCGTTTGAGTTACCAAAAGCAATTGAATTAGCTGACGGTATTAGCTTCTCTCCAAATTACCTAGATGTTACATCCGAATATTTATTACTTGGTGGTCAGGTAGATGAATCAGCCATATTGAGTTCAGATCTTCAGACTGAAGTTAGTGCTATCTTAAATGAATATTCAAGAAGAGTTGATGAAGAATTAACTCTTCTTTCAGACGAAGAGTTAGCCAAATGGAGCTCAGATAGTTCATCTTCGGTTCAATGGCTAAAAATGAAAAGGCAAGAGATAGAAGAAGAGGTTGAGAATTATAGATCCGCTAAAGCAAGTAGCAATTATAAAAAAAATGTATCAATTCTGATAAACAGTAAACCTTTTGACTTGATTGCAAAAAGAGAACTTTCTGTCAAAGATGGCTGGAAAAAAGAGAAAAAACTAGACAGGGCATTGAAAGCTGAAGTGGGTTGGTGGTTAAGGTTGGAGAATCCAAGTGGTCGGGTTATTCCAAATGGAATCCAGTTGGAGGTCACACCCAGCATTGGTGGAACATTGAGAGTTTGCCATTTCGATCTTGACCCTAAACGCTTTGGTAAGTGGAAGTGTTATGGGCCTTGTTTAACTTTATCAGTTAAGAACTTTAGAGTATCTGCTTTTCCTACATTTCCAAATAGCGGTGTTTATTTTAGGGGAAAATTTGATTCTGATGGAATGAATATAGATATCTGTGACTATCCAAGTTGGGCAAACGCAATATTCTCTTGGATACTGTCGAGTCTAACTGACCCAATAATAGATTTTTTAGGTGCAATATTAGGACTTTTCAGGATTAAGGTCATTGGTTATCCGCACCACTTTCCAGGTACAGGGCTGGAATGGAGCCCTCAGATCAATACTCTGCCGAGTAATGTAGGTAATTATTTAGAATTTTCTGCAGACCCAATTTTTAAATAAGGAGATTATTATGAAAGATTTTAATACTAATAAGGCGTTAGAGCTTATAGAGGCCTCTAGCTATATGGTGGAGTGTGAGACAGAATTCGATATTTCTGTAACCCATACTATGAAAATTAAGAAATGTGGCGACCCCACGAGTAATGAAAACACTGCAATGATGTCAGGGCTCTTGCGTGAATGGACTCGAAAGGCTTTTTTCACTTGTGATCAGTTGTCCGACTGTGTGAATCATAAGTTAATAAAGTTTGATATTGATGAAAGTCAAAATACATGTAAAGAAAATATGTGGCATATGACAGCAGTGATCACAACAAAATGTACTTCAGAACCATGATAGCTTAAATAAATACTGATAATCAGTAGTCACTCTCTTGAAATCCGTTTCAGGGGAGTGTTTTCAAAGATAAAGAACTAACATTTAGTTTCATTTCATTCAGCTAACATAACCTCAAGACTAACCAATCTATCACCTTTGATTTATAAGTTATGATAAGCAAACAATATTTATACAGTATTGCTATTTTGATAATTTTGATAATTTTTATTTTTTCATAAAGAAATTTTAAAGCCCATTTGAACGATTGATTAACTTCCTTTAAGGAAAATCTTTTAAGTAACGAATGTCTCTTATTGATACTAAGAATCATACAAAAATGATTGCCTGAATGACCATTACAGGTTGCACAGCGATCTATTTAGTAAGGTAAATTCATTTCTGAACTCGGTAGGCTTTGTGGTGTTGACTGCTTTTATAGTAATTTAAGTGTAAAAATATAGAACACGTTTACCAGTGATAATCAGTGAGCATGAGTACTACATAGGGTCTACGTATATTGATGTAATAAATTTAACTTATTGTTTTAAATCTATTATTTAAGCAATACAAGATAATAAGCTGTTATGGAGCTCGATAATAGCTAACAGCCTATTAGATTCTCCCTACCTAAGCCATTTTCAAAACAATTAAAATATTCTTAATTAAATAAGTAAAACCAATGGGGGGCAATATTATATAATTCTAAGCTACATATTTGCTACAAAATTATATTTTAAGGTTGTGCTGTTAGTGAGTAATTACGCTGAAGGTATTGATTTAAGTGGTGGCCCCTCCCTGACTTGAACAGGGGACCTGCCGATTATGAGTCGGATGCTCTAACCAACTGAGCTAAGGGGCCATCTTTTACTTTTGCTGAGTAACCGAGGAAGGTTAACTAAAAGCGGCGAGAAGTATAAGCATTTTTTATTTTGTTGTCACCACTAAAAAGCTAAAAAACCTGAGAAATGAATCTGATAGTTTAATAGTTGAACGATTAGCTGATTATTCTAATCGTTCAACTAAAAAATTTACTTATTTTTTCTTCTTCGGACAAACATTGGCGTCAATAAAAGTAATAAATAAGCAATTGCACCACCGCCTGATGACGAGGTAGTTGTTGGTGCGGGTGTTGGGGTTACCACAGGTGGTGAAACAATTGTTAGCGTGATTGTGCTGCTGGTTGATAAACCTTTTGAATCTGTGGCGGTGAATGACAATTCAATAGTGCCAGCCGCTGCCGGTGCAACAAAGTTTGCTGACAAAGTGTCAGCGTTATTTAATGTTATTGCTGTGCCAGAGGCTTGCTGCCATAGGTAAGTTAGTGGATCATTTTCATTGTCTGAAGCCGTTGCTGTAACTGTCACGGTTGCGCCTGTATTCTCTTCTCTGTCTTCAGTAAGGGTGATTGCAGGGGCTGTATTACTGTCGTCATCAGCTATGGTGACTGTATATTGTGTTATTGTACCTAAGTTACTGCCAGATTCAGGTGAAATTGTGACTGTAAAGGTTTCGTTATCTTCATCGATATCATCATTGATGATACTAATACTGATATTTTTCTCTGCAGAGTCGCTGTCGGCCCAATTAATGACGCCTGATGCTGACTCTACATCTTCTCCAATAGTTGCAGAGCCAGAACTTAGTAAATAGGAAACAGCTACGGCGCCAGTGGAGCTACCTTGACGTGCTAAGGTTATGTTTAGGCTACCTTGATTCTCTGGTACGGTTGCTTCAGTTGAAGTGAATGTTAATGAACCATTATTTACTCGGCCATCAACATTTATGGTTAAGTAACTATTACTTCCAAGTGTTGCTGAATTGCTAGGTTGGCTTAAACGAACGAAAAACTTCTCTTGAAATTCTTCTCCTGTTGCGTCAGCAGCAATATCAACAGTTATAGTTTTGCTAGTTGTGTCATTTGCTGGCCAAGTTAATGTTCCTGATATTGGGGTATAGTCACTATTTTCTTTAGCGCTACCGGGTAAAAGTTGATAATTTACACTTACTGCTTGGCTTGGGTTGCTGGCGCTATCTCGCGCGACATTGATTGTTAAGCTTTCCCCTTGATTAGCCGCTATTTCTTTAGTGGTAAAGCCGATTTTACCTTGAGGCGATTCCTGAGTGCGATCTTTTAAAATATATAAACCACTGCCAATATCGCTAACAAGAATATTGCCAGAAGGTAAGTAAGGATAAGTACCCCATGCGCCATTAAAGCCGGCGTTATCAGATGGTGTGTAGGTATCAAAGAAGCCAACATCCACTGGGTTTGCAGGATCTGTTATATCGAGTACTGTTAAGCCACGCTCATAGTTGGACATGTAATAGCGATTTCCTCGAACAAAGCCATTGTGGTCAATTGCACGAGTTGGCCCTGTCCATTGTCCAACTTGAATTGGATTATTAAGGTCAGCAATGGAGAAAATACGAACAGTTGAATTTAAGCCGCCATCTTTTTCGTCAAACTCGTCGTGTAAGAATATATGCTGTTTGTCTTCTGTACCCCAGCCAGAATGAACGTACTGATTACTTTTTGCTACGTCATTATATTCGCCAGTACCTAGTAAGGTGGTTGCTGAAGTATCGGTAATATTCCAAAGTTTCATTTCTTTTTCATTAAAATCAATGAAAACCGTACAGCTATCGCCACTGCTATTACACTGGCTATCTTTACGACTATCGGTAATGTTTATTGAAGCGCCGTCATGGGTATAACCCGAGCCGAAGTAATTGTCAGAAATCGCCGTTAATGTATCAGGTGTCTCTAATGAATAACTATGGAATGCACCGCTAAACCTGTTACTACCGATAAGTTGTAAACTTGGTGTTAACCCTGGCAGTGCAGTATTTAAAGTATGATCAACATTGGTGATATAGACATTATGCGCTTTGGTTACCACTCTGTTTTTTTCAACTAGGCTTACAGAGTTTGGTAGCTGATTGAGGTTTATAATTGTTACATAATCTGTTGAACTGTCGATTGTGGCATATGCATATGCTTGCCAGGCACCTATATTTGAATCAAAATATTGGTACACTTTAATATCACGCCAACTAGAGCCGAGTCCTCGAATAGTGCCAACTTCTTCAGGGTTTTCTGGGTCAGAAACATCTACAACAGCAACACCGTTATATAAGCCTATTAAGGCATACTCGTTGCCTGTATTTAGGTCAACATGGCCCCAAATATCGTTAGCGGCACTCGGGCGGCTAGAAAAATCACTGAGTGGCATATGTGCAAGTAGATCAATATTGTTACAAGCAAAACTACCAGCAGAGCCGTTAACACAATCAAGACCAGTTTGCTTTTCGCTTAATGTAAAGTAACTATCTAATTTGCTTTGTAAGGCTTTACTTTCAGGACTGTTTTGGGCGAAAAGTGATTTACCATCAGCCATAACAACAAAACCTTGCTGACGTAATGGCTCTGCCATATCAAGTGGAATATTTTTTAATTCTGTAGGATTTGTATCTGGGCTTTGACTTTGAAAATGATCAAAACGGTTGTAGCCGCCATAAATTGGCACTAAGGCACTTTTTAAATAAAACAACTCTTCACTTGACGTAATTGTATATTCGCCCGAAGAAACCAGTATTTTATCACCTTTGTTTGCTTGCTGAACTGCATAAGCAATAGTTTTACAGGGCCTTAAAACTTGATCACATTTCCCAGTATCTTTGCCATTTTCAGCGACAAAGCGGGCTTTGTCGTGTTCTGAATGGGCAAATGATAGCTGACTATTAAAAATTGCCGCTGTAATGACAAATATCCATGTTATTCGCAACATCAGATAGTCCTTATGTTAATAAAATGTTATATATGCACTTTACATTATTTGAATAGTATTTTAAATCATTGCTTTTTAGTTAATGCCGATTTATCTTTATTTTAAATATTTTCTTTTATAATCATTGGCTTCTAAAGTGCTTTGTAGGTTTTATGTTAGCAAAAAAAATCTCCGTTATTGTCTTTTTCATTATTTGTTGTACAGGCTATTTCTTTTTTATCAACACTTCACCCGTACAACAAATTAAAGTGAATTTGCAATGGCATGAAAACATCTTGGGCTGCAAATCGACCTTTGACCCTAAAAATAGTGGCGAGGCGTGGTTTATTGAACAATTGCAATTTTTCCTTAGTGATATTGAAATCGAAGTTGAAGGGCAAGGGTGGCAACATTTACAATTAACCAAAAACGCATTTCAAAATTCTAACACTGTGCTTTTAGGTACCAATTGTCGTGAAAAAAAACAGCATTCTCAAAAAAATGATGCGGAGTATTGGTCAATCATATTTGAAAGTAATGTTGATATTTCTAAAGTTCGTTCGGTTAGGTTTACTGTAGGAGTACCGTTTGATGTTAACCACTTAAATCCGGTTAGTCAGCAAAGTCCACTAAATTTACCGTCAATGTTTTGGGTTTGGCAAACAGGCCATAAATTTATTAGAGCCGAGTTTGCATCAGTTGACGATCAATGGGTATTTCACCTTGGTTCTTCTGGTTGTAAAGCTGCAAGTGTCATGCGACCACCAAAACAAAAGTGCCTTTACCCTAATACGTTTGAGTTTGAATTACCTGTTGATGATCTCGATAGCAAAGCATTAATGCTCAACTTTAATTTAGCGCATTTATTGCATAACGTTGAAATGTCATCAAAAGCTAATTGTCAATCAGAGCGTGACAACGAAGGCTGCTTGCAATTATTTAATAATTTGGCGACAAACAATAAGCCTCTGAGTGTTCAGCATAAATATGGCACGTTTTCTACAAAGCGAGCTATAAATGATGTTAAAGGAAGTGAAGTTGAATAAGGTAAAAAGTGTTCTGTTTTTCATCTTGATAAGTTGTTGCTTACTAAGTTGTGACTATTCGAATAATCAACAGGCGGCGTATCAATGGCCGCTATTGGATGGATTTCCTAAGCCGCAAGTACCAGAGAACAACCCGATGAGTAACGAAAAAGTGATGCTCGGCAAGGCGCTGTTTTTTGATAAAAATTTATCGGCAAATCAGCAGCAGTCATGTGAAAGTTGCCATTTGCAAAAGCTTGCTTTTGCAGAAAGTCGAGCGGTATCAATAGGCTCAACTGGCGGTATACATAGACGTAATGCTCCAGCGTTAGTCAATATTGCTTATAATAAGACTCTTACTTGGGCGCATGATGGTATCACAACTTTAGAGCGGCAAATTTTATTACCTATGTTTGGAGAAGATCCAGTCGAACTAGGTATTACCGGGCATGAAGAAGAAGTATTAGCACGTTTTCAGAATGAGAAATATCAGCAACTTTTTCAACATGCGTTCCCGAACCAAGCGATAAGTTATGAGCTTATAGTGAAAGCATTAGCGAGTTTCGTACGTAGCCTTATTTCATTAAATTCGCCATTTGATCAATATGCTTATTTGGGTGATGACAGCGCCATTTCTGAGTCAGCAATTCGTGGCATGAATTTATTTTTTTCTGAGCGCTTAGAATGCCATCATTGCCATGGCGGTTTTAATTTTACCCAATCAACAGGCCATGAGCAGCAACTAATTGATCGCCGACCATTTCATAATACCGGTCTTTACAATGTGGTTGGCAAAAATCAGCAGGGTGGTTATCCAACAAAAGATACCGGACTAGCAGAAATTTCTACCTTAGCGAAAGACGATGGCCGATTTAGAGCGCCAACGCTACGTAATATCGAATACAGCGCTCCCTACATGCATGATGGCAGTGTAGCAACGTTATCGGACGTAATTGACATTTATGCCGCAGGTGGCCGGAATATTGAGCAAGGAATATATCTGGGCGACGGACGAGCTAATCGTTTTAAGAGCCAGTTTGTAAAAGGATTTGAGCTAACATCGGAAGAGAAGCAAGACTTGATAGCATTTTTACACACCTTGACGGACCAAGAGTTTTTAACTTCAGCTAAACATGCAATTGAGCACTAAGCCATTATAGAATTTTCATTTGACAGGTAGAATTCAGGTAAAAAAAATCCAGCTATATGCTGGATTTTATGTTCATATGGATGTGGATAACAGTACCAGATCCATTAATTCACTATGCTTACTCGCCGTCTAAGAAGCTTTTCAGCTGTTCAGAACGAGAAGGGTGACGTAATTTACGTAACGCTTTTGCTTCAATTTGACGAATACGCTCACGTGTTACGTCAAACTGCTTACCTACTTCTTCTAAAGTGTGATCAGTATTCATATCAATACCGAAGCGCATTCTTAAAACTTTTGCTTCACGCGCGGTTAAACCAGCCAATACTTCGTGCGTTGCATCTTTCAAGTTTTCAGATGTTGCAGAATCAACAGGTAATTCGCCGCTGCCATCTTCAATAAAGTCACCTAAGTGCGAATCTTCATCATCACCAATTGGTGTTTCCATTGAAATAGGCTCTTTAGCAATTTTCAACACTTTACGAATTTTGTCTTCTGGCATTATCATGCGTTCAGCTAATTCTTCAGGTGTTGGTTCACGGCCCATTTCTTGTAACATTTGACGTGAAATACGGTTAAGTTTATTAATCGTTTCAATCATATGTACCGGAATACGAATTGTACGTGCTTGGTCGGCAATTGAACGGGTAATTGCTTGACGAATCCACCATGTTGCATAAGTTGAGAATTTGTAACCACGACGGTATTCAAACTTGTCAACGGCTTTCATTAAGCCAATGTTACCTTCTTGAATTAAATCCAAGAATTGTAAACCACGGTTGGTGTATTTTTTCGCAATGGAAATTACAAGACGTAAGTTAGCTTCAACCATTTCTTTCTTCGCACGACGAGCTTTCGCTTCACCGATTGACATGCGACGGTTGATATCTTTAATGCCATGAACATTTAGGTAAGTTTCTTCTTCCAACATGTTCAACTTGTAGATACAGCGTTCAACATCAAGTTCAATGTCAGCCATACGCTTAGAATGTGGCTCACCTGCCGCTTTTTGCGCTTCAAACCAATCTTTCGAGGTTTCATTACCTGGGAAAATTTTGATGAAGGTTGCTTTTGGCATACCTGCGCCAACAACACAATGCTTCATGATCAAACGTTCTTGAACACGCAAGCGATCCATAACGCTACGCATGTTTTTAACAAGACGATCAAATACTTTCGGCACAATACGGAATTCTTTAAATACTTCAGCTAAGGCGTCAATTGCTACTTGTGCATCAGCATGGCCGCGACCTTTAGCGTCAATTACTTTATTAGCATTTTCGTAAGCTTCACGCAGCGAGTTGAATTTTTCACGTGCTTCTTCTGGACAAGGACCCGTATCTTC
>NZ_BAAJLZ010000007.1:0-171793 GCF_057537295.1 Colwellia meonggei
TATTGAACCATATGACTATTTAACAGACTAATAAGGTAGGTTAAAAATCAGTTATCTGCATAATTACGAATTTATCATGTATAAAAACACAGGAGATAATAATTATTTTATACACTATATTATTTTGCACATAAAAATAATAAAGCGTAAATGCAATAAATTTACCAAGAGAGCATAACAAATGAAAAAACTAATCATCTTGTTGATGCTTGCTGGAATTAGTAGTTCAGTTATCGCAAAGGATTATGCTGAGTATAAACAGGAACGTTTAATTGCCAAAATATTAAACCAACAAGTTAAAAAACACAGAAGTATAAAAAGTAGCGTTCATTCAATTCTTTCTCGCTATCCAGAGAAAGTTGATGTCGTTATGTCAGTTGCTTTGGAAAGATACCCTGAAAAATATCGCCAAATTATGTTAGGTGCATTATCAGCAGAGCCTGTTCTAGCATGCGATGTAATAGAAAATGTTATAAAAGCAGATGTTGCTCCTAGTAGCGAATTGGTAAAAATTGCGATTAAAGCAGAACCTGCATACGCTCAAGAAATTGTTAATACCGCTGTCCAGTATAGCCCCAGCGAATTAGAAAACATTGTGCGTATTGCCATAAGAACAGAACCATATGATATGAACAATATCGTTAATAATACGGCTACAAGCTACCCTTCTAAGGTTTTAGATATTTTAACTGCGGCAATTACCGCGATACCCGAACAAGCAACTAATATCGTAAAAGAAATATTAGCGTTATTTCCACAAGAAGCTGAAACAGTGGTGACTACTGCTGTTACTGAAAGTACTGACGACCATAACAAAGGTATTGTTAACGCAGCTATTGATTCTGGTTTTGATAAAGACTCAGCAATTGCTGCTGCTATAGCTGGTGGTGCAAAAAAAGAAACTTTAGCTAAGCTCAATAACTAACATAAGAATTATAAGTAAATTAAAAAGCCCAGCATTAATGCTGGGCTTTTTAATTTTATCATTAGCAAAGTATGTGACTAATTACTGTTGTTCTCGCTCAATTGCTCGGTACGCAATATCAGTTCGATATTCAACACCTTGCCATGAAATCTCTGCAAGTAATTCATAAGCTGATTTTTGTGCTTGCGTAACATTTTCTCCCATAGCTGTAGCACATAACACTCGGCCACCAGCAGTAACAATGTCGCCGTTCTTTTCTGCAGTGCCAGCATGAAAAGTTTTACGATCTGCAGACTTATTAGTATCTAAACCTGAAATTACATCACCTTTTGGGTAACTAGCTGGGTAACCAGCTGCTGCTAACACAACACCTACAGCTGGACGTGGATCAAAATCAATGCTCGCTTGATCTAACTCACCGCGACAAGCCAGTAAACATAACTCCACAAGATCAGAGTTCAAACGCATCATAATAGGTTGAGTTTCTGGATCACCAAAACGACAATTGTATTCAATCACTTTTGGTGTACCGTCTGCGTCAATCATTAAACCAGCGTATAAAAAGCCAGTGTATGGTGCGCCCTCTTTGGCCATACCCTCAACTGTCGGCATAATAACTTCATTCATAGCACGTTGATGAATTTCCGGCGTAACAACTGGCGCTGGAGAATATGCCCCCATACCACCTGTATTTGGACCTTGATCGCCATTGTAAGCACGTTTGTGATCTTGACTAGTAGCGAACGCCAATACATTTTTCCCGTCAACCATAACGATGAAGCTTGCTTCTTCACCTTCTAAGAATTCTTCAATTACAACACGGTGACCGGCATCACCGAAAGCATTTCCTGCTAGCATATCTTTGATAGCATCTTCTGCTTCTTCCAATGTCATAGCAACAATCACACCTTTACCTGCCGCTAGGCCATCAGCTTTAACAACAATGGGTGCTCCTTGTTCACGAACATAAGCAATGGCTGGTTCTATTTCAGTAAAGTTTTGATATGCGCCAGTAGGAATATTATTACGAGCTAAGAAGTCTTTGGTAAAAGACTTTGAACCTTCAAGTTGTGCAGCTTTTGCACTTGGCCCAAAAATCATCAAGCCTTCAGCTTGGAAAGCATCAACAACGCCATCAACTAAGGGCTGTTCTGGACCAACTATAGTTAATGCAATATTGTTGCTTTTCGCAAATTCAACTAATGCTGGAATATCTCCTACCGAAATAGCTACATTTTCCAACTTAGCTTCTGTTGCTGTACCTGCATTACCTGGGGCAACAAAAACCTTTGTTACTGCATCTGATTGTGCTGCTTTCCATGCAAGCGCATGCTCACGACCACCACTACCAATTACCAAAACATTCATTAACTTAATTTCCTAATTTACAAATGCTGCTATATAGAAATTCTATATAGCAGCTTAATTATATTATTTTACAAACTTTAAAGTCATGCGATCACTTTCGCCAATCGCCATATATTTTGCTTTATCTTTCTCACCTAAACGCAATACCGGCGGTAATGTCCAAACACCTTTAGGGTAAACAGCCATGTCTTTCGAGTTAGCATTAATTTCACTACTTGCTGCTAATGTAAAGCCTGCAGCTTTTGCTTGCTCAATAGTTTTACTTTGAGAAACATAACCTTTCGCTTTTTCTGCATCGACACCTTCAGGTAATCTATGTTCGACAACACCTAATACTCCACCTTTTTTCAAGGCTTTGTAAGCATCTTTGAACGCTTGCTCTACACCTGCATCACGCCAGTTATGCAAGTTACGAAAGGTTAGTACTAAATCAGCACTACCTGCTGGAGCTAATTCGCTGGCTTTACGTGGTACAAAGTTAGTTAACTCAACTTCACTGAAAACCGCATTACTCGCCATTTTTTTAACTAATTGCTTACGTGATTTACTAAAGTAATTATCTTCATTCGTATCTGGGTAATGGGCACCATATAATTTACCTTTACCTTTAACCGCTGGTGCTAATATTTCAGTATACCAACCACCACCCGGTGTAATTTCAACAACGGTCATTGATGGCTCAAAACCAAAAAACTCTAGCGTTTCTTTGGGATGACGGTATTGGTCACGTGCTTTATTTTTGTCAGAACGATGCTCACCGGCAATTGCTTGATCAAGCTGGCCATGAACATGTGCGGTTGCCATGCCTGAGCATAATAACGTCGCAGAGATTAGTGACGCAGTAAAAACTTTTTTAATCGTTTGAGCTGTTGTATGCATTGTTATCTTCCATTAACTAGTTATTTTTAAACGCTAGTTATAGCAGATTTTTTCAAGATATTCAGTGCCGTTTCGACTAACTTATCGAGAAAAAACAACCGTTGAACTTAATCGAGTATTTCTAAATGTTACTCAAACATTTATCAGCGCTATTTAACGCATTGCTTATCATAGTAATGTTCAGCCTAGAAACTGAACATTACTATTTTTCGATAGCAAATTAATGGCGGAAATGACGCATGCCAGTAAACACCATAGCTATGTTGTGCTCATCTGCCGCGGCAATAACTTCTGCATCACGCATTGAACCACCTGGCTGAATAACAGCAGTAATACCTGCTTCAGCTGCTGCATCTAAACCATCACGGAATGGGAAGAATGCATCAGATGCCATAACTGACCCTGCAACTTCTAAGTTTTCATCTGCGGCTTTAATACCAGCAACTTTAGCAGAATATACACGGCTCATTTGACCTGCACCAACACCAATTGTCATACTATTTTTTACATAAACAATGGCGTTTGATTTAACATATTTCGCTACCTTCCAGCAAAATTGTAAATCACGCATTTCATCTTCAGTAGGCTGACGCTTCGTAACAACTTTCAAATCGTTAGCTGTAACTTTACCTTGGTCACGATCTTGTACTAATAAGCCACCGTTAACGCGTTTGTAGTCTAAACCAGTAGTTGTTGTTGACCATTTACCACACTCTAATAAACGAACATTAGGCTTAGCCGCAACAATTTGTGCTGCCGCATCAGAAATACTAGGCGCAATAATAACTTCAACAAATTGACGAGATACAATAGCCTCAGCAGTATTTGCATCTAATTCACGGTTAAAAGCAATAATGCCACCAAATGCTGATGTTGGATCCGTCTTATATGCTTGCTCATATGCTGCTAAAATATTGTCACCAATAGCAACACCACACGGGTTTGCATGCTTTACAATAACACAGGCAGCATCATCAAATTCTTTCACACATTCTAATGCCGAATCTGTGTCAGCAATATTGTTGTAAGATAACGCTTTACCTTGAATTTGTTTAGCTGTCGAAACAGACGCTTCTTCAGGGTTAGCTTCAACATAGAATGCTGCATCTTGGTGTGAATTCTCACCGTAGCGTAAGTCTTGTGCTTTAATAAACTGGCTATTAAAAGTACGTGGGAATTTATGTGTTTCTTCGAAGTTTACTTCGCTTGCTTCATTACTATGCGCTGACAACATTTTACCGAAGTAGTTAGCAATCATACCATCGTAACTTGCCGTATGCTCATAGGCTGCAATGGCTAAGTCAAAACGGGTATTGAACGTTAATGAATCATTGTTTGCATCCATTTCAGCTAAAACACGGCCATAATCATTAGCATTTACAATAATGGTAACGTCTTTATGGTTTTTTGCTGCAGCGCGCACCATAGTTGGACCACCAATATCGATATTCTCAACAGCATCTTCTAAACTACAACCTTCTTTTGCTACTGTATTAGCAAATGGGTATAGGTTTACAACGACCATATCAATTGCACTAATGTTATTTTCACTCATTACCGCTTCATCAACACCACGACGTGCTAAAATACCGCCATGAATTTTAGGGTGAAGCGTTTTTACACGACCATCCATAATTTCAGGGTGACCTGTGTACTGCGACGCTTCAATAACGTTAATACCATTTTCAGCAAGCAACTTTGCAGTACCACCAGTTGATAAAATTTCGACATTTTTCTCAGCTAAACGTTGAGCAAATTCTACAATACCAGTTTTATCTGAAACACTTAGTAGTGCACGTTTGATTGGGCGTGGAGTATTCATGGTTTTTCTAATTACCTATAAATTAAAATGATTGTCTGGCCTATGACACATATCCGTGGCAGTGAGCTCTTGCTCAATATCGCTTGGCGATAATTCCTATCCAGAAAGAAAGTTGACTAAATGGATAACTTTTACTTCCCTAAAAACAAAAAAGCACCCGAGGGTGCTTTTATCTGACAGGATAACCTGTCGTAAATCTTAGTTCATACCGTATTTTTTTAACTTCTTACGTAAAGTACCACGGTTGATGCCTAACAAGTTTGCTGCGCGGGTTTGATTACCACGAGTATATTGCATTACTTCTTCAAGCATTGGCGCTTCAATTTCTGAAAGCACAAGGTCATACATATCATCAACGTCATTACCGTTTAACTGAGACAAGTAGTTTTTAATAGCTACTTTTGCTTGTGTGCGTAAAGGCGATGCCTTTGTCTGAGTTTGTAGATCACCAGTAATAAATGGAGAGGAAATATTTTGTTCAAACATAAAGTTCAGACTCTTTCTAAAGTTAAATTATCAAAATACATAGTTAATGCATCAAGCTGCTCTGTTACAGACTCAAGCGCATTAAAAATAGAACGAAACGATTTTCCTTGTTCATGCGTTTGCATATACCAAGAAACATGTTTACGGGCAAAACGTACACCCATAAAGTCACCGTAAAAATTGTGTAAATCCTTTACATGACCAATTAAAATTGAACGCACTTCATCCATTGAAGGCGCAGGCATATGCCTACCTGTTTTCAAGAAGTGATTAATTTCTCGAAAAATCCAAGGTTTCCCTTGAGCACCACGACCAACCATAATGGCATCAGCCCCAGTGTAATTTAATACTTGTTCAGCTTTTTCTGCACAAGTAACATCACCATTTGCAACAACTGGAATATCCACCGTTTGTTTAATTGCTTTAATGGTATCGTACTCCGCATCACCTTTATAAAAGTCATTACGAGTACGCCCATGTACAGCCAACGATTGAATACCGTTATGTTGTGCAATTTGAGCAATTTCGATACCGTTGCGAGTGTTTTCACACCAGCCAGTTCGAATTTTCAGCGTTACCGGAATATTTACGGCTTCAACAACAGACTTAACAATCTGTTCAACTAATGCCGGCTCTTTTAATAACGCTGAACCTGCTAATTTTTTATTTACCTTTTTTGCAGGGCAGCCCATATTAATATCAATAATTTGAGCACCATTATCTGCATTAAACTGAGCAGCAAAAGCTAATTCTTCAGGATCAGAACCAGCAATTTGTACTGATCTTATTCCTGCTTCTTCGCTATGCACCATTCGTCGTTGAGACTTTCCGGTATTCCATACTTTTGGATTTGAAGACATCATTTCTGATACCGCTAACCCTGCCCCCATTTGACAACATAATTGTCTAAATGGTTGATCGGTAATTCCCGCCATGGGCGCAAGCATAGTATTGCTTGCTAATGTATATGGACCTATTTTCACACTGGTGTTTTTTTGAGCTACCCGTCAAAAGGGCGCACAGTTTACGTGTTTTTTTTGAGATTGAAAAGGATATAAATTGAACAAAAAGCGCTTTTTTTCACGTTTTTTATATTGACATTTTATAAATGATTAATGTGAGCAGATTTCGTACAATCTAGTAACAAAACCTGCTCATTTTTTGGTTATTTAGTGACGAATACCTGATAAGCGTACCCATTCATCTTTTACGGTTACTGGGTCCATAGTACAAAACTGGCCATAAATTTCTTGTAATTGCTGTGCTTGTTCTTCTAGAACACCAGAAAGCGCTAACACACCTTTATCACCTACATACTCAAGAATCACCGGAGCAAGCTCACGTAATGGCCCAGCTAAAATATTCGCAACAACAATATCAGCCTTAAATTCAGGTTGGTCTTTTGGGAGAAATAATTCTAAACGATCTTCACACTGGTTACGCTTTGCGTTTTCTAAACTCGCTTGCAACGCCTGAGGATCAATATCAATACCAATCACTTTTTTTGCGCCTAGTTTTAATGCCGCAAGAGATAAAATACCAGAACCACAACCAAAATCGACCACAGTTTTGCCCGTTAAGTCCAAGCCATCAAGCCAAGTCAAACAAAGTGCTGTTGTTGGATGTGTTCCGGTACCAAAAGCTAGACCTGGATCTAACATAACATTTACGGCATCAGGCTCAGGTACTTCTCGCCAGCTTGGACAAATCCATAATCGCTGACCAAACTTCATTGGGTGAAAGTTATCCATCCATTCTCGTTCCCAATCTTTATCTTCAAGTTGTTCAAGCTTGTAAGCCATGTTCTCTTTATCTGGATGAATACTTTTTAAATAACTAAGTACTTTGTCCATATCATGACTAGCATCATACAAGCCCATAACGACAGTGTTATTCCAATAAATGACTTCATCGCCAGGTAGTGGCTCATAAATTGGCGTATCTTGAGCATCAATAAAAGTGACAGCTTGAGCACCGCAAGCACTTAACCAATCACTATATTTTTCTGCTGTTTCTTCATCTGCGCTTAATCTAAGCTGTATCCAAGGCATGACTTTTCTCGTTACAAATTTTTCGCATAGTTTATCACTCAACGGCGCGACAACCTACCCTGTTGGTCATATACTAAAATAAAACTTATCGCTTAACTCTGGGTGATTAAACAATAATAATCGTAAAAATTCATACTAATAATTCAATAAGGTTCAAATAATATGCTAAAAATAACCTTGTTTATATTAAGTTGCTTTTCAGTATTAACGTTTGCACAGCGATTACATATAGTTAGTGAAGAAGTACCACCGCTGCAGATGTTAGATGAGAAAAAACATGCCAGCGGCGCCATGGTGGAAATTGTAAAAGGCATGTTGAGAAAAGCACAACTTAAGGCTGAAATTAAATTTTACCCTTGGGCTCGTAGTTACCAACTCGCCTTAAATGAAAAAAATACACTGATATTCTCACTATTTAGAGATAAAAAACGAGAAAAAAAATTCCAATGGATTGGCAAGCTATATACTCTAAATTCCTACTTAGCGACCTTAAAATCACGCCCGGAAATAAAAATAGATAGTTTAGCAACCGCAAAAACATACTCAGTTGGCACCATTAGAGGTGACCTTGCAGAAAGCTATTTACTTGAAAATAACTTTACTCTTAATGAAAATTTATTCATTAGCAGTAAATATGATGTCTTATGGGAGCTACTATACAGCGGTCGAATCGATGCAGCGTTTACCAATAGCATATTATGGCAGTATGAACTTGAAGCAATAGGGCTAGACCCTAAGCTATTACAACTTAATTATAAAGTACCTAATTTCGCTAGTGATTTATATATTGCAGCAAGCCTAACAACCGACAAGAAAATTGTTTCTGCACTGTCGACTGCCTTACATAAGATGAAAGCTGATGGTAGCTATCAAAAAATACTAACTAAATGGCAAATGTAACTAAGTAATATTAGCTGCTTATAATTATAGCTAGCGGTTATAATCGTTATCATCATGAACAACAAAACCACACTGCCAGATTTGGTACAGTAAATAGGCTAAAAATAAACCTATTTACGAGGATGCCAATGTTAGATTTACTACCCGATTTATTCGACGAATATGAACAGCAATTAAGCTTGGCTGCCCCTATTTTTAATGATTATGGTGGCAACAAAATTTTTCATGGCGAAATTGTCACCGTTAGTTGCTTTAATGATAATTCAAAAGTCAAAGCACTGGTTGCCCAAAACGGCATAGGTAAAATAATGGTAGTTGATGGCAAAGCCAGTACAACTAGAGCCTTACTTGGCGATATGCTCGCGGAACAAGCGGTAAAAAACGGCTGGCAAGGCATTGTGATTAACGGCTGTATTCGTGATGCTGGAACAATAGCAACACTGCCTATTGCAGTGAAGGCTTTAGGCTGTTGTCCAATTAAAACAGAAAAGCGTGGCCAAGGTGAAATTAATGCCACGATTAGCTTTGCAGAGCTAAGTTTTAATCCAGGTCAATATATTTATGGTGATAGTAATGGCTTAGCGATTAGTAAAGCACTATTATCTTTTTAACAGATATCATCTTAGTGTCGCCAATGTGCGAAGAAACTAAGTACTAGAATAGTTAGAGAATAATAGCCATGAAGTATTTTCCTGTATACCTAGATGCTGAGCACATTAACGCCATGATAGTGGGTGGTGGTGAAGTTGCGGCTCGAAAAATAGATTTACTATTAAAGTCGACCACAAATATTACCGTAATGTCTGAAACACTAGGCAGCAGTGTTGAACGACTGGTGAACTTGCATCAATTAACATGGCTTAAACATAACTATCAACCTGGTCATTTAACAAAAATTAACCTTGTGATAGCTGCAACCGACAACAGTGAAGTCAACAGTGCAGTTGCAAAAGAAAGTGCAAAACTAAAGCTACTAACCAACGTTGTTGATCAACCCGAGCTTTGCACATACATTACGCCAGCAATTATTGATCGCAGCCCAATGATAATTGCCATGTCTAGCTCTGGCAGTGCACCAATTTTACTGCGCATGTTACGTGAGCAAATAGAGAAAAGTTTACCTAATGGCTACGGTAAACTAGCCGATTTTTCATTTAAATTTCGCGATCATGTAAAAGCGAGAGTAAAAAGTATTCGTGACCGCCGTACCTTTTGGGAACGTACTTTACGTGGCAGTATTGGCCAAGCAATTTTAGATGGAAATACCACTCATGCCGAACAGCAATTAATAAGTAGTTTGAAAGAGCAAACACCACCGCCGAGTGGAGAACTTGTTTTTATTCATAGCTTAGATGGCAACCCTGACAACTTAACACTAAAAGCGCACCGAGAGATGCAATTTGCCGACGCCGTATTTTACGATCAAGAAGTTAATACCGACTTAATAGAGTACGCTCGCCGCGATGCCAATAAATACCCTCAAGATATTTCGTCAAGCATTTTGATCAATAGTCAACACGCTATAGAATTAGCCGAGCAAGGTGAAAAAGTTATCTACCTACTTGCCGGTGACATTGAAATTCCAAACAATGCCATGCTTAGCCAAAGCAAAATTATCAAAAAGCACATTTATAGCGGTTGTTAAAACTCAATACACTTAAAAATAAAACCACAGCACTCTACTGTGGTTTTCTCATTTAATTGGCCAATATATTACAAACACTAATGTTGATGTTCATCATCAATGACATGACTTTCCGCTATGAATCCTTGATGGATCATTTTTGCTAGAAATGGATTCGATTCATTGTCACCAATATCTGCATAATCGGTACTGTTATAATTCATATACTGTGTAAACAAATCAGCTGAGCGAGCACTATTCACTTCAAAAGATGTTAATTTCCATTGTTTGGTTAGCTTATTAGTTTTAACTTTAAAATCGTTAACCAACGCAAGTGCTGGCATCCAAGTCAGTTGATATTCATCCACACCAACATTTAACTGATAGTGCTCAACTAACTGACAACCATCACCAACTTTCGAAGTTAATGTCATTTTCTTGAGATCAGGCACTGGTAGTAATTGATTGATACTTTGCCAACTTGGCTTTCGGCCCAATTCATTTGGCTGATATTCAATAGCGTGCTGATATTGTTCAAATACTCGCACTAGCGAAATACGCTTATTTGCCATTTTTGACCAAATATTGCTAATACCTTTATTAGCAAAACGCTGCAGTACGCGATTTCCGTTGCGATGAAGTTCAATCACTACTGGCGAATTATTTTGCTTTAGCGCAGTTTCAAGCAATTCAGTCTTTTCCATTACCTGATACTGAGCACTGATCGAGTCAACTGCAAGTTGGCACTCTTGCGCAAAACTATTAAAGGAAAAAAGTGAGAAGCAAAATGTAATAACTTTCATAATTACTAACCTAAGCATTGTTCTCGTTAATATTGCAACATCAAACGCGATGTCATAATTTTCACAAATAAAAATGTCGCAATCATTATTATTGCGACATTTCACTACTAGCACACTACTCTAATGCTGTTTCTGCAAGACTAACGAGGTCAGCACCATAATTCATTACATGGAATATAATGCTTTGTTCATTAGTGCCTGTTATTAAATGAGAGCCAGGCCCCATAGCATGAATACCAACATCTTCACCTGCGTGAGTTTCAGAGCTTCTTGGTACTAAAGCCTCTTGATGAAAGCCTGCCGTAGTAGTATCAACGCTGGTTAAATCTACGCGTCCCGTAACAGCATCACCGTTATAGCCTTCATCAGCATTGGTTTCAGCCCCCAAATCACGGAAACCTTTGCCATTGGTATAACCTAGTGTGGTGTAAGGCATACCATCACTCGCTAAACTTGGCTCAGTGCTGCCAACACTGACGACTTTACCCAAAATTGGATTACCACGTTTAGGATAACCAGCCATAGTAAATACATGACTATGATCCGCTGTTACTATAATTAGCGTATCTTCTGGGTTAGTTGAATTTACTGCTGCCTGCACAGCATCAGCAAAAGCTATCGCGTCAGTTAATGCGCCATGCGCACTGCCAGCATGATGTCCGTGGTCAATACGACCAGCTTCTACCATCAAGAAAAAACCTTCTTCATTGTTATCGAGTACATCAATTGCTTTGCTGGTCATTTCACTCAATGACGGCTCTCCTAGCATGTCATTTTCGCGATCGGCTTCATATTGCATATGCGATTCATTAAATAAACCAAATACTCGCTCAGTGGCATCAGCATCAATTGCGTCAAACCCTGCTTGATCAATAACATAATTACCAGCAGGGTATTGCGCTTTCCACTCGGCCGTTAAGTCTCGGCCATCGGTACGATCACCTTCAACTGTACTTACTGCATCTGCGGTATTATAAGCCGCATCTTTTGGTAGAAAATGACGACGACCACCGCCAAACACTACTTCAATACCATCAACATCCAATCCGCTATAACGACTCTCTAAGTCACTTTCAAAACTGATCAATTGCGACGCTATATCAACACAGCCATTGGCTACCGCATCGCTAGGCATATCTGAAATATCTTCCCAATTACGATCCGCCGATTTAGCATAAGTAGCAGCTGGTGTTGCATGAGTAATTCTTGCTGTAGAGATAACTCCAGTTGATTTACCCGCTATTTCCGCTAATTCAAGTGCCGTAACTAGCTCGTTGCCTGAAACAGTACTACAGTCACCACGCTCGATGGCTTGTGTAACACCAATAACACCAACATCAGTTTTCACACCAGACATCATCGCCGTCATGGTTCCTGCAGAATCAGGTGTTTGCGCATCAACATTATATGTTTTAGCAAAACCAGAAAATGGAAATTTATCAAAACTTAATTGGTGTTCCTCACCCATTTTACCTAACTGCTGGCCAGCAAGAATTCTAGCTGCAGTTACGGTCGATAGACCCATACCGTCACCAACAAATAAAATAACATTTTTCGCCTTACCCTGAGTGTTACTGACTTTCTGAAGGTTTACTTTTGCTTGCGCTAAAACTTGTTGTCCTTGCTCATACCAAGCATTATTAGTTGTTGCATCTAAAGCAGAGCCTTGCACTTGCGTAACCGCCGCCGAACAAACGTATTCAGTTGCATCAATTTCGCCACTATCAAGTATTCCTGAATTGTTATCATCAATACCTGAATCTACTTGGATACCGCCATTTAAGCATTGTTCATGACCAACGGCTAACACGGTTTGATTAATCAAACTATTTAAACCATTTGTGCCATTTGTGCCATTTGTGCCATTTGTGCCATTACTACCATTCTTGCCATCATCACCATCACAACCAGCTAATGCTGCCAATACCGACAAGGATAAAATTTTTAAAGTTTTCATTGTTAATTCCTAGAAAGTGACAAGATTAATTGGCTATTAAGCCAAGAGACTGATTAATAATATGAAAGACCACACTTTGCTCAATAACACCTTGAGCTAAGTGTGCTCCTGGGCCTGTTGCATGTAAGCTAATATCTTCACCGGCATGCGTTTCTGAACTTAATGGCACTGTCGCTTCTTGGTGAAATCCGGTTGCAGTGGTATCAACAATAGTTAGGTCTTGTCTGCCTGCAACTGACTCTTCACCATAAGTTGCATCAGCATTCGTTTCATTGGCAAGGTTTCTAAAGCCTCGACCATTGGTATAGCCCACAGTGGTGTATGGCAAACCATCAGCAGCCAGTGTCGGCTCAGTGTCACCAACGTTAACCACTTTTCCTAAAATTGGATTACCACGTTTAGGGTAGCCAGCAATGGTAAATACATGGCTGTGATCTGCCGTCACCAAAATCAATGTTTCTTCCGGGTTAGTATTTGCCACAGCTGCTTTTACGGCTTTAGCAAATTCAATAGTATCGGTTAGCGCATTGTAAGCAGAACCAGCATGATGCCCGTGATCAATACGGCCGGACTCGACAACTAATAAAAAGCCTTTTTCGTTATTATCTAGAATATCGATCGCTTTACTGGTTAGCTCAGTTAATGACGGTTCGCCCGCTATATCATTTTCACGGTCAGCCTCATACTGCATATGTGATTCATTAAATAAACCAAAAACTCGTTCAGTTGAACTGGCATCGATAGCATCAAAACCTGCTTGATCGATAACATATTGGCCATTTTCGTATTGCTCTTGCCATTTTGCGGTTAAATCAACACCGTCTGTGCGATCACCTTCAATTTCACTTGCTGCATCGGCAGTATTAAAACTTACATCTTTAGGCAAGAAATGACGACGGCCGCCACCAAAAGTCACTTCAATGCCGTCAACATCAACTCCAGGAAAACGCTGTTCTAAATTCTTTTCAAAATGTACAAGTTGACTGGCAATATCAACACAACCAGCGGTAACTGCATTTTCTGGCATATCAGATATATCTTCCCAGTTTCTGTCAGCAGATTTAGCATAGGCTGCAGCTGGCGTTGCATGGGTTATTCGTGCAGTTGAAATAATCCCTGTTGACAAACCTTTTATTTCCGCAGCTTCAATTGCTGTAACCAGTTCATTACCAGCAACCGTTGTACAATCACCGCGAGCTATATCTTCATCAACACCAATAACGCCAACATCCGTTTTAACCCCTGAAATCATAGCGGTCATAGTGCCGGCTGAATCTGGAGTTTGCGCATCAACATTATAGGTTTTGACTTGTGCAGAATAAGGAAATTCCTCAAAGCTTAAATAACCTTCTTCACCAGATTTGCCCTGTGTTTGACCATCAAGGATGCGTGCTGCTGTTAAGGTAGATATTCCCATACCATCGCCAACAAATAGGATGACATTTTTGGCTTTATTGCGTGTAACCAGTGACTTTTTCGCAGTAATTTCTTGCTCACCATCAACAAACCACGAATTCTCTTTTTGTACATTTGGCAAAACGCCAGCGACAGCAACGCTGGAGAGCAAAAATGATGACAAAGCTGAAAGTGAAACCCATTTCGAGTTCATAATGCTTCCTTTGGTGTTATTTTTAATTAAATGAGTGTATTTGCTAACGCAAAGGCATCAGCACCACCAGCAGACTAGTCAGTTAAAGTGACAGTAAGATAAAAGAAACATGACGGGAAAATGAAAGCTTTATAACAAAGACATTACAGAGCATTAGTAAAAAATATAAATAGCCAGTAAAACATTAAGATGTACGCAAAAAGGTTAAATATTATGGCATTACCAGAATAAGCTATCGTAGAAAAACAACTTGAATCCGCGAAGTGCGTTCGTCGTCGTTACGCCACCAGTGCCATGATGATAAATAACAACAACACACTAAAAAAATGTAATTGCTGCTGTATTGGCTTTACGGTAGTAATTTCAGTGTCATGACGCATAAATAATTCCAACTATCATCTAATGTAGTAATAACTCTATAGAGTCAATAATTACAAAATAAGTTCAGCACTTTACGCATCTTTACACTAAAGGTATTCACAACCAACATCTAAGATAGAGGTTTTCTCAGCTCGATACGATGAAAATCATTTACTTAGCAATAAATAGCGCTAACATAAGCTTTTCTTTATTAATATCATAATCAATACGAGGCAAGGATGAGCCGTTTCAACCCCCTTATAATTACCTGTCTATTATTTACACTTTTATTTGCCAGCTACGCAACAGCAGTGACTGAGCAACTACCTGTTCAAGCTTTTGGTAACTTACCCGAAGTTAGCCAAGTTAAGCTATCACCAGACGGCAATCAAATTGCCTTTATTCGTATTATTAAAGGTAGCACATACATTGGCACTACCAATTTAGTAAAATCAAAAACCCAGTACATCGTTGGAACTGATAACCAAAAATTTAAACTTGGCTGGTTCCTCTGGGCGAATAACGAAACATTGCTGATAAGTGCTGATTATCCAGTTTCACGCTATGGCAATAAATATACAGAAACAAGATTATTAAAAGTAAAAGCTGATGGCAGCGACTCAGCTGTTTCTGTGATAAAACCTAAAAGCAAAGAACGCTTTGCACAATTTCAAAACAACATTATCGATATATTGCCTGATGAGCCGAATCACATTTTGATGGCCATCGACCTAAAAGTCGCTAATCAACCTGATGTTTATAAAATTAACTTAGAAAGTGAACGTATCAGACATTTGGAATATCGTGGTAAAAGTAATATTTATGACTGGATGACAGACCGACAACATCGACTACGCTTAGGTTTTGGCCGTGACGAAACAAAAATATTCTACCGCTTATACGATTTAAAAACTGAAAAGTGGCGTAATATTTGGGAATATGAAATCTTCGATGCTCCTGATATCTCACCGCTTGGATTCGGCTTAAACCCGAATGAACTCTATATTCGAGCTGATCATAATGGCCGCTACGCTATTTTTAAAGTTGACGTGAGTAAAGAAGACTTACCACGAGAATTAGTTTATGCCGATGAAAACTATGATATTGAAGGCTCGCTTATTTACTCGAAAAAAAGTAATGACGTAATTGGCGTTTATCATGGCGAAGCTAATAATGCGAAAATTTACTTTGCCTATGAATATGCGCAATTTCAAAAAGCAATAGATAAGGCAATTCCAGAGGCTTACAATAACATTTCCAGTTTTAGCGCTGACGAGCAAAGATACATTCTATTCTCAAGTAACCCAACAACACCAGGCGCCTATTTCTTAGGTGACCGTAAAGCTGGCTCATTAAGTTTTGTATTAGAACAATACCCTTTGCTGACCAAGAAAAAGCTCTCAGGTAAAGAAAAGGTTAGCTATCAGGCGCGGGATAAAACCATGATAGAAGCCTATGTTACCCTGCCACACGAAAATGCACCTCAACACAAAAAGGCGTTAGTCATTCCTCACGGCGGACCAATGGCAAGAAATTACGGTGGTTTTGACTGGTTTACCGAGTTTTTTGCAAGCCGTGGCTACACTATATTAGAGCCAAACTTTCGTGGCTCGTCAGGCTATGGCTTTAAATTTGAAATGGCTGCGATTCAAAGTTGGGGAGGTGCCATGCAAAACGACCTCGCTGACGCAGCAACTTGGTTAACAACAAATTACGACATTAGTACTGACAATGTTTGTATTATCGGTGCAAGTTATGGTGGATACGCTGCATTAATGGCAGCGGTGAAACAACAAGAAATATTTCGTTGCGCGGGCAGTTTCGCCGGCGTATCAGATCTTGAATACCTTGTTAAAAAGTCGAGAAGGTTTACTAACTATCAAGTTGTGAAAAAGCAAATAGGTGATGATTATGACAAGTTAGAACAACAATCACCGGTTAATTTTGCTAAACAGGTAAATATTCCGGTATTACTGATTCACGGAGATAAAGATCGTATTGTTGATATCAAGCACAGCCAAATGATGCGTGATGAATTGCAAGATTACGAAAAGAATGTAGAGTACGTCGAGTTGAAAAATGGCAATCATCATTTAGAAATAGAGCAAAATAGGATAAAAACGCTGACGTCGTTTGAAGAGTTTTTAGAAAAAAACTTACTAAATAACACAGAATAAAATCATAGAGGAATAAGTAAGAATACTTGTTCCCCTGCTCATAATAAAGTTGCTATAAAAACTCTAACATTGCATCTGCAGACAAAGGTTTATATAAGTGAAAGCCTTGCGCATAATCACAATTTTGTTGCTTTAAAAATGCCAATTGCTCTTTGGTTTCAACGCATTCTGCAACAATTTTCATGTTTAAACTGTGTGCTAAAATTATCGTTGATGAAACAATCCCTTTACTGGCACTGTTTTCTGCTAAGTCCATCACAAACATGCCATCAAGTTTTAAAGTATCAACTGGCAACTCTTTCAAATAACGCAACGAAGAATAACCAGTACCAAAGTCATCAATCGCTATCTTGATACCTAATTTTTGCAGCTCAGTTAATACGTTAATAGTGTGTTTCGAGTACTCTAAGAATACTTCTTCAGTAATTTCTAACTCTAAATATTTTAGTTCCATACCATAAAATTGAGATATGTCTTCTATATAGGCAAGTAAATCAACATCAAGTAACTGACTTGACGAAATATTTATAGCAACTCGAATATCTTGCGTGCCCCATGCTTTTTTCTGTCGACAAACTTCATGAATCACCCATTTGCCCAACTGGTTTATAATCCCAATTTCTTCTGCTACCGGGATAAATTGAGCCGGTGAAACATTACCAAGCTCATGATTATTCCATCGTAGTAAAGCTTCTACTTTTTCTATTTCACCAGTGTCTATATTAACTTGTGGCTGATAAACCAAATAAAGCTCTTTTTGCTCAACAGCCTTTCTCAAATGGTTTTCAATGTTTAAGCGTTGATGAATAGTTGCATCCATATCATGGTGATAAAAGCTGTAATGTCCAGGTCCTTGTGATTTGGCTTCATACATAGACACATCAGCATTTTTCAATAGCTGGCTACTTTCCACACCGTCACTAGGATAAATACTAATGCCAATACTCGCTGACACATGCAATACATGTTGATGAAGAATAAATGGTGCTTCAAATGCTTGGTGAATTTTCTGAGCAATTCTACCAGCCCCTTCTGGCTTAGAAATATTCTCAGCGAGATAAATAAATTCATCACCACCTAAACGAGCAACTGTATCAATATCTCGACCTATTGTTTGCAAGCGTTTAGCAACCGCCTTTAACAATTCATCACCAACATCATGTCCTAAGCTATCGTTGATAATTTTAAATCTATCTAGATCCATGAATAACACTGCTAAGCCATCTTGTTTTCTTTTTGCACCATATATCGCATGCTCTAGGCGGTCAGATAATAAATAACGATTAGGTAAGTGTGTTAATGAGTCAAAATGAGCCTTTTGATATAATTGCTCAGTTCTTTCATTAACAATGGTTTGCAAGTTATTACTTTGGTTTTGCAATGCTTTTTCACGCTCCTCAACCACATTAATCATATGATTAAAGCCATGAGCCAATGTACCGAGCTCATCATTTAAGGTTAAATTTAAACGCTTTTTATAATCTTTGCTTAAACTTAATTCTCGTACGTGACCTACCATTAAATTAAGCGGTCGAGTGATAATTCTTTGTGTTGCTGCAGATAACAAGATTGCTAAAAAGATACTAAAGACAATAACGTAAGATAAAATATCTCGATAATAAATACGCTGTTGGTTTAGCTTTTCAAGAGATGTTCGAATATAGAGATAACCAAGAATATGGCCATTATCACGAATAATATCAACGCTCTCTAAGTGTAAATCCCTTAAAAACGCCACTTTGTGGCGCAAAGTTGTAGCTAATATAGCTTGCTGTTCATCAATATAATATGGCACAGAACTTCGGTGTTGCTTTTGATGAGTACGATGGTATTGAGAAAATTTATTGCCGTTTGCTAAATATACCGCGGCATATTCAACATATTCATTTTTAGACAATAACGATAAAGTATTCGATGCAGAAATATCATCATCAAAAATAATCGCTGACACTAACGAAGATCCCACAATCTCCGCTTGCAGCTGACCACTTTCAATAACCGAATTTTCCAAAATAGTTTCATTATTATTATAAAAAAGTAGCGCTGCAACGCATACAACAATCACACTTACTAAAACCATTAACACAATCATTTTATAGCGAATTGAAAAAAATTTATTGCTGTTCACTTTATTCCTCCTCGCTCGTGAAATGATGAGGTGTACCGGGAATAACCTTAGCGTGCTTTAAAAGTGCAGAACTTAATTTAAGATTAGCGGCTAACACTGCTGGTAAATTCACTTCTAATTTGACTTTATTATTATCACGTACAAAATTAATCATACCGCCTTGACTAATAAAATTTTCATCATGACTTACCAATAATATATTGTGTTGCTTTGGTAATTCCGACCAAAGCGAATCGATTTGTTCAGGATCAATATAAACAATATTACACGTACGAATATGAGCATTGCGCATTGTTTCAGGTCGCTTAACAACAATTAATTGCCCTAAACGATTTTTAGGACGACTCTTTACCATGTCATTTATATATTGCTTGAACGGATCATCTCCTAAAATACATAAGATTACTTGGTCTTTATCTTGCTTTTGCCACTGAGTAAAAGATGTTAAATGTAATAGCAATCCGGCCATTATTTGATGATGTTTCGAAACATTAGGTAAAGAATAGGCGCTCGGTACAGCAACAAAAAAACACAAGCAAGCAATGAGAGTTCTACACTGCTTGTGATATTTTTTTGTTTTAGTAATTAATTCAATCACGTGGCAACAACTTAAAAGTTACTTTGCCAATTAAGACTAAAATTTAAGGCTTCTTTATTCTGCACACCATTTAAATCCTGATAAACAGGCTTTCCAATTTCAACAGAAACAACTTGTGAATGCACTTGAATATCTCCACCTACAACCAAGTTGATTTTTTGGCCACCGTAATTTTTAGGGTCAGTTATACCTGCTGGGTAAGGAAAGTTAGGATTAGGAGCAGTTATTTCATCATCTCTGCCAATAATTTGCCTCCAGTCTTGAAAAACCACTTTTATAGTTGGCTGAAAAGTGTTGCTTAATTGCCATTTTCCCCACATAGATGCTGCAAATCGATTGCCTAAGCGATAATCCCTATCGCTCTTTCCTGTGCGGAACTTAGCAAATAAATTGAATCCCCACAGATAAGACTCCTGGTCGTTCACATAGCTTAAACCAATCGGTAAATCCCAAGTGCCTGAGCCAAGCTGCATAGTATAAGGTAGTTGTTGGTCGCCACTTGCTCTTGGCGTGTCACCTTTTTCATCAATCGAGCCTGTTGGCAGTGAAACTCCAACAGAAAGTGACAATTTTTGCTTATCCCAGTTTCTTATCACGCTAGTAAAATTAACAGTTATATCCCCAATACCATTCGAGCTAATATTAAACTCATCGTACTCTGGCACTATGCTAATGTGATCAGTACTTTGCTCTATATAAGGCAAGCTTATACTGATACTTTGTTCTTCAGTCAGAAAATAGCTAACGTTAGCTATATATGACTCTTGAGTGATCACTGTTGGTAATATTGGGTAATTTTCGTCCGTTCTCGGCTCTTCACCATCAAAATACACTTCATCGTTACTGATGTTATGACTTCCTTTCTTATAACCGTCGAGTTTCGAGCGTTTATACAAAAAATTGAATTTCCATGGTTCATAGGTGCGCATATCCATATCATCAGTAGATAACGCAAACAATTCTTGCAGGCTTAAATCAGCCATTTCTGATGGGGTATTAGCAACGACAAATAACGGTAAATTAGCTAAGAAAAATGACAGGGGGAGTGCTAACTTTCTAAATTTACTACTTTTCATACAACCAGTGACCTTGAAAACAACGAGGTAAGCAAATAACAAAATTTGTAAGAGAGTAAATTATATACTGATTTTCCTCTCAGCAACGTTGCAAAAACGTTTCTATGGAGCGTATAACTCTCAAAAACAAATATTAACTTACATTTATGTACAAGTACTACGTCTGATTACATATTTCGTCGTGTATATGTCACATAAAAGAAAACAACGATGTAGATCAAGTAATGTCAAAAGCACCGAATATATGGCTATATAAGCTTATATCGGCGCAGTACTAGTCGATTATTCGACAAGACTTAATGGAAATTGTTGATAATTACCGTCACTAGTAATAATTGCAATTTGTTTGTTTGATAAAAAGGTAACTTGTAAAACTGACGAACGCCCAACTTTTGCTGACTGCCATTCACCAATTAGTTCACCATCGCTTACTCGCCAAAGCATAATTTTTTGCTTAGGAGAGCCGGTTAAAAAGTATTGCTTATCAGTAGAAAATGCTGAGTGATTAATTTCTAAAAACTTCAGGTTGGTTTGCAATTCACTCACTTGAGCTTCTTCATTGCCGTCAAGTAACCAAAACGCCCTATCGTTAATCGAGTCAATGGTAAAACCTAACTTTCCATCAGGGCTGATATCAACATGATTAACGCGAGTACGGTGCTGAAATGTTTTCAGCTTTTCGCCACTTTTAGTATGCCAAAGCACTGCGGTTTTATCGCTTGAACCAGTAAAAGCTATAGCGCCATCGTGAGAAAGCGCGACGGCATTAATATCTAATCTATGCTGTTGAAAAGCACTTTTATTTCCCGTTAAAGTATTAATAATACTAGCTTGGCCATTTCTATAACCCAATAATAATGTACTACCGTTAGCTGAAATCGCAATATCATTAATAATGTTATTGTCGGCATACCAAACATTTACTGTTAGCAATTCTCTCTTGTTATTCAGACGATATAAATGAACCGTCATTTGGTTTGATATATAAAAGTACTCTTTAGATTCAGAAATCCCCACTAATTCAATATTTTCAGCCTCTTTTCCAGCAATACATGGGGCTAATTTTTGGTACTGTAGGTTTTCCCACAAACAAACTTGTTGAGAGTCAGCAATAAAAGAATATTGACCATCAACAGAAATTGCTGCAGCTTCAATAGTAGTTTCTCCAAAGCGATGTGTTTTACTTGCTACTGAACCTTGTACATTGCTTGGTGAGCATGCGCTTATGCCAATCAATATAAAAAGTAAGACACAAATTTGTCGGTAAAAAACTCCATAAAACATTGTATTATTTGGCTTTGTTTGTTCATTAATATTTAACATCTACAACCTTTCACTTTTAGCATTAACTTTAATCAACATAACTATTTTTATCACGGCTTGTACCCTGTATTTGTTGCTTTAATTTTCTATGCACTAAATAACTTACTGGCAATATTGTATATAAAAACGTGATCAGGCCAATGGCAATAATTGGGCCTATTTCTGTTGCAATAAAATGATTGCTATTAATATGGATAAGCGACCAAAGATATGGCAGTACAACTAAGCTATAGCCCCAACATGCCATTTTAAGTGGCGTAAATGAAGACCTTTTATCGAGATGAATTAGTAATAAGATAGTAAAAAGCGCCAGAATGAGCGACGCACTATCGAGCAAAAACCAAACACTATCGACTTGTGCTATGTAGTCACCTAAATTTGCCCAAAAGGCACCGTCAAAGAAAGCCATGTGTGCCTGACCTGTTAACAAGGTCTGCCAAAATCCAGGAGCATAGTCCGAAAGATTATCGGCGTATGATAACCAAGCAATCAATGCAAACGCTAAAATAAACAAAGCAAGAGGCAGTACGATATTTAACTTGCGAATAAAACTGGGTGAATTAAATATTTTTTTGAAATATATCAAAGCAGTATGGATAGTTTGCTGCCAAAACCAGCGCTTCGCTGCTTGATTATCAGCTTTCGATCGATGATTAAACTCTTCTATTAAATCACCTAAAATGGCGTCAACAAGATAAGACGGTAATATCCAAGCAAGTAACATTAGCGCGAAACTAGGCGGAGAAACTAGTTCATGCTTAACTGTAATTTTTATATCAGCCGACATATTAATATCCTCCATTTATACTCAGTTTTTTTACATTGTGTATGTTATTAAACACAATATTTTGCCACAAGGTGTCCATCGCACTTTTTGCCCGTGTTAGTGCGGCTTTCCCTTCGGCTGTAACGGTAAAAAAGCGTTTCGCTCGACCACCCCGTTCAGCTGTCGCCGCTCCTAATTTACTTGTCACCATTCCTTTTTTTTCTAAACGCTCTAAAGTCGAATAAATTGCTCCAATGGCAACATTGCGGCTAATTTCGCTATCTAATAACTGCCTGATTTTTGCGCCGTAAGCATCATTACCCAATTGCACTAACGCCAACATAGTCATTTGCTCAAATTCACCAAGAAATTTTTCTTTATCTGCCATTGCTACATCTCCACTTAATTACCTACATTGTAGATAATTAAAATAATTGTGCAATTCATTTTTACTACAAAGTAGTTTAATAAACCAAAACTCGTAAGCGCTTTTTCCATAGCAACGCCACAACTATTTGACTTTATTTGATTTAACTTAAATACCTATCTTTAAATTTTTTAAACATAGAGAGCAACATCAACTTAATAATTAGACTTAATAGGCATTAAGTAAATTTACTTGCAATTATTCAAATTTATCTTTACGATCGCAACCGATAATCATTCGCATTTAGATTTCTATTAGTGTTGTAATAAAATAATGTATATAAAAGCTAGCCTATCGGTCTTGGCTTTGGCCCTGCCTATTATTTCAATAGCGCAAACGACGCCAAACTCTGATCAAGAAGAACATATTGTTGTCACAGGAACCCGTACAGCAAAACTATTAAGTAACTCACCTGTTTTAGTGGATGTTATAGACGGTGACATCATCGCCAAAGTCAGTCACGGTACCCTGGCACAAGCGCTAAACTACTTACCCGGTGTAGTAGTAAAACGTAGTGTTAAAGACGGTTATAACATCCAAATGCAAGGCTTTGGTGGAGATCACGTACTTGTTTTAATTGATGGCCAACCTATTATTAGCCCAACTGGCTCATCAGCAGATTTAGACCAAATCCCTGCTGATAATATTGAACAAATCGAAGTCATTCGCGGCGCAGCCTCCGTGATGTATGGTAGCTCCGCAATGGGCGGTGTAATAAATATTATTACCAGAAAGACAGATGAGTCAGGGCTAAAAATCGATTATGACCTTAGTCAATACCAAGGTAATACTATCGAGGATAGCGACTTAAATCAGACCATTAAAGTTAATGCCAATGAAAACTTTGTCGGTTGGCAAACACAGCTAAATGCTTTAGTGATTAACGATCAAGGCTATGACTACGATAGCGACACTGTTAGCCAAGACGCTGCCAGTGTTGACAAAACATTTATCACCTTAGCCACAAGCAAAGATCATGGCGACATTGCAACAGATGTAAAATATCAATGGTTAGATGAAAAAAAATTACGGGACAGTTCTGCCATACCCGGTCAAAGTGAGATCATTTTTTACCAAACTGATTTAACTAAACATCAATTAGACCTTGGTCTAAAAGGCACTAAAGCAAAAAAGGAACCATGGCGAATTAACCTCAGATACATTGACCATCAAGAGACGAGTGGTCAATCGAATAGCTTACGTGACACTCATATCGTAATGTCTGAAATTAATGGTCAAACAGTTTTCCAATTAGATGACATTGAACTGGTTACAGGTGGTGTTATTCACGCCGACAGATTGAATCAAGATAAACCAGCCGATGGTGCCATCGAAATTGACAATAAAAGCCGCGAAAGTGCAGAAGTATTCGCACAAGGCAATTGGGTAAAGAAAAACACTCAAATATTGGGTGGCATGCGTAGCCAATACGACTCTGATTTTGGCTGGCATAACGCTGTCCGCCTGAGCACCATGAAAAACATTAGCTTAAGCGATATAACACTGCAATGGCGCGCTGGTTTAGGGCAAAGTTACCGTGTGCCCAATTTAAAAGAGCGCTTTTATGTTTTTGATCACAGTGCTTTAGGCTATATGGTTTTAGGTAATGAAAACCTTAAACCAGAAACCGCTGATTCTTTTAATTCTAGCCTGACCATTAACACTAGTTTTGCTGACGGCAGTATCGACTTCAATAGCAATATTAGCATTCACTACTCGGAAACAGATGATCTAATCGACTCAGTTATTGACCCTGAACAATCAGAAGAAACCGGCTTGTCTATTTACCAATACCAGAATATTAGCCAAGCAAAAATTCACGGTTTTGATATCAGTACTGAATTCACCTTTAGTCAATGGCAAATGCAACTAAATTATAGCTACCTAACTAGTGAAGATCAGAACAAAGAGCGCTTATTGTCACGCCCTCGCCACCAAGTGAAATTCAATATCAACTATGACATTGATGCCTATGACATCGAATTTATTGCTTACGCCGTATACCAGGCGAGTGAAGCGGTGCCTGATAGTTATCTAGGTGTAGAAAATAATGAATACACCACTTTCAATGCCGTGATGAACCAAACCATTACTTCAAACCTATCGTGGCGATTAAGTGTCGACAATATTTTTGATGAGCATAAGAGCCCATCAGCAAACAGCCAGAATTTATTTGATGCAAGACCTGTTAGCAGCCGCACTATTAGTGCCGGCATAAGCTATCAATTTTAAGAGAATCTCGGAGAAAAACATGAAATCAACATTGGTAACACCATTTAAATTAAGTAGCCTAGCACTGTGTGTATTTTTAACTGCATGTGGCGGTGGAGGCAGCTCAAGCAAGGATACAACTCCTACGCCAGAGCCGACACCAACGCCAACAGCACCAACTCAGGGCACAGTAAATGGCCCGCACACCACTGGAAGTGTAAGTGAACCTGTATTCGTTTATTACGACTTAGATAACAAAGCCGTTATTGAATTAACCGCTGAGCAAGCAGCAACAAATACGGTTTGGGACATTGCGTTTAAGCGTAGTGGAATATACTTAAACCAGCACAGCGACAATACAATAACCGCGTATGCAACTGGGAATAACAGTGACTTCTTTGATGTTGAAGGTAAAGCTATTGCCGCAAGTTTTATTGCGGCAACAGCTGAAACTGAACTAGCTGATTATCTAGCGGTAAAAACCAGTGATATCCCAACCGATGAAACTAAATTTATTGCTGACAAAACTTCAAACATCATTGAGGGCTTTTATAACTACGACATGACAACTCACGTAGTAACTGCCGCAGATAGCAATTACTTTATTGCTAATTCTGATGATGCTTTTACTAAGTTTCGTGCAACTGACATTACCACTGCTGGCCGTGGTATTGGCCAAATAACATTGCAAACAGCATATCAAAGTAGCAGCGACGCAGCCTTTGCTGCAGAGCAAGAGCTTGCTATTGATGCCGCATTAACCTGTTCTGGTGAAGTAACACACGTTTATGTTGATTTTGATACCAACCAAGAAGTGACTGCAGCCGATGCTTGGGATATTAACTTTCCATGTGCGGCTGATAAAACAGGAGCTGATTTCACTATTAATATTGCCGATGACGCCCAAGCCATGCATGACTTTGATAACAGTTATGATGCCGTTGACCCAACTGCCGTTGCTTACTATGGCTTTAAAGACAATGTTTACAGCGTAAAAGCCTTTGATAATACACCTTGGTACCAATACGGCTTAAATGGTGGTCACTTATTATGGTCACAGTTTGATGTTTACTTAATTAAAACACCAACAAAAACCCATAAAGTGCAAATCACCAGCTATTACAATGCAGATGGTGTTTCAGGCAATATCAGCTTTAGAGCTGATGAAGTTGACGAGCTTGCTGGCGAAGCCGGTGCATAGCAACCATTGCTAAAATATCAAACCCAAGGTGTAAACTCTCCCACATCTTGGGTTTTGATATTTCTTTCATATTGGCAACAACATTAGGAAATTACTATGATCGCCCAGATCGAACAAATCATGTACCAGTTATCAGACTTTTTTATGGCACCGGTACTCTGCCTGATCGCATTATTGTTTATTTATTCATTATTTGCCACCGGACAGTTCTTTAGTCAAAGCATGCAACGCCGCCGCCATTACAAATCGTTTATACAATTACTCAACGGCAAACTTGGCAGCAACCATCAACTCATATTGAACGGCTACCCTATGGCAAGCTTGGCAAATGAAATGCCAGAAATCAGCCAAGATCAATTAGATGTTGCAGCATTAAAAGAACTAGAAGGTGTGCGTAATGTCAGCCGATTAGCGCCTATGCTAGGTTTAATAGCTACCATGATCCCAATGGGGCCAGCACTAAAAAGCTTGGCAGATGGTAACATTCAAGGCATTAGTGAAAACTTAATTGTCGCTTTCTCAGCGGTAATTTTCGGTTTAGTTATCGCCTCAATTACCTTTTGGATAGCCTCAGTTAAAAAGCGTTGGATGGTTGAAGAGCTAGTTGCCCTGTCACCATTATTAGAAAAAATGCCACTGGAACAAAGTAGCCAGGAAGCAACTTTACCTGTGCAAGCCGTGGAGAAAGATTATGAGGCTGCTTGATGAAGACGAAGGCATTAATCCGGCATTATCTGTGGTGAATTTGGTTGATGTGTTTTTAGTGTTAGTTGCCGCGTTGTTAATTGCCATCGCACAAAACCCATTAAACCCCTTCCTTGCTGAAGACGTCACGGTCATTAAAAACGAAGGTAAAGATAATATGGAAATTATCGTTAAAAAAGGTAACACCATCGAAAGCTTTAAAAGTGATGGTAAAACCGGCTCTGGTACAGGTAAAAAAGCCGGTACTGCTTATGAAATGGCAGACGGCAGCATGATTTACGTAAAAGAATAGTGATAACAACTAATGAATAACTTTTTAATTAAAATTTCCATACTATTTTTCAGCGCTATTGCCTTTATCGGCAATGCGTTTGCAGAAACAAGTAAACAAGCAGCACCCCATACACAAAGTATACTCTTTGTTAGCACGGCGCATACCAATACCGCAAAAATCACTTTGTTAAAAAAAGTCGCGGAAGAGAAAAACAAGTCCACCTGGAAAATCGCAAAAAAATCAGCAAAATCGCTAGCCAAAATGGCTAATAAAACAGGAGCTTTATCAGCATTGTTTAATCAATATGACTTAGTCATTCTTGACGCAGTATCAGTGCGAGAAGCCAGTGCTGCATTTGACAACTATGCCAGTGAAATAGCCACTGCGGATACTACCGTTATTGCTTTTAGCTACTTACAAAACAAAAATCTTAATAAAGGTTTAGCAGCTAAGCGAGCGAGTACTTTACAAGACTATTGGGTGAATGCCGGACGTCGTAACCTCGACAATATGCTTTCTTTTATTTCAGCAAACATTGTCTCAAAAAATCCCGAACCATCAACAATAGCCAATGTCCCCGCGCCAATTATTTTTCCACAGCAAGGGATTTATCACCCAGAGTTACCTAACTTAATCATTAACGACTTAGTGGAATACAAAAACCTTCGCCCAGTCAAACCACAACAACCTAAAATTGCAGTACTGTTGCAGCGAGCATTAATCGAGTCAGAACAAACACAATTAATTGATGCCACTATTAAGCAATTAGAAGCCAAGGGTGCTTATGTGGTGCCATTCTTTTTTGAACTCAGCCCAGTCAGCGGTGACTATAGTCAATTACTACAAGTACCAAATTCAGAGCAAAACACTAACAACCAAGCAGAGTCAATGAAAATCGATGTTGATTTGATAATCAGCTTTCGAAATATTCACTGGGCTAATAAACGTAAAGTAGAGTTTGAAAAGTTCCAAGTGCCGGTAATGCACGCGATGACCTACTACTCTGGTGATAAAGAGACCTGGGAAAAAGACATGCAAGGCGTTAGCGCTAACATGATGTCATTCACTTTAGTGCTGCCTGAAAATGCTGGTGTCGTTGACCCCATGATAGTAGCAGCAATGAACATGAGCGAGCAAAATGTTGAAATTATTGACTACCAATTGGAGCACTTAGTAAGCAAAGCCATCAACGTTACAAAGCTGAAATACAAAGCTAACCAAGACAAAAAAATCACGGTTTTTGTTTGGGGCGATAAAGATGTTGGTGCTTCATTTATGAATATTCCTGACAGTATTGAAGCTATCAGTCAACGCTTAGCGAGTGAGGGATATCAAACCGCAAAGCGTGACGCAAAATACTTTGTTGAAAATGCGAAGAAAATTCTTGATCCTTTTTATCGAGATTATCAATTAACTGAATTGCTAGATAATGATTTAGCTGAATTAATGCCAATTGATGAATATTTAAACTGGTTCAACGCCCTACCAACAGAGCTAACACAAAAAATTAATGACCATTGGGGCCAACCTCAAGATAACTTCATGGCTGTAGAAAAAGCAGGTAAACACTACTTTATTTTGCCACGTATCCGTAATGGTAATATGTTGATCATGCGTCAGCCGCCGCGCTCTGATAGCAAAAATGATGAAAACATGATTTATCATCAAGGCCTCGTACCCATTAACCACTTCTACCTTGCCGCCTATTTTTATGCTCGGGAATATTGGCAGTCAGACGCTATTGTGCACTTAGGTACTCACGGTTCACAGGAATATTTAGGCGGTAAAGAACGTGGTTTATCAATCTACGATCAAGGTAATTTAGCAGTATGGGATACGCCTGTTGTTTATCCATTTATTGTCGATGATGTCGGCGAAGCGATGCAAACCAAACGTCGTGGTCGCGCAACTGTTATATCCCATATGACACCACCTTTTGCTGCCGCCGGCTTGGAAGGTGAAATTCGTCACTTACACGAGTTAATGCACCAATATAAACAGCTTGACCAAGGTGGCGTTAAACAAAAAACGGCCACGCAATTAACCAAGCTATGTTTCGATACCAACATTTGTAAAGACTTAGCTTGGCAACGAGAACAAATCACTGAAGCCTTTGATGAATTCATCGATGCACTACATATTCATTTAGAAGATTTAGCGACAGCCAATCAGCCATTGGGGTTACATACCTATGGCTATATTCCAGAGCAAGCGCTTACCATTTCTACCTTAGTGCAAATGTTGGGGACTGACTTCACCACCAATGCCAGCGAGTTTGAACATCAACACTACACAGAAAATTTAGTTGGAGAACATCATGATGATGACGAAGATGAAGGTGTTGCCCACAGCCATACTTATCACTCCAAAGGCGAAGAAAATAATGACCAAACAAATGCGGATAAAGAGTCAATAGCACCTAAAAATGCAAATGATATTACGCGATTATCAGGCTATTTAATGGTTAAAAACTATATTGTTGCAGCCAATGAAAAATCAGCGCAACGCCCTATTCCTTTAACTGAACTTAGTGAAGAATTACAAACTGATATAGCTCGTGGTAAAAAGCTCTATCAAAGTATGGCGAGTATCCACGAACTCGATGCTATGGTCGACTTTTTAAGCGCCAAATATATCCCAGTAAAATCTGGCGGTGACCCGATACGCCATCCAGAGTCATTAGCAACAGGCTATAATTTATTTGGTTTTAATCCGTCGCGCGTACCAACACAAGCAGCTTTTGAGCAAGGTAAAGAATTGGTTGAACAGATGATTGCCAATTACTACGACAAGCATAAAGCCTATCCTGACAAAATGGCATTCTCACTGTGGTCAATTGAAACCATGCGTCATTATGGCGTGCTGGAATCTCAAGTATTATATGCCATGGGCGTTAAACCAAAGTGGAGTAAAAGTGGTCGAGTTATTGGCACCGAAGTTATTCCTTACAGTGAATTAAAACGACCACGTATTGATGTTGTGCTCTCAGCAACCGGTTTATATCGCGATGCTTTTCCTAACGTGATGCAGATGTTAGCCAAAGCAGTTAACCAAGTGGCCGCTTTAAAAGAAGACAACAATTCAATCTGGCAAAATAGTCAAAAAGTTAAAGCTGATTTATTAGCTGAAGGCGTCGACGAAAAAGAAGCACAATACTTATCAACCATACGTATTTTTTCAAATCAGTCAGGTGATTATGGAACCGGGGTAGATGATGCTGCTTGGGCCAGTGATACTTGGGAAACTGATAAGAAAATATCAGATAATTACTTAGCTAAAATGGGTTACTTCTTCGGTGCTGACAATAGCCGTTGGAGCGAAAAAGGCGAAAATAGCCAAGGTAAAGATATTCAATTATATGCCAAACAATTATCAGGCACAGACATTGCCATGTTTGCTCGCTCTTCAAACTTATTTGGCATGTTAAGCACAGATGATCCATTTGAATACTTTGGTTCATTAAGCTTGGCCGTCAAAAATATTGACGGTAAAAGCCCTGATATGGTGGTCGCAAACTTACGTGATGCCAAAAATGCAAAAGCAGAAGATGCCGGGCTATTTCTTGCCAAAGAACTACGTACCCGCATGTTTCACCCACGTTGGATCAAAGAGCTACAAAAAGAAGGTTATTCGGGTGCAGTGTCTTTAGCCTCAAAAATGGATAACTTTTTTGGTTGGCAAGTTGTTGACCCTAATTTGATTCGAAATGATCAATGGGATGAGTACTTAGACATCTACGTCAATGATAAATTAAACCTTGAGCTTGATGATTGGTTTAAAGAAATCAACCCAGCAGCTTTTGCCCGTATGATGGAGCGTATGCTAGAAGCTGAGCGTAAGGACTATTGGCAAGCTGACCCTGAGCGTTTAAAGCAATTGGTTGAGCAGTATATTGACCTAGTTAACAATAATGACTTAGTTATCTTAAATGACGCGGTTAAGGAGCATGTTAACGAACTTGCAGAAGGTTATGGTTTAGCGCCATTAGTAGCAAAAACGATGGAAGCGATGGCCGCTGCAGCCGATATGCAAAAGGCCAAGAACAATCAACAGTTAGCAGAGCAGCAGTCAAAAAATGCAGACCAGCAAGTTGAAGGGCAAAAACTTGAAAAGCAAACATCGCAAACGATTGCGCCAAACGAGGTTATTTACTACAGTTTATTCGGCATATTGTTACTAATAGCTTGCGGTGCCATTTGGCAATCTCGCCGTAAACAAACAAACCAACAACAGATTTACCTGTTAGCAACAAAGAAAGATTTATCTGTAGATAAAGCAGCTTAAAGCACAGCTATCGCCAGCAAATAAAAAGGCAGTATTTTTACCACGAACCTGCCTTTTCCCTATCTAATTTGATGAGTATTTTCACCTAGCTATGAGTCCGAAAATGAATAAATCATCATTATGATCAAAATTCTGAATCGCACCGTATCATCATTATGAATAACAATTTAGATTCAATATGCAAACAAAACAATACCTAGGCTACCTTGGCCTTGTGCCATTTACACTACCTCTCATATTCGAACAGGTAGTTGAGGAATTATTCACTACAACTGCAGAACAAGTATTTATATTCTATAGCGCCATTATACTTAGTTTTGTTTCAGGTACTTTGTGGCGTAAATCAAATGATATGCTAAGTATTAAGTTACAAATACTTAGCAATATCTTCTGTCTTTTAGCATTTTTTGCTCTGTTAATCCCATCTGCTGTTGCCTTTGTCGTTCTAGCATTAACTTATAGTATGCTTTTGCTCTGTGAGCAGCATTACTTTGGTTATGTGGCGGGTCATAATGATTATCTTGAAATGAGAAAATACCTAACCATAATCGTTATTTTGCTACAAATCAGTGCATTTATTTTATGGGAAACTTGATAAAGAACTATAGGCGGTTCATTGATATCCAACGTTCTGCTTTATTTACCTCGCGCCCCATACCTTTAATAGGAATATTTTATGGCAACTGAACAAATACTTATTATCGGAGCAAGCAGTACAATTGCTCAAGCTATCGTTGCAGAAACTTTAATATCAAAGCCTGAAGCCGATATTATTGTAATTAGTCGGAATATAGACATTTATGACAATACCCAATCAAACGCTTTAATTAAAATTTCTATTGCTGATTATCAACCTGAGACTATTCAGCAAACCATAACAAATTTGCACAAGACTACCGACTTACCAACAACACAGATATATATTTGCAACGGCTTACTACACAGCGAAATTATAACTCCAGAAAAACGTATTGAAGATTTTTGCTCAGAAGCATTTTTGTCCATCATTGAGGCTAATACCCTAACACCAATACTGTGGCTAAAAGCACTTATACCAGTGCTTACGACTAAAAATGACTGCACATTAGTCGTATTTAGTGCACGAGTTGGTAGCACTGAAGATAACAGACTAGGTGGCTGGTACAGTTACCGAGCATCAAAGTCGGCGTTAAATATGATGGTTAAAAACCTTGCAGTGGAGCTATCAAGGCGCTCAAAAAATACCAAGGTAATTTTATTTCACCCCGGTACAACCGACTCACCATTATCTAAGCCATTTCAAAAAAATGTTCCTGAAGGCAAATTGTTTAAAGCAAAGTATGTTGCACAACAACTTGGAAAAATAATCGAAGAGCAACCTTTTGATCAGAAAGCTAGCTTTCTCGACTGGCAGGGAAAAACAATAACGTGGTAAACGTTATTTCCAGCCAAAGCGCCATAGTACTGGATTTTTCAAATCACGCCAATTGACTAAATAATCATTTTTGCTCATCACAGCGGTAATAACACAATCAATAACATTGTACTTATCGTCAAATTCAACCTTGGTAATGACAAAGTGCTTTTCTTTATTCTCAACGCTAACTTTTGTCCATTTACTATTAAGCAATGATTTGGGGCTGACATTATTCATACTTTGTACACTAATAATTTGTTTAGCTTAGAAATAAAAGCATCAAAGGTTTCTTTTTCTTTAAAATCAAAGGTGTAACGACCATGAAAAAGCAAAGTTAGTGTTAAGTCGTTATAGCCAAGAAAGCAAGTATAGCCATCAACATCATGCCAAGCTTTTATACCTTGATATTCATAATGTCCATTAGCTTTATTGCCTTTCATGGTAATAAGATTAAAAGCATATAATAGGTCAACTTGAGCAATATGACTGTTTTTCATTAGAATGATATTAACTCACGGTAACAGTCACTACTTGATTGACCACACATTTCATCGTATGCATTTTGAAACTCCAACAATGCAGAAGAAATATTATTACGACGCAAATACGCTTTCGCATCCGTTATTGAATTAAACATTTCCGCACTTGTGTTCTCTTCAAGGCCGATCAAATTATCTCGTGAATCTATCACACCAACTAAATAGTGACTCGAATCAGCGATACCTATTATGGTGGGCAGTAAAAACTTATTAGTATGAAGATGCATAAAACCTCCTAAATGTATTGTTGTGAATACGAAGCAACGAGGATTTTGGTTCAATGAAATTGTTAATTGTTAGCTAGTACAAATAGTCTCGTAATGGACTATTTGTACTTAACAGGCCAAGTAAAATAGGTTTAACTCTTTTAGAAATTGAATATCACGGCTTTTTACAGAATCGCCAGTTTAACCTTAGTACTATTAGTTTACTTATGCTTGATATGCTCCTGCGGAATAAGTTAACTCATAGCTGTGACTATAGATTTCAAGAATATTACCGAATGGGTCTTCCATATAAATCATACGATATGGCTTTTCGCCCGGATAATAATAGCGTGGCTCTGCCATACGTTTTTTACCACCTGCGGCCACAATTCTCTCTACTAACTCTTCAAGGTTAGGGTCTTGCACACAAAAGTGAAAAACACCCGTTTTCCAATATTCAAAATTATTCTCTGGATTTTGCTGGTTTTTAAACTCAAATAACTCAACACCAATGCGGTCGCCGGTCGACATATGGGCTATTTTGAATTTCTCCCAATTTGCGCCAAAAACATCGGTACACATTTCACCAATGGCGCTATCATCTTCGGTAATTACCGTTGGCTCCATAATTAGATACCAACCTAAAACTTCAGTATAAAATTTTACTGCTGCTTCAACATTGGGAACTGAAATACCGATATGTGAAAAACTTCTTGGATAAGTATTGCTCATATTATTTTCCTCTTTAATCTCGATAGGAAAATTATAGAGCAAGTGATAAAGTATCAAAAATTATCATTTATTATAGAAATAAGTATAAAAAATTATGATAAATCAAATGTGGTTACAAACCTTTTGCACACTAGTAGAAGTAGGTCATTTTACTCAAACCGCTGAAAAGTTGTTTATGACACAATCAGGGGTTAGCCAACAGATAAAGAAATTGGAGCAGCACTTACAAGTTGATTTATTGATCAGAGAAGGTAAAAGTTTTTCTTTAACACCAGAAGGAACACGCTTATATAAACAAGGCAAACTACTACTGCAAAAATATGCAACATTAGAGCAGTCGCTTATTGAAAATAACCAATACGAAGGCACAATAAATATTATGTCTCCGGGGAGTATCGGCTTAAAACTTTATCCTTACTTGCTCGACTTTCAGCGCCAACACCCCGAGTTAATTTTTAATTATCAATTCGCTCCTAACCACAGTATTGAAAATGCCGTTATTAATCATCAATGCGATATCGGTTTAATGACAATAGCCACCCAGCAAAGTCATATTCGCACTCAACATATAGCCACAGAAAATTTAGCACTCGTTACCGCCAGTAATATAGACGTTTGTAATTGGCAACAACTAACAAGCTTAGGCTTTGTCTCCCACCCTGATGCTGCCCATCATGCCAATATCTTACTAAGCGAAAACTTTCATGAATTTCAAGATATTGAACAATTTAAACAGGTTGGCTTTTCCAATCAAATTAGCTTGATACTTGAACCTGTATCTCGGGGAATTGGTTTTACAGTACTACCAATAAATGCCGTAAAAGCATTTTCAGCACAAACATCCATCAAAATACATCACCTAAAAACACCAATCAGTGAAGCGATATATCTCTGTGAGAATCGAGCTACTTTTAAAAGTAAAAGCCAACTATTAGTGAAAAACCGAATAGAAAGTTATTTAAAAACTTAACGTTTATTTAACTCAAGTTAATTTTAGTTTTCAGATTTAGCGATAGTCTTTTAGCAATTTAAAAGAGAGCTTTGCGGCAAGAGCTTGGTTTATAACAATTAAAGTTTTATAAAACAGGCAGTTTAAAAATTATAGGTTACACTAAATTGAATAGACTCATCTATTTAAAATGGAATATTAGTGATGCCTAATAATAAGAATGTTAAGAAGGAAGATCCGCAGGGTGACCCTGCTAGGGATGAACTTAATCAACTTAGACAAATTGTTTTTGGTAAAGCAGAGCAACAATTAAATAATCGAATATCATCAACCCGCTCAGATTTAGAAAAAGCACTCAACGTACAGAACGATAATATCAATCAACGTTTCAATAGTTTTCAGCAAACTATTGATCAGCGCTTTGAGGCGCTAGAGCAACGACTTTCTCTTTCTGACAAAACTCATGACGATAACGACACAAGCATCCAAAATGATTTAGCAAATTTAGCATCCGAGCAAGAAATGTTTGCAACCTCAACTTTACAGGACTTTAAAAATATTGAGCAGTCATTAGATAATGAGAGCAATGCACTTAGTAATAATTTTAATGAGCAAATAGAGCAATTAAAATCGCACCTCGATGAGGTTTCGAAAGAACTAAGCTCATCAAAAACAGACCGAAAAACACTCGCTAAGTTGCTATCAACTATGGCAACTAATTTAGAAGATGACCAGCTATAATGGCTACAGACACAACTAAAGAACAATCTGAGCCTAGCCAACAAATAAAGCAAGTAAGAAACATAATACTCGGTGAACAAAACCACTTAGTTACTGAAAGTATTAAAAAAGAAGCTCGAACTATCGTTACCGACGTCGTCACTGAGGCGCTACATGATCGACAAAAGCAAGACAGTTCAGTTAATAGAATATTACAGCCGCTAATTGAAGATTCTGTTCAAGACTCAGTAACTCATAATAGTGAGCGCTTAATTACTTCACTGTACCCACTTGTTGGTAGCTTAGTAAGAAAATCTGTTGCTGCTTTTCTTAGTGACTTTATCGAAAAAACAAACCAATTACTCGAAAATAGCCTAACCATAACAGGGCTAAAGTGGCGCTTAAAGGCTTGGCAATCTGGAGTAAGTTTTGCTCAATATGCTGCGTCACAAACTTTTGTTTATCGCGTTGAACATGTTTTTCTTATTCATCGAGAAACTGGGCTACTACTAAACGAAATTGCATTAACTGAGCATGGAAAAAGCGACGCAGATATGGTGTCATCTATGCTATCAGCGATTAACGATTTCGTTGGCGATTCCTTTTTAGCCAATGATGAAGGCCAAAAAGAGCAACTGCAAAATGTCAGAACAGACAATTTCAACTTACTTATCAAGCCAGGGCCAAGTGCCTTAGTTGTTGCCGCAGTAATAGGAAACCCTCCTCAACAGCTTAGTAACCAATTACAAGTAACGCTGGAAAACATTCACCACCTCTATGTTGATGAACTTAATAACTTTGACGGTGACGACCAACATTTTACCAATGCAGAAAACTTACTGCGAGACTGTTTATTATCAGAACATAAAGAAGAAAATGACAATGAAAGAAAACCTTGGCTAGCCATTGGAGTATTATTTATTGTCTTTATTTATGCAGGTTTTCAAATATTCAACTGGTCAAGAAGCCAACAACTCCATGACGAGTTAATACAGTTGGAAAATGAGCCTGGCATTATCATACGTAAACTAACCGTCAACAACATAGACGAAATTGAGATTGATGTTCTACGCGATCCTAGTGCAATAGTTATTACACAGTGGCTAGAAAATCACGATTTCAACATAGAAAATATCAGCATTCTTGAGCGAAATTACCATTCATTATCGCCACAAATACTGTCACTACGAGCAGAAAAAATTCTCAGCACTTTCCCAAAAGTATCGTCAACATGGCAAGGCAACACTTTGTCTTTAGCCGGTAAATTAAGCGCTATAAATTCAGAGCAATTATTAAGTAAATTAGCGGTCGCTGGTTTTAGTGAAGAACTAAACTTAAATACCGAGAATCTGCAGCTAATTTCCAGCCAAGCAATAGCTACAAGTAAGCAAATTAAGCAGCAAATTTTCGAAGACCTAATCAGTAAAGTTTCCTCTACTCAGCTTAACTTCCCCGTCGCAGGTGAAAAAATCACCACAAAAATGCAAGTATCATTAGCTCATGTTTTTCAATACATTCATCAGCTAGAGCTATTAGCTGACGAGCTTGAAATAGATATTGGTTTGCTAGTTATCGGTTGTAGCGACAACACGGGTAGCAAAACTGCGAATAAAGCATTAAGTGTAAAAAGAGCAAGTAATACCGCACAAGCATTAATTAACAAAGGCTTAAGTAAGGATAAAATTTTTACCGCCGGACTCGGACAAATAGATATTAAGGCGATTAAAAATACCGCAAGAAAAGTCATGTTCAATGTGATATATATAAATAAACCAGATATAGACAATATTGAACAATCCACTCAGTAAAATTGTGGTAATTATTCAACGAAGTGAAGTAGAAACTAACTTTAATATTTGTTGTGGTTTGCAATGTAAATCAAATAAGAAAGCTTAGCCGAAAATGGAGATGACGCTATGATTCAAAAAAAGATTTGCCTTTTAGGTGCATCAAGCGTCGGAAAAACAAGCTTGGTCAAACAGTTTGTTGAAGGTATTTTTAGTGAAAAATATCAAACAACAATTGGGGTTAAAGTCGACAAGAAAGCACTTATTGTCGATGACGAAAAAATCAACTTCATGCTATGGGACATTGAGGGTAATGACCGATACAATGTTTTTGAAGAAAGGTACTTACGTGGTGCTGCTGGCTTAATTATCGTTGTTGACCAAACACGTGCCTCGTCACTAATTGAAGGCTTAGATATTCACACCTTGGCTAAACAAGTCACCTCCTGCCCAGCTATACTCGCGATAAATAAAAGTGATTTGCCATCTACCTGGCATTTATCTTCGCAAGAACAAGAAGCCTACAACGACCTTTTCAGCCTACAATTTAACACAAGTGCAAAAACTGGCGCGCAAGTAGAAAATATGTTTTTAGCGTTAGCGGAGCTATTGCTTAAGGACAAGAAAAATGACGTCACTACTAAATAATGTAATTAACGCACTAGAACAAGCTGTTTTAGAAGTGATTGATGCCACATCTGGTGAAGTTAAATTAGTAGCGGGTGAAGGTAAATGGATCACTGAACTATTTCCCGCATCTAAAAATCAGCAAAGCTTTATCATTAATGAAAATACAGCTTTTTTATTCGATTTTTTAGTCGATGCCAGACTAGTATGGCAAGAACAAAAAGATGATAAAATTCGTTCTGGGCTCTGGACAGAAATCATTGAAAATAATAGCGAATTACATTTAGAAGCTACGGCAATTAAACAGCAACAAAAAAACTTATTGCTGATAACCAATCAGTTAGAAGATTATAGGTTTCAACAAAAAACCAAGCAATTAGCGCGTGAAATACTACTCTCAAACGATCGTTTATTTCTGCAAAATGAATACTTACAAACTCGCTTGCAGTCAATACTAAAACGACCGCCCGAGCAGGACAATATAGTTTTAACCTTAACGAAAGTTATCGAAAATGCAGAGTTTGCGGTAATTATTACCAAAGGTAATTTCGCACCTATTATCGAAAATTCGGCAGCTCTAAGCCTATTTGAACAATGTTCTTACACTAGCTCACTGCCCATTAGACCTGTCGATATCATTACTAAGTTAATGAAAAATCAACTACCTGAATTTGAACGCATAGTTGCAACGAAATCTAGCTGGGAAGGTGAATTATGCTGGATATCACCACCTTCAACCTTAAAATGGCTAAAAGTAGGTTTATACCCGGTCAAAAATAAACTCAATGAACCAGAGAGCTGGATAATTTTCGTCAACGATATCAGCACAATCAAACATCTAGTTCAGCGTAATGAAAAGCTTGCGTTAGAAGATATGTTGACGAAATTACCTAATCGCTTTTCATTTTGGCAAACATTAGAGCAGCAAATTGCCGCTAACAGATGTTTTTATTTGGTATATGTAGACATCAATGAATTTCGCCGCCATAACGAATTCTATGGGCACCTAGAAGGTGACAAACTACTTATTGAGTTTGGTCAGCGCATTAAAAACACCATCAAGGAATCTGACTTTATCGCACGAGTTGGCGGTGATGAATTTGCCATTATTCTCAGTAATGTTGCCGATCAAAGTTCATGTGAACAAGCAATACTTCGTATTTTTGACACCATAAACAAAACTTTTAAAACCAATAAATCAGAAAGCTTTCATGTCAGTGTGAGTATAGGTGCAGCAAGCTTCCCTAACGATGCTAGAAGCGTTGAAGAGTTAATGAAATTTGTCGACTTAAGCGCATACAACGGTAAGAAAAACAAAAGAAACTCTTTACAGTTTTATTCTCAATCCATTAAAGATGCGTCACATCAAATAATTAAAATTGAACAAGAATTGAGACATGCAATTAGAAATGAAGAGTTTGAATTATATTTACAGCCAATTATTGATTTAAAAACACGAACCATTACCAAAGCCGAAGCCTTGATTCGCTGGAATCACCCAGAAAAAGGTTTGGTCAGCCCTGATCAATTTATCGAAATTGCAGAAAAGAGCGATTTAATTATTGCCATTGGAGAATGGGTTATTCATCGGGCATGCCAACTAGTAAAAGAAATTAATCACCAAGGTTTTAATATCAAAATCTCAGTAAACTTATCCCCTTCACAAGTTATTGATGCCAATCTATTTTCATATCTGCGTAAATGCATAATCGACTTTCAAATTGAGCCAGCACTTTTGGAACTTGAAGTTACAGAAGGCGTACTAGTAGATGATTATTCAACAGCAAGAAAGTTACTTAGTAATGCCAGAACAATTGGTATGACCGTATCTGTTGATGATTTTGGCACCGGTTACAGCTCATTGGCTTACCTGAAAAAACTACCATTAGATTTTCTAAAAATTGATCGCTCATTTATTAAAGACATTGTTAACGATGAAAATGATAAAGCAATCGTAAAGGCGGTCATTGCCATGGCGCACAACCTTAACCTATCAGTAACTACCGAAGGCGTTGAAACAGAAGAGCAATTGAAGTTCCTGATTACAAATTCATGTAACTCTGTACAAGGCTACTTATTTAGTCGCCCAATACAACTAGATGCTTTTATTAAGTTAATTGATGAGCAAACATTACCTGACAACATAAATAATGCATTATAATTTAGACATGTAAATGTTAACACCAAATTTTGCTAACATTTACATGTAGTTAATTGTTATTATTCAGATACTCCCTGTTCAATAATCGCGATCATTTCTTGAGCAACAGCTGCAGAAGATAAATAGTTTTGTCCAGTAATAACTCTGCCATCAACCTCTATATGGGCAATATTTCGAGGGCTGTAATTAAATTTTCCACCGTGCTTCTCAATTGTTTCTGTAATTTTAAAGGGAAATTGTTTTGCATATGCTTTGCTGAAATTTTCATATTCATCGGGGTAGCCACTGACTTTTTTACCTGAAACTAAGTACTGGCCACTTTTCAATTTCAAAAATGCAATACCTGCAGTACCATGGCAAACTGATGAAACAATACCATTATGCTCTTCATAAATTTCCATTGAGATATTTTGAATTTCCTGATTATTAGCCACACCGTACATAGCATTTCCACCACCAACATAATGCACTGCTTTATAATGGCTTGCTGTTATTTGTTCGGGTGATTTTGTATGTTTAATCGCATACATAAAATCAGAATCATACAAATATGATTTTGCTAACTCATTAGAAGTATTGATATAAGATAAAGGGATCGCGCCGCCTTTTGGGCTAACAAAATCAACGGTATAGCCCGCTTGCTTGAAAACGTGATAAGCGTTAACAATTTCTGAATAGCTCACACCTGTGGGCAATTTAGAATTCCCGTGAAAATGAGCATTGGATACGATAAACAGAATCCGCTTACCGTTTCTGTCAGTATTTTGCTTAGATGCCGTTTTACTAATGATTTTCCAGTGACTATCTATTTTTCTTAACAATAGTAAATCGGTGTAAAAGCTATTCCTTTCGGGGTTAAGTATATCTACTTTAGCAGTGGCAATATCTCCAGAAACGTCAATATTTACAATTTCACCAATTCTACCTGTTACCGTACCCAAAGCATTTTTTCGATACCAGTTAATATACTCTTTAACGGATACCCGCCAAACAGGTTGGTCAGTTTTTGTCAGTAATAAATAGGCCTCAGAATAAAATGCTTTTGCAATATCATTTGGCTGTGTATTCGCAGTACCATTAATATAAAGTTGTAATACTTGAGCTATCTTATCTTTTTCTATACCTGCTTGCGCATGAACCGATAACAGTAAAAAGGTTAAAACAAAACTAAGTTGTTTAAAATAAAAGAACATTGTCTTTCCAATAGAATGATTAATGCTAGTGGAGTAAAACTAAGCCTTTCTATGACTAAAAACACTCTAAAATGATAAAATAGGAGTCTAGATTTATCATTTAGTTGTTTGTTCTTCCTTATATTTCGCGGGTGTCAAACCAGTATGCTTTTTAAATACACTATAAAAGGTAGATGAAGAATTAAAACCACATTGCTCGGCAAGTTCATCAATCTTTTTGCTTGGTTGTTCAATTAAGAGCTTTCTTGCGTGAGTAATTCGAAGCTCATTGATATAAACAGAGAACGACTTATTTAATTTTTCATTTAAGAGTTGAGAAAATCTTGGGGAAGACATACTCAATCGCTTTGCAACTTGCGGCATCGTAATATTGGCATTTTTAAACAGCATTTGTTCCAACATTAGCAATTCCAGTTTTGCTAATTTCTGTTGAGCCTCGGCATTATCAATTTTATGTGCACCATATTTTGCCGTTTTAAATTTGAAAAAAATCAGCAAAGAGCTTAATAAAAATATAAAGCTAAATGAAAATGCTCCAACAATATATGAGGTGTAAGATGCAGTGAAATAAGCTAGCCATATCAAAATATTACCAAGCAACACACAAACTAATAATATTTCATCTTCCGCCAGTTTTTCTTTCTTTTTATCAAACAACGCTAGCAAATAGAGCCTTAATCGAAACAGACTTAATGCAATATAAAAGAACCAAGCAAAGTTAATAATTTTATAAAAACTGCTCCCCCACAACTCAGCATTAGCTGAATAAGGAAAGGCCAAGCCAATAAATACAACGAGTGTAAGCATTGTCGCTAAATGTGCTCGCCAACTAAATGCTTGGCCCGTTGCCCGAGAAAGTGTCGCCATTGCATAAAAATAAAGTAATGGCCCAATAAGAAAACAAGCAGATAAGCCTATCTGTAAAATCACTTTATCCATATCGGCATTAAAATAGAACAACACTGATTTAAAAATACGAATACTAATCATCAAAAGCATAAAAGCTAAAAACTGACGAGCAATTTGTTGTTTGCTTGAAATATAAACATAAGCTGACACGACAAAACCATTTAACGCGCCAAATGCACTAAACATCAGTAAAAGTTGGTTTTCTAACGACATATAATGATTATTCTTAAGGTGACAAACTCATGCTAAGTAATCTAACATAAGCTATAAATGAAGTTGTATTGATTGCTGATCTTTCTTGGTCATTTTGCTCACAACCAACATAAATGAATTATCCATCATCCGTTCAATTTCACCTTGTGGAATCGAGCCATCCAAAATGATTGTGTTCCATTGAGCCTTATTCATGTGATAACCAGGAATAACAGATGAAAAAATATCACGAAGCATAATAGCTTCGTCAGGGTCACACTTAAGATTGATACAATAATGCCCAGCCATTTTACCGTCAGTATCCTTCTCGCTACCCTTGCCCAATGACAACGTGGCAAACATCTTACTTTTCACACGAAATACTTTTACCTCATCGCCAAAAGGGTAGTACATTGAGGTTTCAACTTTACTGAGTAAATAGCTTTCAGCTTGTTTATGATCCATTTATTGCCCTAAACTCGCGATTAATTAAATATTACTTTACTCAAAAAATGCACATAAAAAAACCTAGCAAACTAGGTTTTATTTGAAATGGGGAAAGGTATTTTAGCTTCTTCGCTTAAACGCAAAGCCTATAAGGAAAAGTGAAAAAAGTAACAAACTATTTGGCTCCGGCACTTTAGTAAAAGCAGTATCAACTATACGAACTGCATCATCATTGCCATCAGCCCAGATCATAAATGCTGAGCCGATTAAATTATCAGGAGCAAAAAACACACCTTCATCATCAAAAATCAATGAAGCTTGTTGATCAAAAAATATATCCGTTGTTTCAATACTAGTTGGCGTTAAATAGGTAACAAGCGAGAAGTTTAAATCGTCATTGTCGTTAAGGTAATCAGCATAAAAACCCAATATATTAATTTCTTCTGAAAACGAAAATAATAAGCCTTCATCAAGATCATTCAAGTCACTAGATTGCCCACCATCAAGATGATGGCCATCTTGATCATTAGACTTAACACCTAAACCCGAACTGCCTTTATATACGCCATATGGCCCTGATAATAGCTGCCAATCTGTTAATACGTCTTGAGTACTATTAACATTGGTTGTCCAAGCACTGATAGTTAATGTAACGCCATTCTCTGTAAAGACAAACTGTTCAGCGACACCTTCATTGGTGCCATCAAAGTCGATTACGTTAATAATATTGGCAGATGATGACATTGATGATATCAGTAATAAAACACTAATAAACCTGGTTAACATGGATTCTCTCGTTATACGCTAAAATAAATTAATAAAGCTAACTAGCAGCTTAAAAAGATACTCAAAAGCAAAAAGCACACCAACAAAATAAACCATTGTTAATTATGACTTTTAGTGTTTTTCCCTATTAATTTTTAGCTAGATGTAAAGTTAGCCGACAAACATTGTTCATTTATCAACCAACCTTTACATCAACTCACTTAATCCATCTTACTAACGATAACTGACCAATGTTGGAATCGTTAAAATATTTTTGCCAAAGCGCTTCAAACCAATGTATATACTTAAAAAAACCAATAAAATTATCGCTAAAGTAATAGAAGCTGATAATGGTTCAGTGGTAAAAACTGCAACTTGGTAGCTAGCTGTAGCCGCTAAATACGCTAAGCTAAAGCTCCACAGCGCAGCGAAAACAGCCCAACGTGTACCAACCTCATTTTTTATTGCTCCCATTGCCGCTGCGCAAGGCGTATAAAGTAAAATAAAGAGTAAGTAACTAAAAGCTCCTATTTTACCAACAAATGCTGCCTGCATTATGGTAATTGTGGTTTCTTCAACACCCTGCTCTTGCGCGGCAATTTCGATGCTTGATACATCACCGATATCGGTTCCTAGTGGGTCGTCAGCTTCTATGCCTTGAAGGTTGTCAGATATACTTGTTAGCGCTTGTTGCCATAAATCAGCTAATGAGTCGGGTTCACTTGCTTCTTCTGATGCCGGTGAGTATAAGCTATTAAAGGTTGCAACTAACGCCTCTTTAGCAAATAAGCCGGTGATAATACCAACGCTTGCCTGCCAGTTATCTTCTTTTACTCCCATAGGCGCTAATAAAGGAGTAACAACTTGTGCGCTTTTACTCAGTAATGAGTCTTCACTATCGTGATGACCAAATTCACCATCTGTTCCTAATGAATTAAAGAAGTTAAGAATACATACCACCACCACAATGGTTTTCCCTGCACCTAAAACAAATGAACGAGTTCTTTGCCAAACACGCTTTAATAAAAATGACAATGTTGGCCATTCATACAAAGGTAATTCCATAATATTAATTGAATTACCGCCCATTAAAATGGTTTTCTTCAGCATTAAACCGGTAAAAAGTGCTGCCGCAATACCAATAAGATAAAGTAAAAATACAATATTTTGTCCGGAATCAGGAAAGAATGCTGCCGCAAATAACGCATATACAGGTAAACGTGCACCACAAGACATAAATGGCGACATCATAACCGTCGTTATTCGCTCTCGCTCATTATCTAAAATTCGCGCTGACATTACCGCAGGTACGGTACAGCCAAAGCCAACAATTAGTGGCACAAAGGCCTTACCAGGCAAGCCTATTTTCTGCATGGCAGTGTCAACCACAAACGCTGCTCTAGCCAAATAACCACTACTTTCAAGTAAAGACAAACCAATAAATAAACAGGCAATTACAGGAATGAAAGTAGCAACCGTTTGAATACCCAGTCCAATACCACTAATGATGGTCGTTAACCACGCAGGTAAATTAAAGCTAGTTAAAAAATGGAGCGGATAATCAACAAATATTGCACCAGCTAGGATATCGAAAAAGTCGATAAATGCACTACCAACATTAATGGCGAACATAAATAATAGGTACATCATGCCAAGAAAAATTGGAATGCCTAAAATTGGGTGTAACATCCAACGGTCTAGCTTATGACTAAAGTTTTGATGCTCTGTTGGTGATACTGTTACCTCATCCATTACATGTTGTATAAAACTGTACCTTGCTTGCATAACTGCCATAGCATTTTTGTCGGTCGATTGGCACGACGAGCCATTAGCACAAGCTTGAATTTCTATAGATACTGGCATTCCCTGAAAATCACTCAAAGTATCTGGTAAATTCAATAGGTGCTTTTCTTCTCTACTTCTCGGTGCATTTTTAAGTGCTTCACTAAGAGCTTGTCCGGCAGCTTTTCCGGTACTATTCTCACTTACCACAGAGCAACCAAGCGCTATTGCAAGTTGCTTTTCATCAATTTCCTCAGCTTCCTTACGATCACTTTTATTAAGCACTACCACCATAGGTATGCCTAGTTCCAATAATTGTGTCGTTAAATAAAGCTGACGTTTAAGCTGCGTTGCATCAATAACGTTAATTAAATAATCAATTGGTTGCTGCTTAAGAAATTCTTGCGTTATTGATAGATCTTTCCCTTGCTGGCTTCGCTTAGCCAATGAGCTAATGCCAGGTAAATCGGTTAACAATGTACTAATATTATTAAGGGTGCATTGTTGCTGTTTTGAGGCAACTGTTACACCTGTCCAATTACCTGTTTTTTGTTTAGCACCAGTTAAAGCATTAAATAAGGTACTTTTGCCTGAATTTGCAAATCCAACCAAGACAACATTTTGTTTTATCATTTATTTAACAACTCAATTTTTATTTGTTTGGCAATAGCACGTGGTATCGACATTTTTGTGCCATGTAAATTGAAAGCAAGCGGGCCATTAAAAGGTGCTTTATGTGCTAAAGATATTTCTGTTTTTAACGCAAAGCCTTGTTCGATAAGCTGCGCACTTAAATCAAAGTTTTCAGGTAAAATACAAATACGAGCTTGCTGATTAACAGATAATTCGGATAAGGTCATAACGCCACTAACAAACGAGAATAATTATCATTTAATAATACTAAAACTCGCACGATGCGACAACATAATAAATTTACAGCTATTGATCTAACACAGTAATAAGCGAATTTTTTTCCAACAAATTAGTTTGAACAATTAACTATGCATGTACTCATAGTTAACAGTCAGCTTAGTTATTTGTAATATTGTTCAATATGCTCAGTAAAGCATCGAATAAAAGCAGCATATGGTCGGATAAATGATGACAAAATTGAATTCAATGGCACAATAGCTAAGTAATAATTAAAAAGGATATTCAATGAAAGTAATTTTTGCTCTGCTACTTATCAGTGTTAGTTCGATAAGTTATGCAGTTGAGCAGGCCGAAGAAATTTTTAAAAAATTGGCACCCTCACTTTATCAAATTCGCTTAATAGACAAAGCCAGTGGTGAAAAATCATCAATCGGCTCAGGTTTTCAAATCAGCAGCGACGGTCTAATTGCCACCAATTATCATGTTATCTCAGGCTTTGCCCGTCACCCGCATAAATACAACATTGAGTATCTAGACAACAAAGGTAATAAAGCAGCACTCACCTTAAAGAGTGTTGATGTTATTAATGACCTAGCAATAGTGCAACGTGAAGTTAATGAGGAAATGCCATTTTTTGATATTGCTAAAGTGGCTCCAACTAAAGGGGAAGAACTCTATTCATTAGGTAATCCACATGACTTAGGCATGATAGTAGTGCCAGGTACCTACAACGGCTTAAAGAATGAATCTTTCAATGATCGAATTCACTTCACTGGCTCAGTAAACTCTGGCATGAGTGGTGGCCCGGTGGTCAACAAAGAAACCCAAGTTGTTGGTATTAATGTCGCAACTTCAGGTAACCAAATTGGCTTTTTAGTACCACACGATAAGCTACAAGCGCTATTTCAAGAGTACAAACAAGGTGCACCCAAAAGTATAGAACTGCAAATGACAGCGCAATTAATGCGCAATCAAGAAAAGCTTATCAATACAGTATTAGCCAGTGATTGGCAGCTAAAAAAATTAGGTCGCGGCTTAATTCCAACTATAGATGTGCCTTTTATACGTTGTTGGGGGGAGTCAAATTCTGACAAAGCCGATGCCCAAATTATGGCCGCTGTAGCAAACTGCGATCTCGATGAAAACACCTATATCTCATCTGACTTCTTTACGGGTTCATTGGAGATGGAATATCGCTACATGGAGTCAAACAAAATAGGTAGCACTAAGTTTTATCATATATTTGAACGCCAATTAAACCAAGTTGCACCGGGCAATAAAGCTGGCAAAGACGATGTGACTGAATATCAATGTCATCACGATATAGTTATGCCAGAGCAGAGCAACATTAATAGTAAGGCGGTGTTTTGCACCCGCGCATATAAGGCATTTCCAGAGTTATTTGATGTCTTATATATAGGTATTTCTATTGACCACGAGCAATATGCTTTGCTTAGCCACTTCACTATTTCAGGTGTCGCAGAGGAAACGTCACTTGCCTTTTTGACTAAGTTTATGGAGTCGGTCAAATGGAACTAATCATTGAAGAAATCACATATGGTCATAAATTATTAGGTCGTCATAAATTTTCATCAAATAATATTACTATTGGGCGAGGGTACGACAACGACCTGATCATAAGCGATCCACATGTATGTGCTGATCACCTACAACTCCATTTTGATGGTGAGTATTGGTTTGTAAACGATCAAGGCTCAGTAAATGGTAGTTTTCTTGAACACAGCAAAGAAAATATTATTCACCACAAAATACAATCCGGTGATATTGTCACTATTGGTAAAAGCCAAGTACGCTTTGTTTTTCCAAGCCACCCTGTCACACCAAGCATTGCAATAAGTCCATTTGAAAGTCTAATTAATTTAGCTAAACATCCGGCAGTACTTGCACTAAGCGTGACGTTATTCGCCTGTATCGCCTGCTGGATTATTAATTTAAATAACGCTAAAGAAGTCTCGTTGACACAGATGTTGGTGCCAACAATAGGCTTAACTCTTGGCTTTGCATTATGGCCAGGCTGTATTGCCCTTGTTTCACATTTAACTAAGCATGATGCTCGTTTTTGGACACAAATTGGCATTAGTTTTATATTTTTCAATCTCATGTGGTTAAGCGATATTTTCGAAAATATTATCCAGTTTAATACCTCAAGTAACTTCTCGATGATTTGGTTAATCACCATTATTCCACTGGTTTTAGCATACGGCCTGTTTTGGCTGAACTGCTATGTTGGTTTTCATATGACAACTAGGCGTAGAAATGTGGTTGCGGCTGGCTTGGTAATATTATTATTTGGCGGCAGTTTTATAGTGCAAATGAGCAAAAAACCGAACTTTAATCCACGTCCACAATTTAACACCACAATAATGTCACCAACATTTTTGTTTACGCCAAGTAATGACGTTAAGTCGTTTGTTAGTGATAGCGCAATATTGTTTGAGAAAGCCACAGAAATAGCTGAGAAAGACAAAAAAGATAAGTAATAATATTACTGAACATAAAAAAGCCTGAGTTTACTCAGGCTTTTTTTTTATCTAACTTTAAATAAGCTTAAGGTTTCGCGATAAAACCTATCGCTTGGTAAACCTCAGCAAGTAACTTGCTCGCTCTAGCAGATGCCTTTTCTGCACCTTTACGCATGACTTCATCTAAGTATGCTTGGTTATTACGAATTTCATGATAACGCTCTTGAATTGGCGCTAACAAAGCAACAACAGCTTCTGCGACGTCACCTTTTAAGTGTCCATACATTTTATCTTCATATTCAGGTACAAGCTCAGCAACTGTCTTACCTGTAGTACATGATAAAAGTGATAATAAGTTAGACACACCCGGCTTTTCAGCAATATCAAAATAAATATTCGCCTGCTCGTCTGAATCAGTCACAGCACGTTTAATTTTCTTAGTAATTTTCTTAGTATCTTCTAATAAACCAATAAAGTTGCCTGGGTTAGTATCAGACTTTGACATTTTCTTCGTTGGCTCTAATAAGCTCATTACTCGAGCACCAAATTCTGGAATATAAGGCTCTGGTACTTTAAATGTTTCACCGTGCAGATTATTAAAGCGTGTTGCTATGTCGCGAGCTAATTCCAAGTGTTGCTTTTGGTCATCACCTACAGGAACTTGGTTAGCACCATATAATAATATGTCAGCCGCCATTAATACCGGATAGGTGAATAATCCAGAGTTCATATTAGCTTCCGATTTTGACGACTTATCCTTGTATTGCGTCATTCGGTTTAGTTCACCCATTTGAGTATAACAATTAAGCACCCAACTTAACTGTGCATGTTCAGGCACGTGTGACTGAATAAAAATAGTGCTTTTTTCAGGATCAACACCACATGCTAAGTATAAAGCTAATCCATCAAGAGTTGCTTTACGTAAGGCTTCTGGATCTGGGCGCACGGTAATCGCATGCTGGTCAACCAACATGTAATAACACTCATGGCTATCTTGCATGCTCACCCATTGCTTTAACGCGCCAAGATAATTACCAATAGTTAACTCGCCTGACGGCTGGCAGCCACTTAATACAATAGGTTTACTCATTTGTTATCCTTCAATTATGCTTATTTCAGTGTTTTCTAACTAATTATTTTACTTTTGCTAATTCAGCACGCATTTCATCAATAGCGACTTTGTAATCAGGTTTTGAAAAAATGGCCGAGCCAGCAACAAACATATCGGCGCCCGCTTCAGCAATTTCGGCAATGTTGTCGGCTTTCACGCCGCCATCAACCTCTAAACGAATATCGTAACCACTAGCATCAATCTTTTCACGTACTAAGCGCAGCTTATCCAATGTCGTTGGAATAAATGATTGACCGCCAAAACCTGGATTAACTGACATTAATAAAATAACGTCTAATTTATCCATAACAAAATCTAAAATATGTAGTGGTGTCGCGGGATTTAATACTAGCCCAGCTTTACAGCCGTTATCTTTAATCAACTGCAAAGTTCTATCTACATGATCACTAGCTTCTGGATGAAACGTAATAATATCGGCACCCGCTTTGGCAAAATCAGGGATCAAACTATCAACCGGTTTCACCATCAAATGCACATCAATTGGTGCTGTAATTCCATAATCTCTTAATGACTTACATACCATAGAGCCAAAGGTAAGGTTAGGTACAAAATGATTATCCATTACATCAAAATGAACAACATCCGCGCCAGATTTAAGTACATTTGCCACATCGTCGCCTAAGCGCGCAAAATCAGCAGATAAAATTGATGGAGCAATTAAAAAATCAGACATAGTGATCCCCTCGATAAATTCTGCGCTACTTTAACTTAATTGTCGTAATTTTGCGACCAAGAACAAGGATAAAAATCGAGATAAAAAGAATAGTAAAAGTAATAAAATTCAGCAATTTCTAAAATTTTGCATATGATTATATTTAAGCTTATGCCCTTTTTTTGCACATAAGTGAATATTCCTTGCACCAAGACAGTTCATGCAAGGTATTAAGGACAAAGAAAAGCCGTTCAGGATTCCCACTTAACCATTTGATAACAAATATCTTTATAAAATTTATTCTACACAGGCATTGTCTTTGCAATGTTCACGGTAATTATAAAACTTAGTGGAACCAACATGAAAAAAACAATTACAGCTTTATCTATTTCAGCCATATTCACATCATCAATGCTTATCGCTGCATCAGCACACGCTATTGAAGGTTTATCAGCAAATGCTTCAGCGTCAAGTAATTATCTATGGCGTGGGGTAACACAAACCACCAATTCCGCGGCAGTTTCTGGCGGTATAGATTATGAAAATGCTTCAGGGTTCTCAGTAGGTACTTGGGCATCAAACGCTGATTGGGCCGAAAATATGACCTATGAACTCGACCTTTATGCCGCCTATTCAAATGAATTGGATAATGGCTTAGGTTACAGTATTGGCTATATTTATTACGCGTACGATAGTGATGCTGGTGCCGACTTTAGTGAAGTTAACTTTTCACTTTCATACGACGCTTTTTCAATTACCTATAATACCCTAGTTGATTCAGATGCCGATGGTGACTTCGGAGATGACACCTATATATCTGCAGACGCTGCCTTCGAAATTTCTGAAGGTTTAGAGCTCGGCCTTCATGTTGGTAGTTATGACTTTGACGCGGGTGGCGATTACGTTGATTACGGTATTAGCTTAAGTAAAAATGGCTTTACTTTCGCTATTTCTGATACTGATATTGATGGCGCTGACGGCGACATTAATTTTGTTGTTAGTTACAGCATAGATCTAGACTTGTAAGAAGTAATCGTCATAAAAGCGCGTGTAACTTTTAGAAATTACACGCGCATTTTTACTTTGCTAAGCACCAGTTTTTATGGCTATTACCAATTTGAAACTAACGAATATTAGGCTAGTTTAACCCTTTAATTTTTACTTGCTGCTGGCGATGGCTAAGTCGCTGGCAAACAGTAACTAAATCAGCATGAATACCACCTGCGGTGACATCTCGACCCGCACCAGGACCCCGAATAATCAGCGGGTTTTCCTGATACCACTCACTTTTAATTTGAAAGACATTGTCACATGGCGTTAACTGGGTAAATGCATGCCGATAGCTTAGCTCTTCTAAACTTACTTTTGCGCTTAAGCGACCATTTTCTTTCGAGAATTTAGCCACATAGCGAATAGCACATGACTTTTCCTTAGCTTGACTTAAACGTAGTAAAAATAAATCATTTAGTTCTTCGGTTCGCTCAAGAAACTCATGTAACGAAACATCCCTTAACGAATCTGGTACTAAACTCTGGCAATCAATATCTTCTAAAGAAAGCTCAAAGCCAGCGGCTCGTGCCAATATTAATAATTTACGTTGGACATCTCTGCCCGACAAATCTTCTCGCGGATCCGGCTCGGTAATTCCCTGTGCCAAAGCATTTTTAAGCAATTCAGAAAATGGCGTTATACCATCATAATATTGAAACAGCCAAGATAACGTACCAGAGAAAATACCTGAAATTTCAATAATATTATCACCACTGTTGATTAACTCTTCAATAGTGGAATTAATCGGTAAGCCCGCTCCAACAGTAGTATTACCTAACCAGTAACTATTATGCTCTTTTGCACTGTTCAACAATTGCTGATAATTTTCTGTCGGCGAAGAGGCGGCCCATTTATTTGCGCCAATAACATGAATACCTTGAGCGAAAAATTGCTGATATAACTTGCTAAATGATTCACTTGGGGTGATATCAACAACAACCAATTCATCATAGGGGTGATTTGTTAACCAATCTATTAATTGCTCATTCTCATAGGCTTTAGCTTGTTGCTGGTAATGAACCAATGCGTTATTAACTTCAATACCATCGGTATTAATTAAGGCCTTTTTAGAGCCAACTAAGCCGACCAAATGAAGGTTTTCCAATACTGGTAAGCGTGCCAATTGATTTGGTAATATTTCTAAAAAACGTTGCCCGATATTACCCAATCCCGCAATAACTAAAGCAATATTTCTCGCATCTTTAGTCATGTCCCCATGAATGTTATTGAGCAACTCTCCGGTACAGGCTTCTGGTAGCACCGCAATGTAGCTATGCTGATTTTCAGCATGAACAAAATGTAGTGTTTGTTGGTGCTTTAATGCCCTTTTAAACCTTGCCCGCATACCGCCTTGTTGTGCAACTTGATAACCAACCGTGGCCACAATAGCTACGGGTTTGAAAGAGACTTCAGTATCATGACTTGCTAGCCACTGGCTTAATGACTTTTGTTGCTCTTGCGTCACCACCAAATAACCTTCATCTAAGTTGTAACATACAGGTGCGAACTCTTTGACTGCACGCGCACCTGATTCACCAAGAAAACTTACAGAAGTAGCAAGAATAAGGTCATTTAAATAGGTCACTGAAATTTCTTGTTTGGCTATTTGGCCAAATTTACCAATTTCGCTGCCACTTATTTCGGGTGCAAAGCTACTAGCAACGTGTAAATGGGTATTATGACTTGTTAATGGTTGTAGAGTTTTTGCATGTAGCACCGGATTGCCTAATCGGCCCAGTTCATTTGCTACGGCGTTGGGCAAGCGATGTAATTTTCTTGCCAGAGGCACGACTCTTGGATCGGCACTATAAATACCATCAACATCGGTCCAAAGAGTGACATTTCGAGCACCCGATAAAGCAGCCATAATAGTTGCCGAGTAGTCACTACCATTACGCCCTAACGTACAAGCTTGTTGCTGCTGATTGCGTGCAATATAGCCAGTTACAATTACAAGCTGATTTTGTTGCTGTAGTGGTAAAAGCTTATTCTGACTTGCTGAGTAGTCAATAGCACAAGTTTTTTCATTACTTAATAACAAAAAGTCTCTCGCATCTAGCATATAGCTTGGACAAACTTGTTCATTTAGTACCGCTGATAATAATCTTGCTGACCAAACCTCACCGAAGGCTAATAAATCATTTTGATAACGATCCGGGTTATTCAACAAGTGCGTTGAAATATTGGCAATATCATCAGCCAATAGTGCCTTTAACCTCGCAGCACTGCTGGCATTGAGTAGTTCATCAATTAGCTTAGCTTGCGAAGCACTTAGCTCAAAAATAGCCTCGGCCAGCGATTCAGGCAGCACATCTACCGCTAAGCCCGTATGATTACCGACAGGTTCTGCTTGCTTATGTTCATAGTGCTCTTGTGCCAATTGGTAAATTGCAAACAATGAATCTGTGGTACTGCCATTTGCAGAAACAACAATGACATCATTGAGCTGGCAGTGTTGACGAATAATATCAACTACGCGCTCGATACAAGCTGACGTTGCTAAACTGCTGCCGCCAAACTTATGAACATTACAAGCGGCCTTAGCCAGCTGGTTTTTTGTGGAAGAAAGCTCTACCGCTGAATTTACGTCTGTCATTTTATTTCCAAACACTTATAAATATTTATCTGATTGCTAATTCTTTAGCTACTACGTTGATTAAACTTGGCTAGCAGCAAGTGCTTTTGCTAAGTCAGCTAAAATATCATCGATATCTTCTATGCCTACTGACAATCGTACTAATGACTGCGTAATACCCGCAGCAAGCTGAGCTTCAATTTCCATGCCGGCGTGTGTCATAGTTGAAGGATGACTGATCAAACTTTCAACGCCACCCAATGATTGCGCTAAGGTAAAAAATTCTAGTTTATCAAACAGTACCTTTACTGCTTCAACACCGCCTTTAAGTTCAAAACTCATCATGGCGCCAAAGTCATGTTGCTGTTTCTTTGCTAATTCATGATGTGGATGATCCGCTAGTCCAGGGAAATAGACACGTTCAACGGCGGGGTGTTCTTGCAAGAAAGCGGCTACCGCATTGGCATTAATTTGATGTTGCTTCATCCGGATCGGCAACGTTTTTAGACCACGTAATGCAAGAAAACTGTCAAAGGCCGAGCCAGTAATGCCGATACAATTTGCCCACCATGCCAACTCTTCACCTAATGCTTGCTCTTTGGTAACCAAAACACCGCCAACTACATCACTATGGCCATTGATATATTTAGTAGTGGAATGAAATACAATATCAGCGCCCAATAATAAAGGTTGCTGCAAAGCCGGCGATAAAAAAGTATTATCAACAGCCACTAACGCACCTGCTTGATGAGCCTGCTTAGTAATATCTTCAATATCAACTAAGCGTAGTAATGGATTGCTTGGCGTTTCGATTAAAACTAATTTTGGTTTGCTTGCTAAGGCCTCTGCTAGCGCCTGCTGATCATTTTGGTCAACTACAACCAACTTAAATTGTCCACGTTTTGCTAAATGTGTAAATAATCGAAAACTACCACCATAACAGTCGTGCGGGATAACTACAGTATCTTCAGTATTTAACAGCTGACAAATCAAATGCACCGCTGACATACCTGTACTAGTGACAATACCTAACGCACCTTGCTCTAAATCTGCAATAGCTTGAGCAAAAGTAGCACGAGTTGGGTTGCCCGTACGAGAATAATCAAACTGACGTTTCTCATTGAAACCCTTTAATGCATACGTACTGGAAAGGTGAATTGCAGGAATGACAGCACCATGATGCTGGTCGCTATTGATACCTGCGCGAACCGCAGTAGTGGCAATTTTTTTATCACTCATGTGTGCTCCTGTATAGACGCTTTTCTATGTAGATGTTTGGACGTCTATAAATCTAAACGGTTTGTAAGAGATGGTCAAGAACTTTAGACATCTAACCCTCTACACATTCGTTATTGACTCACGCCTCACAACCAGTAAAATTAGCGGTCAAGAATAAACTTATAACTTACTGGTATACCAGATAAGCTAATTATAGGTTTTTCATAATTATTTAAGCATAGAGGAATATTCATGGCAGAGTGGAATGGCGAGTATATTAACCCTTACGCCGAGCACGGGAAAAAAAGTGAGCAAGTTAAAAAGATCACCGTGTCTATCCCTTTACGTGTATTAAAAGTGTTAACTGATGAAAGAACACGTCGTCAGGTTAATAACTTGCGTCATGCAACGAATAGCGAACTATTATGTGAAGCATTTTTACATGCTTTTACTGGCCAACCCTTACCAGATGATGGTGATCTAGCTAAAGACAATACACAAAAACTACCTGCGAGTGTTCGTAAAGCGTTAGAAGCACAAGGTGTGACTGACTTTAGTGAATACGAAACAGAAGTAGAAGATTAGATAGAGCTCATAGCTCAATATTAAAAAAGGCGCTTTAAGCGCCTTTTTTGTTAATTAACTTCCTATTTAGAAACTTGGATTATTAAGCTGTAATAAATCCCATTTAGTACCATATAAATCTTTAAAAACCACCACAGTGCCATATTCTTCCACACGCGGTTCCTCAGTGAATTCTACACCTTGGCTTTTCATATGCTCATAGTCACGCCAAAAGTCATTGGTTTGTAGAAAAAGGAATACCCTTCCACCGGCTTGGTTACCAATAGCGTTATTTTGTTCATTGTTACTTGCTTGCGCCAATAACAAATTTGTACCATTTGAATTCGGTGGGGCAATTTGTACCCAACGTTTACCAGCACCTAAGTCGGTATCTTCAATAAGTTGGAAGTTTAGTTTCTCAGTATAAAATTTAATAGCGTCATCATAGTTTTCAACAACTAAAGCAATATTTGAAATATTCTGTTTAATAGAGTTTGTCATGCAAATTTTTTTGTTACGTCATGGCTAGGTAATATCATTATTTTACTGCATTTTTATCTAAACAATAAGTCAGGCTTTATGTAATTTTTAAGCAAAAAAAAGGCGTCCCATCGACGCCTTGGTTAAACAACCTAATCTACACACCAAATTAATTTGAAAAAAACTTCGTCTCTGTAATCGCTTTAACCTCCGGCATATCACTGACACTTACTTGCAGAGAAACTTCGCTGACACGCTCTTTGATTTCTTCTGGTGTTATAGTCAAATGCACTGGCACACTGGCAATTTCTCCAGCTTTAATAAGTATGTTGCTCTCAGCACTTAAGCTGACATTATTGTTAAGAACACTAACGTTAAAGTGACGATTTAGCTGAGATTTATTAGTAATTTTTAGTAAATAGCTGTTGGTTACATTATCATGAAAATCAACTTGAAATAACGTACCACGATCACGCAATACCGAGAACTCAATCGGTATTCGCACCTGAATGGTATACGCCATAAAAACCATTGCTAATATAGATAACACGCCATAACCCACAATTTTAGAGCGTAATAGTTTTGCTTTTTTACCGAGTAATGCATTTTCACTGGTATAACTAATCAACCCTTTAGCGTAATTAAACTGCGTCATAGTCTGATCACAAGCATCTGCACACGCACCACAATTAATACATTCATATTGCAAACCATTACGAATGTCTATGCCAACAGGACAAACTTCAACACAAAGATTACAGTCTACACAATCACCTAAGCCTAACTCTTTAGGATCTTGCTTGCGTTTTCGACGACCACGATTTTCACCACGCAATTTATCGTAAGCCACCAACAATGTATTTTTATCAAACATCGCAGACTGAAAGCGTGAATACGGGCACATGTAAATACACATTTTTTCGCGCAACCAACCGGCATTGCCATAGGTACAAATAGCAAAAAACATTACCCAAAAAGTTGTTAAACCAGTCCAATCAAGCTGAACTAAATCAATATATAGTTCACGCGTTGGTAAAAAATAACTCAGGAATGTAGTTGCGGTTAAAAATGCCATTAGTCCCCAAACTAGGTGTTTGGCAGACTTACGTGCAATGGTATCTAGTGTTTTTGGCTGTTTATCACGTTTGATACGCTGATTTCTGCTACCTTCTAACCACTCTTCAACCCAAATAAAACTAAATGTCCATACAGTTTGCGGGCATACGTAACCACACCAAATTCGCCCTAACCAGGTAGTAACAAAAAAGAGTAAGTAACAACTCACTATCAACAAACCAGCTAATATAGTGAAATCTTGTGGGAAAAAGGTTTGCGAAAAAATATGAAATTGTTGCTTACCAATATCAAGCAATACCGCTTGATTACCTTGGTAATTAACCCAAGGTAACAAAACAAATATCATGACAAATACAAAGCCAGTTAGCTTTCTAATTTTTTGGTAACGTCCTTTTTGTTTACGGACATAAACGGGGGATTCAGACTTATAGGGCTTAATAATCAAGTCTTCTGCTTTATAATCAAACTTCATGGTTTACTACTAATACGAACAACAGGATACCCGCTAATAGCAATATGTGTTCCAAGTACAATAAAAGCAATAAGCATCTGTTTTATATTAATAATATTAAACAATAAGAAATATAAACAACGACCAAAAGCACGATATATCACGCTATCGCGATATGTCGCGGTTTAATACTTATTTATAGGAGAAAGAAAAACTAGCTTGGCCTAATAATTCCTAACTTCTTCATACGAGAACGTAGAGTACTTTCAGGTAAATCTAATTGCTTTGCAGCCCCTAAATTTCCACCAATACGCCACTTACAGGCTTTAAGTACGCTGCTAATATGTTTGTATTCGGCTTGTGCTAAAGTTTCATATTCAGTGGACTCGAGCGTCTTTGCTGAACTTTTAAAGTTGAAGCTCAAAATTCTTGATTTAGTCAGAATCATTTCGCGCTCAAGTACATTTTGCAATTCACGAATATTGCCCGGCCATTGGTACTGCATTAACTTGGTTAAGCTTTTGTTACTAATGGCTGTAATACTTTTACCAAGTTTTTTATTTAACGTGGCAATAATGGCTTGCGATAGTAGAGGAATGTCTTCTCGTCGGTCTCGCAATGGCGGTACAGTTACCGGAAATACGTTGAGTCGATAGAATAAGTCTATTCTAAACTCGCCACTGGCGACCATCGCCGATAGATCTTTATTTGTTGCCGCAATAATACGAATATTAACCGAGACTGTTTCACTGCCGCCAACACGTTCGAACTCTTGCTCTTGCAGTACACGTAGCAATTTTCCTTGCGCTTCCATGGTGAGCTCACCAATTTCATCAAGAAATAATGTACCGCCATTGGCTAATTCAAATCGACCTTTTCGACGCTCTGTTGCACCAGTAAATGCACCTTTTTCATGGCCAAACAATTCAGATTCAAGCAAACTTGGCGTAAATGCAGCACAGTTTACTTTTACCATAGTTGAGCCATTACGTTGACTTAAAGCATGAATATTACGTGCTACGAGCTCTTTACCCGTACCGTTCTCTCCTAAAATTAAAACCGTGCTATCAGTTTGCGCGACAAGCTCTACTTGCGAAAGCATTTTAGTTACAACTGAACTCTTGCCCACTAAGCCTGCGGATGACCATTCTTGGGCTAGCTCGTTTTGCAGGTAAGTGTTTTCAGCCTGCAGTTGCTCAGTAAGTGACTGCACGTTTTCTAGGGCACTACGCAGTGCTAATTCAATTTTTTGTTGTTGGCTGACATCACGAAAAACTGCAACAGCCCCGATAATTTTGTCATTTTTGTATACTGCTTGCGTGGTATATTCAACTGGAAAACTACTACCATCTTTACGCCAAAAAACTTCACCACTAACTTGTCGTGAAATACCATCTAGTGCGGTATTAAATATTTTGCAATCGCAAGCAGGATATGGTTCTCCATCACTGTAGCTGTGATGATGAAATTGATGAATATTTTTCCCTAATAACTCCTCCGAAGACCAGCCAGTCATTGCCTCTGCCGCCGGATTAATGAAAATAGCAAGACCTTGAGCATCTAATCCATAAATACCTTCACCAACTGCATTCAGTAGTAACTCCGAATCAGCAAGATAGGCTTTAATTTCTTTATTCATGTCATTCCAAATTAACTAAAATTATCAACTTATATACAACGGCTTGCTCATCAAAGTGGGAGTCACTAATAGTTACATATAGCAAACAACATCCCCACGATATAGCGTGGGTATTATTCACTAAAACTCTCAATTAATAAAGGGTGCAAAAAAGGGAAGCTATTCGCTTCCCTTTTTGATATTTAACAACCTAGTTTATAACGATTAACCGTTATAATTTTCCGGCATCTCCAATCCTGCGACACCTGAGTCAACCGCAGCTTGCGCAACAGCTTTTGCAACTGCTGAGCGTAATCGAGAATCCATAGGTTTTGGAATAATATAATCCTTACCAAACGTTAAACTTTTACTACCGCTGGCAGCAAGCACTTCAGCTGGCACTTCTTCTTTTGCTAAAGCGCGAATTGCGTGTACTGCAGCAATTTTCATTTCATCATTAATGGTTCTTGCTCGCACATCAAGTGCACCACGGAAGATGAATGGGAAACAAAGAACATTATTTACTTGGTTTGGGTAATCAGAGCGGCCAGTTGCCATAATCAAATCATCACGGGTTGCCATAGCTAACTCTGGCTTAATTTCTGGGTCTGGGTTTGAACAAGCAAAAATAACAGGATTGTTCGCCATTAATTTAACATGCTCGGGTGATAGTACGTCAGGCCCAGATACACCAACAAACACATCTGCGCCATCAATAGCTTCTTCTAATGTGCGTTTATCAGTATTATTAGCAAATAGCTTTTTATATTCATTTAAATCATCGCGACGGGTATGGATAACACCTTTGGTATCTAACATGTAAACCTTTTCGCGTTGTGCACCACACTTAATAAGGAGCTCCATACAAGCTATGGCTGCAGCGCCGGCGCCCATACAAACAATATTAGCATGGCGTAGCTCTTTACCTTGAATCTCTAAGGCGTTGATCATACCCGCGGCGGTAACTATCGCCGTGCCGTGTTGATCATCATGAAATACTGGCACTTTACAACGTTCGATAAGGGCTTTTTCGATAGCGAAACATTCAGGTGCCTTGATATCTTCAAGATTAATTCCACCGAAACTGTCTGCAATGTTGGCAACAGTATTAACAAAATCTTCGACTGTTTTGTGCTTTACCTCAATATCAAATGAGTTAATACCTGCAAAACGTTTAAACAGTAGAGCTTTACCTTCCATTACTGGCTTAGATGCCATTGGCCCTAAGTTTCCTAATCCTAATATAGCAGTGCCATTTGTAATAACCGCTACGGTATTACCTTTACCAGTATATTTATAAACATCATCAGGATTTTCAGCAATGGCACGAACAGGCTCCGCAACACCAGGACTATATGCCAACGAGAGATCTTGGCTGGTTTCAGCAGGAGTTGTTAATTCAACGCTAATTTTTCCTGGAGTTGGATATGCGTGATAATCAAGTGCTTGTTGGCGAAGGTCTGTCATGTCAATTCCTAATATGTGAAGCTAATGCGCGTATTTAGTTCAGTTTTACGAGTTATATTTTTTAAAACAATGATTCATGAAATCTATATTCAATATTTACACTTTCTATAGTATTGCATTGCACTTGCTAATTTCAAGCTCTTTTATATATATTAATTCGCTACAAGCTATAAATAATATAGCTTGAGCAACTTCGTAATTCACATTAATTAGCTGAATATTCAGCATATAAAAGTAACTATTCATGGATAAATAACGATTAGAACACTTTATTAAGCGGTAAAAGAGTTAAATATAAAACTTAGGTTTAAAACAAGCGTTTTATATGGAAGATGATGGTATTTTGTATCATTTCATGCCAGATAACAGAAATTAGGGACAATTTGATAAATTTAGATAAAAACTGGTCTACCTCTGAGCTGGGTCTATTATCATTGCTAGCAAAGCATTTCAGTTGAAATTAAAAATAAGTGACGGAAAGCAAAATTGGATATTTAAACAATTACTGATACAAAAAAACCACCTTTTAGGTGGTTTTTAATGCTTAATTATTTTTTAGTTACTCATCAAAAGGATTAACTAAAATCATGGTTTCGTTACGGTCAGGGCCTGTAGAGATAATATCTACTGGTACACCGGTCACTTCTTCAATGCGCTTAATGTAAGCAATTGCATTTGCTGGCAAAGCATCACGCGATGTTGCACCAACAGTAGTTTCACTCCAGCCTGGCATTTCTTCGTAAACTGGTGTGATTTTCTCGTAACCTTCTGCAGCTGTCGGCGGTACAGTGATCACATCACCTTCGGCAGTTTTATAGCCAACACAGATTTTTAATGTTTCTAAACCATCTAAAACATCAAGCTTAGTCAAACAGAAACCACTGATACTGTTTACCTGCACAGCACGGTGCATAGCTACAGCATCAAACCAACCACAACGACGTTCACGACCGGTAGTTGCGCCAAATTCATGACCAACAGTACCTAAATGGTGGCCTATTTCGTCATCTAATTCCGTAGGGAAAGGACCAGAACCAACACGTGTGGTATAAGCTTTCGTAATACCTAAAACATAATCTAAGTAACGAGGGCCAAAACCACTACCTGTCGCAACACCACCAACAGTAGTATTAGAAGATGTTACATACGGGTATGTACCATGGTCGATATCAAGTAAAGTACCTTGGGCACCTTCAAACATGATAGATTCACCCGCTTTACGCGCTTGATCTAACATTTCAGAGATATCAGCAACCATGCTCTTAATCGTTTCAGCAACAGCCATTGCATCAGCTAATACTTCTTCATAGCTTACTGGCTCAGCTTTGTAGTATGTGGTTAATACGAAGTTATGGTATTCCATAATTTCTTTTAATTTTGCAGCAAATGACTCTGAGCAAAATAAATCACCAACACGTAAACCACGACGAGCAGCTTTATCTTCGTAGGCTGGACCGATACCACGACCCGTAGTACCAATAGCCTTGCTACCACGTGCTTTTTCACGCGCTGCATCTAAGGCATTATGGTAAGGAAGAATTAACGGACATGCATCGCTAATTAAAAGACGTTCACGTACAGGGACGCCACGCTCTTCTAACATTGCCATTTCTGTCATTAGTGCTTTAGGACAAAGAACTACACCATTGCCAATTAAGCATTTTACGTTATCACGTAATACGCCAGATGGAATAAGATGTAATACGGTTTTTTCACCGTTAATGACTAGTGTATGACCTGCGTTGTGGCCACCTTGATAGCGCACTACATATTTGGCTTTATCAGTAAGTAAGTCGACGACTTTACCTTTACCTTCGTCACCCCATTGGGTGCCTAGAACTACGACGTTTTTACCCATGTTCACATATTGGTAAGAAAATTAGGCGGGGATTCTATCAAATATAAATATTGAGTCCAAGCAATTATTGTCGATTTTTAACTCGATTATAAAAAAGTTAGTTATCAAGGTAGCTTAGCGAAAAATTAATTTATCAGCCACAACATGACAAAACCTATCAAGACTAAAAAAATGCCAATTTGTCGTATTGCGGTCACTGGTTCGTTGGCTAACTTCAATACATAAGCACGCCACTTATTAGGAAACAGCGCAGGAATCAAACCTTCAATAATGAGTGCAATGGCAATGGCCATCAACAATGTAGTGGTCACAAACGCTCCTTATCCGATGATACCTGTTTGTTATACCATCAAATTACGTCAATTTATTTTGTAGTTATATGCTTTTGTGCCTCGAAATACAGAATGCATGAGAGAGACCGATACATACACACTCTTTCACATCGACATATATGGATATATTAATGTCGTGATGCCATGGATAGCAAGGAACGACCTGTACCCTCGTTATTGCCTGCATGGATGCTGGTACTTAATTTTTGTCTGGAACAAAAAAACTAACCAAACATTCTATACATATACGCTCTTTCACATCCATGTGACTGCGTTATACCGTACATCCTGTACATAAAAAAGCCATGACAGGTGTCATGGCTTTCAAAATAAACTCAAAAAAGTTTACTTGTCTTTTTTACCGTCTTTTAAATAGCCGAAGAAATCACTATCAGGCTTAACAACTAAGATATCATTCTTAGAGCTAAAGCTTTTTTCATAGGCTTCTAAACTACGGAAAAAGTTAAAAAACTCGGCATCTTGTCCGTATGAATCAGCATAAACTTTCGCAGCTAATGCATCACCTTCACCACGTATTTCTCGCGCACTCTTTTGTGCTTCTGCTAACATTACTGTTACTTTTGCATCAATAGTTGCACGAATAATTTCTGCTTGTTCTTGACCTTGAGAGCGATGCTCTTTAGCAACAGCTGTACGCTCAGCACGCATACGATCATAAATTGAATTACTTACTTCCGTAGGTAAATTAATCGCTTTAATACGTACATCAATTACTTCAATACCAAGATCTTCACGGCTACTTGCAGCGCTTTCAAGCGCTTTCGCCATAATTGCATCACGATCGCCAGAAACAATCTCTTTAATGGTGCGGGTACCAAATTCAGTACGTAAGCCATTATTTACTTTTTGTTTTAATAATGCGCGGGCATTATCGATAGAACCTGAGGTACGTAAGTAATATGTTGAGAAGTTAACGATTCGCCATTTAACAAATGAGTCAACCATTAGATCTTTTTTCTCAGATGTTACAAAACGATCAGGCGCTTCATCTAAGGTTTGGATACGCGCATCAAGTTTACGTACCGTGTTAATAAATGGAAATTTAAAATGTAGGCCAGGCTCGTACACTTTCATATCACCACTATCACCGTCACGTTTAATTTTTGAGAACTGGAACACGATACCGCGTTGGCCTTCAAAAACAATAAAAACTGATGAAACTGTTAAGACAAATAGTAGGGCAACTATGGCCAATAGGAAATTTTTCATGGCTTAATTTCTCCCACTATTGAATCGATCGCTTCGACCCGACAATGCTGGCGCACTGTTCGTTGACGCTGGCAATTGGTTTACACTTGGTAGCGATTGTTGAATTACGCGCTGCCCAGTTGATTGTTGCTGCATAATTTTATCCAGTGGCAAATACATCATGTTATTACCGCCATCAACATCTACCATCACTTTACTGGTATTACTGTAAACTTTTTCCATTGCTGTTAAATACATACGTTGGCGTGTTACTTCCGGAGCCGCTTGGTATTCAGGTAAAAGTTTATTAAAGCGTGCCACTTCACCTTCCGCATCTAACACTGTTTGCGATTTATACGCTAATGCTTCTTGCTCTAAACGCTTAACACGACCACGAGCACGCGGCTCAATTCCTCTAGCATATGCTTCAGCTTCACGTAAAAATCTTACTTCATCTTCTTGTGCAGCAATAGCATCATCAAAGGCATCTTTTACTTCTTCAGGAGGACGAGCATCTTTAAAGTTAACATCAACAATAATCAAACCTAAGTTGTATGGTTCAATTATTTTTTCTAACTGTACACGTACCGCTTGGCGAACTTCTTCACGTCCACTTGTTAAAATATCATCCATTGACGAATGACCAATAACGTAACGTAACGCACTATCAAGTGATTGACTTAAACTGTCATCAGCATCAGTAACACTAAATACATAGTTACGTGCATCGACAACACGATACTGGATCTGCATTTCTACACGAACAACGTTTTCATCTTGTGTCAGCATAAAACCAGCAGAAGGCAAATCACGAGTGGTTTGCATATCAACTGGAATAATGCGTTCAACAAATGTCCACTTCCAACGTAAACCAGGTTCTACTGTGCCTGCGTACTGACCAAAGCGTAATACAATACCTTTCTCAGCTTCTTTAATGGTGTAGAAGCCAGTGAAGGCGTAAACCAAAATAGCCGCAATTAATAGCACCATAATACCGACACTAGAAAGGCTTTTTCCAGAACCGCCACCTGATTTATTACCACCAAAAACACCGCCAAACTTGTTGCCGATATCTTTTAACAAATCGTCTAAATCTGGTGGACCTTGATTTTTGCCACCTTTATTTTTCCAGGGATCTTTATCGTTATTCCCCGGTTCATTCCAAGCCATGGTACTCTCCGCTATAAAAAATTAATGCCTAAACTGCTATATACGCATAAAACATTAGGTTTGGGCTAATATATCAGTCTGTTAAGTTTGAATAAAGTGCTCTATTTCAGCTTCGTCTTGTTTTACTAATCGATTCCACTCTCTCAGTGGTAATTTTACATCTACCAAGCAATTGCCTTGTTCGTCATAATGCTCTTGGGCAATACAATTTAATTGATAAAGTTGACCTCGAAGTTTTCCGGCACTTGGCGGCAAACACAGTAGGTGTTTGACTACTTGCTTGCCCAAGCGTTCCGCTAAAGCTTCAAATAATAACTCAATGCCGATGCCCTGTTGTGCTGATAACCACACGCGAATTGGCAAGCCATGCTCATCACGGTCGATTCTAGGCTCAACATCATCTAAACAATCTATTTTGTTACAAATTAATAATTGAGGTACATCACCCGCTTCAATTTCTTGTAAAACTTCTTCAACTTGTTCAATATTTTCACTGCGACGTTCATCAGAAATATCGATAACGTGCAATAACAACTCTGCTTCGCGGGTTTCCGTTAACGTTGCTTTAAATGCGGCAACTAAGTCATGTGGTAAATGACGAATAAAACCTACGGTGTCAGCTAGAATAACGCGGCCAACATCCTCAACATCAATTTTACGCAATGTAGGATCTAAGGTAGCAAATAACTGGTCAGCAGCATAAACATCTGCACGTGTTATATGATTGAATAATGTTGACTTGCCGGCGTTGGTATACCCCACTAAAGACACGGTAGGAATTTCGGCGCGGTTTCTCGCTCTTCGCCCTTGCTGCCTTTGTTTTTCCACTTTTTCTAAACGTCGGCGAATATTTACCATGCGCTCATGTAGTAAACGTCTATCGGTTTCGAGCTGTGTTTCACCAGGCCCTCGTAAACCTATACCACCTTTTTGACGTTCTAAATGCGTCCAACCACGAATTAACCGTGTACTAATATGGCGCAGTTGCGCAAGTTCAACTTGTAATTTACCTTCATGAGTACGCGCACGTTGAGCAAAAATATCAAGTATCAAGGTTGTACGATCAACCACTCGACACTCACATAATGCTTCCACGTTTTTTTCTTGTGACGGCGATAAACTGTGATTGAACAACACCACATTAGCGTTGTACGTACGTACAGCGTCAGCAACTTCTTGTGCTTTACCTGTACCAACAAAATATTTTGGATGTGGTGTATTACGTTTACCGGTAACCGTATTTAACGCAGTCACTCCCGCTGAACTAACAAGCATTTCAAATTCTTGTAGATCTTCACGGGTGTTATCATCTGGGAAATCTAAATGAACAAGTATCGCCTGCTCACCTGCTTGATACCTATCAAACAAATGAGCGACTCCACACAATACGAGCTAGATTCATTAATTCTCTTGATCCTGATTAAAGCCAGACTGGTTGGCTTGAGGAGTAGGCATAGTAGACACTGCACGTGCAGGCACTACCGTAGAAATAGCATGTTTATATACCATTTGACTCACGGTATTTTTAAGTAAAATTACAAACTGATCAAATGACTCTACTTGCCCTTGTAGTTTAATGCCATTAACTAAGTAAATTGCTACAGGAATACGATCACGACGTAACGCATTCAAAAATGGGTCTTGTAAAGATTGCCCCTTTGCCATTATTTGGCCCCTTTTGTTATTTTTAGTAAAAAGTTAAATTTTCTTTTCAAATGTTTTGCTGAATTTATTCAATAAAACTAGCTGGTTAATGCACAACTAAATTAATTATACATCAATGTTTAAAGTTTGCTTACTGCAGATAAAATAACTTGTAAATTATTTTCATCTTCCATATGCAACCAGTGCAAATCTTGCCAACTACGTAACCAGGTCAATTGCCGCTTTGCCAATTGCCGTGTGGCACAAATGCCTTTGAAAACCATTTCGTCATGGTCACATTCACCTTGTAAATGTTGCCACATCTGACGATATCCTACACAACGAATTGCGGGTAAATCATGATGTAAATCATCTCTTGCTTTTAAAGCTATAACTTCTTGTTTGAAGTTTTGCGCTATCATTTGCTCAAAGCGTAACTCTATTCTCGCATGCAAATCACTACGTTCTTTTGGTGCTATAGCAAACTGTAAAACATTTCCGCTGACTTTATCACCTTTTATTTCGGTCAATTGTGTCAAAGTTTGACCTGTTTTTCGATACACCTCTATCGCACGCGCTATCCGCTGCGGGTCATTCTGATGAATACGTGCTGCTGAAATAGGGTCAAAACCGGCTAACTGCTCATGCATTGCTGCCCAACCGTTTTGTTGGGCTTCAGCTTCAATATTTTTTCTAATTTCAGCGTCAGCTTCAGGCAATGGTGAAATGCCATCAATCAAGCTTTTGAAATACATCATGGTACCGCCTACTAACAGCGGAATTCGACCATTAGCACGACTCTTTGCTATCGCTTTTAAGGCGTCATGACAAAAGTCAGCCGCAGAATAACTTTCTGCAGGATCACGAATATCAATTAATTGATGCGGGTACTTTTCTAATTCTTCAGCTGTTGGCTTGGCTGTGCCAATATCCATACCTTTAAATACTAACGCCGAATCTACGCTGATAATATCGCATGGCAACGTATCGTATAGCGCCATAGCTAATGCTGTTTTTCCAGATGCTGTTGGGCCCATTAAACAAATAACAGGAGGCTCTGAAAATTCAACATTCTTAAGATTTACAACGTCGGTCATTTAATTATGTTTATTTACTAATTGGCTTATAGACGATGTAAGGTCGATAGCAACAGAATTCAAGCGTAGTTGCTGTTCAAATTGACATTTAAACTGACTTTCGGCATTACGCCATACTTGTAATGCTTGTTCTTGAGTCGAGCTTTCGGTCAACATCAAGTGCGACAATGCCATTTGCCAATCAATTTCAGAATGCACTTCATGCTCGCTATCAACTTGTAAGTGATTAATTAAGCTATCAAAACTACTTGCAACATTTTGATTTCTTAATAATGCCGGAAATTGGCGAATTTGAATTGTTGTTTTATTTAACAGCTGTATTTCCATACCTATAAATTGAAACTGCGTTTGGTTTAACGAAACAAATTCGGCAACTTTTTCACTAACTACAATTTTTATGGGCAATAACAATGGCTGAGAAACAAACTTCTCATGCCAACGCTGTTTCACAACTTGTAATTTTGTGAATAATTCTAATTTTTCTACTGATAGCAGTCTTAACTCTTGCTGCTGCACAAATACTACATAATGTGGTGCTTGCCAAAATAAAATTTTAGCTTCAGTGTCGTTAGTTATTAATTCACTATTGGCCAAGCTCACTTTTGGCTGGTGTTGAGCCTGTTCAACTACTTCATTATCCACCAATGGCGTCATTAGGTCACTATAGGCTTTACTGGCATTTGGATTAACTCTGCTACTATATGAAGAAGCAGGGTTTGCTCCATATGATGTAGGTGCTTGTTTTTCAAAATCACGACGAGTATTTTCCGTACGAGCTATTGCATGTACAGTTCCACCTTGCTCATGATACAAAGATGAGGGCTCTGAAACACTTGCCCTTACCGAAGTGGGTTTTAAAGGGGTTACAAAAGAAGTGTCAATATTACTTTGGGTATTAGCATTATTTTCGCCACTGGCAAATACTTCACCGGTGCTGTTATCAACCATTAATTCTGGCTCATGCGCCGCAATTAACGCCTGCTGGCAAACGGAGTAAATAAAATCATGAACATAACGGCCCTGATGAAATCTTACCTCATGCTTTGCCGGGTGCACATTAACATCAACTTCTTGAAAGTCTAGCTCAAGAAACAAGACAAACGCTGGGTAGCTATCATTTGGTAATAAATCTGCATAAGCCTGACGAATAGCATGATTAATAAGTTTATCGCGCATCATACGACCATTAACATAACTATAGCAAAGGTCATTTTGACTGCGATAAAAGCTCGGCTGTGCTATCCAACCATAAAGATGAAAACCATCATGCTGACAATCAACTTCAAGAGCATTATCAATAAATTTCTGTCCACAAATTTGGGCTACGCGTTTACTACGCTGTGCAGCTGAATTTGCCAATCGAAATTGTTTAATAACCTTTTGATTGTGAGTTAACACAAAACTGACATCAAATCGTGCTAACGCAATACGCTTGATGACTTCCTCAATATGCCCAAACTCGGTTTTTTCTGTGCGCAGAAATTTTCGCCTAGCAGGGGTATTAAAAAATAAATCACAAACATCAATAGTAGTGCCGTCAGGATGTGCAGCTGGATTTACCGTAACCGCCATATCTCGACCTTCAGCATTAGCTTGCCATGCTGCTTCTTGGTGTTGGGGCTTAGAGGTAAGTGTTAAACGTGCTACAGAGCTGATACTAGCTAACGCTTCACCGCGAAACCCTAGACTACTAATCGCTTCAAGATCATTAAGATCTTTGATTTTACTAGTAGCATGGCGGCTCAGTGCTAAACCTAACTCATCTTTAGCAATGCCTTTACCGTTATCAACAATGCGAATACGTTTAGCGCCACCTTTTTCGATATCAATTCGAAGACTTGTCGCGCCGGCATCTAAACTATTTTCGATTAACTCCTTCACAACTGACGCTGGACGCTCAACCACCTCACCAGCAGCAATTTGGTTGGCAAGGCGTGCGGGTAATATTGCAATAGTCATAAGTGAATTAATCTGCCTGTGGAATCTTTAATGTTTGGCCTATTCTAACCACATTAGATTTTAAATTATTTGCTGATTTCAACTGACGAACACTTATTTTATAACGTTGTGCAACAACAGAAAGCGACTCTCCACGGCTAACTTTATGTTCGCGAGTGCGATTAGCAGCAAACAAGCTACCATCAGGCGGGTTACGAGAGAAATAATTATTTACTGCTGTGTAAATCGCTTTCGCCAATTTTTGTTGATGAGCAGGATTGTTTAAACGTTTCTCTTCTTGCGGATTGGAAATAAAACCCGTTTCAATTAATACCGATGGAATATCTGATGATTTTAATACCGCTAAACTTAAACGCTCCGGCTTTTTCTTATGCAGTTTAGTCACTTTTTTCAGCTGTTTGACAACATGCTCAGCAAAATTATAACTGCTGGCCATAGTGTACTCTTTTTTCATATCAGCCAGCGCAATTGCTAAGTTATCATCTTTGGTTTTTTTAATGGTTTCGCCCGCACCACCTAATAACTCGGAGTTTTTCTCTCTATTTTGAATCCAACGGGCGAACTCTGAATCTGCCCGTCGAGTTGATTGCACAAGCACGGAGGCACCGCTAGGCTTAGGAGAGGTAAAAGCATCAGCATGAATAGAGATTAATAAATCCGCTTTGTTTTTACGTGCTAACCTGGGCTTGCGGTCATGGCTAACGTAGTAATCACCACTGCGTATCATGACCGCTTTTAAGCCTTTTTTACGATTGATTAGTTTTGCCAGTTTTTTGGCAATATTTAGCGTAACTTTTTTTTCATAAGTGCCGGCTGCACCAATAGAACCGGGATCATCACCACCGTGACCAGCAACAATCGCCACGACAATATCGCGCTTGCCTTTACTATTGTCATGTTTAGCAATTACTTTACTTTTTTTATCGTATAGATCAATAACTAAACGGTCACCATATTGACCTGCTGGTGCAAGTGGAAATACTGAAACTCGGTAACTTTCAGCGAGTTCTAAGACTAGACGTGTTGTGCCTTTTTTCTTAGAGCCACTTGAGCGAATTTTAGTTACTCGTTTATCTTTTTTTAATGCAGATTTCAATGCAGCAATATTCTTACTGTTATTAAAATCAATCACTAATCGATTGGGGGATGTTAATGAAAAATATTTAAAATCTGGCTTTTGGCTTAGGTCAAAAACGACACGAGTATTTTCTGGTGCCGGCCAAACCCTGACATTTTTAATCGTATTAGCGGCGCTAGCGTACGTGGTCATTCCAAGCCAAAGCATGGAAATGGTCACTAAATATAGCGCGAGCTTATTAAAACGCATTTTAATTCATTCCCCTTAACTTAACCCTTTTTGGGCTTTATTCTTATTATTTTTCTAAACTATGGCAATGGCAACTGCTTAGCACACCGTACCAAACATGCCGATCAAATTGCTTGTACTAGTTTTTGCCCAATCGCAGTTGCTGGCTTTATAGTAATAGAACGCTGTTCATCATGATAAGCAAGATCAATGACCAAATCTGCAGCAGCTATCATTCCTTGACCTTTTTCCGGCCATTCAATGAAACTACAACTACGGCTATTAAAATAATCTCTAATTCCCATATACTCTAATTCTTCCGGATCAGCGAGTCGGTACAAATCAAAATGATACACTTGCCAATCTTGCAGCTCGTAGGGTTCTACTAATGTGTAAGTTGGACTTTTAACGTTACCATTATGCCCCATGCCTTGAACAAACCCACGAGTCAATGTTGTTTTCCCAGCCCCTAGATCACCGTTAAGATAAACAACTATACCTTGATTTAAATCTGATTTTACAATATCAGCAATACGTTTGCCCATTGCGATAGTGGCTGTTTCATCCGCCAAAATAAAACTTTGCTTTGTTACAAAATTATTCATTAGTCATTGTTACTTTTCGTTTATTACTGCCATTCTGATATTTTCTATCCTCTGAGGTTACTCTCATTATTAATCAAGCGCTGCACTTCAGGGTAAAGATCACTAGCAAGTATACCAATTTGCCCATACTTTTTGGCAATAATATCAGCTGCACGGCCATGAATATAGACACCAAGACGAGCCGCTTGGAATAAATCCGTGGTTTGCAAAATTAACGCACCAATAATACCACTTAAAACATCCCCCATGCCGCCACTGGCCATACCGGCATTCCCAGTGGTATTAACCCAAATAGTTGTGCCATCAGAAATGAGTGTTCCGGCACCTTTTAACACGCATATACCGCCATAACGCTTTGCTATTTCTTTGACGGTAAAAAAACGATCAAGTTCAACTTCCGCTACGCTGCAGTTAAGCAAAGCAGCGGCTTCCCCCGGGTGAGGAGTTAAAACCCAGTTATTAGAAAAAACCGGCTGTTGAGCAAGAAAATACAATGCATCAGCATCAATTACTTTAGCCTGAGACAAATTAATCACAGTATTAAAAAGCTGTTCAGACCAAGTTCCTCGTCCTAAGCCAGGCCCTAACACCACAGATTTAACTTTTGCCAGTACACTTGTGGAAGCTAATGTTTGTGAGCAATTTGCAACAACCATAAGCTCTGGCTGGCGTGACAATAAGATATTACGCGAGTATTCATGGCAACAAACACTCACTAATGCCGCCCCCGCACGCAAAGCCACTTCACATGTTAAACAGATCGCGCCGGTGAAAGTGCTATCACCACCGACAGCTAACATCATACCAATACTGCCCTTATGACTGGCTGGCAATCGCTTACGCAAAAGAGGTAGAGAATCAGTATTTTGACGAAAGCACTCAGCTGATTGCAATTGTGCAAAAGCAGTATTTATTGCCAAAGTTTCTAAGACTAACTCGCCAACATAGTTTGCCGCTTGCCCTGTTAACAGACCTTGTTTATAAGCAATAAGGGTAACGGTTAAATCTGCTTTGACCGCAGTCGGGGTTACAACACCTAAGTCTGCATTTAATCCTGACGGCACATCAACGGCCACACGAAGACAATTCTTATTATTAATCGCCTCAATTAAGGTTATTAACGCTGGTGAAAGCTCACCACGAAAACCAATACCGAATAGGCAATCAACAATCAACTCTCCTTGATAATCAGCTATAAAATCGACTTTTTTCGCAGTCGATAAATCAAAGTAGATAGCAACTGAGCATTGCTCTAATAACTTCATGGCTTGTAGAGCATCTCCTTGGATTTGTTCTCGCCTAGCATCAACAACCACTTTGACATTGATACCTGCCTGGTGTGCAAGCCGAGCAACTATATAACCGTCACCTCCATTATTTCCTTTGCCAGTAATAACTAATATCCGGTGCGCTGATGGATAATATTGACGAATATTATTAAATACTACCGTACCTGCACGTTCCATCAATTGATATAAATTAAGACCAATAGCTTGCGCTGCGTCAGCTTCGTATTGTTGTAGTTGATTAACCTTATAAGCCTGATGTGGTAAACTTGCCGGCATTGTTTTATCACCTTATTGCGCTAATATCTGCAAATATGACAACTCCTGCTATTAACTATCAAGAATTAACAGAAAAGATCAAGCTTTGGGGCCAAGAACTTGGTTTTTCACAAGTAGGAATATCTGATGTCGACTTGTCAGCACATGAGGCGGCACTCAGCCGCTGGTTAGAAAATAATTACCACGGCAATATGGATTATATGGCCCGTCATGGTCTTATGCGTGCTCGCGCTAAAGAGCTTGTAGAAGGTACACTTAATGTTATTAGCGTTCGCATGGATTATTTACCCACAGATGCGAAATTCGCTCGTATTTTGAAAAATCGTGACCATGCTTATATTAGCCGTTATGCATTAGGGCGCGATTACCATAAGCTGATGCGTAAGCGCTTAAAGCAGCTAGGGGAAAAAATTAAAGATCATTGTCAAACATTTAACTACCGACCGTTTGTCGATTCTGCCCCTATTCTAGAAAGACCTTTGGCAGAAAAAGCAGGACTAGGATGGGTTGGCAAGCACTCACTATTGATAAACAAACAGGCAGGCTCGTGGTTCTTCTTAGGGGAGCTATTAGTTGATTTGCCCTTAATTGCTGATAAAAAACCTGAAAATGACTGTGGCAGTTGTGTTGCTTGCATTAAAATTTGCCCAACTCAAGCTATTGTGGAGCCTTATGTTGTTGATGCAAGACGCTGTATTTCTTATCTCACCATCGAGCTTAGAGAAGCCATTCCAATTGAGTATCGACCACTAATTGGTAATCGAATTTATGGTTGTGACGATTGCCAATTAATTTGTCCATGGAATAAATTTGCCAAGCTTGGCAGTGAAGATGATTTTAAACCAAGGCAAAACTTTGACAATATTGCCCTACTAACATTATTTTCCTGGGACGAAGCAAGCTTTCTAAATAAAACCGAAGGTTCACCTATTCGCCGTATTGGTTTTTCCTGCTGGCAACGTAATATTGCTGTCGCAATAGGTAACGCTGACTATTCAGCAGAAAACGTAGCAGCACTGACAGAAAAGCTTAATAGTGCAGATGAAATGGTCGCCGAACATATTCACTGGGCACTAGAGCAGCAAGCATTAAAGCTACAAGAAATGTCTCAAGATAAAAACTTACGTTTAACCGCACGTCTTATTCGTTCAGTTGAAAAAGGCATGCCACGTGATGCTTAGTGGTGAAGCTTCTGCCATTTCACTGTTAATTCTTCTAACACACTTGCGCTTTTCCCTTGCTGAACTTTCTCCGCAAGTTGGCTAAATAATTGTTCGGCCAAGGCAACATGTTCAGCGTTTGCTTCATCATGCTGTTTAATGGTGATCAGAATTTTTAACTGGCTGATCATTAGCTTGACATTATCAGGGCTTAATTGCAGTGCTTGGGTAATAGCATCTAGCGCCGGCAATAAACGGTTTCTTTGAAAGTGCTCCACCGCCATACTGTTTAACTGTTTTGCGGTAAAGTGTATTTCTTCTCGCTCTTCCGTTTCTTGCTCAATATAACGCTTAACTACTTGGCAATTGAGTGACTCACCTGAAATTTGGTTATTAATTGCTTTTAATAAATGAATTGCATCTTCTCGCATACCAAGTTCATGCAGCACTTTCACTTTATCTAAATTATCTTCAACCACTGCCGTTGGCTTTAACGACATATGATTTTCAACTAACTTAGTCGCTTTTTCCGCTTCATTACGAACATTGTGTAAACGAGCTTTAACTACAAGTAATTGCTGTTTAAACAATTGAATATCTTCATAGTCATTTTCAAACTGTTCAAGGTAGCGATCTATTTGCTTTAACACCGTTTGTGCGCTGTCATCTGGCGTCGCACACGCTAAATCGATCCCTGCTCTAACCACATTTAGAATTAGCTCTGGTGAGTCATGAATTGAGTTTTTTGCTTGTTGAGCAATATTTCGTGTCGCTAGATATTGACCTTTATGATCGTGTGTTAAACGGGCTAGATCCCATGACTTTTTATTACGTTCAATATTTCTAGGTGCTAATGCTGTCGCCATTTTTATTTCATCGTACGCTTGCTGATACTCCTCTTGCTCGATGTAATATTGCGCCATCATGTCGTGGGCACCAAAGCGAGTTTCAGGCTTATCTGTTAAGGTTTTTAACATGTCGCGAATTTCCTCTATTCGCCCTTGTTTTAATAATGCTTTGGCATAACCTAAATAAACCCATGAGTACTGATATTGTTTTAGCAATTGCTTATAAAAAGCCTCCGCTTCCTGAAACTCTAATAGATGTAGCAACGCATCACCCTTAATACGGTTAATATTCGGATGAAATTGCACTAATGATTCATTTAACAAATGCCGATCAGCAAAATAGATCGCTTTCGCATAAGCCTTTCTATCAATAGCCTGATAAATATTAAACAGCGCTTGTTTAACTTTTAAGGTGGCTTTTAAACGAGTTTGCACTTTTTGAATAGCTAACGGTTTTGTCCAAAAGTCATCAGGTTGTAATTCAATGATAGAATTCACCAGCGACTCGTCGGTTTCTGAACTAAGAAAAATAAGTACCGTTGTTTTAGTAACGTGGCCTTTAAATTTAAGCTCTTCCAATAAATGAAAGCCGTCCTTATCACTTTTAACATTAAAGGCACAAATCACCACATGAAAATGCATTTCATCGCATAGCCTTAAACCGTAATAGGCATTTTCAGCGCAACGAACTTCTTTGATACCTAACGCATACAAACTTTCTTTTAAAGTATTGTGAACCAATAAGTTGTCATCAATAATCAAGACATTAAGCTTGTCTAGCTGAGCTAAGGTATTTTTTTCAACTTTAGACATTTTTTGCCTTAACGATTTTACATTTATACATCTATTTTGCTCTTTGTTGTGCTCGTTGCTGGCATTGTTGTATGACTATATTTTTTTCTGTGTTATTGAACTTTCGCCACGACACTATCTCGTCAATATGACGAAAACAGCCTAAACAAATGTCTTGCGCATCTAAACAACAATTACGCACACAAGGGCTTTCAATTTCTTGTATCGTTTTAATAATAGGTTCTAGGCTCATATTGATTCCGCAAATTCAGCTAGCTGACTAAGACATGATGTCAGTTGCGCTACCTGCTGTTTAAGTTGCTTACTTTGCTGCGATGATAAACTACCATCTACTTGTAATATTAATTTATGGCACGCTTGACATTGCTGCAAAAGCGGCTCTGCCGCGATAACTCGACTCAGATGTATAATGCTTTTTAAATGTCGTTGAGAGTCAGCAATATTGTTAGCAATAATAGCTTGCTCAAGCTTAATCAATAACGACTCGATATCAGCTAAATAATCATCAAGCATAATTGCTGCTATTTCTGCAGAACCCTGATTTTGTGCATAACGATTTAGGTCAAAAGCTGCGGGAGCTTGAATATCTTGTTGTGTGTTATCAAAATTCAAATCTAATAACTTATCAATATTTTCAGCTGAGGTTTCATCGCTAGTTTTACTCGTACTTTGAACTGCATCAACCGTTGCTTGAGCTGCCTGTTCTTGATTATCTTTAGCAACTTTTTGCTCTAAGTTATTTTGCTCAATCTGCTGCACTATTTGCACACTTAACCACGGTGATAACAACGCAATTATTGCTTGAATATCCAAAACAGGTGGCACAATACCCGTGTGCCAAGATTCATCGATATGTTGCGCCACAAAAAAGTCGGCAACTACATTCGACTCACATTCAAGAGCATAAACTCCACGAGGATAGTCAATCGTATTGGCTAGCGCTAGTTTAAACGGCATGAATTCGCTAATAGCAACCTGATATTGACCGCTTTGCCAATGCTGTTCTAACTGTGATAATTGAGTAACTACGGTTAAATCAAAACCTAGCCAATGCAGTAATTGTAGTAAATATTGCTGACTACTCGGTTTTTTAACAGCTAACAACAATTTATGCTGGTTGGCGAAAGTTTGCTGTTGACCAAAAACTTCACTCGCTATTAATAAATTACTTTTTTCTTTAGTCGCTAGCAGTTGGTTGAGCTTATATTTTAAATCGTTGGCATACCACGGCGTCATGCAATGAGAAAACATTCCTGTTCTCGCTAGACTCTTATTCGCTAAAGGTTGACTGATCAAAATTTTAGGCTGTAACTTATTTGGTAGGCTCTCGATATGTTGAATAATTAAATCATAATCTGATCGATAAACTTCTTCAGAAATAAGTAAAACATCGACCTTATTATCTTTTAAATGTTTAATGCTTAATTGTCGTTGAAATAATGTTAAGTCTCGCATGGTTTCAACATGTAGCTTGCTACCTTCAAGCACATTGCAAAGTCGTAGACGACTTTCAGGCTCTGTAGCAATAACTAAAACACTGCCTTTTCCTAATCTAATATCAGCTTTACTAATCTGCTGATTCGGCATTACTCCATCACTAGGACAGTCAGCTTTAGCTAATGGCAGATTAAAAGTAAACTTGCCGCTATTGTCGAGCACAACGCTTTCACTATCACTGGCATTGAATACCAACATTAAATCACGTAAATAAACTAATTTAGTACATGTTAACTCTGCATTCATATCGATTATTTGCGTAATAAGCGCCATTGTCTGAGAGAACGCTTCTTGATCTGAAAATGTTTGTACAACAAAGCTAAAGCTCACTATTTGTTGCGCACTATTTACGTCGGCTAATTTAAGCGTAATATCTAAATTCGCATTGTGTTGCTGAGCCAATAAAAATGCAGAGAATTCTCGTATCATGTTATGGAAAAGCTCACTTTCCATGGTGACATACGGATTCACTTTTTCGTCAATACTTACGTATACGCTATTGTTACAGTCAATTTCAGCCATGGCACAGTTAATTGTTGCGCTATGTACTTCATCAATAAGATTGACGGTTGATAGAGTTAAAAGGTAATCATCTCGGCGTAATTGAGCGCTTATTTTCTGTTGCTGACTTCCGTTTAATAATTGTTGCAAAAGCTCGTCGTTTTCTTGTTCATTACTAGGACCATCGCCACGCCACTTTTGCGTAATTAACCGCTGAATGATGCCAATTACATAGTCACTATTTCGGATAATATTAAGTTTTTCATTTTGGGTTTGTTGCTGCAATTGTTCTTGTAACTGATTATTTTGACTATGCAACTGTTGTAGTGTTTCTGCCGAACTGACACTGCCTCGCCAATGGCTATTAATATATTCAATTGTTAATGAAACGGCTTTCTCTCGCTCTGTGACTAATAACAGGCGTTGAATGTTGTTATGCGTTTTTGCTTCACGAGCTACTGCAATAATTTTACTAACGTCATTTCGGCTAAATAAATGCCGCCAATGTTTAGGAAACGACTCAATTCCTAATATAGTTTTTAAAGTATTGTCGTAAGTCGGTTCTGACTGTGACAATTGCCAAAATGCGTAACCACTGTGTTGATGAACTTGTGTCGTGAATAACTGTTGTTGCTGTTTAAGATTAAGGTAATCAACTTCACTATGCTTAGGTTGTGACAGTTGCTCAAAGCCACTAACCACCTGCTTTGCTTCCGCCGAAAAAAACTCCCCTGTACAACTACCAGAATTCAGGTATTCATTAATCATTGCTTTATGATTTTGGTTAAAGCGTTTTAAAACCTTACGAGTGCTATATAAAATAACTAGAAACAACACTAAAAAGCTAATAAACACAGCGATAACTAGCCAAATATAATGTTGTTCAGGAATTTCGAGAGAAAATTCAGCGAACTGTAATTTAATACTTTGATTAATCGCGCCCGCATTTGGTAACTTGATGTTTAATGCTGATGCGACAAACGGTGCTAAGTCTGCGTGTTGCGTTTGCAGCTCTGTTCTAAAATCTTGTACTCTTCGTAATTGACCACGCCATTTGGCAAAGGTGTTTTGCTCAACAAATAGTAAATCATTTAGCACAACAACCTGCGCTACTAATACGTTTTCATCAGTGCTTTTACTATCAAATTGATCCACCATGTTCGCTAACCATTTTTGCAAGCCAGTATTGGCTTGTTGCTGTAGGTAATCGAATTCAATTAAGTCATAGCGAAGATCTAATTTGCTAAACATAACCAAGCTATCAACAAGTAATCTATGCAATTCACGATTACGATTTAGATTAATGGCCAATTTACTCAGTGCTTTGGCTCGAATTGCTGTAACTCGATCTGTTAAACGGTCAGAATTTACTTGCTGGTATAGGTTATTTTGTTGACTAGCTTGATCTGCGATAAGAACAGATAAACTATCGGCAACTAATGTTAACTGAATAATAACGCTGTCTTTTAGCTGTATATTTCGACGTGAACTTTCAGTTAGGCGAATAACATTTTCCGCTTGTTGCTGTAATCGCTGTATTAGCTGTTCGAGTAGTTGCCTATTTTTTCTCGATAATGTTGATAATTGCTCGAGGTTATTATTTAGTACTTGATAATAACGGCTAAATTCAATGGCATTTTTACTAGCGGTTATTTCATTTATTAGCTGCTCTTGGCGTATCAATAATTTTTGCTGTTTGTTGTGCTGTTCTATAGCTGGTAAATACTGTTCATTTACTACAAGCAATTGCTTTGAATGATAAAAGTAAAGCGAAACACCAGCAACACTAGTGAGTAAAAAACAAATTACAAGCAGGAAAAATCGACCAAATAATTGTCGATAAAGGGGTAAAGTTAAATCCATGAACGAGGCAGCATCCTAACAGCACTTAAACTATTAGTAGTTTATGGATTTAGCGATAATTAGCAACGATTAATGATGGCAGTGTTTTATTTAGTTTTTGCTTTTTTGGTTATCCAAGCCCACGTCATAATGCACTCTATTGGCTGTTGCCCTGATTCATCAGTTATTGAAACAGGAATTTCCATATTACCTTTTTCTTGTGTTAACAGTGCTACTTGCTCATCGGTTATTTTTGCAACTGCGGTTAACGAGCCCTGCATTCGGCGTTGATAATGTATCGTCATAGACTTCAACAAAGGTAAACGGCTATCAGGTAAGTTCATACCAAACACAATACCGGTAGCTGACTCTGCTAATAACGCTGCCGCAACGGCATGAATCCCACCAATATGGTTTTGTACTCTTTTCCGGTTCGCTAGCGTTAAGGTGACTTGTTCGGGAGAAATTTCAACCAAAGTCACTTTAGAAGTGTTCGCAAACTTAACTTGTGAACAAAATAATTTGGTCATTAAATATGAATGAGTTGCCTTCGGGAACTTTTTAATTAACGCCACGGCACGACTAAAGCGGTTTGCCATAAATATCCTTGATAGTATTCGTTGCATGTATTACTAGAGTGCAACAAACTGGTCTGACCTGCAAGGTAAAAGTAAAAAAAAGACGCTAAAGCGCCTTTTGGTCAACATGTTGTACTGAGCTATAGTTTAAAGAAATACTGTTGATAAACTTTTAGTTCAGCAATTGACTCACGAATATCATCTAGAGCCAAATGTGCTCCGGTTTTCACAACTTTATCAAGTACCTCTGGTTTCCAGCGACGTGCTAGTTCCTTAACTGTACTAACATCTAGATTCCGATAATGAAAATAATCTTCAAATTCTGGCATATATTTATTAATAAAGCGGCGATCTTGACCTATGCTGTTGCCGCACATAGGAGATTTCCCTTTAGTTACATACTGCTCAAAAAAGGCTAACGAAGCTGCACTTGCTTGCGCTAATGTCGTGTTACTTTCACGACATCGTTGCGTGAGACCTGATTTGCCATGATGCTCAATACACCACTCACTCATATTATCTAGTACATCATCACTTTGCTGAATTGCAAAAACAGGACCTTCCGCAAGAATATTTAATTGACTATCAGTGACTATTGTCGCGATCTCTAAGATAACATCAGTACTTGGCTCAAGGCCGGTCATTTCTAAATCTAACCAAATTAAATTGCTATCATTGGCGCTCATGGTCTTTCCCATATCATTAGTTTTCTATATTACCTTATCTCACTATCCATTCCCGGCACAGGTATGAAAGCAAAAGGCGCGATTGCACATGCATTTAAGCCGTGCTTAAGTATATAATACGTTAGAATAGTGCGTGATTAAATTTTTTTGTCGTTTACTTACCTAGATTTAAAAACAAACACTGAGTTAACATAAAATGAGAATTACTTGTGGCTAAAGCCAAAAAATTAACTAAAGGTCAAGCTCGTCGGATCAAAGCAAACCAAAGTAAAAAGTTACGTAAATCTACTGAAAAAGTGCAATGGCAAGATGATCAGTTAGGCAATGCGGAAGTCGGTACGGTTATTAGCCGCTTTGGTCAACATGCAGATGTCGAAGACAATAATGGCGAAATTTACCGTTGTAATATGCGCCGCAGTATTGACTCGCTTGTATGTGGTGACAAAGTGCTTTGGCGAAAAAGCAAGGAAACACAACATAGTATTTCTGGTGTTATTGAAGCTGTACACGAACGAAACTCAGTGCTTAGTCGACCAGATGTTTATGACGGCGTGAAACCCATCGCCGCAAACATTAGTCAGATATTAATTGTTTCTTCGGTTTTACCCGCCTTTAACGCTGACATTATTGATCGCTATTTAGTAGCAGCAGAAGAAACCTGTATAACTCCGGTAATTTTACTCAACAAAGTTGATTTACTCGACAGCACTAATCGTGATGAAATTGAACACCAACTCAGCATTTATCGTGCTATTGGATATCAAGTAACTTATGTCAGCAATGAAACCGGCGAAGGTATCGCTGAGTTAAAAGCCCAACTTAGTCAACATACTAGTGTTTTTGTTGGTCAATCAGGTGTTGGAAAGTCTACTTTAACCAATACATTAATGCCTGAATTAGGTGTTGTTACACAAATGGTTTCCGAGAACTCAGGTTTGGGGCAACACACCACAACGGTGGCTAGATTATATCACTTCGAAGATGGTGGTGACTTAATTGACTCTCCTGGTATTCGAGAGTTTGGCTTATGGCACTTATCACCTGAGCAAGTCAGTAACGGTTTTATAGAATTTGATGACTATCTTGGTACCTGTAAATTTAGAGACTGTAAGCACCAAACAGACCCTGGTTGTGCCTTAGTTGCAGCTAAGGACGCTGGTCAGATATTTCCAGAACGACTAGCAAGCTTTCAACGTATATTAGCAAGTTTAGGTGACAATACCTTAACGACGCGCTTTAACGATTAAAAATAATAGAATATTAAGGAAAAACAGTGTTAATCAACAAAATTAAAATCGCCTTGCAGTATTTAATGCCTAAACATGCAATTTCACGCTTGGTTGGCAAATTTGCGGCGGCAGAGGCCGGCTGGCTTACGACCAAAGCAATAAGCTACTTCATTAAAGCTTATTATATCAATATGGCGGAAGCGAAATTAAAAAATGCTAGTGATTTTAAAACCTTCAATGATTTTTTCACACGTGAATTAGAAGATGGTGCTCGTAATATTGACAGTGATCCAACAACTATTTGTTACCCTGTTGATGGCGCAATTAGCCAACAAGGACAGATTAATAACGGGCAACTTATCCAAGCAAAAGGTTTCGATTATAGTTTAGAAACTTTGCTTGGTGGTGATGAAGCTACCGCCGCACCATTTCAAGGTGGTGAGTTTTCTTGTATTTACTTAGCGCCAAAAGACTACCACCGTATTCATATGCCAATTACCGGCACGTTACGTGAAATGATTTACGTTCCTGGCGATCTATTTTCAGTTAATCCATTAACTGCCAACAATGTACCAAATTTATTTGCCCGCAATGAACGTGTTGTCGCCATTTTCGACACCGCACAAGGGGCAATGGCAATGGTATTAGTGGGGGCAACAATTGTTGCTAGTATTGAAACGGTTTGGGCAGGTACAGTTACGCCGCCAGCAGGAAAAGATGTATTTCGCTGGAAGTACCCAGCAACCGGCGTTGATGCCATCACACTTGAAAAAGGTGCTGAGATGGGACGTTTTAAACTTGGTTCAACAGTTGTCAGTACATTTGCGCCAAATATGGTCAGATTTAACGAACAAGCAGGACCTGAAACCGTTACACGTTTAGGTGAACACTATGCTGATTTAATTGCCTTTGATTCAAAAGAAGCGAGTGAAGAAGCTAAGAGTGACGAAGTTTAACCGTAATGCTTGGTGCATTTAACGGGACAAGAAAGTGAAAATAATTGCCCACCGTGGTGCTAGTGGTGAGTTTCCTGAAAACTCATTACTAGCTTTTGAGCAAGCAATAAAGCAAGGGTGTGATGGTATTGAACTGGACGTACAATATCATCAAGCCAGCGGTGAGTTTATTATTTTGCACGATCAATACCTGCTTTTTAATAACCAGCGAACACATATTAATCAGCTGTCTATTACAGAATTAGTCAACAGCACACCTAAAAAGCAAGGCCTTTGTACCCTTCAACGAGCTCTCGCTACTATTGCTAAACAATGCACCATTAATATTGAATTAAAATCAGCTGTGCAAGGCCAACAATTACGCCAAGAAATTATACAATTAAAACAGCTACTCGATAATGCAATAACCAATAACATAGTGGCAACTGAACAGCTTACCTTGTCATCTTTTAATCATCATGCTTTAACCTGCATTAAAGAACTTTTACCGAAAATTAAAACAGCTGCACTTATTGCATGTTGTCCGTTAAATTACGCACAGTTTTGCTTACCATTAAAAGTTTCAGGTTTAAACCTTGCGATTGACTGCCTTAACCAAGAGCTAATAACTGACGCAAAGCAGAGTGGACTCGAGGTTTGGGTTTATACCGTTGATAATCTAGACCACATTAAGCAATGTCTGGCATTCGGTGTTGACGGCATTTTTACTAACTACCCTGAACGCTCACGCATGCATATTTTAGCTCTGTAATCATTTTCTTTTTTAATTCACAAAATGCTAAAATCGCAACAATTATTTAAATACTATTGCTCATTTATTCATCTCAAGCTAGGATAGGAGTAATAAGATACGAGTACGTTCGTATAAAAATAACGCAAACACTTGTAAATAATTTGCCTTAAGGAATCTCAATGTTACGAGATAAATCAGATATCAAGCCAACTGAAGCTGAACTGACGTTGCTTAATATCCTCTGGAAAATGGGTCCAGCAACGGTTCGACAGATCCATGAAACTGTCAGCCAAACACAAAAAACTGGCTATACTACGGTATTAAAGATATTACAAATCATGCATGAAAAAGCATTGGTTATTCGAGATGAAAGTAACCGTGCTCATGTATACGCTGCCGCCAACAGTGAAGTGGTAACACAGTCTTCTTTACTTAAAGATTTAGTATCAAAAGCCTTTGGTGGCTCAACATCAAAACTGGTAATGCGTGCTTTAGATAACTCAACCAGTAAAGAAGAAATAGAAGATATTCGTCAGTTACTCAATGAATTAGAGCAACAGTCGTAGCAAACATATAATTAACGAAATAGTTAACGGTATATAAAATATTTAATGATGCAGGAAAGCTTAATTAATAGCCCATTGTTAGCGGGTATAGCAATAACTCTTATCCATTTTTTATGGCAAGGGGTTTTAGTTGCGTTAGCATTAAAGTTATTGCTGTCATTAATTTCCTACCAAAAGTCACAAATTCGTTATGGCTTAGCTTCTGTTGCCATGTTCGCAAACTTACTATTACCTTTCATCACTTTCTTTATTGTTTACGATATTGAATATCGTCAGGCGACCAGTTTTGTAAATGCACTACCATTGCTTGATCAAAATTTTTATTTAGAACAGCGTCAAACTAACGTTTGGTATCTTGAATGGTTTGAGTACTTACCAAGTTTATCAATTGCTTGGCTAAGCATAGTAATTTTGTTATCGGCTAAGGTTTTAATCGAGCTTTACAATGTTAATAAACTCCCTCTTCAAGGCACCATTAACGCTAATCATGCGTTACAAACTCGCTTTGAGGGCTTAATTAACAAAGTTGGCATTACGAAAAAAGTCGCGCTACTGCTGTCATCGAAAACGAATGTACCTATGGCCATAGGTTGGTTGAGACCTGTGGTATTAATTCCGATAAGTATGGTTTCTGGATTAACCCCGCAACAGTTAGATATGTTACTGCTGCATGAATTAGCTCATATTCGTCGACATGACTACTTTGTAAACTTTTTACAAACCTTAGTCGAAACTTTGTTATTTTTTCATCCTGCGGTGCGCTGGGTTTCAAAACAAATGCGTAATGAGCGAGAGTATTGCAGTGACGACATCGCGGTGCAACATGGCGGTAATGCTTTAGCTTATGCACATACCTTAGCCGACACAGCTTCTTTATGTCAGAAACATCGACATCACGCCATTCCAAGTATGGCTATGGCAGCTTCTGGTGGCGATCTTAAACAACGCGTTGTTAGATTACTTGATAATCAACCACACTGCACCCAAACAACCGATTCGGGTAAATGGTTAGCTTCTTTTACCATTTTACTAACAATAATATTTGGCTTTTCGAAATACTCGTTAAATTTACCTATTATTGACTTACAATCAGGCAGTATTTCTCTCAATCATTCACCAATGGAGCTTAATAAAAGTTCTGTGGCTTATGCCCCATTGGCACTAGAGCAAGCAAATACTAACTCTTCACTTGCCCGCCAGCTTATTGCGATTAATAGTCCTGGTACAGCCCAAGAACCATTGGCTAATGAGCAGGCAACTGCAGTTAAAAATGACTTGATCACGCAAGCAGAAACCAAGCAACGAGGAGCTAGTACAGTTTCCTCAGCGCCTACAACAAACATCAAACAAACGATTAGTTATGATGAATTGCCAATAGTGCTAAATTCCACTGATGAGAAAAACGTGACGGTTCAGAATGAAAAATTAACGAAAATACCAACGATAGCTAATGAAAAAACAGTCACAGCAAGTAAATCAATATCAGACTTAGCCTTTGAACGCACAGATTCAAATAATAGCAATAACTCTGCACTTGATAATCCTTATTCCGAGCAAGTTGCGTCTCTATTCGATGAACCACGCAGCAACCCATTAGGTACGACTAATACTGTTCAAGAAAATCTAGTTGATCCAGCTCGTCTAAATAACGATATTTATAGCGAAAATATACGCCAAGTTAACGAAAATCTCAGTAGCAATTACGCGAACAACTTAAATCAAAATATTGTTATTCCACCGAAAAATACACTCGCTAAATTAATAACATCCATTGAACCTAGATACCCTTCTTCGGCGAAAAGAAAAGGGATCGAAATTGAAATTATGGTTGAATTTAGTATCGATAAAAATGGCTTAGTTAAAGACATCCAATTTGAATCAAAAAGTAAAGTTAGCTATTTTCGTAATGCTATTCGCAATGCCATGGAAAAATGGCGCTTTCTACCTGCAGAAAAAAATGGAGTTGCAGTAGAAAGCAACATGTCAAAGATATTCTCGTTTAGCCTGTTAAAATAACGTTCTACGTTGCTCACGCATAGATAAAAACTTTTCTTTCTGCTCAACGGTTAATACTTGCATTACAGCATGACGCATTTTCGCTTTTTCCATCGCCATATATTGAAAGTTATCTTGATAACTAGCATACGCAATATTAAATTGTGCTTCGTCAAACTCATCTGCGAGTATTAATGTTTTAACTTGCTCTTTAAATCCAGACATACTATCGCGCTGTGTTTTTTTCTCTGACTTCATTGCCAGAAAAATGCCCTTAATTTCCTGGCGTTGCTCTTTAGATAAATCTAATTTTTTTGCCATCATATGAAAGCGCTTTTTCATTTGCTTGTGCGCTTGTCCATAATGAACTTTATTATGCCCTCGTTCATCTGCTTGATGATTATGGCCTGCAGCACTAGCAGTAAAAGATGTTAAACATAAAGTAGTCAAGCCTACGGCGAAGTAGGTTTTCATTGTTGAATATAGTTTTTGTGTGTTCATAAGTTGTACTCCTGATTAAATTCAACTTTAGTATAAAACTTGCAACGAAAAGAAACGCAAACCAACGTAAATGTTATGTAAATATCCTAAGCGCAATAAAATTTATACGCTATTATAGTGATTAGTTAAGAGCAGTAAGTGCAGTAAAAATGAAGAAACATAAACTATTATTGATAGATGATGATAAAGAACTCGCAGAGCTATTGTCTGATTATCTGGCAACTGAAGGATTTGAATTAGTTTGTTGCTACGATGGTATTTCTGGCCTCGAAAACGCGTTTGACGACAGCATTTCAATGATATTATTAGATGTTATGATGCCTGGCTTAACGGGCTTTGAAGTATTGAAAGCTTTAGGTGGGAATCATAAAACACCTATATTAATGCTAACTGCAAAAGGTGATAACGCTGACCGAATTTTGGGGTTAGAATTAGGCGCCGATGATTATTTGCCAAAACCCTTCCAACACCGAGAATTACTCGCTCGCATTAATGCCATTCTTAGACGTATTGATATAGTTCAAACCAGTAAAGAACAAAGTAACGTACTTGAGGTTAATGGCGTTACCCTCAACCATGCAACTCGCCAAGTAAGTTGTCATAACGAATTTATCGAACTAACTGGTACTGAATATCAGATTACTGAGTATTTAATGTCAAAACCTGGAGAGATTGTCAGTAAAAATGAAATTTCTGAACAGGTGCTTAACCGCAAGTTAAGTGCGTTTGACCGAAGTATTGATATGCACGTTAGTAATATAAGACGAAAACTATTACCCTTTAGTCAAACAGATAAATTAAAAACTATTCGCGGTGCTGGTTACATATTTTTGGCAGGTGAACTTAACTGATGCTAAAACTGCCTAATCGATTCTCCTCTATTGGTGCTAAGCTATTTTTATGCTTTTGGTTAATTATTATCCTAACTATCGGCATTACTCGTTTAGTGTCAGAACAATTTCAACCTAAGAGTTTTATTGCGCCAAGCCACCATAGTGATATCGCAAAATTAGATCGGATTAAAAGAACGATATTTCGTCGCTCTCCATCAAATCCCCAACAAATAGTAGATTTACAACTTAAACGTCCCGACCGCGAATTACTTGTTAAGAACATGCTTACTAATGAAGTACTGTCTTCCAAAACATGGCACATTGCTAACTTAAGTAATTTTTTACGTGAAAATAATTTAAATAATTTAACAACGGTTAAATTTGAGTTTTTTCGTATGACAGGGCCTATCGCCGTCGAAATTAACAATATTCCTTACCAAGTATTTTTGGCAAGTCGAGATAGGAAATTTCGATTCGGCAGTTTTATGTTGCGTTTACCCACCTGGATACGCATTGGTATACCAGTGATCATCAGCTCGATTTTTTTATGGCTATTAGCACGCTCGCTTACCAAACCGCTTATCGCTATGCAAAAAACTGCCGCCAGCTTCGGTGATGGAGAATTTACGGCGCGCGTACCATTAGCTGCTCAACGCAATGATGAAATAGGCGCCTGTGCGGCAAGTTTCAATTTAATGGCTGAAAAACTTGAACAAAATATAGGTTCACATCAGCGCCTTATGGCTGATGTTTCCCATGAGTTACGTTCACCCATGACTAGGCTGCAAATTGCTCTAGGCTTAGCTCAGCAAGAGAATATTAGTACTGAGATATTGCAAAAACATTTACAGCGTTGTGAATTGGAAGTTTCTCGGCTTGATGAAATGATTTCCAACGTATTATCACTATCACGTATGGAAAATACCATTAGCCAAATGGAGCTCATGTCTGTCGACTTAAAGCAGTTACTAGAGCTTTGTATTGAAGATGCTCAATATATCGCCAATGAAAAGTCGATTAATATTAGCTTCGAAAACTCAGGGGAATGTTTAACGCAAGCCGACCCGAACTTACTCGCCAGCGCATTTAATAATATCTTAATAAACGCCGTTAAATATAGTCATGACAAAGATGAACTCACGGTAAGACTATTCAACAATGACAAGCACTTTGTCATTGATATCATTGATAATGGCACTGGCGTTCCAGCAGCGGATTTAAGCAAATTGTTCGAGCCTTTTTACCGAGTTGCGCAAGCTCGTGATCGAGCAACAGGCGGAACAGGGTTAGGCATGGCAATAGCCAAACAGGCTGTTAAGGCGCATAAGGGAAATATTACTGCCACAAACAACGACCAAAAAGGTCTAACCGTCAGTATTGAATTACCAATCGTAATGGATAAAAATAACGGTCATGGTATTAATTAAGTTAAAACTGATAAGTTTAATTCTTCTGACATTTATAGGGATCCCATTCATGGCTGACAGTGCTACTGTGACAGAGAATCGTGCACTAACCCCTGAAAAAGTTACTGCTATTAATATGTTTTGGCAAAACGTTAATGAAAAAAGCTTTACCAGTGATGACAATGTCACGCTTGCTTATGTGACAAATTTCAAACGAGAAAACAAACCTTACGTGGTTATTGTATCAGGGCGCTCAGAAGGCTATTTAAAGTACCAAGAGCTAGCTTATGATCTTGATGTAGCGGGATATGATAGTGTTATTATCGATCATCGTGGTCAAGGCTTATCGCAACGTTTAACGAAAAATCGCTTAAAGGGCTATGTAAAAAGTTTTGACGATTACGCGCAAGATTTAGCCCAATTGCTTAATCGAGAGTTACCCCGCTTATATCCAGAAAAACAACATAAACAATTCTTATTGGCGCACTCGATGGGTGGCGCTATTGCGTTAAGGTACTTACAGCGCTATCAAAATAACGTCCAGGCAGCAGTGTTAAGTTCACCTATGATAGCTATCTCTAGTGGTGGCATACCAAATTGGCTAGCAGAGTCCATTGTACTTTCAGGAAATAAATTAAACTCTTGGCTGTCAAACACGCCTTGGTATTTCTTAGGCCAAACGGATGATAATAGCAGTACTTTTGCTGACAACAAGCTGATGCATTCAAAAGAAAGATATCAACGCTTTCAAGCATTATATCAACAACACTCAGAACTTAAACTTGGCGGCGTAACCTTTAATTGGCTTGCCCAAGCATTAAAAGCAAATCAAGATATTTTTCAGCAGATAGAAAAAATATCCCCGCCTATATTAATGTTGCAAGCGAGTGAAGAAGACATTGTTGATAATGCTGCCCAAAATAGCTTTTGCCAACAATTAAATATAGTCAAACAAGATTCATGTATCGATGGAAAACCACAAGTTATTCATGGCGCTTACCATGAACTATTTTTTGAATTGGACGAATACCGAAATATAGCTTTAGAAAGTACACTTAACTGGTTTGAAAAACACCAATAGTTAATAGAAAAGTCGATTTATTGCGACAAAGAAAACTTGCGCATTTAAGCAGTTAGAGTCATTAAAGCTTTTTAAATGACTCTTTCACTACTCTACGGCTTTTTCATTATGAGCGAGTTCACTGCCAACTACAGACGATGGGTCATGGTGAATAAAAACTTCACACGGCGCCAGCGCCTTCACAATATCAATTTCAATAGCCTCACCAATACCGTGTGCTTCGAGTAATGATAGATTGTCATCTAGCTCTAAATGAAACTGAATAAATCTATCCTGCCCTGCTTGCCGCGTTCTAAGCTCATGCAACCCCAAGGCTCCTTCATGACTACTTACAATTTGCTTAATTACATCAAGTTCTTGTTCGGTTAATTCATGATCCATTAATTGGTGCACACTCAACCAAATAATTTTACTGGCACCAACCAATAAAAAGATACCAACAGCAACGGTAAAAACGCCATCAGCTTGTAACCAATAACCTTGGCTTAAAAATAACGCCAATAGCACCCCTAAGTTAAGTAATAAATCTGACTGGTAATGCAGAGCATCAGCACTAATTGCCACAGACCGAGTTTTAGCAATAACATATTTTTGAATAACCACCAGTAATAAAGTCATGACTATCGCAATGACAGAGACCCAGATGCCAACTTCCGTTCTTACCACTTCTTGCGGGTTAATCACTCGCTCAACGCCATTAAAAACGAGTAGTAATGCAGAGCCTAAAACAAAGGCAGCCTGAACTAAACCAGCCAGGCTTTCCGCTTTACCATGGCCAAATTTATGCTCTTCATCTGCTGGCGCAAGGGCAAAACGCAAAATAACAACATTCATAACTGAGGCGAACAAGTCGAGAATCGAATCTGTTGCTGACGCTAACATCGCACTTGCATCGGTGACAAACCAAGCATAAAGTTTCAATACAACTAGCAATAATGCCGTGGTTGTCGCAGCAAAAGCAGCCAGCTTAACGAGGTAATTATAACGTTGCGACTGTGATTGATTTTGTTCCATCTTTGCTCCCGCAAGCGTGATTAAATCAGTATTAATACCAGCTTTATATTGCTAGTTAACCTACCTCTAAGCATAATTTTTGCCAGTACGGCTATTAAGCTAGACAGTAAGCAGGGTATAATATTATTCATTATAGAATTTATTAAGCGCTCAATATGCTCGACGTCGTTTTATTTCAACCTCAAATTCCACCGAATACCGGTAATATTATTCGTTTATGCGCTAATACTGGCTTTAGGTTACATCTTATTGAGCCATTAGGCTTTGATCTAGAAGATAAAAAGCTCAGAAGAGCAGGATTAGATTATCATGAGTTTGCCGCACTGAAGCGCCACGAAAATTACCAAAGCTTTATTGAAAGCGAACAGCCAAAGCGCGTCTTAGCAGTAACAACTAAGTCAACCGGTTATTATGGCGATGTCAATTTTCAAGCAGGTGATTATTTACTATTTGGCTCAGAAACAGGCGGCCTTCCTGAAGATGTTAGACAACAAATACCGGATCAAGATAAGATCAGGATCCCTATGCTAAAAGACAGCCGTAGCATGAACTTATCGAACGCAACGGCTGTGATCATTTATGAAGCGTGGCGTCAACTGGGCTTTGTAAACTCAGTTTAAAATTAAAGTTAACAAACAAAAACGGCGTATTATTTTCATAATACGCCGTTTTTCTCAATTTGATGAGCTAATAAATTATCAGGAGCGCTATTCAAATTTACGTTCACGGGATAACAAATCAGCCGCTGCTAATCGTGCATCTTTACCGCAATATAAGACTTGGTAAACCTGTTCAACAATTGGCATTTCAACACCCATTCGCTGTGCAAGTAAATACACTTCTTTAGTATTTCGATACCCTTCCACAACTTGACCAATACCTGCCATTGCTTTTTCTACTGAATCACCATGACCTAAGGCTAAACCAAAACGTCGATTACGTGATTGGTTATCGGTACAGGTTAAAACTAAGTCACCTAAACCTGCCATTCCCATAAAGGTAGAAGGTTCTGCGTTTAAGGCACAGCCTAGGCGAGTCATTTCTGCCAAACCTCTTGTGATCAAGGCTGTACGCGCATTAGCACCAAAGCCGATACCATCGGCCATGCCAGCACCAATTGCAACAACGTTTTTCACCGCCCCGCCAAGTTGTACACCAATAAAATCGTTATTACTATAAACTCTAAAGGTGCGTTCACAGTGCAATAAATTAGAAATGTCGCTCACAAAGCTTTCGTCGGTAGACGATAACGAAATAGCCGTAGGCAGACCAGCAGCCATTTCTTTAGCGAAAGTTGGCCCTGAAAGTACCGCTAGAGAAATATCATCTCCGAGTACTTCCCTAGCGACATCTTGTAACAACCGGCCAGATTCATGCTCTAAACCTTTTGTCGCCCAAACCAATCGTGCAGTTTTACGCAAATAAGGTTTAATTTGATGTAACACTTCACCAAAAGCATGGCTTGGCACCACTAATAAAATGTTATCACTACTGGCAGCCACAGCGGCTAAATCAGCACTTACTGTTAATGCTTCCGGAAACTTACTACCCGGCAAGTATTTTTCATTTGCACGTGTAGTTGCCATTTCAGCAACATGAGTCGCATCGCGTCCCCAAAGTAATGTTTGGTGACCATTACGTGCTAAACAAATAGCAAGTGCAGTGCCGTACGACCCTGCACCAACTACCGCAATAGCAGCAGAGTTATTACTCATAAATTAGTGTGTTTCAGTGCTTGCTGGTGTTTGTTCAGCGTTTGCTTGCGCAGCACGTTGTTGCACGTAATTAGCAAATAATGCTTCGAAATTAACAGGTGCTAAGTTAATTTGCGGGAATGAACCACGACTAACTAAATTCGCTACTGATTCACGAGCATATGGAAATAAAGTGGTTGGGCAAAATGCACCAATCGTGTGCGCCAATTGCGCTTCAGGTAAGTTACCAATAGTAAAAATACCGGCTTGTTGTACTTCAGCTAAAAATGCTGTTTGTTCTTCAACTTTTGCAGTAACGGTTAGTGATAAAGTTACCTCAAAAGTATCATCAGCTAATTTAGTTGATTTAGTATCAATGTCTAATTGAATTTCTGGCTTCCAATCTTTTTGAAAAATAGCCGGAGAATTTGGCGTTTCAAAAGAAATGTCTTTGGTATATACGCGTTGAATAGCGAATTGTGGTGCTTGTTGTTCGTTTGTCGCTTCCGCGCCGTTTTGAATTTCATCAGCCATTTTCTTACTTCCTATATTTTTCGCCTTATTAGACGAATGTAATTTCAATTTTTGTTACTTATTGCCTGTGCTATCGATTAACTGGCAATAAGCGAGGTTAGTTTTCCCTGCGCATGTAATGCAAACAAGTCATCACAACCACCGATATGTTGGTCGTTAATAAATATTTGAGGTACTGTGGATGCGCCGTTACTGCGTGCGATCATTTTCTCACGTAATGCAGCATCTCCATCGATTTTTATTTCATTGAAGGTTACATCTAAATCAGCAAGCAGAGCTTTCGCTCGCATACAATAAAAACAGGTTACTTTCGTATATATATCAACTGCCATTCGGGTATCTCGTCGTGTTAGTTATTTTTTAGCGAGTGGTAAGCCAGCATTTTGCCAAGCATTCATACCACCTTTAAGTAAATTTACTCGCTTAAAACCGGCTTTAGCCATTTGACTAGCAACTTTACTGGCACTAATACCTGCGGTACATACAATAATGATGGGATCATCTTTATGCTTTTCAAGACTAGCGAAATCATTTTTACTCACTTTTTCACTATTTAGGTGAATTGCATCGACAATATGGCCTGTTTTGAAGTCTTTTTCGCTGCGCGTATCAACAACTACACCTGACTCTCTGTTAACTAAAAAGGTCATTTGTTGAGTGCTAAGTTGCTTAATTGGCGACATTTGAATTTTAATCGTCAACACGATAATCATTACCACTAGGGCAAGCCAAGCTGTGCTTAATAATGGTTGGCTCATTGCAAACGTAATTAGTTGGTCCATAAATTCTATATTCTAATAAACTAAAAATTGGCCACAGTATACAGGCTAATAAAATAAACCCAAACTGAACTTTTCATTGCATGCAATATTTAACATCAGCATAGCGAATTTGATCGCATTATTGACAGTTTTTGCCACAAATACGGCTATTCTTTCGAAACATTTTCTCATTAGCGACAGAAGATATTCCGGCCATCTCTTGATATACTGACGTCGAAAATTTACATTTTATCCGTTAACCAACGTTTTACTGCACTTTGAGAGCTTAAAGGAAACCATAATGCCTAACAAGAAGTCGACTGTTCTTATTATTTTAGATGGCTGGGGATACAGAGAAAGTACTGAATCCAATGCAATTTATCATGCAAACACGCCGGTACTCGATGACTTAATGGCCAATAAACCAAATATGCTAATACAAACCTCAGGTATGGCCGTTGGCCTCCCCGATGGTCAAATGGGTAACTCTGAAGTAGGTCATGTTAATCTTGGTGCTGGACGTATTGTCTATCAAGACTTTACTCGCATTACCAAAGCCATTGCTGATAATGAGTTTCAAGTAAACCCTGCGCTTTCTAAAGCTGTCGACACTGCAGTAGCAAACGATAAAGCAATACATGTTTTTGGTTTATTATCTCCAGGCGGTGTTCATAGCCATGAAGACCATATCTTTGCCATGCTAGAAATGGCGGCTAAAAAAGGTGCGACAAAAGTTTACTTACACGCCTTTTTAGATGGTCGGGATACACCACCACGTAGTGCAGAAGCATCATTAATTAAAGCACAAGAAAAGTTTTCTGAACTTGGCTGTGGCCAAATAGCGTCGGTTATTGGTCGTTACTACGCCATGGATAGAGATCAACGTTGGGAGCGAGTCGAGGCAGCATATAATTTGATGGTTTCAGGCCAAGCCGACTATGAATTTTCTTCAGCCACACAAGCGTTAAGTGCTGCCTATGCTCGTGATGAAAATGACGAATTTGTTAGAGCCTCTGCTATTACTAATAGCGAAGGTGAAACCATTAAGGTAGACGATGGCGATGCCTTAATATTTATGAATTTCCGTGCTGACCGAGCACGTCAATTTAGTCGTAGCTTTACCGAAGCTAACTTTTCTGGCTTTACAAAGAAACACCAGCCTAAAATTAGTGATTTTGTCATGTTAACTGAATACGCGGCAGATATTCAGGCATCATGTGCCTTCCCTACTGTCACTCACAACAACGTATTAGGTGAATGGCTAGAAAAGCACAACAAAACACAATTACGCATTTCAGAAACAGAGAAATATGCGCATGTAACATTTTTCTTTAGTGGCGGCAAAGAAGATACCTTTAACGGTGAAGAACGCGTGCTGATCCCGTCACCACAAGTTGCTACCTATGATTTACAACCAGAAATGAATTCGACTTTGTTAACCGATAAGCTAGTTACTGCAATAGAAAGTGGTGAACATGACTTTATTGTGTGTAATTACCCCAATGGCGATATGGTAGGCCATACCGGTGACTTTGATGCGGCAGTTAAAGCCTGCGAAGCTGTTGATGCAAGTATTGCTCGAGTATTAAAAGCGCTTGAAACAACAGGTAGTGAATGCTTAATTACTGCTGACCATGGTAATGCCGAGCAAATGCTGGATAACGTTTCAGGGCAAGCTCATACCGCGCACACATGTGAACCTGTACCTCTAATATATGTTGGCAGAAATGCGCAAGCGACAGAAACGGGTGCGCTAAGCGATATTGCACCAACAATTTTAAACTTAATGGACCTACCACAACCTGAAGAAATGACGGGTAGCAATCTAATGAAGCTTGTTTAGGTATTAAAGTGTTTTTAGTACGTTACACAGAATTGAAAATAGCTAAAATCTTCAAGGTCTTTGGCCTTGTTGGTTTATGCCTTTCTATCTACTCACTTAGTGCTTTTAGCCAAAACGCCAATACTAAAAACTCAGACAAAACCAATCAAAAACTTAATGAAATTCAACAAGCCATTAGCCAACAAAAACAAGCACTAACAACAACTAACATTAAAATATCGGATTTAGAGCAACAATTAAAAACCGATGATATCGCCATAGGTAGAATAGCAAAGTCACTTCAAAAAACCACCACAGAACTCAATGTAAGCAAGAATAAGGTAGCGAAACTGGCGGTTGAAAAACAACAACTTGAAACGGATAAAAAACAACAAGAACAAATATTAGCAAAACAATTAAGAGCAGCATACTCAACCGGCCATCACGACTATCTAAAACTTATACTTAATCAAGAAAATCCAGCCAGTGTGCAACGTACCATTACCCATTACCAATACTTAAACAAAGCGCGCATTAATGAAATTGAAACTTTTAAGGTTACAATTACAAAGTTAGAAGAAGTCACTCGTCAGCAACAACAGCAAACGCTGCAATTAACCCAGCTAACTCAAGAACAACATCAACAAAAGCAAATACTAGAATTATCAAAAGTAAAACAAAAGCAAACGCTTAAAGCACTGAATAATAAAAAACTCACGGAACAAGATAAATTAGCCAAGCTTGAACAAGAAGAAGCATCAATAGTTGCTTTATTAAAACGTATGGCAGCAGAAGCTCGTACTGCAGAGAACTTAAAAGGGTTAAGTAAGCTTATGCGCAAACTTACTTGGCCAGTAAAAGGAAAGATTCAGCATAGTTTTGGTACACGTAAGCAAGGCTACTTAAAGTGGAAAGGGGTGTTTTTATCGACCCCTATTGGTCGTCAAGTAAAAACCATACATAGTGGTACCATTTTATTTTCCGATTGGCTGAAAGGTTATGGTTTAGTCACTGTAGTTGATCATGGCGACGGCTATATGAGTTTATATGGTCATAACCAAGCATTACTTAAATCAGTCGGTGATCGTGTGGAAGCCGGAGAGCCCATTGCATTAACAGGGCAAAGTGGCGGTCAATCGCAATCAGGGCTTTATTTTGAAATTCGTCATGCTGGCATTGCCAAAAACCCGAAACTTTGGTGTCGATAAGTTCATTTCTCTGATTATCGTCGATTTAATCACAGTTAACTGTTACGCTTAGCAGCTATAAATTATTATAAAAAAGACTTTACGTGCAGCGAATACTTTTTGCGCTTTGTTTGCTTATCAGTATACTCAGCTCCCCTATTTCCTTAGCTAAAACAGCACAAGTTGCCATTATCATTGATGATATTGGTTACCGTAAAAGTGATGTTCAGGCGTTGTATTTACCTGGCAACATTAGCTATGCAATTTTACCACATACACCTTATGGCCGCTCTTTAGCATTACAAGCGAAGGCAAAAAAAAATGACGTTATTTTGCATATCCCAATGGAAGCAAAAAATGGTAAAAAGTTAGGCCCTGGAGCCTTAACGAGCGAAATGAGTGAACTAAGTATTCGAGGCAAATTATCTGATGCATTTGCCGAAGTACCGTTTGCTTTAGGTATAAATAATCATATGGGCAGTAAACTTACTGAACTGTACCAACCAATGGCTTGGACGATGCAGTTCCTTAAAGAGCGAAATTTAATTTTTATTGATAGTAAAACCAGTGGTAATAGCCAAGCAGAGCAAGTGGCAAAAAACTTTGGCGTGCCAAGTACCCATCGCCGTATATTTCTTGATAATCAATTAGAGCACTCGTATATCAGCGCTCAGTTTAAGAAATTAATTCTCGCAGCAAAAAAGCATCAAACGGTCGTTGCTATTGCTCACCCTCATCCAGAAACCGTTGCGTCATTAACTAAGTTGCTACCTTTATTACAAGAAAACAATATTGAACTTGTTGCAATATCAAGCATATTATCAAATCAAGCCCATGCTATTTCACCTCAAATTCAGGCAGAAGAGTAAATAAAAATTAGTTGTTCTCAGCTAGTTTAATATTATTTTCCTGCAATAATTGGTGCAAATATTTAACGGGAATAGCATACGTTATGCCACTGGGTTTGCTAATCACCGTCTCTTTACTTTGCTGAACAAAAACCTTGTTAATTATACCGACAACGACTCCTGTTTTTACGTCATACATAGCACTACCGCTATTTCCAGGATAAGCTGTTGCATCCAATTGATACACTAAATACGGGTCGCGCAGCCGCTTTAACATTGCAATACTAATTTGTCGGGAGTCATCAACAGGTGTAATAGTTGGCGTTACCGCCGCAATAATCCCCTGATGCGTAACAGGATAAAGCCCTAATACTGCGCCAATAGGAAACCCAGTAAAAGCAATACTGGTGCCTTCAGCAATAAAACTACTATCGGCTAACTTCATACTTGGCAAGGGCTTACCTGTTATTTTCAATAGCGCAATATCATGTTCTTCATCACGAGCAATTAAGTCTGCTAGAATCACCTTTGCTGCTGGCCCTTTACCGCTAAACACCGCAAGTTTTTGTAACAGGCTATCATCTAGCTCTTGATCTACAACATGGCTATTAGTAACCACATAACTACCATCACCAACAACAAAACCACTACCAAAAAGTTGGTTTTTTGGCCGACCAGTCGGCGTGTAAACGCCAATACCGACAACGGCGGGTTTAATTGCGTTTATGGTGTTTACTAAATCAGCACGCACTGCACTACTCAGCATTAAAAGCGCTATTAACGTAAGGTGAACTATTGCCCTCATAAAATCACTCATTTCCTAATAAATTCACATTTTACCTCAACTTAGCATACATTAAGTTAGCGAATTGGAAATTTTTGCCCATAATTAAAGAACCTTAGGTACGGAGGAAGATACGTGGCAAAAATAGTCCCCATTTTGGCCGGAGGAGGCACCCGCCTTCCTGCCCATATTGGCGTTTTGCAGGCGCTTAAAGATTTAAATATCGAATTTTCGCACTTAGTTGGTGTATCTGGCGGTAGCATCATCGCGAGCCTATATGCTTCAGGACTTTCCATTGAAGCTATCAAACAAATCGCAGTAACCACTGATTACAATCAATTTAGAGGCTTTTCTTTGCTCAGCCTCATTCGCAACGGCGGTTTAAGTTCTGGTGATGTGTTCGAGCAATGGGTAGACAAGCACCTAAATGGCAAAACTTTTGCCGAGCTAAATACCCACTTACATATTGTTGCCACCGACGTAAAAACAGGTCGGCCGGTAATTTTTAATCGTGACCGAACGCCAGGTATGAGAATTTCTCAAGCTATCAGGTTTTCAATGTCAATTCCATTGGTGTTTAGCTTTAAAAATTTTGGTAAACACCTAATGGTAGACGGCAGCATCTTGTCAGAAGATGCTTTGCATCGGGATTGGGCAAACGACGGCACGCCAGTATTATGTTTTCGCCTGCGTGGTGAGCATGAATATGATGAATTAAAAACTAACGGCTTATTTCCAATTGTAAATTATGTCACCTTACTAATCAGAACTTTTATGACCACAATTTCTCGTGAATATATCAACGATGCATTTTGGCATAACACCATAATAATCAATACTGGTTTATCGTCGGCGGTAGACTTTGGTATGTGCGAAGAAAAGAAATTAGGGCTATTTGATATAGGCTACCAAACGGCTATCGATATCGTCCCGATGAAAACGAAACATTAGCCACAAGTTACAGATTGATTAAATTTACAACTATTTAATCAATAATTAACTAATTTATTCTATAATCAACTCATAAAACACTAAATTAATTATACAACTACGTTTAAATAAAGTAATAATAGTCATCGCACTTAATGTTAAGCCTTTAATAAGCTGAGGGAATAATGAGTTGGAGCAAGAAATTGCTAAATGCGCCTGTCATAGGGAACATCACTAAGCGTATTGCATCAATGAAAGTTAATCATGATGCAATGAATATTGCTGAGCATTTCACTCAATTTTTAAAGCCAGAAGTTGCCATTAACACTGCCCTACGCGATGAAGTTTTTCGAATTCGCCATAACGTATATTGCGAAGAACTTGCATTCGAAAAAGTAAAAGACGAAGGCAAAGAACAAGATGAGTTTGATGCCCAGTCAATTTTTTCCATGATCAAGCACAAACCAACTGATACTTACACTAGTTGTGTTCGAGTAGTAAAATCAGCTGATGAATCTGAATTACTACCAATAGAAAAGTATTGCATTGAAGCTATTCAAAATGATGAGTTGCACCCAAGAAATTTTGCCCGAAGCGAAATAGCTGAAATATCTCGATTAGCAGTAAAAGCCGATTTTAGACGACGTAAGACGGATAAGTTTAAAGGTTCTGCTGTTGGTGCTATTAGCGAATCAAGCTACTCAGAAACAGAGCTACGCTGTTTTCCATTTATTGCAATTGGCCTGTATATGGCTGCAGCAACTATGAGTATAGAAACCGGTGTTAAGCATGTTTATGTGATGATGGAACCACGACTTGCACGCAGCATGAAGTTTGTTGGTATTAACTTTGTTCAGCTAGGCGAAGCTATTGATTACCATGGATTACGGGCACCATATTACATTAACCCGACAATTTTTATGGAAAACTTAACGCCTGGTTTTAGGTGCTTATATAATGCGATTGCAAAAGATATTAGTAAGCATTTAATTAATGCAAAAGATAACAACAAATAGAGTTGGTGAAAACGTCCAAATTCATTATCATTACCCAAATAAGATTAATTAACACACAAAATTTTTAAAACTGCTCAAAGGATTACGAATGAAAATTGGCATTATTGTCGGAACGCGGCCTGAAATAATTAAAATGGCACCTGTGATCAGGGAATGTATAAACCGGAAAATATCATTTTTCATCATTCATTCAAACCAGCATTATTCAAAAGAAATGGATAGTATTTTTTTTGATGAATTAAACCTACCAAAACCGCATTACAACTTAGGTGTAGGATCTGGTTTGCATAGTAATCAAACAGGCAATATTCTCATTAAAATGGAACCCATTTTATTAGAAGAGAAACCTGATGTGGTATTAGTGCAAGGTGATACCAATACTGTACTTGCTGGTGCGTTAACAGCATCTAAATTAAATATTAAGGTTGGCCATATTGAAGCGGGCTTGCGCAGTTATGATAAGACTATGCCGGAAGAAACTAACCGCATAATGACGGATCATATCAGTGAGTATCTTTTTGCTGTGGGTGCCAATCAAGAAAAGATATTAAAATCAGAAGGTATTTCTGCAGAGAAAGTACACACGATAGGTAATACTGTTTCTGATTCTCTTTTTCAAAATCTAGAAATATCGGAAAAAACTAGTACGATATTATCAGATCTAGAATTGACAAAAGGGCAATACTTCTTAGTGACGGCTCATAGAGCTTCTAATGTTGATATCTCATCAAACTTACAAGAGTTACTGTATCTATTTGAGCAAATGCATCGTAACTACACAGGAACAATCGTCTGGCCAATTCACCCTCGTACCCAATCAAAGCTTAAAGAGTTTAGTATTGAAGTACCTAGCTACTTAAAGCTCATTCCGCCAGTCGGCTACCTGGACTTTATACAGTTACAAAAACATGCAAAATTGATTTTAACCGATTCTGGTGGGATTCAAGAAGAAGCTTGTCTATTAGGGGTGCCTAGTTTAACGCTAAGAGAAAATACCGAGCGACCTGAGGCCGTTGAAGTCGGGGCTAGTGAACTCGTTGGTCGCAATGCAGAAAAAGCAGTTACAGCCGCGAAACAATGGCTTGAAAAAGAAGAGTATAATTGGACAAACCCATTTGGCGATGGCCACGTTGCCGAATACATTTTAGATATTATTGCCAAAGATCTAACTCAAGTTGACCAAACAGAAATTATCGCAAAGAATGAAACAATAGCGGTAGTTGGCATGGGTTACATGGGGCTACCAATTGCAAGCCTTTTAGCACAAGCAGGATACAAGGTTACAGGTGTCGACCTAAATGAAGAAAAAGTTAACAACATAAATCAAGCCTTATGTCCTTTTGATGAAGTTGGGCTACCCGAGCTCATTCGTAAGGTTGTTTCTCAAAATTATTTAAAGGCATCAACAACAATTCCGTCAAGCGATACATACTTAGTTGCTGTACCTACTCCTCATAAGGATAGTCGATGTGATCGTAGCTATGTATTTGCAGCCGTTGAAGATATTATTAAAGTGGCAAAAGACGACCAAATAGTTATTATCGAATCAACAATTTCGCCGCAAACAAGCCTTGCTGTAGAGGAAATGTTCAATAAAGCAGAGCTCAAAATTGACGTTGTCCATTGTCCTGAACGAGCAATTCCCGGACAAACCCTACATGAACTAGTCAATAATGATCGTATCATTGGTGCATCAAGTACTTCCGCTCAAAATAAAGTAAAAGAAATCTATCAGAACTTTGTTAACGGTGAAGTCTTTTTAACTGACTTAACCACAGCGGAGTGTATTAAGTTAGTTGAAAATACTTCCCGTGATGTTGGCATTGCATTTGCGAATGAACTTTCAGAAATCTGTAACGAATTGAATGTTGACGTATATGAAGTGATCAAACTAGCAAATCGTCATCCACGTGTTAATGTATTAACACCTGGGCCAGGAGTAGGTGGTCACTGTATTCCTATTGATCCATGGTTTTTAGTCGAGACAACTTCGTCAGGTGAATTAGTCCGTTTATCTAGAAAAATTAACGATCAACGCCCTAAGTTAATTGCAGATAAAATCAATTCTTTAGCAAAAATGAGCCAAGCTAAAAAAATAGGTATTCTTGGTGTAGCCTATAAACCAAATGTTGATGATTGTAGAGAATCTCCAGCAGAAGCTATTTTGGCATCACTTGTAGAAATGGGCTACGAAGTTAAATATCATGATCCACACGTAAAAAGCTGGCAATGTGCTCGTATAGAGTCATTAAGCGATATGCTACAATGGGCCGATATTCAAGTATTAGTTTCTGCTCACGACGAATACAAAACCTTAGAAGTTTCTCCAGCTCTTTATGATGCCTGCGGACTTCTAAAGTAAAGCAAGCATAAAACAAGGTAACTGTATCTGATCGCCATTGCTTTAAGTATATGGCGTCTATTACATGAAATGCCTTCTTAAATGCTAAGGATATCTATGTTTAATTACCAAAAAGCATTTTCTAGAAATATAGGCTGGGTCACAGAAGATGAGCAGCTGCAATTAAAAAATAAGAAAGTTGCAATTGCGGGAATGGGCGGTGTTGGCGGATCACATTTAGTAAACCTTGCACGCCTCGGTATCGAAAACTTTAATATTTCAGATTTCGACGACTTTGAAGTACATAACTTTAACCGTCAATCTGGCGCTTTTATGTCAACGCTCGAACAACAAAAAGTTGATGTAATGGAAAATATCACTCTCGACATAAACCCTGACGCAAATATTAAATCGTACCCGGACGGAATATTTGCTCACAATGTTGATGAATTTCTCGAAGACGTCGATATATATGTTGATGCGCTTGATTTTTTTGCATTAGAAGCTCGTAAAACCGTATTTCAAAAATGTTATGAAAAAAATATTCCTGTAATAACTGCTGCACCTTTAGGTATGGGCTGCGCTTTCCTCTGCTTTATGCCTGGTCAAATGTCCTATGAAGAATATTTTCGCTTTGCAGGTAAATCTGAACAAGACCAACTTATTCAATTTCTAATTGGCCTCTCTCCAGCAATGTTACAACGACCATATTTAGTCGACAAATCTCGCGTTAGTTTTGTAGAAAAGCGTGGGCCATCAACCCCTATGGCTGTAAATCTATGCTCTGGCATTGCCGGCACTTATGCATTAAAAATATTACTTAATCGTGGAAAAGTACTAGCTGCTCCGTATGGCCTACATTTTGACGCTTATCGTAATAAATTTACCAAAACCTGGCGGCCATTTGGCAATGCAGGAATTTTCCCTCGTATTATGTTTCATATTGCTAAAAAAATTGTCTGCAAGTGATATCTAATACAATGGTTGTATTCAAATAAAAGCTCAGTATACTTTCAAGCTAATATTATACCTTCAGGTAAAGGGATTTATAATGAACAGATATTTTAGTAAGTTGCTTCCATCCGCTTTTGTTTTTGCTTTAGCGGCATGTTCAGCACCAAAAGACAATGCAACGTTACTAACACAAGCTCAAGCATCAATTAAAAATGGCAATAACGGCGAAGCCGCTATTAATTTAAAAAATATTTTGCAAAACGACCCTAACCATGAAGATGCAAGATATCTGTTAGGAAAAATATATCTAGAAGCCGATAATTTTGCTGGTGCAGAGAAAGAGTTCATTCGAGCGTTAAAATCAAATCCCCAAAATGAGCAAGCGGCTTTATTACTTGCTAAAACTCAGCTGTTACTTAGCCAATTTGATAAGGTTGAGAATACTTTAGCTGAATTACAATTTTCAAGTATTGACGATCAAATTTATTCACTGCTCCTTCAAGGACAGGCAAATTTAAGCCTAGATAATATAGTCAAAGCAAAAGAGAATATTCAAGACGCAAACGACTTAAGTAGCAGTTCACAACACAGCGTATTAGGCAGAGCCTTCGTCGCTGTCTACGAAAATAGCAATAATGAAGCACTAACACTTGTTAACGGTTTATTAGAACAAGATGCGAAATTTCAAGAAGCTTGGCTATTAAAAGGTAGTATTTTAAGTAATACGGGGAAATTTAAAGCCGCCGCGGATGCTTATAATGAATATTATAAATTAAAACCACAAAATGTTGGTATAAAAACAATTATTGCACATAATTTGGTTCGGGCTGGCGCATTCGAAGAAGCAAAAGTACACATTAGTGAACTACGCAAAGTTAATGAAAATCATCCGACAGTTAATACTCTAGCGGCACAAATTGAGTACGCTGAAGGCAACTATGAAACATCGAAAACGCTTGCTGAAAGTGTTGTCAATTCAACCAATAATGGTTTAGCACAAATGATCGCCGGTTTGAGCCACTATCAATTAAAAAACGATGAACAGGCTTATTCTTCACTTAACGCTATTAGTAATAATTTACCCAAAGACCATAAAGTGCACCAGGTACTTGCAATACTACAAGTTAAGCTAGGTTATAGTGATGAGCTAGCAGATTCATTGGCGGGTTTTGCCAATAACACTAATGACTCAGGTGTTTATGCCAATATAGGTATGGAGTTTCTACAGCAAGGTAATAAAACTTCAGCCATTGAAATGTTTGAGAAAGCCAGTGAACTTGCCCCAAACGATGTGAAAATAAAATCACAGCTTGGCATGTTAAAACTACAAAACACCGATAACGAAGGTATTAATGAACTTACCGATGCTTTAAAAATCGACCCTAGCTTTAAGGCTGCTAACATTGCATTGGCAATGACACATATAAAAAATGGTGATATCGAAAAAGCAAAAAGTATTGCCGATGATTGGATTGCTAAAGATCCAACTAATAATGCTGCGATAATTCTTCGAGGGAATATAGCGCTGAAAGCAAAAGATCAAGAACAAGCCGTTAGCTACTTTACGCAAGCTCACCAAAACTCTCCGAAAGATGTTGTGCCTTTGTTCAACCTCGCGGTTATTGCTGCAGAACAGCAAGCATTTGACAAGTCAAACCAATATTTAGATAAATTATTTGCGTTAGACTTAGAGTATCCATTCGCATACCGATTAGCGATTAGTAACGCTTTACAGTTAAAAAATGAAGCAGAACTAAAAAATAAGTTATCCACCTTTATTGAACAAACACCAACAGCCATCTGGCCTAAAATTATTCTCGCGCGGAAATTAGCTGTTGAGAAAAAATACCAACAAGCTATTAATATTTTAGAAAAAAATGCTAATTATGCTGAACTACCAAACGTTTACTTCCGTGCGTTATCGGCAGTATTGCTAGCAAGTAAGCAAACTGAACAGTTAGAAAAGCTTTATCAAGATTGGCAACTAGCACAGCCTAATAATGAAACAGCTTATTTACATCAAGCAGCATTTCAAGATCAAATGAAAGACTATTCTGGAGCATTAGAGGCTATTAGATCTGGTTTGCTTAAAGAGCAACTTAAAAATAACTTTAAGCTTCAATCGCTTGAAGCCTATTATTTATTTGCAACGCAACAAATTGAACTTGCTAATCAAAAAGTAAATATGTTAACGAATAAAAATGCTAACAATCCATTGCTTTTGCGTATCAAAGGTCAGCTGGCAATGGCAAAATCAGAGTATAGTAATGCTATTAAATTATTTACTCGCTCATATGAAGCTAATAAGAAAGAAGCGGTAGGAGTTATGCTCGTTACAGCTTATAAAGCTAACAAGCAAGCCTCAAACGCAATACAATTTTTGCAGGACGAGCAAAATGCCTTCGGAGAAAGTACTGTTTTTAGTAAACTTTTAGCTGAGCTTTACATTAACGATAAACCTCAAAAAGCCATTTCAGGGTATTTACAGGTACTCAGAACATCACCAAATGATGTTGTAACGCTCAACAATCTTGCTTGGACATATTATGAACAAGCTCAGTATGACAGTGCATTAACCTATGCGTCAAAGGCAATAAAATTGGCGCCCAAGCACCCTCAAGTGCTAGACACCTATGGTATTATTTTAATTAAGAGAAACAAAATAGAACAAGCCATCGAAGTTCTTGAATTAGCCCGATCATTAGATAAAGATGATGAATCTATTAAGAAACATTTAGCCCAAGCACATGCAGCTAAATCTAGCAAAAAAACAGCACAATAATATGTTGCTTGTTGTTATGGGAACAGTTACTAATCGCTTAATTAATACTTGGTGATATTTGGATTCTTTGAAACGTTTTAATTCATTAATTGTATTGGCAATAGTCTATATGGCTATTGCTGTTACTCAATTACCCATACTTGAAAACCTATGGCGCTATAGCTTCGACGATGGTACATATTCACACGCTTTTTTAATCCCATTTATTAGCATGTATTTGTACTTTCTATTATTTAAATCAGAAGAATTGGTTTTCAACAAAAGTTTGCAAGTAGTTCCTTTTTTAGCGGTAATGTTGACTGGCTATTTATTATGGGTTTCGATGAATGCCCAATTTCCAACAGGTTATCGCATTAGTTTTGTATTATTCATTACTGCAGTAACCACAGTCATTTTCAAGCCATCAATCAAATTAGTATTCCCAGCTTTATTCTTAATATTTCTAATACCGGTTTGGGGAGCAGCAACAAACATTCTGCAAAGTATTTCAACATATGCCGTAACGTACCTAATGAATTTAAGTGGCGTACCTATTTTTGTTGAAGGTAATACTATTTCAATCCCCTCGGGGGTTTTTGAAATCGCTGGAGGTTGTAGTGGCTTGCGCTATTTGATTGTGTCTCTTGCAATATCTAGTTTGTTTACCTTTCTCAATATCCGCAAATATAGCCATGCACTCACATTTTTATTTATTGCTGTTGTTGGAGCATTGATAACCAATTGGCTTAGAATAACCGCACTTATTATGATTGGCCACTTTACTGAAATGCAAAGCGACCTTATGCAAGACCATAATAGCTTTGGCTGGTATATTTATATGCCATTTATGATCTGGTTGTTTTATTTTGGTCAACGATTTGTTGCGCCAGCAGATAATGGAAAAAGCCACCATGTAACGACAAGAGTTAATTTTAAAGCTATTTTTGTCGTCATGTTATTTATAACACTTATATCTGCACCATTACGTAATCTATTTACAACACCTGATATTGCTAATAATAATTGCAGCACAGTACTCTTAACACTACCGGTGCCTCAGCTAGCGGCTCCTGCGGCAAGTTGCATTATTACTTCAAACAATGAACATTTGCTCGTAATCGAATATGTTTATGATGGGAGAAGTATCGAAGGCGCTGTTGATAACTACTTGAACAAGTTTACACCACTAGGTTGGCGAGTAGAGAAAGCATATCGCAAAAATGATACTAATATCTTACATATTTCAAAAAATAATCAAAAGTTCAAAGTTATATACTCATTTGCTAGCAACGCAGTAGTAACAAACAATCTGACGACATTGAAAAAATCAAAACTTGTTAACTCTCTTTTAGGACCAAGCGAAACTCGACTAAAATGGTACGCAACACGATTGTAATTCTAACAATCATTTATTGATTTACGGTATCGCAAATTGCAACAACCAGCTGTCAAATAATTTTACAAACAGTTTGAGACTCTCCAACATAGACACCGCAAACACCTGATTAAAAACAACTTTTCAAAAGTGGCACACCATCTGCATTTAATCGGTAAATAACGAATAAAATCTGTATTAATTCTAAGGAAGATGAAGCATGAACACTAAATTGAAATTACTATCAGGTTTGCTTATCGCTGGTCTAGCAAATACAGCGAATGCCAACCTTATTACAAACTGGTCTTATACAAACCAAGCGGGCTTTGAAGCTGGTCATACTGGTACTACAAACACCGCAACAACAAATGATGATGTGGTGGCCAACGGCAATTCAGCTGGTGGTGATGCAAATGATCTTACTGATAATGCAGGTAACATCTTAAATACTGATGGTAACTTTGCAAATGGTGTTGCAGGCGATAACGCTCTTTCAACATCATTAACTTGGGGTACACCAGCAGCTGGTGCAGGTAACCCACAAAGCTCACTAAGCATTGATAGCCCAATTAATGATTCATTAGAAACTGACGGTGCTTGGGGTCAAGGTACAGCAATCACTCATGAAAATTGGGTTATTATTGGTGACTCATTAACTAGTGCATCAGTACTTGACGGTTTAGCGCTAATACCAACTGACTGGGAAGGCAAAGGTGATGACTTAGTTTATGATGCGTTATTAACTGATAGCCAACCATACTTTGCTCCACAATTAGAGTTTGGTATTAACTTCTTCGAAACACCAAATGGCGGTGTGAACTGTCCAAACGGAGAAGCAAACTCACAAGGTGACAATATCAATGGTTGTGGTGATATTTTTGAAATTACAGGTTTAGAAAACCTACCACTAGTCCCTGTTGTTGGCCCTGACTTTATTGAATTTACTGTGCCATTTGTTTTACAAGACATTAATGGCCCTATCCCTGGTTGGAACGATGTTGAATACTTCGTAACAACACGTCTATCTGGTTTAACGACATTACCAGCAAACTATGAATGTTCAAATGGACAGCCAGCATGTTTTGGTTTTGTTACAGTAGAAGAAAGAACAAACGTATTGGATGCACAATTTAGAATCAGTACAGTTCCAGAGCCAACTACAATTGCACTATTTGGTTTAGGTTTACTTGCAACAGGTTTTGCAGGACGCAGAAAACGAAACGTATAATTTGTAAGTTAAAATAAAAGCCGGCAACTGAGCCGGTTTTTTTATTTTTCACATTAAAATTTATTATTAGCGTATCAGTGAAAGCTCTATCTATTTTACTCAAAGGTTATTCGGTTATAAAATTTCGCCCGTAAATTATCGGGTTTAAAACAGATTCAGATAATCTGAGTAAATCTAGTTTAATCATCTGATCTTAAAGATACTTTCCAAGAGTTTCTCATTACATTTTCAATCGTATCTATAACCTCACAATTTCATTCGCTATAGTTACTTTAAATTGTCGGTATCTCATTACTTAATATTTGGCCAAAAAAGTTCTCTAACTGCTATAAAATGCTATATTCATATATTTCCGATCTTGTTAAATCGATATCGTAGTCATACACTGTTTTTCGGGGAAATTTCTTATTTTTCACGACATGGCTAAATAAAGAATTAATGTCGAACGAAGAATGAGCACTTAAACACAATGCTAAACACTCGCAGAAACTATTGTGTATTGGTGAAAATCGTCAATAATTGTTCCAACTGGTGTGCCAATCAACTAAACTTGATTCAAAGTAGATAATCAAATGCAATTACTAATGTTCCGTTCTAATATTAAACACATGGTCGCAATTTTTTTTTTATTTAGCTGCGCTTTATTACAAGGCTGTTCACAAGCATCAAAAACGGATGAAAAATTAGCTCCTACACCACTTTCTCAAATACCAGCCCCTCCTGCATCTACATCTATATCACTAGACAATAACATTGAAGCGTTTGAATTAACTGAAGTAAAAGTACAAGCAAAAATTAATAACCCTGACGGAATTGTAGAGTTTTTCTGGCGGCAAACAGATGCAAGTCAAATAGATATCGATACTCTGCAATCAAAAGAGTTAATTTTCATCGCACCAAGTGTTCCTGAGAATGAAACTAAATACACTATAACTTTTGATTTCATTGTAATTGATAGTAAAAATAATGAAATTAAAGATAGCGTATCAATTACTATAAATAAATTGCCCCCCCCACCTATTGCAGAGGCCGGCGAGAATCAAACTGTATTTTCACTAGAGTCAGTATTGTTAGAGGGGCAATACATAATTGAGTCACAAGGAATTAAAGAAACATCTTGGATGCAAATATCTGGACCAACAGTAAGTATTCAGGACGCTACGAATTCACAAATATTTTTTATTGCACCTGAAGTAAATCAAGCCGAAATAATAACTTTATCATTTACAGTCACTGATAACTTAGGTCAAATTCATAGTGATAATGTCGATATTACAGTAAATTCGGCCGAGCTAGATATTCCTGAACATGTACTACTATTAACTAAAGAAAGAATTAATAAAGTAAAAATTAAAATTAGTAAAGATAATACTGCATGGTTAGCGTTGAAAAGTAAAATCTCCAATTATTTTAATAAAATACCTTACAATGCTGGCGAATATGCAGCTGCTTTTTCACTCGCTTACTATGTTTCTGGCGATGATATATATATTAAGCGTGCTATAGAATTACTTAATCACGCATATTTCAGTAAAGCGGATATAGGCTGGGAGTACTACAAAAGTAGAAATTTATTTCGTGTAAATGCTCGTTGGGCAATTATGGGATATAGTTGGATAAAAAGTTTTATTTCAGAAAGCGAGCAAAGTCGAATAGAAAATATTCTCGCATTATGGAGTAAACACTGGTTAAATCACGTAGATTACAACAATAACTTTAAAGCCTTAAGAGTTGTAGATACAGATGATGTAACGTCAATAACTAAGAATTTAACCTTATTGGGTTATGTCTTATCTGCATCAAATACACATAGCGAACTTGGACAACTTCTCTTAGATACAGGAGATACCTTACTCGAACGATATGTAGTAAATTACTATATGAAAGACATTATGAAAGGTGGAGTTTGGGCTGAAGGTAGTGATTACAGTCCCGCGACTCAAGGTCACTGGATAGAAACATTCTTGATTAATAAAGAGCAAAGAGGAATCCCATTTCCAACTAACTATGCAAAAGAGGCAATGAGTGCTTTAATACATCAAACACTTTCCAATGATACTGGTGTATATAAATACGGCTCCGAAGAGCATGCTGTGGATTACGATGAGCTTGCCGATGACTACCGTTACGAGTTTGCTTTAGGGCTAATGTCTGTTCTCGATGACGAGAAAGATATGGCTTTAATAAACGAATGGTTTAGTAAAATCATTGACAAAAATGGCTTTAAATCCGGTTCAATGGTTACACATTTTGATCGCTTACTTTTTCATGATCCAACATTAAGCTACAATTTTGAAATAGCTGACACAAGTACTTTTCACTTTGCAGAGGGTGTTGGTTTAATATCATCCAGAGATAACTGGAGCAACAATGCAACAAACTTATATTTCATAAATCGCCAATTAAGAGTTGATCAAGAACATAAAGACACATTAAGCTTCGATATTGCTCACAAGGGAAAATGGATTACAAAAGAAGCAACAGGTTACTCTGGTGCCGCTACTAGTGGGTTAGCTCACAATACCATTCTAATCGAAAATGCCGCAGATGGCTCTAGCAGCCCAACCAGAAGGCCCGCAGGCCCTCCAAAATATAATTATACCTTTGACGACAATAACGTCACATTACTCTCTGCTGACGCAACAAAAACTTATAATATGAGTGGATATTTTGCAACTACCTACGCAAAATTAGTAAACCGTCAAATGGCATTTATCAAACCGAATATAGTTATTGTCTATGACCATATTGTTACAGATGAAAAACAAATTAAGGACTTAATAAATTATAAAGACTTAGGGTTAGCGGATGGTATGGAGCACACACGTTGGGTTAAATTAATTCAGCATACCCAAACTTCCCCTGTCGTATTAGAAGACAAACCCAATAGTTATTTAGTAGAATCTGAAAATCAGCAGTTAGTTTATCAAGTTCTCCTACCCAACAATGCAGAAATCAAAATAGTTGATGAGAAGAATATATGGCAAGACGCTCTAGAGTATCAAATGCCAGACAACCAAAAAAAATGGCATTTTGAAGTAACAAACAACCCACCTTTACTGGAAAATGAATTTATTACATCTCTTAGCTTCGCTGAATCAGGAACTGCAACAATCGAACAATTATCGATAGATTCAGTTATTATGACAAAGGAAAATGGGTATATAGTTTCAGACAATGTTTTAGGTGTAGCAATTAAATCATTACAAGGTAAGTATATACTTTTATTTAATAGAAACCCTAGTCAGCTAATAGAAAATGTACAAATAAATAAGCCTGAAGAGTTTGAAGATGCTATCGTTTACGCGCTAGGTTTTACAACTGATTAAATACTTTTTATGAGTAAGTGAAAATTGGCAGTCATTTTAGGCTGTTAATCTATTTACAAGGCCTGAAATATCGGTTTGGCGCTGCAATTTACTTGCGGAGCAACATAGTTTTCCAATGAAGGTAATTGAGTTTGATTGTACTCCTTTACCTTTAAATGACTGCCAAATAAAGTAGAAAGTGCCCTTACATGTCGAGCTTATAAAATGAACATTAAATACTGTAGCTTTTTCTTATCTTTAATACTCCTTTTCTCATTTTCATTAAGAGCAAACACATGCGAAAGCAGCCCTCATATAGGTAAAACGTACTACGTTTCTAATGATGGTATTGACTATAAAGCCGATGGAAGTCGAGCGGCCCCATGGAAAACCATAAAATATGCTCTTTATAAAATCCCTGACGGTAACACTCTTGTAGTAAAGCCAGGCACTTATAAAGGTAGAGTTAGAATAGGAAAAGCATTTCCTAAAGGTCTACTAATCAAAGCAGAACATCCATATTTAACAAAGCTCACACATAACCAAAGAGTCATAGCATTAACAAGAAACGCATCTAACATAACCATTGAAGGGTTTGAAATAACGCACGATCATATGGATTCATCCCCATTGGTAGTTCACATTGACGGCAGTGGTGGCGAAAATGTCAAAAATATCAGTCTCCGTAATAATATTATTCATGATAGTTACAATAATGACCTTTTGAAAATAAATTATGGCGCAGAAAATATTCTCATAGAATGCAATATGTTTTATAACCAAGGCGATTCAGATGAACATATTGATATTAACAGCGTCGCCAATATTCATATTAGTGATAATTTATTTTTTAATGACTTTAAAAAAAGTAGCCGGATACTGACAAAAAAATCATCTAGTTTCATCGTAGTCAAAGATAGCAATGGCAAAGAAGATCGTTTTTTAGGCTCGGAAAACGTTAAAATCAATCGTAACATATTCTTCAATTGGCAAGGTTCTCACGGACAAGGTTTTATATTAATAGGTGAAGATGGAAAGCCTTATTATGAAGCGCATAATGTTGAAATCTTTAACAACTTAATGCTAGGTAATAGTCAACATACGATGCGTGCGCCACTAATGGTAAAAGGTGCGAAAGATATTATGTTTTATAACAATACAGTATCAGGAGATCTTCCAAGTAGCGCATTTGCTATCAGAGTGACAAAGGAACGGAAAAATAAGAAACCTCAAAACATCAAGTTATTTAATAATATTTGGTCCGATCCGACAGCAACGATGGGTCAAGGCTCATTTGAGAGCAGCAATGACTTCTCTGATACACTAATACATCATTTAGGAAGTTTTCATATTGAAAACAATGTTTATTGGAATGGTGGAGCTAAACTTCCTTCTTCACTTCTAGATCAAATAAACCCTAATAATGACAATTCAAGGATTCTTAAAAACCCGCGATTCAATAAGAATGGGCAACTTATAACGCCAACTTGGCGAGGTGAAAAACAACAATTTTCTGATGGTTCATTCACCATACGAGAAGCATTTCTGAGATTAATTCATTATTATGCGGTAGCAAATAAAACTGACGCCATTGAAAATAAAAAGGGTGGCCAAGCTACTTTTCCTATTCACGATATTCTTAATCAAAAAAGAACATTACCCCATTCTCTAGGAGCTTTAGCCGTCAATTCCCTAGATAGATAGATTATACACTTCCAACACTATACTAAGATGGACTTTTTAAGGTTCTTTTAGTTGAAATTTTTACTAATACTGCTCGAATAGTATTTCTGGTATTAATCTCTATATAGCGCGTTACGATATATGAAATTAAAGAAATCAGTAATATAGCCAATAAAGGGGCTAAAACTAATGGCATACTTTCAAAAACCTTAGGTAATTGGATAGAGATTGAAATCATCATATTTTCATGCAAGAGATATAATGGATAACTAATAAAACCAACAAAAACTATTGATGAATGCGCCAAAATACGTTGTATCCAAGATGTTACAAATGATGCTGCAAATATTAACGACAATACCATTGCAAATATCATAGTGCTAGGACTGTTGAAGTACAAAATTATCGCAGTTAACAATGCCATAATGGCTCCTAACATAAACCAAAATTTTTGTTGTGATTTGTGGAAAAGATAAAAACAAGCACCTGACGCAAACCAGCCAAAATAAGACAAGCTTAAATGTGTGCTTAAAGCAAAGAGCATGTAAACAATAGGGTTACTAACAAAGTTATTCAGCACATTAATGACTGCCCAAAAAACAAATAAGCCAAATAAGCTAAAAACTAACTTTTTATCCTTCATAAAAAAATATAGCAACGCTGCAATAATGTAAAATTTAAACTCGACATATAACGACCAAAAAGCACTTTCTATACTCTGAAACGGAATACCAAATACTTTTTCTAGCCAATATGGCTCAATAAATAGCAATCCAGGAATTAAGTTAATAAATTCAACGTCGCCATTTGGTCTGGCAGTAAAAACAACGGCGCTTATAACAATAATTACGCTACAAATTAACATAGCGGGGAATAATCGAAGCCAACGTCGATAAATAAAATTACCGAATGATGGAGTCTTATCAAGCGTCATTAAAATAACAAAGCCCGAAATAAGAAAGAATAGCTGGACACCCAAAAAGCCTTGTTCGAAAAGGATATTAGAATATTGATTGCCGTAGGGTAAAGATTCCCCCCAACGCGAAAAAGCGTGATAAAAGATCACGAGAATAATGGCAATGCCACGAAGTCCGTCTAAATATTGTATTCTTCCCATGTTTTACCTTTTTTGTTGCGACATTTTAGCAGCTAGGGTATTTATCCAAATATCATAACCTTTTTCATTTAGATGTATACCATCCCCTATATGATATTCACCATTCAACTGACCATTGGCAACCAACTGCTTATTAATATCAATAAAATTGGCGTTATTTCTCTCTCTTACTAGCTTCCTTATTGCTTGGTTAAAGGATACTATTTTAGAGTTTCTTAGACCTGTCAAATTCTCATCAACAAAAAATACCGCAGAAATAAGCACGTGAGTACTATCGGGTATTACTTCGAGTAACTGTTTAAAATATTTCAATGCACTACTTACGTCTTCTCGCCATAAATTATTGACACCAACTGATAAAATTAAGCGATGATTTCCTTTAAGTAGATCATAATCCAAAATTCGACGACTAAGACCTTGTATTGTATCTTTACCAATTCCGAAATTCACAGCATTATCTGAAATAGCTGAAACAGCTAATCCTTGAATATGGCTATCTCCTATGAATACATTACTATTTTCAGAAATGTTTTGACTGACCCTTTTATAAAAAGTATGAGTTTTCTTGTAAGCCTGTGTTTGTAAACTATTTTGACCAATGACTGATGCCTTTAAGTAACTTACCGTTTCTAAGTTCAACAAAATAACAACGATAGTAATATGTATGGCAACTAAATAAGAATTAAAAATCAAACCTTTGCGCATAAAGTTTTACCCAATTAGAAAATACTATGTGACTATTATGTAGCATATCTATCTGATAAGATAAGAGCTAATAATAATATCAAAGAATATATGTATTAGAGCTATCGCCAATCTCTAAACTAACATAGCAAGGAACGCCAAAATGAAACAATATATTTACTATCTTGAAGCCTCATTAGATGTTCCTTATTCGACCGATACAGACATAAATCGTACCGACAACGCTCAATTCGAGGTTATTGATACATTTATGGAAACCTGTAAAAATTTCTTTATATTGCTTAAGCGATTTGGTTTATCGAAAGAGCTGTTAAAAGTGCTCATTAAACTGCTCACAAAGCGAAACGCACTATATATTGTAAAGTTTCATAACACGATAGCTTCTGAAGGTTTGATTTCCTATGGTCAATGTAACCACTATCCGATAGCAAAAGATGACTGTGTCATTGGCCCAGTAAATACGGACAAATCATTTGCTGGTAAAGGTTTCGCGACATTTGGCCTGATCAATAGTGTAATATACCTAAAAAATAAAGCTCAATACTCGAAGATATATATTGATACTAAGGAAGATAACTACGCCATGCAAAAGGTTATTGAAAAATCAGCGTTTGGCGCCGTCAAATCAAGTTATTTAAGAGATTCAGAATAGTTAGCTGAACAAGAGTTATTAATCACTATGAATAACAATAGAAGAGTACAACGATTAGACGCCGTAAAAGGTATTTTAGAATTATTGATTGTTTTGGAGCACAACTTACTAATTACCTCTGTGGAGCCAGCATTAAGGCCTATAGTAAATAGTTTCTGTGTTGGTTGTTTTATGTTATTGACTTTTACACGTGAAGTTAAAGATACTAACTTTTTAGCTTATATTGACAAATACTACCGTTATTTTATTCCATACTTTTTCTTTTTAAGTGTTGCAACGGTATTAAATTTTTTTATTTTTAATAATTTATCATTGAGTGAACATACTCAATCATATGCTATCGCCTTATTTTGGCAATCAACAACCTTTATTAAAGAAGCATCAGGCTTTGCTTTCTTCTGGTTCTTACCATGTCTATGCTTTATTTATCTATTACGGTATATTCACATGCGAATAGGGTGGCCATTTTTGTTACTAATGGCAGGATGCAATATGTTCATCGGTTTATTGCATGAAGATACATTAGCACAATTCCCTTTCGGCGCTCATGTTGCTTTCTTTCTATATTTTGTTGGCTGTATTTACCAGAAAATTCATCAAAAATTTACTCAAGATGATAAGTATGGTTTAGTAGCATTTTGTATTTTTGTGCTGCTCATAATAATTAATCCACTGGTCCCCCCTGGATTATTAATGTTCGCTGGAGTTATTCCTACAGCACTGGAGTTCACCCAATACGCATATTACATCACGATATTACTTTTTTCTTACCCCGGTATTTTATATTTAACGCGGGTCGTTCCCAAAAAGTTGACAGATGCACTTGCATTTTGCGGTCGATATAGCATCTGGATCTACTTATCACACCAAATGTTTTATATCATGCTAGTTAACTTTTTAAAGATTAGCGAAAGCGGTGTAATAGTTTTTATTATTACTGTAACCCTGAGCTGCATAACCAGCGTTATTATTGATAAAACCCCTATATTTAAAGCCTTGCTACTGCCTCGATCTATTTCTCAGTTTTTTGTTGATATTAAGCTGATATTAAGATCGCCAGTTCAAGGAATTAAAACACTGAATAAACCTAGCTAAACCAAAAGACGAGTCAACATTTATGGGATATTTTGTACTAATTCTGACTATTGTGGTGTATTTAATTCGACCAGCAGAGTGGATCCCTGGCTTAGGTTTCAATTGGAACATGCTACTAAATGGCTTAGGAATTTTAATTATTTTTGGAAAAATAATTAGTCAAGATAGTAAGGCCAACATTGACCGAACAACCCACTTTCTTATTTGGTTTGTTTTAGCCGTTATTGTATCAAGTATTGCTAACTTCAAGTTTCATTCAATTCCACTCTACTTCACACAACTGCTGTCCATCATTATAACTTTTATGCTTGTTCAAGCGACAATTAACAATCCGAAGCAAATTAATAAATTAATTTTAGTATTCATAATTACTTTATTGTTTATATGTTTCCAATGTCATATACAAGTTACTAACGGCGTTAACTGGGGAGGCCTTGAGCCTTATTCCCGTGGCATTTTAACGAGCCGTGATGAAGATGGAATTGCGACAATAAGGGCCTTTCAGGTAATTTGGTTTGGTGTTTTTGGTGATCCGAATGATTTAGGTATGCTATTAATCGCATTTATACCTTACATTATAAATAGGTGTTTTTTCACCCCTTTAGGAGCAAGTTCAAGAATATTTTGGTTACTTTCACTTTGCCTTATAGTTTATACGATTTACCTCACAAACTCTCGCGGTACCATGGTAGCGCTACTTGCCGGTATTTCTTCCTTTGTAATTATTAAGAAAAAGTCAATTAAAGCCCTTGTCATTATTGCTGTATTGGGAATGCTAGTTATTATTGCTGGACCGAGTAGGCTTTCAGAAATTACTTCAGGAGATACCAGCTCAATGGGTCGTATTTACGCTTGGATAGAAGCCCTAGGCCTATTTAGGATGAATCCTGTATTTGGCATTGGAGCCAAGCAATTTTTGGAATACCACTTCATAACTACCCATAATAGCTTTGTACTAGCATTTGCAGAAACAGGTATTTTCGGCTTTACAGCCTATTTAAGCCTTTTCATTATTTCGATATCAACAGCAATAAAAGTTGCTTATGCAGAAGAAAATAAATTAGTCAAAATGGAGATGATAGCATTAACTAGTGGCTTAGTAGGAATAATGACCTCTATATTCTTTATTTCCAGAACCTATGTACTCTTACCATTTCTCTATATTGCAATTTTAATGGCATATGTCCGAGTCAATAATCCTGAGAACTACCATAAATATATTTTAGAGCCATCTTTAATCAAGCTCATAGTTTCATCTTGTGGTTTTGTGGTTTTTGTATATCTGTTTAATCGGATGTCAACTAACCTATTACTTTAGCTATTTAGAAATTCCGAGTACCTCTAACTGACACATAATTCCACCAAAAGCACATGAATCAAGACTTATTAAATAGAAGATTTATATTAAGGAGGGGAATCAATTTTACTAAGACTCCAAGACAAATAATTATGTAAAAAACTCGGTAACTTAGGCTTTATTTGAACTAAGATATAGCCTACAGACTTATCATATCCACGTGTTACAAATAATAGATTTACGTATATTAAAACAAAGAGTATGCTGCCCAAAATAGCTGATAATATGCCAGAAAGGTAATGGTTTAGAGTCAGACTTGGCAATGACGCTAACGCGGCAGCACCAATTATCGAAAAGAACACTTTCATAGGCATCAAGCAGTAACCGTCACCTTTAGCAATTCGATTATAAAATATGACTAATAAGAAGATTAAAATGCCATAAACAACTAATGCACCTTCAACGCCATATAGTGGTGTAACTAAATAACTCAATACAGCGGCAATTAAGAAAAGAAAAAAGTTTACCTTCGCCATAATTCTTTGACGGTCATGACTAATTAAAGTTAAATTGGCCCCATCATTAATAACAACAATAACTCTGAGCACAACTAATACCTGCAAAGCGAATACAGCGTCTTGGTATCTTTCACCATAAAATATATCAATAACAACATCGGCATACATTAACACTGGCACTAACACCAATAAACATAAAATTGTTAAGTAACGTTGAGCTTGTAATACATTGCTTTTTAGCCCGTTATTACCCACTGCTTGAGTTATCTTAGGTAATAAAACTTCCTGATAAATACCAGGAATTAAAGTAACGGCTGAGGTCGCTAAAATGTAAGCTATATTAAAGTACCCTGCTTCAGAGAACAGACCACTTCCTTCCAAAACTAAAATTTGGCTTTGCCTAAAAACTAAAGCACCGAAGAAAATAATAACAGAAGCTGCATATATTTGCCCTATTATGCGCTGCTTATCTTCTCCAATTAATAGAACACCAGTATTACCCTCTGGCATTTGTTTTTTAAAGGATAAAATGCTCAATGCAAATGCTAAACATGCAATACAATAAGCAACTAAAAAGCCTTCAATCGAAGGCGCGAAATAAGCAAATATTGCAACGCTCAATAGGTTAATTGGATTCGCTATCATGCTTGTTTTAGCTAGCACATCAAAACGCTGTAAACCTTTAAAAATCGAAATTTGATAGATATACGTTGCTTTAAATACCGCACAAACCAATAGCGTACAGATAAGCCAAACAGGAACAGTAACCGCACTAACATCGAAAAGTATGAGGAGAAGGAAAACAGCTACCACAAAAATAATACGTTTAATTAAAACTTTGCGAATAAAGGCAAGTAAACTACTAAGCTGCTGCTGGTTGTTCTTTTTAAATTCAGCAACAAATTTCGTCACAGTTATCGATAAACCCGCATTAATTGCTATTGTTACTAAACCTGCTAACCAAATAGCGCTAGAATAGATGCCATATTCTTCCGTTGATAAATTTCTAGCGATAATAATAGAAACTAATAAGCCGAGAAAATACTCACTATATAGATTAATAGCGGCTAAAGATGCTTGAAATATTGTTCTCATAAAATTACTGGTAACTCTTTAAGTATTCTAGTGCGCATATTTCCATAGAAAATTCATCTAAGTAGCGCTGGCGTGATTTATCGGAAAAAATCTTGTAGGTTTGAGCATCCATTAGTTTTTCTATGGCTAGTGAAAGCGCTTTTGCATCAGCGTACTCATACAAAAAGCCGTTAACTTTATCTTTAACTAATTCAGGGTTACCACCAACATTTGACGCAATAACAGGAGTCCCACTTGCAAATGCCTCTAAAATGGCTAATGACAAACCTTCAGTTTCTGACGTAACAACTAGAACATCGAATGATTTATAAATAATCTCTCGATTCGTTTCAAAACCATGAAACCGAGTAGTTGTCTTCGGAATTAGTGTTTTTGCCAATAATTGGTTTTTCTCCATTAATTCCCCTGTACCAAAAAAAGAAACTTCAATCATAGGTTGAATATCTTTTGGAAGCTCCGCAATTGCTTCAATAAGCACATGCTGTGATTTTAATGGTACAAAACGACCTACATGGCCGAGCCGAAATATAGATGTTCGCTCCGTCATCTTATCAATAGGCAAAACGCCATTTAAGATAGTTTGAGCTTTAGCTGTGTATTGGGGGTATTTACGCAAATAGTTATCTTTGGCTTTTTCAGCTACAAAGAGCATTTTATGAAGCATTAAATTAGCGAAAAAGTACACCCCTTGCCATTTATGGCCTTGATGCACCACTTCATTATGACGGGTATAAATAAGCTTCACAGACAAGCCTAGTGATGCAATCATAACTCTAAGTAAACAATGGCTACTTTGAATATGGATCACATCGTAGTGCTTAACTACTTGACGAATATCACGTATTGCAGTTGCAAAATATAGCGAAATATCAGCGATATTTATCTCTTCTTCTAAGGGCTCGCCAGCTTTTCCCATTGATAAAACACCAACATCTACTGACAGTGCATTTTTTTGTTGAGTTGCTAAATCAATAACAAAGCGTTCAGCCCCTCCAACATTTAAGCTACTAACAACATGTAATACTCGCACATGGTTTCCCTATTATTTGTTGCCTAATTTCCAGGTAACTTTATGAGGCAAGAATTTAAATTTCTTCTTAAAGCGTTTCATGGTGTCGCTTGCCCCCAAAAATGTCCCATAGCCATAACACCTAATTTGAGGAAACTCAGTGACAGCATAACCAGCAATAGAAATATATAGCATAGGTACAATGCCATCAGTTTGAAATTCGCTATGACCGTATATATGCTCAACTTCGATTAACTCGCCTGCAACAATACATCCAGCATAAGCAACCAATTTACCTTCATTATTAAAGATACCAAAATAAGGATAATCATGAGTTTTAGAATTACTTTTAGGAACATAAACTTCAACAGGTCGTTTAGTTACAAAGTCTTCTGGCATTTCTCCTTGGCGTACTTTTGCCGAGCGTCTTATGTCCCAAATATCATCCAAATATTCGTTAAAATCTATACGCTTAAATGTGTAGCCATTACGTATCGCCTTTTTGAAATTTCGTCTCGCCGAACTCTCTACAGCTTTTAAATAATTATCGGTTTCTTCACCTAGTTGATATAAAGCGACACCATAGACCTTTTTTCTAATGAGTGGCAGCTTTGGATGACGACCATTCACTTCATTATGTAATTCATCTGTGATTCGTGCATAGAATGGATCATTACCCTCACAGGCTTGTCTCATTAAATTAATTTCAACTCTCGGCATTGTGCGAATCATCTGCCAAATTTGTTTTATCTTCGCTAATTTTTCTTTCATTCTAAACTGATCGAATCCTTTGATTTTGTCGTAACATTGTACCTAAGTTGTAGCTAACTTTATAATGCTAATTACCTAAATAATATGCTCAATTTGTCTTGAATACGCCAATAATATGGCAACCAAAAATAGTATTTCTTAAATGCAGTAATACTACTAACTTGACTTCCAGGCTCGGTTAAGCGGTTTTTATAACTATCGGTAGCACCTTTCATAAGGTCATAAGTCTGTAACCCTTGCATTCTTGCATATCGAAGTGCCTCAACATGCATTGCCATACCCGTTGAAGGAATACTTTTAATTTTTACTAGACCACTTTGATAATACTGCAAAATAGAACCACATTTTATGCCATAAAAAACAGCAATAATTTGTTCTTTGTAAATAATCTTAAATAACACTAACTGACTTAGATGATTAAGCTTTCCTATTAATTTTTGGTGAAAAACGCAGAAATTCTTATTTTCAAAGACCCCCACTTTTCCACGAGATTTCCAACTGGCATTATGTAAGGCGCTCAGCTCAGAAAAAAATTGTTGTACTTGCTCATCGTTAGTTGCATAAACAACACGGTAATCACTATGTTGAATATATTTTTTTGCTTGCCGTTGACTACTTTTACTCGTTAGGCTCTTAAGTTGCTTACCATCATCTTCGGCGACTGGAATGATATAACGATTACCAGCTAAAGCTTTCATTTGACACCAAGCTTGCATATCCTTATTTGATATCCAACCTGCGACTATGCTATTTATTAGGACATCATCGAACGCTAAAGAGACTACGCCAGACATCCCTTCTATTGCTCGACTAAATAAAGTAAGCAGTTCACTTTTATAAGCAGGGCTTATAATAAAATCCTGAAATTCACTACAGACTTCTTCGACTTCCTTTTCACCGGTACCAATAAAGCGCAACTGATACCCTGCAGTGATTTTTTTCTTATAAACAGGAAAAATGCCAATTAATTGCTCATTATGAAAATAGCAATGAATGGCGAGTTCATCATCTGGCTGTAAAAATATCTGGCACCAAGTTAATAACCAAATATGGCTCGAGCAGATATTATCAGCGCTATATTGTAGGCGGAAATAGTCCCACTGCTCAGCATACCCTTCAAGCTGTTCAATTCCTGTTAAAACATTGACACATATACTCTTCATGAAATTTCAGCTTTACTTATACTTACTTGGCGGCAACCCCATAAAATATAACAATAAATATTGCTGACAACTGTGTCGAGTAAACTAACCTTCAAGTACATACACTTCAAGTTTTAGCCGATTGCTTAATAAAGTTATTCTTAACTAGTTGCCAGTTTATTGCTAGCCAAAATAATTCGTAATGTTTTTCAATTGCAAGATCATCAAAGAAACTTCCATCGAACATCTCACGCTCTACTTTAATATCTTCAACAAGTTCGGCCAGTGGCCCTTGTAACCATGAAACAAAAGGCACAGGAAAGCCTAACTTCCGTTGGTAAATCAAACCTCTAGAGTAGAACTCACACGCAAGTTCACGCAATATTGGCTTAACATACTCGTCACCAAAATATTGCTGCTCGGTTAACGAACTAGAAACGGCAACCGCTTCAGGTGTCACAAAAGGAGATATAATATGCTTGTCATAAAGTTGAGCAATTAATTCAGCCTCTAAAAAATGTGTTCCTGCATCATTTGCTAACACACGTTCTTGCGTTGCTTGCCTTAGGTCAACCATTTCATTTTTTTCAAACGCATTAACATAAACCTCTTCAGCACCCGATAACTGTGCTAAGAAGTACTTTTCTTTTTCGGAGTAGCTAATTTTCATTGCGGAAGCCATTATATCTTCCAGCGTAAGATCTTTTAATTTCAACAAGATATTGGCTCTACCCGGGACCACCTTTCTCAAGATTTTAAGAGCAAATGAAGGCAAAAAAGCTGACTGCTCCTTCCATTTTGCATGGGTTACTACACGCCTAATGGCATTTGAACCAAATAGTGTATCTGCGGCTTCACCATAAACAATCGCTTTATACTCTTCAGGTATTGAAGCCATCATAGCCATCATAGCTAACGAACTATAATGTCTTAGCGGTTCTCGCTTAAGTGCCAGCAATGTGGTTAGGTCATGACAAAGTTTATCAGGATCTACTTCAACTAAATGCAGAGGTAGGTTTAGGGTTTGAGCAAATTTTTTAGCATTTTCAAGTTCCGGATTTTCTTCACCTTTGAAAATTGGCGTAAGTAGATAACAATCATCAAATATTTCTTTACTTAAAGCAGCCAAAATAGACGAATCAACGCCACCACTCAAAAAAACGGCGACCTTGCTGTATCGTTGCCTAGCCTTTTTCAAACAGTTAACTAATGCCTTCTTTGTCGCTAATATTTTTTTACTATCGGGTAAATCATTAGTCTTTAGCGCTGGTAACTGCCAATAGTTTGTTCGCTCTATTAAACCATTTGCAAGGAATTCACCGAGATGATGTATTTCTAATTGCTGAATACTACTTAGCAACGTGTTGCTTCCGGATGTCCATCGATAGTTTACAAGTTCAGCCTCACTTTCTTTACATGGCTTAAGGTCATAAATGGGCATCAGATGACTACGAGAACAAAAAATAACAGACGCTTGGTGTTGCTGCCAAAATATCGTTTTACCGCCATAGCGATCGTTAAACGCGAGTACCTTGTCTTTGCTAATATATAATCCGGAAAAGTGCCCTTCTAGCTCAGAAAGAATTTCGGTGTTTCCCGATGATAATGCCGCAGACAATACGTTAAAGCTATCAGGAAAAATATAGCCATCAACAATAAATATGCTGCCATCATCAAGTGTTTCGAAATAACAATCACCAGCTTTAATGTGGTAATTATATTGGCCTAATTTGACAGCTTCTTCATTTGTGCTTGTGATCACCGGCTCATTTTTGCTCTGAGTAACGACAAAACCATTCATATTATTTTGGCTTCTTAGTAAATTTATTAACAACTGACAGAACAGTACGTTTCCATTGGCGATAACCAACGGCAAAAGCCGGCCAAGGATCGCTCCAAGCAAAATACATAAAAGTATGTGACTTAAAGATATTGCTAAGATAAGTAGATAAAATACTTAAGGTGTTTTGACCGTCACGATAGCGAGAATAAAGATCTTCATAGAAACTCAAAAACATTCTATTGTCCTTCTGAGCCTGCTCAGTAAATGTCTGACCAACAGCAACACAATAAGTAGCAAAAACATTATTTTTACCGCAACTGGTGTCAAAATAATTACACAAACCTAATCTAGGGTTTACTTCGATATATTTATATTTTCCATCACGATCGTCAACTTTAAACTCCACCATTGCGGGACCGATATAACCAAGCCCTTTTCCTAGATTCTTCACTTGTGCAAGCACTTCTTCATTAACTTTGCTTTTTGCATAACACGTCACACCGAAATGTGGCGGTGTTAATTGTAAGCGCTGAAAAGTAAATGCATTAACTAGCTCACCTTTAAGGTTAAAAACGCAATTACATACCCATAAATTAGCATCATCACCAACAACAATTTCCTGAGCTATACAGTAATCCAAAACTCCCGAGTACTTCTTATAAAACCCCTGTAATTGCTCATTATTATGGATTTGAATATTTTTTTGACCAATTCGGTTAAGTTCATTAGAGCGAGGTTTAATAATGATTGGAAGCGAGATAACGTCAAGTAACCCTTCTACGCTACTAGGCAAATTTAAAATCGACTTTGGAACTTCAACAAAACCTTTAACAAGCTCAACCTCAGCTCGTTTATCTATAAACTTACTTGAAAGTTCACCTTTGGGCAGCACGAACTTAAATTTTTCACAGAGTTTATCTTGATGTGCTACTAAGAAATCTACATACCAATCAGATGTCGGTATCAGCACTTGTCCTGAATTTGGCCATGCTAACAAGACCGCTAACAACTCTTCTGCATCTAACCCTTTCTTTAGCAACACTTTTTGACAAGGCAATCGAGAGCTCATTACTGGTTCTAATTGATTAGCAGTAATAATTGATACGTTAACATTCTCTTTATATAAACTTCTTACTGCGCCTAAACCATTAGGCCCTGCCGAAAGTACAATAACTAATGAAGTAGACTCTATCATTTAAAACAGCACTCAAATTTAAGATAATTGATATCATCTCTAGCGACACAATAACGATTAATATCAAATTGGTTACTAATAGAGCGATGAGAGCCTGGCTCGTTGTTAAAGCCAATTAAATAATTCGCTTCTTTGACTTCCTCAAAAGATGTTTGATTGTAACAATGGTATCGACCAACTGGGTATGCAATAGAGGTAATTTGGCAAGAAAGCTTGGCTTCAATTAGTTTTTTTGAATTGGAAATTTCTTGCTTTTGTTCTTCTCTACTTAGCTGGGATAAAATACGATGACTGAGAGTATGCGAGCCAATTTCCATTCCAGAATTAGCCATTTCGTTAATTTGTGACCAATTCATAAATAACTTAGGCTCTGTTAATTTCAGCTTTTTTACCGCCGTAGGAAACTTAGCTCTGACATCATCTAATACTTCTAAAATGCTATAGTCGCGTAATAATTTCGCAGCATTCATTATTTGCCGTATCGTTTGATTTATATTTGTACTATCAAGCATAAAAGAATTATTCGACGAAGGCAGTTGATATGCTTCGCCGCACGAATTTCTTAATATAAAAGCAATTTCATCCCACCAAGGAATATGGTTTGAGTCGACAAAATCTGTTGCTATATAAAAGCTGCCTGACACATTATGTTTTTTTAAAATAGGAAATGCATGCGTATAGTTGTCTACATAACCATCATCAAATGTGATTATTGCATATCGCTTATCAGTTAAGGCCTCTTGTTCTAGTATCTCAGCTAACTGGGCACAATTTATAATTGTAAAGTTTTTCTTTAACTTTAATACGTGTTCATCAAATGCTTCACTTGAGCATGAAAAAATTGCATGATCATAACCACTTGCTTCCGAAACACCTATTCGGTGATAGTTAAAAACATACAACCCCGAAGGCAGTCGCTTCCAAAGAAAGTCTGTTGCTTTGGTATATAAAAGCACCTTACTTAATATTTCTTGGAAGCGATGATACATAGACTTACAATCTCATAAACTTTGGCTTAGCAAGCTTATAATCGCGATATTGATTCGGGTTGCCAACTTCATTATTTTCAGCTGCTTTGACAATATTATACATTTCACGAGCTGAAACATAATGCAAGATATAGTTTTTGCCATCATTATATTTAGACTCTAAATAACTGTGCATATCATGCCTAGGTTGTCCCAATAGCGTATCCATATCACCTTCCTGTGTCCCATGAGTATGGATTTTTATGAAGATCCATTCCGGTTTACCTTTTACATGAATATGTGAATTAACCCACTGATCTACACGAGTTTTTGTTGGTGGCATCGCTTTTCTCACATCAGAATTTTCAATATGTGGCAATCCCTTAGCTGTTCTCCACTTTAAATTAATACCTAATGGCCCTTGTATTAACATTAAATCACCAGATTCAGTTTTTCCAACTTCTACGTCTGTGCCAGTATTATGGTTTTTACACTTACCATCAACTCCCGTAGCATAATAGATAGAATTCACTTTGCACGTTTGCGCTGGGCTTGGCGCTGAAGGTAAAGTCATATCAACATAACAGCCTGTTTTTTTCAATAATGCCAATTCATTATCTATACCACACATATGACCATTAGGTAGTGAATTATCGAGCGCCCAATTACCATGAATAAAAGCATACATTATTTGACCTGTTTCCGGATGCTTTGGTAAAGCGCCATGCTCATAATGTAATTTATGCGCGAAATCCGTCATTACTGTACTGAAATTTTCTGCCGTGTCATTATCATGATGTAAGTGAATTTCTATTTCACCGTAACCGTGATAGCACATATCTGATAACTTAGCTAAATGCTCATGCCGATACTCTTCTTCAGGGTAAAAAAAGCAATGTTTAGGCATATGGCCATCAGCATCTTTATGTTGATTAGCCATAAGAGGGTAATCTTTACACCAGCGATCTACTCGAGCACGCTCAACTTCAATATCATCATTGCGCCATTGAGGTTCGTAGTGATCAACAAAACAAAACATCACATGAACAGGACCGTCCACTTTAGGCCGGCTAAAAATTTGTTTAATATACGAAAAAAACCATACATCCATATTTTTAAATTTTAATACTTGCCAAAATAAGCCTATAAAAACAATGGCCAATACCATGAAAAATGTCATCATTACTTCGCTTCTCCTCCGCGAGCTGTACGTTTCCAACCACCGCTTTTTTGACCTTTACAAAAGCGAATAAATCCTTGTCCTAAAGCAACATTCATTGACACAAAAAAACTGACAATAGCGACAATGCCTCGCACTTTTTGTCCTTGATGAATTTTTTTTTGTCCATGCCAAGCTACAACATAAAATAAAATTTGAGCAATAAAGGTAAATCTAAAAAAAGCTGACTCTAATAACATAGCATTGCTTACTATAACTAAGAGCATGAAATGTGGAGCAAACCAGCGTAATACTTTATGTGACCAAAAGCACCAGCTTAATAATCCTTGGCTAGGAGATAATGCCCATAAGTTAGCAAAAAAGGCTTTATAATTACCTACGCCAATGCGAATTCTGCGACCAACCTCATCTTCAAGGGAAGGTGCAACTTCTTCTTTAGCAATTGCTTGGTCATTGTAAAGCACATCAAATCCCTGCTTTTTAACATTCATAACGATACAAAAATCGTCGACAATAGTGTCGGTAGGTAATGGCATATATAAATTACGTCTTAACGCGTAAATAGCGCCATTAGCACCTAATAAGCTTCCAAGTTCTGACTCGCATTTTTTTAAAAATTGTTCATAACGCCAGTAGAGTCCATCTAAATTTTGATTTCCATCTTCCGTTTCCAAGATCAATTCCCCTGACACAGCCCCTACATTTCCATTGAAACTTTCAACTAACACAGTAATAGCGTCAGTATTGAAATCAGTATTGGCATCAGTAAAAACTAAAATATCAGCAGAAGACTTTGCGACTAAATCGTTTAAAACAGATATCTTCCCGCGATTAACTTCAAAATTAAACGCTAGTACGCGCTGATCATCAAATGATTCTATGATTGCACCTGTGTTGTCATGGCTACCATCAGATGCAACTAAAATTTGAAAGTCGCCAGCATAATCTTGTTGCAAAGCATTTTCAATGCGCTCTTTTATACAAGATTCTTCGTTATACGCTGCAATAATAATATCAACACTTGGAGCTATGTCAGGTTTAGTGCGGCGCACAACCTTAGGTGTTACAAATATTCTCAATATTAGTGGGAAAATAAAGTAAGAGTACACTAACAGAGCTAAAGACAGCCAAAATACCATAAGCATCAATGCTCACCTCTTTCTATAATTTTGGCAGGAATGCCAACGACAGTAACATTACTTGGAACATCTTTTACGACCACAGCATTTGCGCCGATTTTAACATTATCACCAATGCTAATCCCACCGATAACTTTAGCACCGGCACCGATAAAAATATTATTTCCAAGCACCGGAGCTTTGCCTTTCTCATCTCCAATAACAACACCGCTTTCAATAACTACATTACAACCGCCAGTAACCTTTGAATTTATAACCACCCCAATAGGGTGCATAATAACAAAGCCTTCTTGAAACTTAACGCCAGCACCTATTACGCATCCGTTTATTAACTTATTTAACCAAAGTGTTACAATAGCTAACGGTGCTAGTTTGTAATGCATGAACCAACTGGTTGCTCTATAAAGTGCGTTAGCAGAAGTACCGTCACTTAGCAAAGTTCGAAGCATAGAAACACGGTAGCCCTCTATAGTGAAAACTTGCTGTTTTTGCTTAATATCACTAATTAAAAACTTCATTAATTATCCAACTGCTTAAGAACGACATTCACATTATGTTGCCAATTAAATTGACTAGCATGGTTAATTATTTTCTCTGTTGACCATACCGTCTCAATAGCCCTAATCATGGCTTGAGCCAATTTTTGCTCGTTTTTAGCAGGAACCATTAAACCAACATCACTATTTACCACTTCAGGAATACCACCAACATCTGTTGCAATCACTGGCGTTGCACTTGCAAAAGATTCAAGTAAAACATTAGGCACGCCTTCACGGTAACTGGGTAACACTAACACATTCGCCGCTCTAACAGCCTCAGCAACTTCATTCAACGGTAAAGAGCCTAGTAATCGTACCTGATCGTTGAGTTCATATTGGATGACTTTTTCATAAAGTGCGCCTTTCAAAGAGCCTTCACCAATAATATCTAAGGTTGTATTTGAGTATATTTTCTGCACCTCAACAAAAGCAGATAGCAATTCATTACAACCTTTAGTCTCAATTAAACTACCAACAAAAATAAAGTGCTGACTGCTAGCTTTTTGCTTTAACGGGTAGAATATATCTGGGTTAACACCATTATAATTTACCCTCAAACGTTTGCTTTCGATGCCGATTAACTGCAAGCGTTCTGCTAATGCATGGCTTGCACAAAAAATAGTTCTGGCTCGATTTAACCACTTCTTCATTAATGAACTTCGGGCCGCAAATACGGTATTTTCATTTACATCTGTACCATGTACTTTAATAAAAAATGGTAATTTTAATTGCGAATTCAACATCGAAGCTGCGACTGCATCAGGAAACCCCCAAGACGCTAACAAAGCACTTGGCTGTTTTCTTTTTATCCATGGCAAACAAAAAAGCAGCGAAAGCCATTGAAAAAACGGAACTAATCGACGCCCCAATTTAGGTAGATAAAAATATGGGCAATACTTAACACTCCCACTTGAATGACATAGATTTCGATGCGAAAGCCACTCCTTCCAGCCCAACAAGATAATGATGTTTACAGTATACTCTTGCGCAAGCAAATCAAATTGTTGTTTATTAAAGCTTGCCCGATTAGGCGCCCAAGGCACGGGATAAAGGTTAGTAATCACCAACAAACTCTTTTTGGAATTAGCTGTCATCAACTACTCACATAAACGCTGATAAACAGGTAAATATTGTTTAGCCGTATTTAACCAATTTCGCTGTTCGCGCACAAAGCTCAGTCCAGTATCGCTCACATGCTGAAGTAAGGCCTGATCATCAATAACAGCTAAAATTTTATCTGCCATAGCATCAGCATTATCAGCAGTAAACAAAAATCCGGTTTTGCCATCTTCAATCAATTCTCTATGGCCGCCAATATCAGAAGCAAGTACAGGTTTAAATTGCGCCATCGACTCCAATGGTTTCAACGGAGTTACCAGCTCGGTTAAACGGATACTTTCTCGAGGAAACACTAATAAATCAGCTAAGCTATAGTAACGACTAACCTCTTCAAATGGCACTCTACCAACAAAAGTTACTGCACTCTGCAAGCCCGCTTGTGTAACTTGCTGTTTCAAATTTTCTAACTCGTTTCCAGCTCCCACCAATAATAAATGAATATCATTACGTTGCTCAACAATCCTTTGCATTGCAGAAATAGCGTATGCCAACCCCTCGTACTTAAAAAAAGTTCCCACAAACGCCAATACCTTTTTTCCTGACAAATTTAGAGACTGTTCAAGTGCTTGATCTCGCTCTATTGAAGGTTGAAAATTATTAATATCAACGGCATTGGGTGTCACATAAAGCTTATTTTCTGGTATGCCGCGTTTAATCAAGTCATCTTTTAATCCTTGGCAAATGCAACTTACTGCATCTGCTTTTTCAAAGGCACTTTGTTCTATAGCTTTAATTAAACGGTATTTAATGCTACCTTCTTTTGTCTTCCCAGTATCAACAGCAGCATCTTCCCATAAGGCTCTAACCTCATAACAAACTGGAATATTGTATTTTTTCCCTACCTTTACAGCCGCAAGGGCATTAAACATAGGTGAATGCGTTTGTATTACATTAGGACGATCAGCTAAAACAGCCTGCTCTATTCTTTTAGCTAGATGATTAATGTGATCAAAATAATTGATAACAGGGATTTTACTTAGCCATGAAGAAGACTTCTCAGTACGCTGATAACAAACACCATCAACATCCTCTTCCAGCGTTTCAAAATCTTGATAACGTTGGCTGGTTAGTTGATTCGTAGTAATCCCTATTTTTCTTTGATGACGAATAATGGCATCTGATCTCAGCGAATAACCGCTGATGTTCGGTCTTGAGTATTCTAATACATGTAAAACTTTCAAAGCATTTCCCTTTTCTTGCTTGATGAAGGCATTAACGGCTACCTACCTTTGCCAAACAGCACTATTTCAACAGTGCGAATCAAAATAAGTAGATCTAACATAAAGCTACGATGCTTAATGTAATATAAGTCGTACTTTAGTTTTTCGAGTGAATCTTCTTCCGTAGCACCATATGGATATTTAAGTTGGGCCCAACCAGTTAAGCCTGGTTTAACATTATGACGCTCATTGTAATACGGAATATTCTTAATCAGTTGCTGAACAAACTCAGGACGCTCCGGACGAGGACCAACAAAGCCCATATCACCGCGCATTACGTTATAAATTTGTGGTAATTCATCAACGCGATATTTGCGGATGAACTTACCAATTTTTGTCGTTCTATCATCATTTTCGGAAGCCATTTGTGCACCATGCTTTTCGGCATCAACACGCATACTTCTAAATTTAACAATATTAAATGCTTGCCCGTCTAAACCAACACGCTCCTGAAAATAAAAAATTGGCGCTTTCAGGCCCTCATCAAGTTTTATTAAAATAACCGTGATCAACATCACAGGCCAAGTTAATAAGAGTAAAACAAAACCCATGCTAGCGTTAAACACCCAATCTAATGTATTACGAAGGTGGTTCGCTGACGCAAAGCCATTAGAATAAATCACCCAACTTGGATAAATAAGGTTAACGGCAATCTGCCCAGTTTCCCGCTCAATAAAATCGAGAATTTCAGTCACTTCGACTCCACGAATTTTACAAGCAAAAAGCTCGTCAACAGGCAAATTATCTCGTCGTTCATCGTTGGCGACAACAATTTCATCAATTTGATGCTCTAAAGCATAATTAACCAAGGAACCATCAAGTGTAATGCGATTCTCATTGACAATACCGTTTTCAGCATCACCGTTCATAATAACAAAACCATGCATAAAAAAACCTTGTCTATCAACATCTCGGCGCATACGTTTTTCAATTATTGATGCTCGCTCACCTGAACCTAGTACCAAAACGTTTCGCTTATTAAAGCCAAAAAAATCAATTTGTAGCGTTAAATATCTAACTGCACTGGCAAAGATCAAACTCATTAAGGAAGAAATCGCCAGCAACTCAATAGCAAGAGATCCTTGTCCGTAAAACGGATTAATTAAAGATGCGATAAAAAAGCCAATCGCTACAGATACTAATTGCCGTCTTACCACCCCGCGAAAATTTTCTCGTAATTTAGAATTATATAATCCCATCGCCAGCGAAGATAATTGCACAACTAATGCAAATACAATCGCATGAATAAATAGAATGTTTATCGCAACATCTTGCACCGTATGTGAGATAAATTGGAATACATCGTTCAGATATATGCTGAGCAACAATGCGCCAGCAAAGCAAAAAAACTCAATTAATACTAGAGATTTGCTGCCAGCAGACAAGTCACGAAATTTAGGGCTAGACATAAGGTCAAGAAATTCCTTTCACAGAGAAAATAAACCAGCGACAGTTAGTTTTTATTTTTAAGTTGTATATTAGAATTGATTCATCAAGAAATGTAAACAAGAGGTTATTTAAATTAGTGCAATTACAAAATATTTACAGAAATTAAATAATGTGCATCATGAGTAAAAATAAAATACAATCTGGTAGCTTATACAAAAAAACAGTTGTAAATAAGAAGGTTGATACCATGGAAAAACGTATGACTAACACAATAAAAGCAATATTATTTCTAATGCTTGGTTACATTATCACGGGGTGTAGTTCACCAACATTGCCTCCTGCTACATTACATCAATCAAATACTGTTGATGTTGCATCATATAAGTATCTTATCGGTGCAGGCGATGTAGTTAACATATTTGTTTGGCGTAACCCTGAGGTTTCAGGCACATTTATCGTTCGCCCAGACGGTATGATCACCACATCGCTAGTGGAGGACATTCCAGTTTCAGGCAAAACACCAACAGAGCTAGCGCGCTCTATTGAAGAAATATTAGGTACATATTTACGTGACCCTGTTGTTACAGTAACAGTTAATAGTTTTGTCGGCCCATTTAGCGAGCAAATTCGCGTTATTGGTGAAGCAGCTGAGCCACAGGCAATAAATTACACTCAACATATGACTTTACTCGACGTAATGATACGAGTTGGCGGTTTAACAGAATTTGCTAACGGCAACGGTGCAGTATTAGTGCGAGTAGAAAATGGTCAACAAAAGCAGTATGACATTTTTATTGAAGACTTAATCAAAAATGGCCAAATCAATGCAAATGTCGACGTACTGCCCGGTGACATTATTGTAATACCTGAAACATGGTTTTAAGTTCATTTATATATTTACCTGTTTTAGAGGTCGGGAATGCAAGAAATTATTGAAGAAATTTTAGACTACCTTAAGGGCATCTGGTTAAAGCGTCGCTTTATCATGGTATCGACATGGCTTATTTGTCCTTTAGCGTGGGTATTTGTTTCACAATTAGACAATGTTTATGAATCAGAAGCCCGTGTATATGCAGATACGCAGTCTATTCTTGGGCCGTTATTAAAAGGCTTAACTGTAGAAACAAATCCGGAAGTGCAAATTCGCTTAATGATTAAAACGCTACTAAGTAGACCTAATTTAGAGCGTATTACTCGCATGACTGATCTTGATGTTCAAGCTGCAACGCCAGAAGCTTATGAAGAACTCATCGAAGATCTAAGAACAGATATCATTATCCGTAAAACTGGTGGTCGCAAAGAAAACATCTTCACCATTACCTACCAAAATAAAGATCCAGAAACAGCTAAAAACGTCGTTAATTCTGCATTAACAGTGTTTATCGAGAACACTCTAGGAGAAAACCGCAGTGATTCCGATTCAGCACAAAAATTTTTAGACACACAAATCAAAGACTATGAAAATCGCTTACTGGCAGCAGAATCTCGTCTGACAGATTTTAAACAAAAATATAGTGATGTACTACCGGACCAATACGGTGGTTACTATCAAAAATTGAACGTGGTTAAAGAACAACTTAAAATTGTTGAATTAAGTCTTCGCGAGCAAGAAACTCAATTGGTATCAGCAAAAACACAGCTGAATACTGCGCCAAGTAATATCAGCAACCCACAAAATAAAATTAAAAACTCAAATAGTATCCAAACCACATACGACGAACGAATTTCAGAATTGGAAGCGACACTAGATTCGTTGCAGCTTAGATATACAGAAAAGCATCCCGATGTTAAAGAAGTTAAACGTCGCTTAGCACATTTAAACGAGCAAAGAACCAAAGAAATTGATGAATACTTAAATGCCACACAAGATGGCGACAGTAATAGTTTAGCAACTAGTCAAAACCCTGTAATTCAGCAATTACAGATTCAGGTTAATCAACTTGAAAATCAAGTGGCTTCAACGACAGTTCGCGCTGAAGACTACCGTGAGCAAGTAAAAGAGCTTGAAAGTAAAATTCATATTTTACCCGAAATAGAAGCTGAGTTAACATCACTTAATCGTGGCTATGAAATCACTAAAGATAAATATGAAGAGCTATTAAACCGAAAAGAAACGGCACAGTTAGCTCAGCAAGCAGACGAGTCAACAAACCCAATTCAATTTCGTGTCATTGACCCACCGCGAGCACCAACAGAACCAGCAGGGCCTAAACGAATACTATTTTTATTTGCCGTGACCGTCGTTGGCTTCGGTGTTGGAATCGGCTTGTCTTTACTCTTTAGCCAAATTAACCCGGTAGTTACATCAAGTAGCCAAGTATCTAAAAGTACTGGTATCCCGGTATTCGGTATTGTCTCAGCGTCAGACAATTTAGGGCTACAACAATGGCATAAACGAAAAACGTTAATATTTGTCGCATCCAATATCTTATTGATAATGCTATTAGCATTCTTCGTTGTTTATGCCGTAGCGCCGGAAATAATTAAAGCGCCGATCAGAGGAGTGTTATAGGTCATGAGCATAATTGAAAAAGCGCTAGCTAAGCAACAAGCGAAGGAATCCAAAGCGACTTCGGAAGCACCAAAAACTGTCGCTGAAGATAAACCTTCCATACCTGACGACTCGGTTATAAATGAAAAAGCGATACTAGCGCTAGATAAAGAAAGTTTAGCCGAGCGAGGATATTTGATTGATAACGGTACTCGTAAAAGCATTAAAGACGAATTTCGTCAGATAAAGCGGAAATTACTTAAAAATGCCTTTGGTAGTGGCGCTAAAACATTAGACAATAGTAACCTAATTATGGTCAGCAGTGCCAAGCCAAATGAAGGTAAAACTTTTGTCGCAATCAATTTGGCACTGAGTATTGCGCTAGAACAAGACAAAACCGTACTACTAATTGATGCGGACGTATTGCGCCCTAGCATTATTCGCGAACTCGGCGTTGAAGATTCTCCTGGTATCATTGAGTACCTATTGGGCAAATCTGAAAGTGTCGCTGATATAATCTACAATACAGATATCGATAAGTTAAAACTTATCCCAGCAGGAAAGCCACATCACTTATCTAACGAGTTACTAGCTAGTGAAAAAATGGCTTCATTGGCCAATGAGCTCGCAAATCGTTATCCTGACCGGATCGTTATTTTTGATTGCCCACCATTAATCGGTGTTACAGAAACACTAGTTCTTGCAAATTTAATGGGGCAAGCATTAATTGTTGTCGAAGAGTCAAAAACAGCAATCACGGATATTAAGTCGGCAACTGAGCACTTAAACGAAGACCTGGCAATTGGGCTAGTACTTAACAAAGCAATTAGATCTCATAAGGATTTGTATGGCTATTATGGCTACGGATACGGCGCAGCAGATTAGCGTTAGTGTATTCTGTCTAACACTATTCTGCTCTAAGTTCGCTTTTGCTGGAGATTGGCAATTTGATCCAAGCATTAAGCTTAATGAAACCTATACCGATAATGTTAATTTGGTACGCAGTAATGAACAAAGCAGCTTGGTTAGTCAGGCCAGTATTTTAATAGACACAACTTATCAGGCGCAGCAACTTGATTTTAATTTTGCATCTGAAAGTACTTATGCTTTATATAGCCACGACCACGACCTTGATAACGATTACCACTCATTAGCGAGCGATATACGCTATCAATTATGGCCTAACGGTATTACTTTAATTGGCAACGTAAATGTTAGTAATCAGGCCCGAAATGGCAGTAAAAATGCTTTAGCAGATATAATTTCAGCAGATACTGTGCGCGTTGAAACTTATAATGGTGGTATTGAATATACGGTAAATAATAGCGACTTTATTATCAATGCATTAGCAACTTACCAAGAAACCAATGCAGAAGATAATGTTGGCGATCGTAATGGTATAAATAGTATTTTAAGTAGTCGAAATGGTCGAGCTGCACGTCATGTTTTCTGGGATATCCAACATAGTTACCGTGAACTAAAAAATAACGGTAGTAAAGGCGAGTTATTAGAGTCAGAAGCCGTGATTGGCTTAATCACGGATTTTAAGGTTAATCCATTTATTCGCTACTATGACGAAGACAATAGTGGCAATGTTAACAGCGGTAACCGCTCAATCGAATCTAATTCGTACGGAGCAGGGGTGCGCTGGTTAATATCAGATCGTTTATACCTTGATGCCTCTTATAATAAGCCAATAGGAAATAAACTTGATATTGATGGCGAAACACAAGAAGAATATATCAACGCTAAAATAAGGTGGGAACCATCAGGGCGCACGCAACTCGAAGTAAACTACTCTGAGCGCTTTTATGGCGATAGCTACGGATTGGACTTCCAGCACAGGAATAAACGTTTGTCCAACACCATTAGTTATGTAGAAGATGTACAAACCTTAACGCGGAATAACTTTATTCCTTTTGTTATCGGTCGATTTTGGTGTCCCTCTACAGGCGTTATTGACGATATTGCCCAATGTATTGTTCAAGATGGTAGTACAATAGCACCGGATGGCTTTCAGTTGACAACGGTTTCCGATTTTGAATTAGCAGAAGATACTTTCTTTTCGCTTAACAAAACCCTTAATTGGAATTCAACACTTACGTTGCCCAGAACTACATTCACTGTAGTCGCCCGAAGACAAAATAGAGAAAACTTAGACACACGTATTGAAGATGAGAATAACCATTTACGCTTTAACATTAAACGTAAAGTAAGCGGTCGTTCCAATATAAACCTTGAGTTATCGTACACAGATACCAACTTGCAGCTAGATACTGAACAAGAAAGATTAGATAGATATCGTCGTTATCAAATAGGCTATGAAAAATCATTAAACAGCACTTTCTCTTTCAACTTTGATCTGAGTTATTTGAATAGAAGCTCTAGCGATTTCTCACTTAATTATAAAGAAGGTCGCATAAGCGCCAAAATTACCAAAGGTTTCTAGCAGTATGTATGAAAATTATTATGGCTTTAAAGAAAGACCATTTCAGTTAAGCCCTGACCCAAGATTCTTCTTTGCTTCAAGCCATCACCAACGTGCTTTATCCTATTTACAGTATGGTTTAGATCAGGGTGAAGGCTTCATTGTCGTTACTGGTCCAATTGGCACAGGTAAAACAACTATTGCTCGAAATTTGTTAAGCAATTTAGGTGACGCCAGCATAGTAGCGGCGCAACTAGTAACAACAAAACTTAACCCGCAAGAATTGCTTGAACTGGTGGTATCAGAGTTTAATATTAGCGTCACTGGAGATAGTAAAGCGGATTTACTACAAGGCATTGAGAAGTTTCTTGTTCAGCTGCATCACCAAGGTAAGCGTGCTTTGTTAATTGTTGATGAAGCACAAAACTTGCCTAGCGAAACTGTTGAAGAGCTGCGTATGCTGTCTAACTTTCAGTTAGATAACAAGCCGCTTATTCAAAGCTTTTTACTTGGCCAAGAAGAGCTTAAAGGCATTATTCAAGCTCCGAATATGGAACAATTTCGCCAACGTATTATTGCTTCAGCTCATTTAAAACCTTTATCAAAAGAAGAAGTTAAAGAGTATATAAACCATCGCTTGCATCAAGCAGGGTGTAATAAAGAGGAAGTATTCTCGACAACTGCATTTGAACTTATCCATGAAAAAACCTTAGGTGTACCTAGAAAAATTAATATTTTCGTTGATCGACTATTGCTGTTCGGCTTTTTAGAAGAGTTAGAGAGTATCAATACTGATGCTATCAATGAAGTTGCTCAAGAAATGGAGGTTGAACTAACAGGTTCATTAAACTCAGAGCAATTGAAAAGTAGCGAACCAAACCAAGTAGTTGTTAATTCCGCGGAGAAAGTTGAAAGTATTAAAGACGTTCTTCGTGAAGTTGAAGACATATTGGAAAGCAGCATTAAAGAAAAAATTAAAATGGCGCGCTATGTCGATAAAATGCTAAAACATAAAAGCCGCGTATATACCGATACCGCAAGTGAAGCTGAAAAATAACTATTATTGAGCTCATTAAAAAAACCGCACTAGTGCGGTTTTTTTAATTCTGGTAATTAGCATTACATTAATTACACCATAATGAAATTAAGCATTAATGGCTAATTCGTATTTCTCAATTAAAGAATACAAGGTTGGACGGGTTACGCCTAATAACTCAGATGTTTTTGACATATTACCATCAGCTAATGCATAGGCTTTTTGAATAGCAATAGATTCAGCCTTCTCCCTAACAGTACGCAAGTTCAATGATAATTCAAAGTTTGTATCTTTATGATCAAAGAAGCCAAGGTCAAATGCTGTTACCTGACGCCCTGTCGTCATAATAACAGAGCTTTTCACCTTGTTTTGCAACTCTCGTATATTGCCAGGCCATTGATGCGATTTAATAGCGCTTAGCGCATCTTCCGAGAAGCTTTTTACATTACGTTTATATTCGGTTGCATAAAGCTGCAAAAAGTACTGTGCTAATATTATGACATCTTCATCACGATCTCGTAATGGCGGAATATTCAAAGTAATTTCACTAACTCGGTAAAATAAGTCTTCCCGGAAAGTTTTCTCTGCCACCATTTCTTCTAAGTTTTGATTTGTCGCACAAACAACCCTAACATCAACCGCAATTTCTTGCCTACCACCCAATCTCTCAATACGTTTCTCTTGGAGAAAACGTAACAGTTTTGCTTGCAGGTTGTATGGCATATCGCCTATTTCATCAAGAAATAATGTACCGCCTTCCGCACACTCAATTTTGCCTTTGGTTGTGCGATGTGCGCCAGTGAAAGCGCCTTTTTCAAAACCAAATAATTCACTTTCAAGTAAAGTTTCTGGAATAGACGCACAATTAATGGCAATAAATGGTTTCTTTTTTCGATCACTTGCTAAATGGACAGCATTAGCGGTTACTTCCTTACCCGTTCCACTTTCGCCTAACAACAAGGCAGTAATTTCAGTTGGCGCGATACGTTTAACCATCATTCGTAATCTATCAATGCTCTCGCTATTACCAATAATACCAATGTCGCTACCTGCAACTGCTCGCATTTTCCGGTTTTCTTCTTCAATAGCGGCAACACTAAACGCTCTCGAAACAATGACGTTAATAACCTCAGTGTCAACCGGCTTTTGATAAAAATCATAAGCACCAGCTGCTATTGCAGTTAAAGCATTTGTACGATCATCATTACCAGTAATAACAATCACTTTAGTATGAGGGGCGATAGTCAGAATTTCTTGTAACGCTGCTAATCCTTCAGAGGCATTAGTTTCATCCGGCGGCAAACCTAAATCTAATGTGACAACTTTTGGCTCATGTCTACGTACAGCCGCAACAGCACTTTCTCTATCACCCGCTAAAATAGCTTCGTAATCAGATAAACTCCATTTGAGTTGCTTTTGAATACCTTTATCGTCGTCTACAATTAACAACTTTTCCATATTGGGAAATCCTTATTATAGAGTTCAGTAAATTACTAAGCTCTTGAATCTATAGGCAAATCGATAGTAAATATCGAGCCTTTATCTACAACACTTTCAACTTTAATAACGCCAGCCATACTTTCAAAAAACTGCTTAGCTTCAAAAACACCGATTCCCATTCCTGCGTTACCTTTAGTGGTATCAAATGGGCGAAATAAACGGGTATCCATAAACTCTTCAGTCATGCCACAGCCATTATCTTCTATTATAATTCTAATGGTACGTTTTTTTTCAGCTAAGGTCACCTTAACCCAGCCATCATTTTTACTTGCTTCTTGCGCATTCTGAATTAAGTGATGCATCACCGAGTGGAATGACTCCGCATCAATCAAGGTGGAACAATTACCTATATGTTGAAACTCAACCTTTGGCTGCAGAACACTACATTGCGCAACCACTTTTTCAATAATACTGGCAAGGTCGGTATCGCGGTTTATTGACTGCTCTACCTGTTTTTTACGCAATTGCGATAATACTTTCGCTAATCTTTCGGTAGCCGATTCAACAGTTTCAAAGACATCATCAATAAATTCAGGGTTAGTACGATGCTTTTCAGCATTGGTGGTAATTAACGCTAACTGCGCTTGAACATTTTTCAAGTCATGAACTAGGAATGCTGACATGCGATTAAAAGCATCAAACTGCTTAGATTCACTTAGCTTGTCTGTTGCTTCATATAATGAGATAAAGTTACCGAGTTGTTTCGACACCGCAAAAAGTAAATCTCTATCTTCCCAATTCAGTTGCTTAGTTTTATTTTCATCAGCAAGCACAAATAAGCCATAAAACGCCTTACCAATAAAAATAGGCACAATAATTTGGATATTTTGTTGACGACAATACTCTAAGTTTAACGACAAATCAGGATATATCGCTGGAGATTGTTCATATTCATTAACATCGACAATCCATCCTTGTGCCTGACAAAATATACCCACTTCAATTAATTGCTCTTCAGTATTTTCATCAATATGTAAACCATGACTATACTGCTGTTGATAATGCTGATCGGTAACTTTTTTTATAATGGCGCCACGTAAAACATTAACCTTAGACATCATGATTTGTGTTGCCATTTGGTAGTGGTTTTCACCACTGGTTGTTTCAATTTTTTCAATCAAATTCAGCCATTCGTCACGGTATTCATATTTATTAGCAAAAAAGTTTTTCGCAATAAAAACTTTCACTTTGCGTCGTAACGACTCAGTTATCAGGAGTGCAATCAGTACTATGCCACTTAACATTAAAAAGCCGATACTAACTAAACTACCCCACTCACCACCTACATAGTTGATAACATACCCAGCTAAAGCCATTAGAAGTAAGTAAACACCCGCTATCATCAGCATTGAACTATAAAAAACCACGTTGCGTGAGACAAAAATTCGTACTTCACCATTCTTGACCCTGCGAGTGCTTATAAGTAATAAAGGCACAATGAATAATGCTAAAAAACCACGACTAAACCAAAAGTCAAAATCAATACCGCCGACCATGGTTGCTTGAGCGTATAGAACAAAATCAAATACCGCCATACTTGCTAGCGCAATCACTAATGGCCAAATAGCCCAACGAACTTGCAAATTGGCATTTCGATATAACTGTTCTAACAGCACTAACATCCATAAATTCAGTACAATAAAGAGTAGGAAAATATATTCATATGCATAATTTAGCCAGTAGCTAGCCAACCAACTGCCCAATACCAATGCCAGCCAAATTCCAACATATTGGCGAACATAGTAATTTTTAATTAGCGCTTTAATATTTCTATCTTCGGTATTAAATAAAATGATTAACAGTGACCAACAAGCAATTTTTAAGCAATCTGCAAGCATTGCCCATTGCAAGCTGAAACCTAACTTAATTTGTAAGGTCGCGATAATACTACTGGCACAAGTTACCAGTGTACAGAGCAGCACCCAACGGGCTAATAAGCTGTTATTGCGCGCAGCAATAATGAGAAGCGAAAATAATGCATAAGCAATACTTGCTAGCGAAAAACCAATAGTTCCAATAAAGTCCATGTTTTATTCTTCGTTAATGGCTGTTTTAGTAAACAATTCCGTTAGTATTGGCACAATAACAAAACTAGCGAGTGCGGATATACATAAGCCAGAAATAATCACTACACCTAGAGGCTGCCATAAACTACCACCGAACAATGTCAGCGGTAATAGGCCTCCAATCGTGGTAATTGTTGTTAATAATATTGGCGTAAATCGGGTAGCACTTGCCGATAAAATCGCTTGTTTCTTATCATTGCCAGTAGCTAAATTACGGTTGGTAGTATCAATTAAAATAATGGCATTATTAACCACAATCCCAAATAAACTAATCAGGCCAATAAATGCCATCATAGAAAATGATAATCCCGTTAAATACAAACCTAACACTGAGCCTGCCATCGCAAATGGAATTGAAGTAAAAATAACTAAAGGTTGTAGGAATGATTTAAACTGCAAGACCAAAATTGCGAATATGCCAATAGCAGTTATCAACATAATTTGCGACAAACCCGCAAAAGACTCTTGTCGAGATTCTTCTTCACCACCTAAAATGTAATACATACCTGCGGGCAGCTGAACACTTTCAAGGTAATTAACAACTTTAGCTGTTAAGTCTTGCACAGAATGTCCTTGCGCGGCATCTGCAGATACCCGAGCCATACGAAGTTTCTGATAATGAAAGAAATCAGTGCGACCTTTTTGCAATTTCGTTTCGACAAATTGCCCTAACGGGATACTTTGGCCCTGCTGATTAACAATACTAATGTCAGCTAAGCCTCCTAAATCACTTTTAGGACGGCGAACCAAAATAGGATAATTCTCACCGTTACTGTCGTTAAACTGACCAATAAACGTACCAGAAAGAGCCGTTTGAATAGTATTATCTAGATTATTAATATCTACTCCTGACAGCGCCGCTTTATCATAGTCAATCGTTAAGGCTAATTCTGTATTAGCAACACCAATCGGGTTATCTAAATTAATAATGCCCGGAATTGACGCCATTTGTTTTTGCAAGTCTGCTGCAACGTGTTCAAGGTCACTCAACGACTCACTGATCAACCTTACCGTTATAGGCTGATCAGTAACTGGGCCTTGGGTAAACTCTTTAATTGTAATTTTAGCTTGATGCCAAGCAGAAAACTCTGTACGTAATTTAGCAACTAGTGCATTTATTTTTGCCTCATCATACTTGCCTAAAACAACAAGCACTTGCCCATAGGTAACAACACCTCGTTTTGGAATTTCATTGTAATAAATTCTTGGATTCGAGTTACCGACATTCAAGGCTATTTTTTCGACATAAGGTTGCTGTTCAATGAAATCCGTCATTGAATGCATAACGCTGTTGGTGTAGTCCAACGATGAATTAGCTGGCGTTTCAACATCAATAAGCAGCATAGACTTTTCTGCTTTTGGGAATAAACTTAACCCGACTTGGCCAAATAATGATGCCATAGCAAATAACGCTATAAAGGCAACAATAAGCATAATTATCTTGGCATTCATTAATTTACTTAACCAATTTACGTAAAAACGTTCGGCGAATGCGTTGGCATAAAATTGTAGCGTTTTTATTTTCGACGGTTTCTTAGTAAAGAACTTACTTGCCAGCAATGGGGTTAAGGTTAAAGCAATCAGTAGTGATGCTAACAACACCAAGACAACAGTAACTGGCATTGAGCGAATAAAATCTCCGGTATCACTAGCCAGCATCAACATAGGGAGAAACGCTAACATTGTGGTTAAAGTGCCACTACTAATAGCCCAACCAACCCGACTAGTACCAGAAGCTGCAGCTTCACTTAATGATTGGCTCTTGGTCTTTTCTCGATGAATGCTTTCAGTAACCACAATTGCATTGTCTACCAACAAGCCAAGCGCAATAATAAGACCAACTATCGACATTTGCTGTAAACCAAAGCCTGCAAAATCAAGCCAACCAATGGCAACTAAAAAAGATAGCGGAATCGCAACAATAACAACAAGCGCCTCTCGAACACCGAGAAAGATCAATGACATAATGCCAACAAGCACTAAGCCTTGCCACAAATTATCAAAAAAGCCATTAACACGATTCTCAACACCGTCGGACTGTTTAAACAGCGTCGCTATTTTAACGCTATCAGGTAATGTTTTCTGAAAGGCTAAAATCTCGTTATCAATTGCCTTTGTTAACGCGAAAATATTCGTATTTGCTCGTTGTTCAGCGGTGAGAAAGATCACCGGCTTGCCGTCATAATAAGCAAGGTAACTTGGATCTCGATCTGAAAAACTCACTCGTGCAACGTCTTTCAAGCGTATAATTGACGTATCATTGGAATATATTACCGTGTCATTTAATTCATCGATTTGCTGAAAATTTCCACTGGCTTTTACATTGAAGCGCCGAGTGTTTGCATCAACAAAACCTGGCGTGATATTGACCGCTCGACCTTTTAGTAAGTTATTAATCGTGGTAATACTAATATTATGATGCTTAAGCATCGCAAGGTTTAAATCAACGGCAACAACTTGGGTTGGATAGCCCCAAATATCAGCTTTTTTTACCGCCTCAATTGCTTCTAGCCTTTTTTCCAGTTGCTTGGCATGAAACTCCATACTTTTATAATCAGTTACCTCACTCCACAACGCCAACTGAATAATGGCGACACTGGTTGGGGTCGCTTTTAAAACGAGTACGTCTTGTACACCTTCAGGCAATGTAGGTTTAACAGTAGAAACCGCTTGTTTTACTTCGTTGTATGCTGCATTGGGGTCGCTGCCATACAAAAAAGTAACCTCAATGCGAGCACCACCATTTTTAATTTGTGACTCTACTTTTTTAATGCCTTCAATATCTGCAAACTCTTCCTCTAGTGGGTCAACCACTAAGGTTTCAATATCAGTAGGTGAAGCACCTGGGTAGATAATCTCAAGTAAGGTAATAGGAATATCAAACTGGGGGTCTTCAGATCTAGGCATCTGAAAATAAGAAACGATACCTACTAAAACCAGTAGAACAACAATAGTTAAGGTAAACTGTGCATTTTTAATTGCGGCGCGAGGAAGGTGCATAATTGTTATTGCTCAGCTTCAGAAAAGTTTTGCCAACCTTTAGTGATTATTTTTAAATCAGCATCATGACGGTTTGCTTTTAAATAAACATAGTCGTTATCTAGTTGAGAAATATCAAAACGCTGTTGAGTAAACCCTTTACTATCTACAGATTTAGCAACGACAATCGCCTTCCCGTGCTCATCAACTGAAACCAGTGCAGCAATAGGCAACCTATAAACAAACTTGTCACTTTCAAAGGCGATAATAACCCCCGCTAACTGCCCAGCTATCATCCCAGACCTATCACTTAAGTTCGGCAGCAATATTTCAATAACGAATAGGTTGCTGTCGCCATTAGCAATGGCTGGCACTTTACTTATAACCCCTTCAACAATACCAATATTATTCATTGATACTTTAACTTTCTGCGCTAACTTAACCTGGCTAACTTCCATGCCAGTTAGTGCTACTTTGACGACCCAATCAAGTTTAGCCACCTTTAAAGCTTCTTGGCCCGGGCTTTGTAGTTCACCTAGCTCTGTACTTCGAGCGAGAACAACGCCTGAAAAAGGTGCATAAATACGCGCTTTTTCTAAGTTATAGTAGGATACTTGATATGCAGCTCGAGTAGTTTCAACTAATGTGATGGCATCATCTAAATCGCGCTCTGAAGCCATTTTTTCATCCATCAAACGACTGATACGCTTCACATCACGCTTAGCTTGCAATAATTTTGCATAGTTAGCATTTTTCTCTTCTTTTAATTCAGTAACATCCAAAGATGCTAGCAACTGACCTTCAGTAAATTTCTCACCTTCATCAATATTTAACAATGCTAAATAGCCTGCACTTTTAAAAGAAAGATTAAGAGTACGTTTATAATCAAGCTTACCGGTTCTACTTATGGTATCGCTGTAAAGTTCGGCAACGACAACTTCAGTATCAAATGACTGCGAGAATACCAGAACAGGCTTAAAGATAAGTAACAAAATAAAGGCAGTAAATAATTGTTTCATGGTGAAATGTTTACTTATAGAGTGTTGAGATTAATGATTTTATTATAGCCTTTACTTTAGGCATCTTCCCAATGAATGTACATCTTTTTCAGATTTTGTTTTAACATTAAATTAATACAATTAGTTTTATTCGATTATCGGTTCATTCCCAAATAAAACCTTATCTCAAATGGTTAAATTGAATTAAATTATCCATTCGACCTAGACATAATCTAAGATAATCTATACTATTTGCGCGCTTAAACCTTTTCAATACGCACCCATAGCTCAGCTGGATAGAGCGCTGCCCTCCGGAGGCAGAGGTCGCAGGTTCGACTCCTGCTGGGTGCGCCATTATTGGCATTTTACACCTATATTAGTTTTACTCCCTTAGCCTTATATCAGCACTAGCTAATATAAAAGTAATTCTCTACAATATTCCTACATACAGAATTTAGGAAAATTATCATGAAAGCTGAAGTAAAATGGGTGGGTGAAGAACTATTTATGGGCACATCAGAAAGTGGTCATACAATTGTATTAGATGCTAATGCCGGTGCTCTTGCTCCTAGCCCATTAGAGAACGTTTTAATTTCTCTAGGTGGTTGTTCATCTGTTGATGTTGTTAGCATATTAGAAAAAGCACGCCAAAATATCACAGGCTGTTCCGTTACAATTGAGGCAAAACGTGTTGATTCAGTACCAAAACTGTTTTCTGATATTCATTTACACTTCGTTATTGAAGGTAGTGATGTAGCCGAAAAACATGTTGAACGTGCCGTTAACCTTTCTGCTGATAAATACTGCTCGGTGGCATTAATGTTAAACAAGTCTGTGAATATTACTCACGATTTTGAAATCAAGTCTGCGTAATTTCTGTTACGCGTATTACTAATAGGGAACTACTATTAATTCCCTATTAGGTTTCTAAATTTATTATTATTTTCTTTTGATAAACCATACGATAGCTCAGCTAAGCTTAACAGAGAGTCACTGCTCACTTCTTTATTGCCAGTTATTTCTTTCATATATTCAAGCCATAACGTTTCTGTAGTATTAATTCTTGCGTCACCATTTTCGATGGTATTAAAAATATAAAAACCACACTGGTATAAAGCACGATAATTTCCTAGCGCTACCTGTTCCACTAAAGTTGATTGATCTGCCGATGCTAAACAATGATTTTTTGCCTCGCTGACCTTTGCACGAACGAACCCTTCATATTGTGGTGACAAGCTTAACATTATCTTTTTCGCCATCATTTCAGCGTGGCCTTCATGCATCCAATTATCGACCGGGTCTACTGCACTACCTGACATGTGCTGATACATATGTGCTGCCTCATGCGCGAAAAACCACAACGTTGCTGCAGCATCTTGTTTTTTATAAACGTTGTGCCCATACCAATGCATAAAAACTTGGTTAGGTAATGTGCCGCCTTGATGACCAAAACGCCCATCATTAGTTTCACTAAATGAGGCGAATAACATAGGCTTTTTGGACAATACACCGTATGACTCTTCAAGAATAGACATCATCTTTGGAAGCATAATTTCCATTTGTTTTGCAATTTCGCTTGATAGCTTAGGATCTACAATTCCAATGTAGCTGCCATTGTCATGTGAAAGCTGCTGGCCAATGTATAACTTCTGGCCGTCATTTTTATCCCACCAAGACGTTTTTATTTTATAACTTATCCCGTCAACAAAAATATTATCCTCCGCGGGCGCTTTTACCGCCATAGCCCAGAGGTTTTCATTCCCTGAGCAAATATTTGGACAGGCAAAAAATCGGCCACTATGTAATAGCATGGCGTTATTTGAAAAAGGTGAGAATGGCGCATAATTCTTGGGTAAGTGAATATAGGTTGGTGTAAGTTTAAAAGTAACTGAGGTAAAGGTAGTAGCGTCTTTGCGAGCTACGATTTCTCTGCCATTGATATAAGAGATTTTAAACGCGTCCGACAATGGCTGCCATCTCGCTATTCGACTATCATCAGGAGAGTTTGCAAACATAATTGCCTTTATCGGCGTTTGGCTTTGGTAACTTACTTGCCAGTGCTTTGCAGAAAGCTTTTCGATTTCGGTATATAAAATATTTGCTGCGTGTGCTTCGAATATAGAACTGCCGTAAAGTATTACAGCAGTAACCAACTTAAACACAAAAATACGCAGCATAACTATAGATCACTCATCCAATCTAATTGCTTGTTCGCTTCGTTTTTCTTATGCATTAAATCTTTTATTAGTGGTGTTAAAATTAACTCCATCGCTAAGCCCATTTTCCCGCCAGGTACAACTAAGGTGTTCATTCGCGACATAAAAGCCCCTTCTATCATGCTTAAATAATAGGGGAAGTCTAAATGGCTTGATTCACGACACCTTATAACAACAAAACTTTCATCTAAGGTTGGAATTGCTTTTGCACTAAATGGATTAGAAGTATCAACGGTTGGTACCCGCTGAAAGTTTATATGTGTGCGGGAAAACTGTGGGGTAATAAACGAAATATAGTCTTCCATACTACGAACGATACTGCCGGTGACAGCTTCCCGACTATGCCCTCGCTGACTCGTATCTCGAATAATCTTTTGGATCCACTCTAGGTTTACAATTGGCACCATGCCAATTAATAGATCAACATGCTTAGCAACATCATTTTTTTCAGTAACTACACCACCATGCAGTCCTTCATAAAACAATAAATCTGTACCCTCACCCAGTTCTTCCCATGGGGTAAATGTGCCTGGCATTTGATTGTAAGGAACCGCTTCATCAAAGGTATGCAGGTAACGACGCATTTTACCTTTACCAGTCTCAGAGTAATCTTTAAATAACTTCTCAAGCGCGTCAAAGTCATTAGCCGCGTCACCAAAATAACTAACATTACGTTGTTCTTCACGTGCTTTACGTTTTTCTAAGTCCATTTCTTGTCTAGAAAAGCGATGAAAGCTGTCACCTTCAACAGTCGCTGATGAAATACCCAACGAACGAAATATATGTTCGAACGACTCTGTAGTCGTAGAGGTACCAGCCCCAGAGGAACCAGTAACAGCAATAATTGGATTACGTGATGACATAAATTAATTGGCCTAAAAGAGCATGGATAATTGTTATACGAGGAATTACTTTGTTGGTCAAGCTTTTAGGCTTTGTTGCCAAATTTCAGCCACAAAAAAGCGGAGCCTAAGCTCCGCTTTCAATACTTCAGAATAAACTTAGTACAAGTACTAAATTATGCTTCTGCGCTAGCTTCTTCAACTACTTCAGCAGTTTCTTCAACTACTGGGCGGTCTACAAGCTCAACGTAAGCCATAGGCGCTTTATCACCAGTACGGTAACCACATTTTAAAATGCGAGTGTAACCACCTGGACGTTCTTGGTAACGTTCACCAAGTTCGTTAAATAAAATACCTACTACTTCTTTATCTTGTGTACGAGCAAACGCTAAACGACGATTTGCTACACTGTCGGTTTTGGCCAATGTAATTAATGGCTCAACAACGCGACGTAATTCTTTTGCTTTAGCTACAGTAGTTTTAATCATACCGTGCTTAACTAAAGAACTTGCCATATTGCGGAACATCGCCTGGCGATGACTGCTATTACGGTTTAACTGGCGACCGCTTTTACGATGGCGCATAAGTTAATCCTTATCTCAACTATTAAAAAACGATGATCGACTTAGTCGTTATCAGCTATGCTTTCTGGTGGCCAATTTTCAAGGCGCATTCCCAGAGATAAACCACGAGACGCTAAAACGTCTTTGATTTCAGTTAAAGACTTCTTACCTAAGTTAGGTGTTTTAAGAAGCTCAACTTCAGCACGCTGTACTAAATCGCCGATATATTGAATTGCTTCTGCTTTTAAGCAGTTTGCCGAACGAACAGTAAGTTCAAGGTCATCAACAGGACGAAGCAAAATAGGATCAAACAGTGGTTTCTCCTCTTTTGGCTCTACTTCAGTCACATCACGAAGCTCAACAAACGCATCTAGCTGTTCAGCTAAAATCGTTGAAGCGCGACGAATTGCTTCTTCAGGATCTAACGTTCCGTTAGTTTCCATGTCTAGTACTAACTTGTCCAAATCTGTACGCTGTTCAACACGTGCAGAATCAACATCATAGGCAATTCTTACAACAGGACTGAATGAAGCATCAACTAACAAACGTCCGATTGCGCGATCTTCTTCCTCGGCATCACGTCGAGTTGAAGCAGGAACATAACCACGTCCCATTTCAACCTTAATACGCATACTGATAGAGCCATCACCTGTCAAATGACAGATTACATGTTCTGGATTTGCAATTTCTACATCACCATCATGTTGGATATCGGCTGCCGTTACAGGGCCTTCACCGGACTTAGTTAAGGTAAGAACAGCTTCATCTTTGCCTTCTAAACTTATAGCTAGTCCCTTAAGGTTTAACAGTATTTCGATGATGTCTTCTTGCACACCTTCTTTACTGCTGTACTCATGAAGTACACCGTCGATTTCAACTTCAGTTACAGCACAACCTGGCATTGAAGATAAAAGAATGCGGCGTAACGCATTACCTAAAGTGTGACCAAAACCACGCTCTAATGGCTCTAAAGTTACTTTAGCACGCGTAGTACTAACAGTTTCGATATCAACCAATCGTGGTCTAAGGAATTCGGTTACAGAACCCTGCATGTTTGTCCTCTCTTAAAGTGCAACTTTACTTAGAGTAAAGTTCAACAATCAACTGTTCATTAATTTCGGCAGATAGGTCAGAACGATCAGGAACACGTTTGAAAACGCCTTCAAGTTTCTTGTTATCTACTTCAACCCAAACTGGCTTCTCACGTTGCTCAGCTAATTCTAAAGCAGCGATAATACGCGCTTGAGTTTTAGACTTTTCACGTACAGAAACAACATCTTCGGCTTTAACAGTGAAAGATGGAATATTAACAACAACACCGTTAACTACGATAGCTTTATGGCTAACAAGTTGACGAGCTTCAGCACGAGTGCTTGCATAGCCCATACGGTATACTACGTTATCAAGACGTTTCTCTAAAAGTTGTAACAAGTTTTCACCTGTGTTGCCTTTTAGACGAGCCGCTTCTTTATAGTAGTTGCGGAATTGTTTTTCTAGTACGCCGTAAATACGACGAACTTTTTGTTTTTCACGAAGCTGAATACCGTAATCAGATAAACGACCGCGACGGGCGCCATGCTGACCTGGAATAGTTTCGATTTTACATTTAGTGTCAATTGCTCGTACACCGCTTTTAAGGAACAAATCTGTACCTTCGCGACGACTAAGCTTTAACTTAGGACCTAAATATCTAGCCATGTTCTTTCTCCAACTTTCCTATTAAACGCGACGTTTCTTAGGAGGACGACAACCATTATGAGGAATAGGTGTAACGTCAGTAATGTTGGTGATTTTAAAACCAGCAGCATTTAAGGCACGGATTGCAGATTCACGACCTGGACCTGGACCTTTAACGAACACTTCAATATTCTTCAAGCCAAACTCTTGTGCAGTTTTACCAGCACGATCAGCAGCAACCTGTGCAGCGAATGGAGTAGATTTACGTGAACCACGGAAACCTGAACCACCTGCAGTTGCCCAAGATAAAGCATTACCTTGACGATCTGTAAGAGTCACGATTGTGTTGTTGAAAGATGCATGGATATGAGCCATGCCATCAGCAACTTGTTTTTTTACGCGTTTACGCGTTTTAACTGGTGTTTTAGCCATTGTCTAATCCCTCGTTACTTTTTAATTGGCTTACGAGGACCTTTACGAGTGCGCGCATTAGTTTTAGTGCGTTGCCCACGTAGAGGAAGACTGCGACGATGGCGGATGCCACGAAAACAGCCAAGGTCCATAAGACGCTTGATGTTCATTGAAACTTCACGGCGTAAATCACCTTCTACGGTGTATTTATCCACTTCAGCACGAAGCAAATCAATTTGAGCTTCGTCCAATTCACTGATCTTAGTTGACTCTGCAATACCAGTTGCTGCACAGATTGCTTTCGCACGTGTAGCTCCGATACCGTAGATCGCAGTAATGGCGATTACTGCATGCTTACGATCAGGGATGTTAATGCCAGCGATACGGGCCACTAACACATCTCCTATTCTTAATTTAAAATTTACCGGTTGAAAAGCCCGTTAGGATACTCAACCAGCCGCTTTTTTTGCAAATCGAAGCGGCATTATACAGAGTTATCTACATAATGCCACTTCTAAAAGATTTAGCTTTCGCTTAGGTCTATATTAACCTTGACGTTGCTTATGCTTTGGCTCTTCACAGATTACGCGAACAACACCAGCACGTTTAACAACTTTACAGTTACGACAAATCTTTTTTACGGATGCACGTACTTTCATTTTATACTCCGTTACCTAATGGCTCAGTCTAGCGACCGTAGCCCTTAAGGTTTGCTTTTTTAAGTACATTGTCATATTGATGAGACATCAAATGCGTTTGTACTTGTGCCATAAAGTCCATTATCACAACTACAATAATTAGTAGTGATGTGCCGCCAAAGTAAAAATTGACGTCCCATGCCATGATAATAAACTGAGGTACTAAACAGATAAAGGTAATATACATCGCACCAGCTAAGGTTAAACGAGTCATTACTTTATCGATATATTTTGACGTTTGCTCACCAGGACGAATCCCAGGAATAAACGCACCAGATTTTTTCAGGTTATCTGCAGTTTCACGCGGGTTGAAAACAAGAGCCGTGTAAAAGAAACAGAAAAATATTATCGCTGCTGCAAGTAACATTACGTAAAGTGGCTGTCCTGGAGAAATAGCAATTGATACTTCTTGTAGGAAATCAGCAACCATACCTTCACCTTGACCAAACCAGCTCGCAAGCGTGCCTGGGAACAAGATAATACTTGAGGCGAAAATTGGTGGAATAACACCTGCCATATTTACTTTCAACGGTAAATGCGTGCTTTGCGCGGCAAAAACCTTACGGCCTTGCTGACGCTTAGCATAGTTAACAACAATACGTCGTTGACCACGTTCCACAAATACTACAAAGAAAGTAGTAGCAAATATAATTACGCCAATTAGCAATAATACTAATAAGTGCAATTCACCTTGACGCGCCATCTCTGCAGTTTGACCTACAGCTGATGGCATACCAGCAACAATACCAGCAAATATCAAGATTGAAATACCGTTACCAATACCGCGTTCAGTAATTTGTTCACCTAACCACATTAAAAACATGGTACCAGTCACCAAACTTACTACCGCAGCAAAGTAGAATCCGAAACCTGCGTCCATTACTAGACCTGGCATCATTCCCGGTAAACTTCTTGCTATTGCAATTGATTGTACTGTTGCTAGAACTAAAGTGCCGTAGCGGGTGTATTGGCTGATTTTACGTCGTCCAGCTTCACCTTCTTTTTTAAGCTCTGCCATTGCGGGATGAACCACAGTAAGCAATTGCATAATAATCGAAGCTGAAATGTACGGCATAATACCAAGTGCCAATACAGAGGCTCGCTCAAGTGCACCACCAGAGAACATGTTAAACATTTCTACAATGGTGCCCTTTTGTTGTTCAAACAACTGAGCTAATACAGCGGCGTCAATACCAGGGATTGGCACAAATGATCCCAAACGAAACACAATAAGTGCACCGAATACAAACCACAATCTTTGTTTAAGCTCAGACAATCCGCCCTGCGCTTTATTATCCATTCCTGGTGTAGCCATAACCTGTACTATTCCTCGATTTTTCCGCCTGCCGCTTCAATAGCTGCACGAGCGCCTTTAGTAACACTTAAACCACGAACAGTAATTGGACGAGTGATTTCACCAGAAAGCATGATTTTCACTGACACAATGTTACGTGTAATTAAGTTAGCATCTTTAAGGGCAAAGATATCGACAACATCACCTGTGATGTTGTTTAGTTCATGTAAACGTACTTCAGCGCGAACTAAAGATTTACGTGACGTGAAACCAAACTTAGGTAAACGTTGTTTCAATGGCATTTGACCACCTTCGAAACCAGGACGTACACTACCGCCAGAACGAGACTTCTGACCTTTGTGACCACGACCACCTGTTTTACCTATGCCAGAACCAATACCACGACCACAGCGTTTCTTGGTCTTCTTAGCACCTGGTGCAGGAGATAAAGTATTTAAATGCATTATTAATCCTCCACCTTAATCATATAAGATACTTGATTGATCATACCACGTACAGACGGAGTATCTTCTAACTCAACTGTATGATTGATACGACGTAAACCAAGACCTTTTAACGTAGCTCTATGCTTCGGTAAACGACCGATAGAACTTTTTAACTGAGTTACTTTAACTGTTTTAGCCATGCTCAATTACCCCAAAATGTCTGAAACGCTTTTGCCACGTTTAGCTGCAACAGCTTCAGGCGAATGCATATTCGCAAGAGCAGAAACAGTAGCGCGAACTACGTTGATTGGGTTAGTAGAACCGTATGCTTTTGACAATACGTTCTGTACGCCTGCAACTTCAAGTACTGCACGCATCGCGCCACCGGCGATGATACCTGTACCTTCAGAAGCTGGTTGCATGTAAACTTTAGAACCAGAATGACGACCCTTGATAGGGTGTTGAAGAGTTGTACCCTTCAAGTCAACTGTTACTAAGTTACGACGCGCTTTTTCCATTGCTTTTTGGATTGCAGCAGGCACTTCACGTGCTTTACCGTAACCAAAACCAACACGACCAGCGCCATCACCAACTACGGTTAATGCTGTGAAACTGAATATACGACCACCTTTAACCACTTTTGATACACGGTTAACTGCGATTAGCTTTTCAGCCATATCACTTTGTTGTGAGTTTTCTTGATTATGATTAGCCATTATCAACCCCTAAAACTGAAGACCAGCTTCACGAGCTGCATCTGCTAACGCTTTCACGCGACCATGGTAACGGAAACCTGAGCGATCAAATGCTACAGACTCAATGCCTTTAGCTTTTGCACGTTCAGCGATTGCTTTACCAACAGCTTCAGCTGCGGCAACGTTACCTGTTTTCTCTAACTGAGCACTAACTTCTTTATCTAAAGTAGACGCTGTTGCGATTACTTCAGAACCAGTTGGAGCGATCAATTGCGCGTAAATATGGCGAGGAGTACGGTGAACGACTAAACGATTCGCACCCAGCTCGCTAATTTTTGCACGGGCGCGTTTAGCGCGGCGCAAACGAGATGTTTTCTTATCCATCGTATTACCCTACTTCTTCTTAGCTTCTTTACGACGTACATGCTCATCGCTATAACGAATACCTTTACCTTTATAAGGCTCTGGTTTACGGTAAGCGCGGATGTTCGCTGCTGTTTGACCAACTAACTGCTTGTCAGCGCCTTTCAGCGTGATTTCAGTTTGGCTAGGAGTTTCAACGGTAATTCCTTCAGGAATAGCGTGGTCAACCGGATGTGAAAAGCCTAAAGATAAGTTTAAGTTCTTACCTGCAGCTTTAGCACGGTAACCAACACCGTTTAAAACTAATTTTTTTTCAAAACCTTTACTAACACCTTCAATCATATTATTGATCAAAGCACGTGCAGTACCGGCTTGAGCCCAAGCGCCTTTAACATCAGCAACGATGTTAGTGATAATGTTATTTTCTTCTTGAGAAATAACAACGTCACCGTGGATCGTGCGAGATAATTCGCCTACTGGACCTTTAACTTTAATGTCTTGACCTGATAACGTAACAGTAACGCCAGCAGGAATTGCGACAGGTGCTTTTGCAACACGAGACATAACTCTGCTCCCTTACTCTACGAAACCAAGAACTTCACCGCCAAGACCCGCATTGCGAGCGGCGCGATCAGTCATTAGACCTTTAGAAGTAGAAATAATTGCGATACCCATGCCCGCTAATACTTTAGGAAGCTCTTGAGCACCTTTGTATACGCGAAGACCTGGACGTGAAACACGTTTAATTGTTTCAATTACTTCTTTACCTTCAAAATATTTCAATTCTACAGTTAGCTCAGGCTTAGCACCTTCAGCAACTGAAAATTCTGAAATGTAACCTTCTTCTTTAAGCAAGTTGGCAATTGCAACTTTAACCTTAGAAGATGGCATTGTTACTGCAGTCTTTGCTGCAGATTGACCGTTACGGATGCGTGTAAACATGTCCGCGATAGGATCAGTCATCATAACCATTTACTCCCGTGAATTACCAACTAGCTTTCTTAAGACCTGGAACTTCACCGCGCATAGTTGCTTCACGCAACTTGATTCGGCTTAAACCGAATTTACGCAAGTAACCATGTGGACGGCCTGTCACGTTACAACGATTACGTTGACGTGATGTGCTTGAGTCGCGTGGTAAACTTTGAAGTTTCAATACAGCATCCCAGCGCTCTTCTTCAGAAGAATCAACACCAGAGATGATTGCTTTTAACGCAGCGCGCTTTTCAGCGTACTGTGCAGCTAGTTTAGTTCTTTTAGCTTCACGAGCTTTCATTGACGATTTAGCCATAACTCTACACCTTCTTCTTAAATGGGAAGTTGAAAGCAGTCAATAATGCATGACCTTCTTCGTTATTCTTCGCACTTGTAGTGATAGTGATATCCATACCACGGATTTTGTCGATTTTATCGTAATCAATTTCCGGGAAGATGATTTGCTCACGTACGCCCATGCTGTAGTTACCACGACCATCAAATGACTTAGGGTTTAAGCCACGGAAGTCGCGGATACGAGGAATTGAAATAGAGATTAAACGCTCTAAGAATTCCCACATACGTTCGCCACGTAGAGTTACTTTTGTACCAATAGGGTAGCCTTCACGAATTTTGAAGCCCGCAACTGATTTGCGTGCTACTGTCGTGACCGGCTTTTGACCTGAGATTGCAGTAAGATCATTTGTGGCGTGCTCTAATACCTTTTTATCGGCAATCGCTTCACCAACACCCATATTAAGGGTGATCTTTTCAATCCGAGGGACTTGCATGACACTTTTGTATTCAAACTTCTTCTGAAGTTCTGCAACAACTGTATCTTTGTAAAAATCATGCAGTTTCGCCATCGTTTACTCCAATTAAATTAATTCGTTATTAGATTTGAAGAAACGAACTTTTTTGCCGTCTTCAACTCTAAAACCAACACGATCTGCTTTCCCAGTAGCTGGGTTAACAATCGCAACGTTGGAAACATGTAAAGGTGCTTCTTTCTCAACAATGCCACCAGGCTGCTGTAACTGAGGTACAGGTTTTTGGTGTTTCTTGATTAAGTTGATACCTTCAACAAATACTTTGCTGTCTTCAACAAGAACTTTAGTAACTTTACCAGTTTTGCCCTTGTCTTTGCCTGCAAGTACGATTACTTCATCATCACGACGAATCTTAGATGCCATTATCGTGACTCCTTATAGTACTTCTGGTGCTAATGATACGATCTTCATAAATTTCTCATTACGAAGTTCACGTGTCACAGGCCCGAAAATACGAGTACCAATTGGTTGTAAGTTAGCATTTAACATTACAGCCGCGTTTTCATCAAAACGGATGGCAGAACCATCTGTACGACGAACACCTTTCTTTGTGCGCACCACTACCGCAGTTAAAACATCACCTTTTTTTACTTTGCCGCGAGGATTTGCTTCCTTCACTGCAATTTTGATGATGTCGCCAATGCGTGCGTAGCGACGGTGCGAGCCACCAAGAACCTTTATACATTGTACACGACGAGCGCCACTGTTATCAGCCACGTTCAATTGTGATTGCATTTGGATCATTTATATTGCTCCGCTAATTATCTTTTACACATATAAAAAGATAGAAATTTAAGGCCAAAAATTCGACCCGTCACTGCCTTTTTCCACCCACTCACAACGAGCGGGCGCGAGATTATAACACCAGTTATCTAAAAGTGGTACTTTATTTAGCTAAAAAATAACCACTAGCTTAAATTGGCACCAATAAAGAACTGTTTACGTAATAACCTGCTTCTACTCATAGTCAAGTAGAACACTATAGATAGGGCTGAAAGTTGATAATTCAATAGCTGAACTTTATTTAATAGCAGTCTAAATTAGCTTGAAAAAATTTGAAATATAAGTAAGGAGAATTAGCTTGGATATTAAAACTTATTGTGAGGCAATAAAAAGGCCCTGCCTAAGCAGAGCCTTTTCAAAGTACTTATTGTGAAATAGAATCAGCGATTAAGCTTTTTCTACAACGTCAACCAAAGTCCAAGATTTACTCTTAGAAATAGGTGCACATTCACGAATAGTTACTAAATCACCAGCTGCACATTGGTTAGTTTCATCATGCGCTTTCAACTTAGTTGAACGCGTCATGAACTTACCGTACATTGGGTGTTTAACACGACGTTCGATCAGGACAGTGATAGACTTATCCATTTTGTCACTGATAACGCGACCTTGTAGTGTACGAATTTTTGCTTCGCTCATTACTTACCTGCCTTTTCAGTTATGATAGTCTTAACACGCGCGATATTACGGCGTACTTGTCTTAGCAAATGAGTTTGTGCTAATTGGCCTGTGCTTGCTTGCATGCGATAGTTAAACTGTTCGCGTAGCAATTCAAGTAATTCAGCGTTTAGCTCTTCAATGCTTTTTTCTTTCAATTCGCTTGCTTTCATTACATCACCGTTCTAGTTACGAAAGTTGTTTTGAAAGGAAGTTTAGCTGCTGCTAAAGCAAATGCTTCGCGTGCTAATTCTTCCGAAACACCTTCCATTTCATAAAGAACACGACCAGGAAGAATTTGGCATACCCAATATTCCACTGAACCTTTACCTTTACCCATACGAACCTCAAGAGGTTTCTTAGTAATTGGCTTATCAGGGAATACACGGATCCAGATTTTACCTTGACGCTTCACGTGACGAGTCATTGCTCGACGAGCCGCTTCAATTTGACGCGCAGTCATACGACCACGTTCCATTGATTTTAACCCGAAAGTACCGAAGCTAACTGAGCTACCAGTGTGTGCAAGACCACGGTTACGCAGTTTAAATTGCTTACGGAATTTAGTACGTTTTGGTTGTAACATTACTTATTCCTCTACTTACTGGTCTTACGGTTAGACTTTCTTTTAGGCTTAGCAGCTGGTTGCTCTGCTTGTAATGGCATTTTGCCAATTACTTCACCTTTAAAGATCCATACTTTGATACCGATAACACCGTAAGTGGTATCAGCACGTGCAATTGAGTAATCAATGTCAGCACGTAAAGTGTGTAATGGAACACGACCTTCACGGTACCATTCAGAACGAGCAATATCTGCACCGCCTAAACGACCACTAACTTCAACTTTGATACCCTTAGCACCTAAACGCATTGCGTTTTGTACTGCACGTTTCATAGCACGACGGAACATTACACGACGTTCTAATTGACTAGCGATGCTGTCAGCAACAAGCTGCGAATCCATTTCTGGCTTACGAACTTCAGCGATGTTGATTTGAGCAGGAACACCAGCAATTTTAGAAACCGCTAAACGTAACTTTTCTACGTCTTCGCCTTTCTTACCGATTACAACACCCGGACGAGCCGTGTGAATTGTAACGCGGATAGATTTAGCAGGACGCTCAATTACGATTTTTGATAATGATGCACGCTTAAGCTTTTCAGATAAGTATTCACGAACCAAGTGGTCACCGTGTAAGTTATCTGCGAAATCTTTGCTACTTGCAAACCAAGTAGACGCGAAAGGTTTCGTGATACCTAAGCGAATACCATTTGGATGGACTTTTTGACCCATTCTAATATCTCCTAGCTATCAGATACAATCACAGTAATGTGACTTGTACGCTTAAGGATACGATCCGCGCGACCTTTCGCACGAGGCTTAATACGTTTCATTGTTGGACCATCGTCAATCATAATTGTTTTAACGAATAGTTCATCAATGTCTGCACCTTCATTGTGCTCTGCGTTAGCAATAGCTGAATCAAGTACTTTTTTAACTAAAACAGCAGCAGATTTGTTGCTGAAAGTTAAAATTTCAAGTGCTTTTTCAACATGCTCGCCACGGATTTGATCCGCAACTAAGCGTGCTTTTTGTGCAGAGCCACGGGCAAATTTATGTTTAGCAATAGCTTCCATCTAATTTCCCCTATCTCTTCGCTTTCTTATCCGCGACATGGCCACGGTAAGTACGAGTTGGTGCAAATTCACCTAACTTGTGACCGATCATTTCATCAGTTACAAATACAGGTACGTGTTGACGGCCATTATGGACGGCAATGGTCAATCCGATCATATTAGGTATGATCATTGAACGACGGGACCAAGTCTTAATTGGCTTTTTATTCCCGCTTTCCACCGCTGTCTCTACCTTCGTCAACAAGTGTAGGTCAATAAATGGACCTTTCTTGAGAGAACGTGGCATGGTGATTCCTCTTTAATTAAAAGTACTATTTAGTACGACGACGTACGATAAATTTATCGGTACGCTTGTTCTTACGAGTCTTGTAACCCTTAGTTGGTACACCCCAAGGTGATACCGGGTGACGACCGCCTGATGTTTTACCTTCACCACCACCGTGTGGGTGATCAACTGGGTTCATGGCAACACCACGAACAGTTGGGCGAACACCGCGCCAGCGTGAAGCACCTGCTTTACCTAAAGAGCGAAGCATGTGTTCAGCATTGCCGATTTCACCTAAAGTAGCACGACAATCTGACTCAATTTTACGCATTTCGCCAGAACGAAGACGTAAAGTGACATAAGCACCGTCTTTCGCTACTAACTGAGCGTAAGTACCAGCAGCACGTGCGATTTGAGCACCTTTACCTGGCTTAAGTTCGATTGCGTGAACAACACTACCTAATGGTGTGTTGCGAAGTGGTAAAGTGTTACCCGCTTTAATAGGAGCATCTACACCAGACTGGATTGAATCACCAGTTTTTAAGCCTTTAGGGGCTAAGATGTAACGACGTTCACCATCTGCGTAAAGTACAAGTGCAATGTTTGCACTACGGTTTGGATCATATTCCAAACGCTCAACTTTTGCAGGGATACCATCTTTGGTACGCTTAAAGTCGATCATGCGGTAATGATGCTTGTGACCACCACCAACGTGACGTACTGTAATACGACCTGTATTGTTACGACCACCAGACTTAGACTTAGTGTCTAATAATGGTGCGTAAGGCTTACCTTTATGCAACTCCGCGTTAACCACTTTAACAACGTGGCGACGACCCGGAGAAGTAGGTTTACATTTAACAATAGCCATTTTCGTAAACTCCTATGATTCCGCGCCGACGAAGTCGATGTCGCTGCCTTCAGCAAGAGTAACGTATGCTTTTTTCCAATCGCTTCTGCGACCAAAACGAGCACCTGTACGCTTTGTCTTACCTTTAACATTTAATGTGCGAACACCTTCAACTGAAACTTCGAAAAGTTTCTCAACAGCAGCTTTGATTTCAGCTTTAGTAGCAGTAGTAGCAACTTTGAAAACAACAGTGTTGTTTGCTTCAGCAGCCATAGTGCTTTTCTCAGAAATGTTTGGTGCTAAAAGCACTTTCAGTAAACGTTCTTCGTTTATCATCCTAACATCTCCTCAAGTTGTTTAACTGCAGTAGCAGTCATCAAAACTTTTTCGAAACCAACCAAGCTAACTGGGTCAATACCGTCTACGTCACGAACGTCAACTTTGTATAAGTTACGTGCTGATAAGAATAAGTTCTCATCAACTTCTGGAGTAACGATTAATACGTCTTTTAACTCCAAACCGTTTAGTTTAGCTACTAACTCTTTAGTTTTTGGTGTTTCAACTGCAAAATTTTCTACCACAACTAAGCGTTCTTGACGAACTAACTCAGAAAGGATGCTTTTAATCGCACCACGGTACATTTTACGGTTAACTTTTTGGCTGTGATCTTGTGGCTTAGCAGCGAATGTTACGCCACCAGTACGCCAGATTGGACCACGAGTAGTACCAGCACGTGCACGGCCAGTACCTTTTTGACGCCATGGTTTTGCGCCACCGCCGCTAACTTCTGAACGAGTTTTTTGAGCACGAGTACCAGCACGAGCACCAGCTGCATATGCAACTACTACTTGGTGTACAAGAGCTTCATTAAACTCAAGTCCAAAAGTTGTTTCAGAAACTTCAAGAGCGCCTGAAGCGTCTTTTAATGCTAATTCCATCACAAATCTCCTGGACTAGGCTTTAACAGCTGGTTTGATGATTACGTTGCCATTGATAGCACCCGGAACCGCACCTTTAATAAGGAGCAAATTACGTTCTGCATCGACACGAACCAATTCAAGGTTTTGCGTAGTTACTTTCGCAGCACCCATATGACCAGACATTTTTTTGCCTTTGAAAACGCGACCTGGTGTTTGACACTGGCCGATTGAACCGTTTGAACGGTGAGATATAGAGTTACCGTGAGTAGCATCTTGCATGCTGAAATTCCAGCGCTTAATACCACCTTGGAAACCTTTACCTTTCGAAGTACCGGTTACGTCTACTAATTTTGTGTCGTTGAATAACTCAACAGTGATTTCACTGCCAGTTTCAAGACCTTCACCTTCGTTTTCGTTTAAACGGAATTCCCACAGGCCACGACCTGCTTCGATACCAGCTTTAGCGAAATGTCCGGCTGTTGGCTTGTTAGTACGATTAGCTTTTTTGCTACCCGTAGTAACTTGAAGCGCTGAATAACCATCATTGTCAACAGTTTTAACCTGAGCAATACGGTTCGCTTCAACTTCTAGGACGGTTACAGGAGTAGATACACCATCTTCAGAGAAGATGCGAGTCATACCCACTTTACGTCCAACTAGACCTATAGTCATGTTAAAACTCCTATTAACCCAAGCTGATTTGAACGTCAACACCAGCTGCTAAGTCTAAACGCATTAATGCGTCTACAGTCTTTTCAGTTGGTTCTACGATATCAATCATGCGTTTGTGAGTACGAATTTCGTACTGATCACGTGCATCTTTGTTAACGTGTGGAGAAATCAAGATAGTGAAACGTTCCTTGCGAGTAGGAAGTGGAATTGGACCACGAACCTGTGCGCCAGTACGTTTAGCAGTATCAACGATTTCAGCTGTTGATTGATCAATCAAACGATGATCGAACGCTTTCAAACGAATGCGAATTCTTTGATTTGTCATGAAACAAATCCCCATTTTAAAGAACAACAAAATACAGCCCATCACCTTTTTTATGTAAAAGGGGGGAGTATCGCTATAACATTCAACTCCAAATCGGAGCTGCTGTGTGTTAACCATTAATTTTAAAAATCAATATGCTAACTGGTAAAACACGCTGAGCATAGCTCGACGTGGAGGCGTATTATACAGAGACAGATGATAAATTCAACTACTATCTTGTTTATCTATAGTTAAGTTATTACTTGAGCTGTAATTTAGATATCAACTCTTCTGTAGAGATTGTTACTGGCAATGTTAAAGATAGGTAGGGGTTTATCGATGCCTTTCTATATATGCTTACATATATGTATATGCTCAACGGCTCTTTTAGCCCTATTTAATTATACCTATTATATAGGTAAATCAATAAAAGTTAATTTTCGTACAATTAATACCAAGGTACTTATGACTTTCCTGCCGATTAAACCACTGTAATTTTCTGACAAGTTAAGGATAATTGCTAAACTTGAATAATTTTTATGTCGATTTTATAAAAGTAATGGTATACTCCCGCGCAAATTTTCGTCAATTCCGCGTTATTTGCGGAGTTTATCACACATTATATAGAGTAAAGTAATGGCAGATTTATCAAAATACAGAAATATTGGTATTTTCGCTCACGTTGATGCGGGTAAAACCACAACAACTGAACGTATCCTTAAATTAACTGGTATGATCCACAAGATTGGTGAAGTACATGACGGTGAGTCAACAACTGACTTCATGGAACAGGAAGCTGAGCGCGGTATTACTATCCAGTCTGCTGCTGTTACTTGTGAGTGGAAAAAACACCGTTTTAACGTAATTGACACTCCTGGTCACGTTGACTTCACAGTAGAAGTTTACCGTTCACTTAAAGTACTTGATGGTGGTATCGGTGTATTCTGTGGTTCTGGTGGTGTTGAACCACAATCAGAAACTAACTGGCGTTACGCTAACGAATCAAAAGTTGCTCGTTTGATTTTCGTTAACAAATTAGACCGTTTAGGTGCTAACTTTTACCGCGTTAAAGAACAAGTAGAAAACGTACTTGGCGCTCGTCCATTAGTAATGACATTACCAATTGGTGAAGAAGATGATTTCGTTGGTGTAGTAGACGTATTATCTCAAAAAGCATACATCTGGGATGATTCAGGCCAACCTGAAAACTACAAAGTTGAAGATATTCCTGCGGATATGGTTGACGACGCTGCTGCTTACCGTGAAGAGATGATCGAAACAGCTTTAGAAGCTGATGAAGACATGTTAATGGAATATTTAGAAGGTGAAATGACACCAACTGAAGACCAAATTAAAGCGTGTATCCGTAAAGGTACAAACGAATTAATGTTCTTCCCTACATACTGTGGTTCAGCATTTAAAAACAAAGGTATGCAACTTCTTCTTGATGCTGTTGTTGATTACTTACCTTCACCAACTGAAGTTCCACCTCAGCCGTTAACGGATGAAGAAGGTGAACCAACGGGTGAATTCGCATTAGTTAAAACTGACGAGCCGTTCCGTGCATTAGCATTTAAGATTATGGATGACCGTTTCGGTGCCTTAACATTCGTACGTGTATACTCAGGTGTACTAAATAAAGGTGATACAGTACTTAACTCATTCACCGGCAAAACTGAGCGTATCGGCCGAATGGTTGAAATGCAGGCAGAAGACCGTACAGAGCTTACTTCAGCTCAAGCTGGTGACATCCTTGCTATCGTTGGTATGAAGAACGTTCAAACAGGCCATACTTTATGTTCTGTTAAAGAACCATGCACGCTTGAAGCAATGGTTTTCCCTGAGCCTGTAATCTCAATTGCTGTTGCACCTAAAGATAAAGGTGGTTCTGAGAAAATGGGTGTAGCAATTGGTAAAATGGTTGCTGAAGATCCAACATTTAAAGTTGAAACTGACGAAGATTCTGGTGAAACCATCCTACGTGGTATGGGTGAGCTTCACTTAGATATCAAAGTAGATATCCTTAAGCGTACTTACGGTGTTGATTTAGTTGTTGGTAAGCCTCAAGTTGCTTACCGTGAAACTATCACTCAAGAAATCGAAGATAGCTACACGCATAAGAAACAATCAGGTGGTTCTGGTCAATTCGGTAAGATCGATTACCGTATCCGTCCTGGTGAGCCAAACTCAGGTTTCACATTTAAATCAACAGTTGTTGGTGGTAACGTACCTAAAGAATTCTTCCCTGCTGTAGAGAAAGGCTTTAAAGGTATGATGGAGACTGGTGTTCTTGCTGGCTTCCCTGTACTAGATGTTGAAATTGAATTATTTGATGGTGGTTTCCACGCGGTTGATTCATCGGCTGTTGCTTTCGAAATCGCAGCTAAAGGTGCATTCCGTCAATCAATTCCAAAAGCAGGTGCTCAGTTAATTGAACCTATCATGAAAGTTGATGTGTTCACTCCTGAAGATCACGTTGGTGACGTTATTGGTGACTTAAACCGTCGTCGTGGCATGATCAAAGACCAAGAAGCCGGTGTTTCTGGTGTTCGTATTAAAGCTGACGTTCCATTATCTGAAATGTTCGGTTACATCGGAACATTACGTACAATGACATCTGGTCGTGGTCAATTCTCTATGGAATTCTCTCACTACATGCCTTGTCCAAACAACGTAGCAGAAGCGGTAATCGCTGAAGTTAAAGAGCGTAACGCTAAAAAATAATCATTAGATTATTTATCTTTTTAAAAGGATGCTTCGGCATCCTTTTTTATTGCCTAAAAATCATTAAATATCACAGTACAATTTCTAGCCATGTCCTGAACTGCATGATAGAGTTTCAAAGCATGGTTCAGAAATAAGAATTATTACTCATGAATTGTGACACCTAAATAATAAAAAATATAAAAATAGGCTGTAGTTAAAATGTTCAATTTTATACATCGATCCATCATGCGTCAGTTGGTTATTACGATTTCAAGTACAGTTGCTGTACTGCTAATTATCACCTCTTTTTTTGTCTTATCGAGCGTTAGTGAAAATACTCGTAAACAATTAATAGCCGATATTGATAATCTAGTAACGTTACAATCAACTAGAGTTCAGGACTTCTTTATTGCCAAAGGGCAGATCAATCACAGCGTATTTTCTAATCCACTTGTTATCAATTGGTTTAAGGATTATCAATCACGCCTTAGCGATATTAGTAGCAATCAATCATATCAAGATGTTACTCGGTATTTTAAATACTTCTCCACGCAAGATCCGGCGATTAAGAGTGTATTCTTTGGCAGTGCCAATACCTTTGAGTATTTTGATCTCAATGGACGCTACGATGATGCAACATACTTCACTAATAAACGTCCTTGGTGGCAAAACGGAATAACCAAAGGAAAAATGTATGTAACAGAGCCTGCGGTTGATAATAACGATGGTTCAGTCTCGGCAACGATAACTTCACCCTACTATTTACCCAATGGAAAACTATTAGGTATAGGTGGTATGGATATCTTGATCACTACCATTGGACAAGACCTACTTTCACAGATTAAATATAAAGGTGAAGGGGATGCTTTCCTAGTCACCGATAGCGGTAAATTAGTTTTCTTCCCTGGTTTTGATGATAACTTCAAACCGGGTAATACTATGGCAAGCATAGACTCGGTTTTTGCCAATACCAATGGCTTCGGCTCATTACAAACAACTTTAGCCAATAACGCCAATGGCCTTGCGAATGTCACTTGGCGCGGTGATAAATATCAAGTCATTTTCAATGAAGTAAAAAGCGACTATCCGATGATGAATTGGAAGCTAGGCTTTCTAGTGCCGGAACGTCTCATTTCCGAGCCAGTGGAAGCAGCATTTTGGTCTTCAAGCTTGACGGTTATTGTTATTATTTTAATGATTGCGATTGTGGTCTGGCTTACTGTATTGCCGTTCGTTAAACGTATTACACGTCTACAAAATGCTATGAAAGATATCGCTGAGGGAGATGGCGACCTAACGAAAAGAATTGCGCCATTGAAAAATGATGAAATTGGCCAGCTGGTTGATGAATTCAATACCTTTATCGACTCTATTCAAGAATTGGTGCAAAAGACCGTCGCCATTACTAATGACGTTACTTCCTCATCAGAAGCAACTGAAGCGATAAGTAGAAATACGGCGAACATAGTTGAATCTCAAAAACGTGAGATTGACTTAGTTGCTGCAGCCGCAACTCAGTTAGCACAAACTAGCATCGCAATATCAGATAATACCAATCAATCGAAAGAGTTAGTGTCAAATGCTGAAGAAAAAGTTTCTCTTGGCTCGAGTGTGGTTAATCAGGCGACCTCAGGCATGCAGAAACTTTCTAATAATGTCGATAATGCCTCACATGTAGTACAACAGTTAAGAGCCGGCACACAGAGCATAGGTGACGTTGTAACGGTTATTCGCAGCATTGCAGAACAAACTAACCTTTTGGCACTAAATGCAGCCATAGAAGCAGCACGAGCGGGAGAGCAAGGCCGAGGTTTTGCTGTTGTTGCTGATGAAGTACGAACTTTAGCCTCTCGAACCCAAGAGTCTACCGCCAATATTGAAGGAATAATAGAAGAACTGCAATCAACAGCGGTTAATGCCGTCGATGTTATGGAATCTAGTTGTAGTGAAGCGGAAAACAGTGTTCAGCTCAATCAGCAAGTACAACAAGTATTAACTGATATTGCATCCGTGATCAGTGAATTTCAAAGCCAAACGTTTGAAATAGCCACCGCCGTTGAGCAGCAAGCAAGTGTTGCTGATGATGTTTCGAAAAATATTGAAAACGTTAGGTCCCTAACTGATGATACAGTTGAAGCATCAAGTACCATGCGTAGCAGTCTTGCCGGGTTATCTACACAATCTAACTCATTATCTACGGTTGTGAGTCAATTCAATGTATAGCGTATCTCTTTAATCTAACCAGTAGAAAAATCCCCTTTTATGAAGAAGACGCACATGCGTCTTTTTTTATTGTATTTTGCTAACAAAGCCTTAGCACAACTTATATTTGCTTAGATCATATCC
>NZ_BAAJLZ010000008.1:0-151975 GCF_057537295.1 Colwellia meonggei
CTACGCAACCGTGTTTTAAAGTCAACATTTTTTTTCGTTTTTTTGAACTTTCTTTGCAGAAGGTTCAAAAGCCTACTTTAAAACGTTAAGTTAACCAAACTGGCCGAAACCACCTGAGATAACCCTTTAAAACAAGCTTCTTGGGTTGCCCCGAAGAAGTGGAGCGCATTTTAGAGATTTTTGGCTCGCCGTCAACCGCTAAATGCATTTAATTTGCAGAAAACTGTTTGTTTGCGTTTTATTTGTACAGACCGTGGTTTTATTGCGCTTAACGTGAATAAAATATCAACTGAGAGTTTCAAACTAGCCCAAAAACGAGTGGTTCATCAATAAACAATAAATTTATGTTTAGTACTTTACTTAACGAAACACCGTAAATAGCATCTGATGAATACTAAAAAGCCTGATAGCGAATTATCGTCATCAGGCTTTTATTCATAATAGCTAACCAGTATTACTTAATTTTGAAGATACTGGCCTCATCGTGTAATTCGCTTGCTAACGCTGCGACATCATCACTCGCTCGAGAGTTCTCTTGTGAATCGCTGGCAACCTGTTCACCAATATCACGTATACGGATAATATTTTCATCTACATCTTTAACAACTATCGCTTGCTGTTCAACAGCGGTCGCAACAAGAACTGTCATTTCTGCAATAGAATTAACATCAGTAATGATTTCGTTAAGCACTTCTTCTGTTTCTTGTGCTTGCGTAACACTATTTAGCCCTTGCTCCTTACACATCCCAACTGTATTAACAATTTCGGATGTTGTCGCTTGCAGCTCGCTAATAATGGCTGTGATTTCTGCTGTGGAATCTTGAGTTCTTACGGCAAGTGTTCTTACTTCATCAGCAACAACAGCGAAGCCACGCCCTTGTTCACCAGCCCTTGCGGCCTCAATTGCAGCATTTAACGCTAATAAATTAGTTTGCTCTGCAATACCTTTAATCACCTCAAGCACAGAGGTAATGCCATTACTCTTTTCTTGCAACTGAACAATTTCATCACCAGCACTGATTAATTGCTCAGATAATTGATTGATATTAACTACTGTACTATCTAGTTTATCTTTTCCTTCAACTGCTTTTATTGAAGCTTCATCTGTACGCTCTTTAGTTAAGCGCGCATTATCTGCAATTTCACCAGCAACAATTCCCATTTCTGTTACCGCTGTTGCTACCATGTCACTTTGCTGCGATTGATTGACAATACCTTCAGTTGTTTTTGAAACACTACCAGAAACAATGTTGGACGACTCACTTAGTGAGTCAACCGTTTGGTTTATACTTTTAATGAGTTCCTGAAAATGCTCCATGAAAATATTAAATTCTTTTGAAATCACACCAATTTCATCATGACGCTCTTCGGTTCTTTGGGTTAGATCATTACCTTTTCTTATTTCCGATATTCTTATAGAGAAGTTGCTCAAAGGCGCGATAACTTGTCTCGCTACTATGATGATAAAGCCGGTAATAATTATGGAAACAATTAAGGTTACAATTAAATGTTGCAAATGACTTCGTTCTATCCCGTCATTGATATAACCGTTAAGTAATTCTATCTCTTTGCTAAGTTCTGTCTCAACTTTATGCACAGCCGCACGCATACTACCGCGAATACCTGACTTAGAATCAAGGCCAATGTCTGCAGATATATTAACAAACTTGTTAAACTCACTGACGTAAGTTTCAAGTAACTCTTGGGTATTTGCGTTAGGTAATCTACGATTTAATTGATCTGCTACACTGACCAAGCGCTCTACATATTTTTTATCATCACGAAGAATAAAATCTTTTTCGTGACGTCTAAGGTTAAGTAACAAGGTGTGAGACTCAAAATCTCCCATCGCTTCAATACTTGATTCAAGAGCATGTGTCGCAGCTCGCAATCTACCATAAACTCCAGAATCTTTGTCTAAGCCTTTTTCAATTGATGTTGCCAATAGCTTCTCGAAAGACTGTTGGTAGTTTTCCAAACTTCTTTTAATAACTAATAACTCTGCAACAGAAATGTCTGCAGCAACTAAGCGCTGCTCCATATCTGAAAATAGATACAAAGCCTCTTTATATGTAGTGTCGAATTTTTTTCTATATTTAATGTCTTTACGCAGCAAAAAGTCTTTCTCACTGCGACGTAATTGCAACATTGCTACTTGCAAATCTTTTAGTTCAGATTTTATTGCAGTTAAATTAGCCGTTTTGTTTTGATTTGAAGCATTTTCAAGATACAACCCCAATAAACCTAGAATAACCAAAGATACGATTACATAAAGTTTTTGCTTAATGGTAAATTTCATACAACATCCTGATTAGAACAATTACGAAAGGAAACGTATTATAAAATTTATTTGATTACTAAGCCATAATTGAATTCATCAATCTTGCTTAAAATCAAATAGAAACAATACAGTTACACGAATGAACAATATCAATATAGGACAAGAACTGGAGAAAGGAAATCTCATAAGTTAATATAAAAACAATTGTATTAACTATATCGATTAGTTTTACCTATGATAAAAATTCGTGATTTAGAATACTTATTGGCTATTGCTGAGCAAAAACATTTCGGCCGTGCTGCAGAAGCTTGTTTTGTTAGTCAGCCGACACTAAGCGGACAAATACAAAAGCTCGAACAGAGATTGAAGTTAACCTTAATCGAACGGCAAACTCGTAATGTTATGCTAACGCCTGCTGGTGAAAAACTGATTAAAGAGGCAAGAGATGTTCTTACCGCCGCAACTAACTTTGAAGAGGCAGCAAAAGCATTACTTGATCCTCTTTCTGGCGACTTACATATAGGTTTAATCCCAACATTGGCGCCGTATCTGTTGCCACACATAATGCCAACACTAAATAGTACTTTGCCAAAAATAAATTTTTACTTGCACGAAAATAGAACCCAAGATTTATTACAGCAGTTAGACGATGGGAAATTAGACATTTTAATATTGCCTTGGTTACCTGAAATGGAGCGTTTTGAGCGTTACAATCTATTTGAGGAGCCTTTGGTTATGGCGACATCGCAACAACATTCATTTACAGCTAAAGCACAAGTTAGTTTTGATAACTTACAAAATCAAAAAATCCTCACATTAGAGGATGGTCATTGCTTAAGAGATCAAGCTATGGGCTATTGCTTTAGTGCTGGAGCAGAAGAGGATCACAGTTTCAGGGCCACTAGTCTTGAAACATTGCGTTATATGGTAGCAAGTAACATGGGCATTACTTTACTACCTAAGTTAGCGACACTAAACCCACTATCTAACCAAGATATTAATTATATCCCTTTTGCACAACCACAGCCTACACGAGAAATATCACTACTATGTCGAAGAGGTTACCCAAGAATGGATTGTGTTAGGGCTGTTGCAACTTCTGTTAGAAACTCAATTACTCCGTTATTTACAGCATAATCCTAATAACTTAATAGCAACGACTGTCGTTAACAAAAAAGCGCACCTCAATAGGGTGCGCTTTTTAAATAAGATATTTCACAAATAAATGTCTTAAGCGGCAGCCTCTTCATTTTCTTCTAAAGTATCAATTGGATTTGGAGTACGGATTAAGTAATCAAATGCACCAAGTGCTGCGGTAGCACCACTACCCATAGCAATAATAATTTGTTTATAAGGAGAGTCCGTCACATCACCTGCAGCATATACTCCTGCAACATTAGTTTCACCTTTCTGATTGGCAATAACTTCACCGCGCTGTGTTAAACCAACTGTCCCCTTTAAAAATTGAGAGTTCGGTACCAGCCCAATTTGTACAAATACCCCCGCAAGTTCGATACTTTCTTGCTCATCTGTCGCTCGATTTATGTAATTCAAACTTGTCACGTGTTTGCCATTACCTAACACCTCTGTGGTTTGAGCATTGACGATAATGTCGATATTGTTAAGTGAGCGAGCTTTATTTTGCAATACGGCGTCCGCTCGTAATATTGAATCAAACTCTAATACAGTTACGTGTTCAACAATACCGGCTAAATCAATCGCCGCTTCAATACCTGAGTTACCGCCGCCAATAACAGCGACAGATTTGCCTTTAAACAGCGGCCCGTCACAATGTGGACAATAAGCTACACCTTTACCACGGTATTCTTGCTCGCCAGGTACATTCATTTCTCTCCAACGAGCCCCAGTTGCAATTATAGTAGAGCGAGTTTGCAAACTAGCGCCGTTTTCCAATTCAACAGTAATCAAACCACCTTCAACATCACTTTCAATAATATTCTTTACACGTTGATCATTCATAATATCAACATCATAATCTTTTACATGTGCTTCAAGGCTGGCGACTAATTTAGGACCCTCTGTGGCACTCACTGAAATAAAGTTTTCAATCGCCATAGTATCTTGAACTTGACCGCCAAATCTATCGGCAACTATGCCAGTACGAATACCCTTACGTGCACTATATATTGCTGATGCGGCACCTGCTGGTCCACCACCAATCACAAGTAAGTCAAACGCTTCTTTTTGATTGATACTTTCTGCTTGTCGAGCGCCAGCATTACTATCAACTTTATTCAAAATTTCAGTAATGGTCATTCTGCCTTGACCAAACGCTTTGCCATTAAGATAAACCGCTGGTACAGATAAAATATCGCGCTGATATACTTCTTCCTGGAATAATGCACCGTCGACCATAACGTGGTTTATTTGCGGGTTAATAGCAGACATCATGTTTAACGCCTGTACCACGTCAGGACAATTTTGGCAGCTCAAAGAAATAAAGGTTTCAAAACTATATTCACCTTCTAACTCAGCTACTTGTTTAATAACTTCCTCATCCAATTTAATTGGGTGACCACCACTGTGCAGTAATGCCAGCACAAGTGATGTAAATTCGTGTCCCATAGGCACACCAGCAAAACGCATTTCACTGCCGGTATTGACTGATTTTACTAACATTGACGGCACACGTTCATTCTGCGCGTCACTTGCAACAATCGACACTAAAGGTGACATCTGTGCGATTTCAGTTACGAGTGCGTTTAACTCTTGAGATTTTACGTCATCATCTAAAAAGACCGACAACTCAACAGCCGAGGTTAAATTCTGCAAGTAGGCCTTTAGTTGTTGCTTTAAGTTCGTATCTAACATGGTTTATTCCTTGGATATAGTTTGAGTAGCAAGTTTTTTAGTAGTGTGGGAATACAGCCGCAACAGCTATTTATATGTTGCGGCGTTATTTAAGTTGGTCTTTAGATTTTGCCAACTAAGTCTAATGATGGTGCTAATGTTTCTGCACCTGGTTGCCATGCCGCAGGACATACTTCACCGTCATGCTCGGCTACGTATTGTGCTGCTTGAATCTTACGTACTAACTCTTTTGCTGAACGGCCAATACCTAAGTCATGTACTTCAGCAACTTTGATTTCCCCTTCAGGGTTTACTAGGAACGTACCGCGAAGTGCTAAACCATCTTCTTCTATCATCACACCGAAATTACGAGTAATAGTACCTGTCGGGTCACCAATCATAGGGTATTGAATTTTGCCTATGGTATCTGAACTGTCATGCCATGCTTTATGAGTAAAGTGTGTATCAGTTGAGACTGAATAAACTTCAACACCCATCTCTTGAAGTTGTTGATAGTGATCTGCCATGTCACCTAACTCAGTAGGACATACAAAAGTAAAATCGGCAGGGTAGAAAAAGAATACTGACCATTTACCGGCAACATCTGCTTCTGAAACTTCGATGAATTCACCGTTGCTAAATGCTGTCGCGTTGAAAGGCTTAATTGTTGAATTAATAATTGATTGGTACATGCTTATCTCCACTTGTTTGTAAAAGCTTGTGCTGTTTAAGTTGAGATAATATTAAGGTTAATTTAAAAATAGATACAATCGTTTAATTTTATAATTACAATAGAAAAAACCTATCAATATAAACCGAAACACATAGACATAACTTTGCGCTATAGGAGACAAAAACTTTACCACTTTTAAAAATGCATGGTACGTAACAGTATAGTGTTCAAAGCTTAGCGAGGAGAGAAAAATGAATATTAGCCACACACAAGAAAATATCGAGCAACAAGAAGATGAATTTAATTACATCACTCGAAAAAGTATTGCTAAACAAAGCAAGCAAACAACAAAAAGTAATGAAGCGATAATGGATAAAATACTAGAGCTATTGGAAGATAGTACATCTAACCATGTATTAGGCTACAACTAAATTAAAGTCAATTGACGGCCATGAGCTTAAAATGAGCTTTCGTTACTGCATTAATGCTGCATCGTTTGCATGAATATCAGCATAATGGTTAAGGCGGATATTAAGCAAGTCATTATTCCTAACAGCTCTTTCAACGATTAACTTTAACTCTTCCTGACGAGCAATAAGTTTTGAATGACTAGAAATAGCAAGATAATGTCGTGTTTCATACGCAGGTTGATAGAGAGATTTAGCTATTTTATTTGTCTCACCCAATTTAATAAGCAATGGTAATGTACTTTCTTCATAATGCATAAAAGCATCAATGCGCCCTCTTAGCAATAATTCAATATTTTGTACGACGCCTGATGCACGAAACTTATTAATTTTTTCATCGCTATCAAATGGTTGAAAGTACTTAGAATATCGATTAACACCAATATACTTTCCAGCTAAATCACTATAACTTTTAATGCTATGATGGTTCTCTTTGAGCGTAAATATACGATGTGAAAGTGATTCATAATGCGGAAAAATATAAATAAACTCATCTTGCCGCTCTTCTGTTTTTTGAATACCAACAATTAAATCTAATTGACCATTTTCAATTTGTAATAAACGCCGGGCAAATGGCATGGTTGATAATTCCAACCTTACATTCAATTTATCGGCAAAGTATTGTAAATATTTGCTGTGCAGGCCATGTCTGAATTCTTCTGCAACCGCAGCCTTAATGACAGGTTTCGTTCCTTGATTCCCATATGATTGCTCACAGAAAAATAAAGCTATGACGAAAAGAAGACATTTCATTAGCTTTACTGCTTTCTCGATACCTTAATAACTTAACTATGGGCGAAAACTGGCGATTTTCCAGCTTTAATCAATGAACAAACTTACCTGCAAGTTGCTTTTGATATTTTCCATCTTGAATTACATATTGGCCATTAAGCCAAACTTGCTCGATACCTGATGAATATTTATTCCAAGCTGAAAAATCAGCATTGGCTGAAAAATTTTCTGCATCAAAAATAATAATATCGGCTTTATAGCCTTTAGTAAGTTGGCCACGTTTCTTCAAACCCAAAACCTGTGCGGTTTGGCCCGAGCTTTTGCTAATAAACTCTCCTAGAGTTAATAGCCCTTTATTAACAACATATTGCTGATATTTTTGTGGGAAGCTAGCAAACTTTCGTGGATGGCCATTGGTGCCATCTGATGACGTTACTACCCATGGTTGCACCATAAAAGCTTCAACATCGGTAGGTGACATATTGAATGACGCCACGCGTACTTCGCCTTCTTGCACAAGCTCAATAGCTGTAGTCACTGCATCTTGTTGTCGACGTTCAGCAACTTCAGACAAATTTAGCCCAATCAGTTCTGGTATTTTAAATGCAGTAATTAACAGTGATTTTGCTCCACCACGGCGGCGAATATTTTCTTGAATTTCGACTCTTAATTTATTGGCTAAGCTGGCATCATTTAAACGGTTATGAAAAGCTTGCTGTGAATCTGCCATTGCCCATTTCGGCATGACAGCACTACGCAGTTTAGTGCCAGAGGCAAGCCATGGATACTGGTCAGCCGAAATTGAGATTCCTTTCACCTGCGCTTGGTTAATTTTTTCAATGGCAATATCACTTTGCCCCCAAACGTCAACACCTAGTGCTTTGATATGCGCGAGATGCAAATGAATATCAGCGGCGTCAGCTATGTGAATAGCTTCCTCTAAAGCTGCTATAAAACCGATATTGAATGTGCTTTCATCACGTAAATGCGTGTCATAAATGCCATTATATTTACTGGCTATTTTTGCTAATGTCACCACTTCTTCTGTATTGGCAAAACTGCCCGGCACATAATACAAACCTGTTGATAAACCTAAAGCACCAGCTTCCATAGCTTGAGTTAATAACGTCGACATTTGTGTTAACTCTTCAGTGCTAGCATAACGCTGTGCTCGCCCCATCACTTGCTCTCGAACGCTACCATGACCAACCAACAAGGCGACATTTGTGCCAATGCCATTAGCTTCAAGTTCTTGCGCAGTTCTTGCAACATCAACAGGCCCTTCACCATCATTACCATTTACAACGGTCGTAACCCCTTGCGTTAGATAATTAAGATTATGGTTTTTGTCGCTACTGTATAGTTCTTCTAAAGTATGAGTATGAGGATCTATAAAGCCTGGGCTGACAATTTTACCACTGGCATCAATAGTTTTTTGTGCTTTTATGTCATATTGATCTTGTTGATAAATACCACATATTTCACTGCCACATATCGCAACATCTACTGCCTGAGGTTCTACATCAATACCGTTATACACAGTACCGTTAATAATCAAAGTATCAACAAGTACTGGGATTATTCCAGCTGTAGACTTATGCTCAGAACAAGCGTTCAGTATTAATAGACTTGGTATCACCAAGCCTATGACAGCAATACGATTTAAAGAACTCATAGATAAACTTACTCTTTGTTATGATCTGCACCAGACATCAGTGTCTGCATTAATGTGACCGCGGCATTATTAGCAATAACTTTAATATTATCACGATTTGTTTCATCGCCCATTTCATAGGTAATGGCGTGTACTTGGTAGTTATCGGCAAAATATTGTTTAGACACACCATTATTAGGTCGATTTCCTGGCTTTTGAATGACCTCAAAATTAGGCATAGCTTGATTTAAAGCGCCTAACCAATGCTTTACAAAATAACGCTCTTCAACGCCGTAGTCGACAGGCATAGTATAAAAAACATCATGTTGAGTAGAGTGAAAATCAACCGCAAACTTTATCTTTTGACCACTAGCAACAAGCGCTTGCAAGTATTGATGCACTTGGGTAGTTTCAGGTTGTTTAAAGGTAATCCAATCACGATTTAAATCAACACCATTGGCATTATGACGCCAATTCCCCATGGCAACTCCATCAGGGTTTAAATTTGGAATAATAAGTAGGTTGTATTTTTTGCGAAAACTCTCGGCAAATGAATTATTTGCTAGTAAGGTTTCAACAAATGGAAACAATGCTAATGCCCCAGTAATTTCTGGTGGGTGCAAACGGCCAAGAACCACCAACCACTCATCACTATTGCCTTTACTTTCAATTTTGTAAATTGGCCTACCCTGTATTGATTCACCTAGTTTACTTTGCTTCACTTGGCTAATAGCTGCTAAGTGTTTTGCCCAATCAACGTAATATTGATTGTTAATAATCTCTTGAGCAGCAATATATGTTGGTTTTGGGGTAGCATTAACATTAATAGTTAAGGTTTTTTTACGGTACCGGTAATCATGTACCTGCCAAGACTTCATATCGTCACTTATTTTGGGTAAGTAGCGATTTTCTCTTTTACCTGCAATTTTTATAGAAATTCGTACTGCTGTAGGCTGTTCTGCCAATACTTTAAAGGCATACCAAGGACTTGGGTTTATTGGCGAATTTTCGGGTTTGATAACAATTTGGAAATTATTAGCACCTACATTCTTACATTCATCCATTCTGCTAGCCTCAAAATCAGCAAGCAAACGCACAGGGCCAATATTACACGCTTGCGCATTGTTACTTTTTGTTGCAACTACTGTTTCCGCGCACGAAGTAAGAAAGAGAGTTGAAAATAACCATGAGCAAATTAGTAGTGATTTTTTCATAATAACATCTTAAAAATTAAATAAATTTCAGAAAAATAAGGCTCGACTAGCATTGCAGTCGAGCCTCCGTTGCCAACTCATGTCATGATGAGCTTAAAAATCTTTTCTTAAACTCATATAGAAATAACGACCACGGTTCGAATGTAAGGCTCCAAAGTAACCATGTGCTAATTCATCTGCTAATGGCGGTTCTTCATCGGCAATATTTCTAATACCAAAACGGATTTTAGTACCATCTAAGGCACTATCATCGCCAAAGCGATAGTCCGCATAAACATTCACGCGAGTGAAGCTATCTACTGGCAACATAATAACTTCATCATTAACCGTTGCTGTTGTACTGGTATCAATAACTTCACTTACGTAATTAGCATTAATACCAGCCCCCCATTGCTCATAATCCCAATCAAGTGAAACTCGCGCTCGCCATTCTGGACGACCATTTTGCTTAATCAAATCACCTGCGCCAGCAACTGTTCTATCAGCTGGTACGGCTGGGTTTCCGGCTTCTTGAGCGGCAATAAGTTGTGCTGAAATTGAATCAGCTTCTTGTTCGAACTTTCTCAGCTTCGCAGCATTTGCGGTAAATTCAAAATCACCGAAATCAGTTTCCCAATCGTAAATTAAGCTAAAATCAATACCTTCGATGTTTCTCACACCTAAATTCAAATAATCATTATTTATTTGAATCACTTCATTGGTACTAGGATCTCGAATAACGGCACTATTGCTTGAACCTTCACTTCTCAGTAATGAATCATAAAGTAAATGAGATGAGCCGGGTAAAATACCCACAAGATCTTTTTGCTTAATCTTCCAAGTATCTAGTGTAAACGTTAGATTTTCAGTTGGTTCAAATATTAAGCCAAATGAAGTATTTTCATCATCTTCTGGTTTTAAATCTGTCGTGCCACTACGAATATCAACAATGCCATAGGTTGAATCAAGTACAGGGTCATACAAACTGTTTGAACGCGGCACACCTTCTGCCGATACTTGTGGTAAACCTGGTGCTCGGAAACCTCCAGCATATGAAGCGCGGAAGCTTATCCAGTCTGCTGGCTCCCAGAATAAAGCAACCTTAGGTTTTACTGCACTGCCAACATCAGAAAAGTTTTCATAACGACCAGCCACTTGTAATTCAACGTAATGCGAACCGGAATCAACAAGCGGTACTAAAAACTCTGCATAAGCTGAGGTAACATTGCGAGATGCTTTTGAGTCTGGTGTTGGACTACTACCTAAAACATCACTTCCTGATAACTCAACCCCTGTGATTGCATCAACAAAAGGATTGCTGCCATCAAGTAATGGGTCACGATCATCTTCAAAAGTTTCACGTCTAAATTCTACCCCCATAGCAATACCAACATCACCTGCTGGTAATGTCCAAAGCGCACCATTAGTCACTTTAAAATCAACTGAAGCTAAGCTAGTTTTAGAATCACGATTAACGTTCACCATAAATTGGTCAATCACACTTTGTGGGTTTAATGTTGAATCACCACTATTTGGATTATTGACATCACCACCAGTAAAGATGTTATATGCTAATGTTGGATCTGTGCTATTGATTGATGCCTGAAACTTGCTTGCTTGAATACGATTTGCAGAATCATTAGTTTCCGCAGCGGTATAAAATGCTGCAGTTTCCCAATCCCAATCGTTATACGTACCTTTTAAGCCACCTAATATACGATAGCTAGTATCATCAACTTCGACATTTCGAGGACCAGTGTCAATTGCGCGGTAACTACGTAATAGAACTTCTTCACCGAATGGATTATGGGCAGCATCGGCAGAAATACGGAAGCGTTGTGCCGTTAGATTATGCGTTTGCTCTCGAGTTCGTTCAGCTTTTGCATTGTAATAGGTGACTTCTGAGAAGAAATCTAAATCACTATTAATCTCATGCGTAAAATAACTATAAAAATTTAATCGTCTTACATCAGAAACTAATGAACGAGTAGTGCCTCGGTCAAAACGTTGATCTCTTGGGAAACTGCCACTATCAGCACAAATACCACCATCCAAATTCACCACACAACCTGAACTGGTATCTGGCTGCAAATGGAAACGACCTAAAGCGTCTGACTGAAAGTCACCCCACGGGGTTGCCGTAGAACGATTATCTAATTGAGTATCACCAATAAACTCTTCCGGTAAACCTGGATATTCACGTAAGTCATGGCTTGCTGAATAAGGACGTTCACTTGCCATCATACCATTGCGATCATAGTAACTAAATGACGCGGTTAAGTGAGAACGACCTTCATTTAAATCAAACCCTGTTAAATAACTAAAAGTAGTTTCATCTAATGATGTGCCTTCAGAGCCACCATACGATAATTTAACTTGATTGCCTTCAAAGTCATCTTTAAGTTGATAGTTGACTACGCCAGCTACGGCATCAGAACCGTAAATAGCTGCAGCGCCATCACGCAGAACTTGCAAAGATCGTAAGCCTGAAACAGGCAGAGTATTAGAATTTGATGTTGAAACAGGAACAAAGTTTTCTGATTGTGTCCCTGGGTGAGTTACCAGTCGGCGTCCATTTAATAAAGTTAAGGTATTACCTGAACCTACGCCACGTAAGTTAATTGACGCTACATCACCACGCGCGTCATTTACACCACCGTTACCTGTGGCAGCACCAAAATTCACCGCGCCAATTTGCGGTATTGAGCGTAAAAGTTCATCACCTGACATAGCGCCGGTATTTTCAATATCTTTCTCGGTTAATGCGGTTACTGGTAATGCGCCAATATCAGAAGCACGTTTAATATTCGAGCCAACAATGCTAATTCTTTCAATCTCTTCTTCTTTAGCTGTAGTTTCTTCTGCATTCGCTTGTTGAATAATAGTTGTCTGGGCTGTTAAGGCGGCTAATACACATAGACTTAGACGCTTTAACTTATGCTTATACATCGCTTGTTGTTTCATCACTCTCACCATCATAAGTTGCATTTATTATGTTTTATTTGTCGAATATTTTTTATTCGTTTCTTGTTGTTAGGTTCACCATGCCGAATTACAGAAAGCAATACCATTGACTGTTCGTTTACAACCCATAACCTAAAGTTATAGCAAAGTTACATATTCAGCCAATTTTTGATGGCAATCACCCAATGCCAGATATTTCTATGCTAAGCTCCCGCGCAAATTTTGCTTCACACAACGGCCATACGCCAAGTGAGCAATGTAAAGCTTTTGGTTATGACACTCTTAAATTTTTGAACTGCTGATCTCTCGATTATCTCTTTACAATCGAATTTCGATGCATTGTCCATATAAGAATCATGCGATAACGAAAAAACGCCAAATAGAAAAAGGTTAAATGCTCATATGAATATAGAAATATCTACTGCTGAAACGTTACTTGTTTCACTTATCATTCTTTTTGCTGGTTATTACCTTAATAGCAAAATCGCCTTTCTAAAAAACAATAACATTCCAGAGCCTGTGGTAGGAGGCATAGCTTTTTCTATCCTTTCAGCAATTGCACATGTCTACTTTGATATTAATTTTGAATTTGATATGGCCTTTAAAAATCCATTAATGACAGTGTTTTTTACCACTGTCGGATTAGGTGCAAGTTTCACCTTATTGTTAAAAGGCGGTCCGAAAGTTGCGCTATTTTTAGGGGTCGCAACATTATACTTACTGGTACAAAACGCAGTAGGTGTTTCTATCGCCGCAGCAACAGGTATGGAGCCTTTGATGGGGCTTATTGGTGGTTCGGTAACACTTTCTGGTGGACACGGTAATGGCGCAACTTATGCCGACTTATTTATTAATGAATATGGTATGCACAGTAGTGTGTTTGAGCTAGCTATGGCAGCGGCAACCTTAGGGTTAATTCTAGGTGGTTTAGCGGGCGGGCCTGTCAGTAAAAAATTGATTAAAAAATATAACCTAAAGGCTGATACTTCATACCATGAAGAATTAGACGACACCATTACCTTTGACCCGGAAGATCATGACTTAGTAACACCAAAGAAAATGATGGAAACCTTGTTTGTTATTTTATTATGTATGTATTTAGGACGCATGGGATATGAAGCATTACAAGCTATTGATATTGTTCTTCCTGCGTTTTTAATCCCATTATTATTCGGCGTTGTAATCACTAACTTAACCGAATTTACCAAGATTTATAAAGTCAGCCGCGCTTGTATTGATTTATGGGGTACCATGGCGTTATCAATATTCCTTGCCATGGCGCTAATGTCATTAAAAATATGGGAATTAGTCAGTCTTGCTGGCCCGATGATTTTTATGATTTTAATACAAGCGGTTACGCTAATGTTATTTGCTTACTTTATTACCTTCAGAATTATGGGTAAAAATTATAATGCCGCGATCATGGCGGGTGGCCATTGCGGTTTTGGTTTAGGCGCAACACCAACAGCAGTTGCTAACATGGAGTCTTTAGTTTCTCGCCATGGACCGTCACCACAAGCGTTTCTCGTTGTGCCATTAGTCGGCGCATTTTTTATTGATATCACCAATGCTTTGATTATACAGTTATATTTAAGCTTGCCATTTGTTAGTGGTTAAACAAACCAACATACTTTACTGAGGACGTTAAATGCGCTTACGACATATAGAAATTTTTCACGCCATTTACACGACAGGCTCTATTACCAATGCTGCAAAAATTTTGCATGTATCTCAACCTTCGGTCAGTAAAGTATTGTCACATGCCGAGCTACAGCTCGGCTTTAATCTTTTTGAACGCGTGAAGGGCCGACTCATTCCAACCGAAGAAGCCGAAATGCTTTTCGATGAAGTTGACAAAATTTACCAGCAAATGCGCTCGATAAAAAATACAGCGCAAAACATTAAGAAATCAGAATTTGGTAGCATAGCACTTGGCGTGACACCTGCATTGGGCTTCGATGCCATTCCAAATGTTATCGCTAATTACCACCAAGACTATCCCAACGTCACCTTTGATATTCAAACTATTCACAACGATGCAGTAATGCAGTCTTTACTGGAACATAAGTGTGATTTGGCAATACTATTTTCACCACATAGCATGCCGGGCATTACCTCTATTCCACTGGCGGAATCCGAATTGGTAATTGTCTATCCAAAAGACAAATTTCCTAATGCACCTAAAAAACTCACCTTAAATGAGGTCAGCGATTCAGAGTTTATCGATATTAGTGACAGCGGGCCTCTGGCAGATATGCTGTGGGCAAGAATAATGGAGGAAGATATTGCATTTACCTCGTCAATCAAGGTGCAAACTTATTTTATTGCCGCTCGCCTAGTGGCAAGAGGTTTAGGGGTTTGTGTTGTTGATCGCTACACCGCTGAAGGCAATTTAACTGAGAACGTTGCTATTGCTTCATTCGAGCCAGCACTGACTTTTAACATCAACGCCGTACATTTGGAAAACCGGACAAAATCAAAAGTCATAGATGAATTCATACCTTATCTAACTAACGGAATTTCAACAACTTAAATTAAATCATAACCCTAGGTTATGACCAATAGAAGCCTTCGTACTTTTAATGTTTGGTCACTAAGTTAAGCTCGGAATAAGAAAAATCCTGCTATTCCAGCGATTAAATTTAGGAACATCATTATGCAAATTGCTTCTCCTTACCTCCTATTTATTGGTGATGCCACAGATCAACTTTCGATTAAAATGGCACGCGGCGCTGCAGATTGGCGTCCAGAGCTTTGTGTTGGCGAATACAGTGTTGATGGCTGTACAGTAACCACTGGCATTGAAAAAATGGATATTACACAGGCAGCAAAGCAAGGCGCTAAATCTTTTATATTGGGCTTTGCCAATAGCGGCGGTGTGCTGGATAAAAAGTGGCTACCTTACATTTTAGAAGCACTCGACAATGGCATGGATATCGTTTCAGGTTTACATGATAAACTGAGCGACTTTCCTGAATTAGTAGAAAAAGCACAACAAACTCAACGCCAATTACTCGATATTCGTCATCCAAAAGCCGAATTTATTACGGGTACTGGCGTTAAACGCTCTGGTAAACGTTTACTTACCGTTGGTACTGATTGCTCGGTAGGAAAAATGTATACCTCGTTAAGTCTTGAAAAGTCTATGAAAAAGTTCGATTTCGATGTAGATTTTCGTGCCACAGGACAATGCGGAATTCTAATCGCTGGGCAAGGTATCGCTATTGACTGTGTTATTTCTGACTTTTTATCAGGGGCTACCGAATCACTCTCTCCAAATAATAATAGCGATCATTGGGATATTATTGAAGGCCAAGGCTCCTTATCACACCCTGCTTTTGCCGGTGTAAGTTTAGGTTTATTGCATGGCTCTCAACCTGATGCATTAGTGGTTTGTCATGACCTAAACCGTAGCCATATGCGTGGACTACCTGACAGCCAGTTTCCTAGTATTGAAGCAACCATAACATTGAACTTACAAGCAGCTAAACTAACCAACCCAAATGCTAAGGTGGTTGGCATTACCGTTAATACCTCAAGCGTTAGCGTTGATGAAGGCCAACGCATTTGTGCGCAGCTGAGTGAACAATTTTCTTTACCTTGTGTTGACCCATTGCGTGACGGTACCGACAGTATCGTTACAACCTTGGCATAGGCAAGCTCACAATGAAATTAACCATTAAAGTTGTCCATCAACAGTTACCATTACAGAATATTTTCCGTATAGCCCGTGGCGCAAAAACACGAGCAGAAGTCATTGTCGTCAGTATCACTGATGGCAAAAATACCGGCTGGGCTGAAGCTGTACCATACGCACGTTATCAAGAATCAGTCGAAAGTGTTAGTCAGCAAATACATTCACTAACCGAACAAGGTATTAGTAGTGAAAATATCAATGACTATATCGCGGCTTTACCTTCAGGGGCAGCACGCAACGCACTTGACTGTGCTTGGTGGGACTTACAGGCCAAACAACAGCAAACATCAGTTACAAAACTATTAAAGCTAGCTGCCGCAAAACCTTGTATTACAGCACAAACATTAAGTATTGATACACCAGAAGCAATGGCAAAAGCGGTAACTAAACTCAATAATCCGCCATTAGTGAAAGTGAAACTTGATAACCAAGATATCATCAAGAAGATGACCGCTATTCAACAAGCAGCTCCTAACAGTGAGTTTATTGTTGACGCAAATGAAGGTTGGACGATTAATGATTTAAGACAATGCTGTCAGCAATTAAAAGCACTAAATGTGGTACTTATTGAGCAACCCTTGCCTGCTGGCCAAGATCAAGATTTAATTAACTTCTCTTCTCCTGTGCCGCTGTGCGCAGATGAGTCTTGTCATACCCGTGCCGAACTTGAATATTTAAAAGATCGTTATCAAGTAGTGAATATTAAACTTGATAAAACCGGTGGATTAACAGAAGCAGTTTTATTAGCGCAAGCAGCCAAAGCACAAGGTTTTGAGCTTATGCTAGGTTGTATGGTTGCTAGTTCATTAGCTATGGCGCCCGTGGCATTACTAGTCAATGACGCCAAGTTTGTTGATTTAGATGGCCCGCTGCTAATTAGTGATGATCGTCAACATGGTTTTGAGTTTGAGCAAGGAGTTATGCAACCACTATCTGAAGTACTGTGGGGTGGAAGTAAAACATTCTTGGCAGCAACAAGCATCACTGATTAGCTATTTTCTCTCTGAATTTCCCTTTGACATGCACTTATCAATGTCTTGCCCTGCTTGCAGGGCATTTTTTTATCCAAGACCTGATTTTACAAGAAATATTATTTTAACTTCCAGATATAAAAATGCCTGCTAAGCAGGCACAAGTATAATGATTACTGTGTTAAAGATTAACATCGAGGTGTTCAATAATCGTGGTCATTGTCTGCTGTATTTGTCCAACATCAGCCGGGATTATAAGGATAGTATTATCACTTGCCATACAACCTAAAATACCCGCTTGCTCACCCATATTTTCAATCATCTTGGAGATTAACGTTGCGGCACCAATCACGGTTTTAATGATAATTTGCATATGATTGTGTTTTACATCAAGAACAACTGAATCAATCGCCTGCTGTCCTCTAGGAATGTGCTGTTTCTCAGGTAAACGATAAACAGCATCATTATTATGATTGCGAATTTTTATTGCTCCTACCTTATTTAGCATGCGCGAAACACGCGTTTGGGTAACATTTTCAAAACCACGCAGCGACAGTGCTCTTGCTAGTTGCAATTGCGAACCAAATCGCTGGTCTTGCAATAATGATTTAAAAGTATCTATCAATTCAGGTTCAGCAACACTCATTTACTTAATCACTTCCTATCAACATATTGGCTATTATTAGAATGTCAGCATAACTGGCTTCGAAACGGCTTTGTTTACACCTAAATATGCTGCTTGATAACTCAAGGTATTATAAAAATTAGGTTTAAGGTTTTTACTAAATGCACTTTGCCATTCAACCAGAGCAAAATCATCAATGTTAACCGTAGTAACTTCACCATTGAGTGACTCTAATTCTGCTAATACGCGAAAACTCTTATAGCCAATACGCGGTGAATTAAAATCAAGTTCAACATTTTGCCAGTCGCTATTTGGCGATAACTCAATGCTATCAATTAAATGCTTTGGACTATTTTTAAAAGCATCAAACAGCTTTTGACGCTTCTTTCGTCCTTGCCAAAAAAAGCTAACTTTTACTGGCTCTTCAACATTGAATTTCGCTTTAATGGTCATTGCACTGCTTGGCTTATACACGCGTCTAAAGCTTTGCATACCAAAGGTGCTCACGGTGTCAGCGGTTAATTTCACTGCTAAACTATGGCGACCACTTGCGCCAAAATCATTTAAAGACGTTGCTGCTCTATCAAATAACCAACCACGTTCAGGGCTATTAAAAAGCGCAAAGCTCTCAAAATCACTACCATTAATGAGATTGGTACCCAAGCGATATGAGACATCAGTATTTGACATATTTATCTGCTGAATGGTTTTATGCCACGGCAATTGATAAAGCGGCGTGACTTTTTCATTATCGGCAATGTCGATTGCCAGAGTAACTTTCTTGTTATCAGCCACTGATTTTGTTGCGGAATCTTCAGCTTGAATAACACCGTGACCACCCGACATGGTAATTTTAGTATTACGTTGTTTAGATAGCTCTGTTAAGCGTTTCATAACGGTATAACGATTGGTTCCTGTCGCTGGCGTTGGTTTGTATCCTTTCACATATAAAGGCACAATTTCAGCACGATGAAACTTTCCATCATCAAGCCATACGTAAAGTATTAAACTATGCTGTGTAGCACTAAAATTTTGGTCAAAAATAAAATTACCCATCGAATAGGCAATAAGCTTATTGTCATATAGCTCTAACCCTTGGGTAACATGAGGATGATGCGCTATTGCCAGTGCAGCGCCAGCATCAAGTGCTGACTTTAACCTTTGCTCTGTAACACCCGTTGGGTTGTTGGCATATTCCTGGCTGCCATGATATTGCACTATGCTAACCTTGTCTTCTTCAACTTGTTTAGCAACAGAGCTGAGGATATTTTCCATCGAACCATAAGCCGCACCACCATGCTGGTGATTAGCAGTTTGTGTTGGATTAGCACTTCCTTCCCAACCAACATAACCTAACATTGAAAAGTCGGTGCCTTTGATTGTTTCAGTATGTGCTTTTAACGCAGTTTCTTCGTTAACGCCCGCACCTGAATACGCTAAAGGACTATCATCTAAAAATGCTAATGTGGAATGCAGACCCGAATCCATATAATCATAAGTGTGATTATTCCCTAAAGACACATAATCAATACCTGCCCACGTTAACGCATCTAATGTTTCCGGCTGCGAGTAGAAAGTCACTGACTTTGGCGCACGCTCAGTTGGCTTTTCTTCCGCTATTTGCGTTTCTAAATTTACCGCAGCGTAATCAGCCAAACTCATATAAGGCTTAATGTGCTCTACAATGGCTTTACTACCGGTAAGTTTATCTTCCGGCTCAATAAGTACATCATCACCAAAGTAAGGTTTATAGTAGCGGCGCCCCATCATGACATCACCACCAAACGCTAGCATCACGCGTTTCTTAGTCTTTTTAACTAGTGTTATATCCGCAATAGTCGCCGCATTTTGTGAAAGTTCATAATGACTAAATGTTTGGATGGTAGGAAAGTAACCTTTTTTGCTGATCGTTAATTGGTAAATATCTGCCACTGGCAGTTCAATGGTGAACTGACCACTCGCGTCTGTATGCTGAGTTGTGCCATTAACGACAATTGTAGCCTCAGTTAAAGCCACGGCCTGTTCGTTAGTAATTTTACCTTGCAAGGTATATTGCTCAAACGCAATAACATGATGACTACAAAAAACCAAAAAAGCACAAAGAAACGTCCGCAACATAAGGTATCCAAATCCAAAGTATTTGTTCCAGTATATCGCTTTCCTAAAACTATTTTCATTCCTAAATAGATGGCAAGTATAACTTCAAGGTATGGCTTTAAAATTACTTAATTACGGGCAAAAAAAATGCCCCTCATTTGAGGAGCACATACAAAATATAAAACAAAACATAAAAACTTTTAAAACAAAACCGAGGGGGAGAATCTCTTATTAAGTCAGAGCCTTGTATTTACAATAAGTTCAAATTTGTTTTGAAAAATATCAAATAATTTTTAGCCGTAGCTCAGCAGAATTTGCAGACAAAAAAAACGCCCCTCAATTGAGGAGCGTATAACATAAATAAAATGCAATTTAATAAAACAAAAACCGAGGGAGAATCTCTTGCTAAGTATGAGTGCCTTCGTAGTTGTTAGTTCAATTTTATTTAAAATTAATTGAGATAAAATTTAAAAACTATTTAGAACCCCCAAATTCAGTACTCTACAAGCAAATATAAATCAGTTAAATATTTTCAAAGCCTTGTTGATTAGCAATTAAATTTAATACTTTGGTTAACTTTTTGCCAAGATACCCTGATAGCAACTTTGGCGTTTGCTGCAAAAGTAATAATTCCGACGCCGTTATCGCTACATGGCAATTTAATAAATTGTTTGCTGACGAAAGTAAAAAAACATCGTCAGCGAGAAAGTCTTTTTTAACTGCCTGCTCTTCACTTTCATTACTACTATCAAACTCGGCACCGCACACAAGATAAAAATTAGTCAACAATATATTTTCTTCTTCCCCATACCAGTTAGCAGTCATAGTGTGAAAATTTAACTGTGCTTCAAGTTTATTAGTTATAGCGGCAATATTTTTAATTTGGCTAACTAAACTATCACTGACATGAATAGAAATAGGCAGTTGTTCGGTCATAATGTCCATAGATGCAACCTTTGCGATAGGTACCGCGTTTTCACGAAAAGAAAATGTAGTATACTTACTAATATTAAAGCCTTGTATAATACAGTTCAATCGCGATTTACTCGGCTAATGGCTTGCATTTTGAAGGTTATTGCTTAAGCTAGCAAACGCATACATAAAGTAGTATTGTCGTATTAATTAGGTATTTTAGAATTATTGTGAAATCATTTTTCAGCAAACAATTTATATTAATCATTATGGTAATGTTTAGCCTTATTGGCCAATCATCTGCCAGCATGATGATGTCTTGCGATATGATGAATATGTCTGATATGCCAATGTCACATGAAATGATGACTTCAGATCACGATATGGCAATGAACATGCCTATGATGAATGACGAATCATCAACAACTATGATGTCAGATTGCTGCCAAGAGAACTGTGATTGTGCAACAGCCAGTTGCAACCCTAGTTCGGCCACCAATGGTTTAGCTTCATTAACCGTTGCTCCGTTACAACAAGAAAATATTCGATTAAATATTGCCTTACCGCAAGTACAATTTCTAAGTTATCTATTCAAACCCCCTATTTCTTAGCTTCCTAGGATCAGTGCGTCTAAATTTAGGCAAACTGCCAAATAACATTCAGTGTTTATCTTCAGTAATCTCGCTATGTGGCTCACTTTACTGTTACCGATAAACGCAATTTCATAGCAACAATTTGAGAAAAACCATGCAAGCTTTAATTATATTTTGCCAACATCAGCAAAAAGTAAGTCGTGTTTTTATTAAACAACTAGTCATTAAGTTTTTAGCTGTGCTGACATGTTCACTGTCCATCAGTACGTTTGTGTCGGTGGCAAGTCAAACAAACAATCAGTTCAGCGCAGACCAATCATTAAGTTTACGCAGTGCGATTCAACAAGCACAAGCTGTCGATCCATGGTTAACAGGCAATCGTCATCAACAACGTGCATTAGAGTCATTGAGTATTGCAGCAGATACTTTACCCGATCCTAAAGTATCAATTGGTGTCGCAAACCTAGCGAGCGACACATTACGTTTTGGGCAAGAGCCTATGACGCAACTAAAAGTAGGTGTAAGCCAATTATTTCCACGTGGAGATACCCTCAACTTACGTAGGCAGCAACTAAAATCAGACAGTGAACAATATCCTTTTCTACGCCAAGATCGCAGAGAACAAGTAACACTAACCGTTGGCATGTTATGGCTCAACGCGTATCAAATGCAGCAAAGTATTGCGCTCATTGAAGAAAATAAAAGCCTGTTCTCACAACTAATTGCCGTAGCAGAAGCGCGTTACTCAGCCACTATTGGCCAAGCTCAACAGCAAGACATTATTCGTGCCGAGCTGGAATTAAGTCGAATTGACGATAAATTAGTACAATTTTCTCAGCAAAAAAATGCTTACCTTGGACAATTAAACCAATGGCTAATGGCTGTAGAGCAACAAAAAGAGACATCAAGAACAAGGTTGAATAATAACTTGGTATTAAGCAAAGAATTGCCAATTATTGACCTGCAAAACAAAGCCTATGTTATGGCTAAGCGCTATTACTCCAATGCTGAACTGGTTAATAAGTTCAGCAGTCATCCAAGTGTTGTCGCATTAGACAATAAGATTAAATCGGTTCGCTTTGAGCAGTCTATTGCGAAGCAACAATATCAACCTGAATGGGGTATCAATGCCAGCTATGGTTACCGCGGCAATGACGCACAAAACAATAATCGAGCTGATCTTTTTTCCGTTGGTGTAACTTTCGACGTACCTCTATTCACTGAAAACAAGCAAGACCAACAGTTAAAAGCTGCAGTATCAAAAACCGAAGCCGTTAAAACCGAAAAACAGTTGCGCTTACGGCAACTTCTGGGAGCTTTTTCATCTGCTAAAGGACGGTTATTACAACTTAACAAACGCCAAAAACTTTACGAAGAAAAACTTTTACCACAATTTCATCAACAAGCTGAAATTGCCTTAAACGCCTATACCAATGACAGCGGCGATTTTGGCGAAATTGTTCGCGCCCGCATAGATGAACTAGACGCTACTATTGATCACTTAACGATTAAAGTTGCCCAACAAAAATTACATTTAGAACTCAATTACGTTTTTAGCAAAGCGCATTCTGCACCGTCGACTAACCAAGCTACTTTGACTAAATAGCCACAGGAATTACACATGACAATAAATACCAAACAAATTTTCAAAGTTGCCATTATCACAATACCGAGCATTTTATTCGGTGCTTGGCTCAGTTTGAACTTTTACAGTCTCGACAATAACAATAGCACCATGACCGACTCAGGTGCCGATGAACCACTTTATTGGGTGGCTCCTATGGATGCTAACTTTCGCAAAGATAAACCTGGCCTTTCACCAATGGGCATGGAGTTGGTCCCTGTATATGCAAATGATGGTGCTATGGACGCAGAAGCAGGCACGGTAAAAATAAATCCAAGTGTGATTAATAACATTGGCGTTCGTACAGAAAATGTTCGTCATTCTAAACTACAAACGCAAATAAAAACCGTTGGTTATGTGAATTACAATCAAGATAAATTAGTGCATATTCACCCACGAGTAAAAGGCTGGATAGAAACATTGAATATTAATTCAGTCGGTGACACGGTTGAAAAAGGGCAGGCAATCTATTCTTTATATTCTCCTGAATTGGTTAACGCACAGGAAGAATTTGTACTGGCACTCACTCGTAAAAATAAACGATTAGTTAATGCTGCTAAAAACCGCTTATTGGCGCTGAATATTCCACAAAGCGCGATTGAAGAATTGCAACGCAGTCGCGAAGTACAGCAGCAGGTGACTTTCTATGCGCCACAATCTGGCGTAGTTGAAAACTTATCCGTGCGTGAAGGCTTCTATGTACAACCCGGCACCATGTTGTTCTCAATTGGCGATTTGACAGAAGTTTGGGTGGAAGCTGAAATTTTAGAGCGCCAAGCTGGTTTTGTTTTTTTTGGAGACAAAGTTGCGATGACACTTGATTTCTTACCGGGCAAAATTTGGCAAGGCGATGTTGATTATATTTATCCAACTTTAGACAGCCAAACCCGTACCATGAAAGTACGTTTACGTTTTGATAACCAAGATCTTGCCTTAAAGCCTAATATGTTTGCACAAGTCATTATTGACGGAAAACCTAGCGCGGAAACCATTGTTATTCCAAAAGAAGCATTAATACGTACGGGAACTCAAGACCGTGTGGTACTCGCCATCGGGGATGGACAATTTAAATCAATTGCTGTCGATGTTGGCCGCAGTGATGGCAAGCAAATTGAAGTACTTTCAGGTTTAACTGCTAGCGATACCATAGTTACTTCAGCACAATTTCTACTTGATTCCGAGTCCAGTAAAACCTCTGACTTCAAACGTATGTCTGCCATGGATATGGATACGGATATGGATATGGATATGGATATGGATATGGATATGGATATGGATATGGAAAATAGTGTTCAAGCTGTTGCTCATGCGCAAGTTAGCGGCATAATTAACCAGATAGATCTAGACAACCGCATCATAAATATTAGCCGTGGTGCTATCGAGAAATGGCAACGCCCTGCTGCTACTTTAGACTTCTTTATCGCCAGCAATATTGATCTTTTGCCGTTCAAAGTAGGTGATGAAATTGACTTCACCTTTGCAGTTGAAAATGGCGAATTCACGGTAATCACTATTCATTCAACGACTGATACACATTAATCACAGACCAAGGAATTTATTATGATAGAACGTATTATTCATTGGTCGGTCTTTAATCGATTTTTTGTCTTACTAATCACCTTGCTCATTGTTGGTGCCGGTATATTCGCTTTTAAAAATACACCAATAGATGCCATTCCGGATTTATCGGATGTACAGGTAATTATTAAAACCAGTTATCCTGGACAAGCGCCACAAGTGGTGGAAGACCAAGTCACCTACCCACTAACAACGGCGATGCTTTCCGTACCCGGTGCCCGCACCGTACGTGGTTATTCATTTTTCGGCGACTCTTATGTCTATGTAATTTTTGATGATGACACAGACTTATACTGGGCGCGTAGCCGAGTATTAGAGTATTTATCACAAGTTGCTGCTGACTTGCCAAGTAATGCCAAGCCACAGCTAGGTCCAGACGCCACAGGAGTTGGTTGGGTTTACCTTTATGCATTAGTTGATAAAACCGGCCAGCACGACATTAGTCAGCTGCGCTCAATTCAAGATTGGTTTCTAAAGTTTGAACTACAAACCGTAGCTGGTGTTTCTGAAGTCGCCGCAATTGGCGGCATGGTTAAGCAATATCAAATTTCCGTCAACCCGGATAAGTTGCGCGCCTATGGTATTCCATTAAGCTTAATTCAAACCGCTATTAAACAAGGCAATCAAGAAGTAGGTGCCTCTGTGGTAGAAATGGCCGAAGCAGAATATATGGTCACCGCTTCAGGTTATATAAAAAGCATTGATGACTTATCAGCAATCCCATTAGGAATGAATGCTAAAGGCGTACCATTACAACTTAAAGATGTTGCCGATATAAATTTAGGGCCACAAATGCGCCGTGGTATCGCCGAATTAAATGGTGAAGGAGAAACCGTTGGCGGTGTGGTAGTAATGCGTTTTGGTGCTAATGCCCAGCAGACTATTGCAGGTGTTAAAGAAAAACTTAAAAGCCTTCAACAAGGTTTACCTGCAGGTGTTGAGGTTGTCACAGTTTATGATCGTTCTGGTTTAATTGAACGCGCCGTTGATAACCTATGGTCGAAGCTTATTGAAGAATTAGCAGTTGTTGCCATTGTTTGCGTGGTGTTCTTATTCCATGTTCGCTCTTCAATAGTAGCAGTAATTAGCTTACCGCTCGGTATTTTAGTGTCATTTATCATTATGTATTTTCAAGGTATTAATGCCAACATCATGTCACTTGGTGGTATCGCGATTGCCATTGGAGCCATGACTGACGGCGCCATAGTTATGATAGAAAATATGCATAAACATATGGAGAAAACACCGTTAACCGAACAAAATCGTTGGCAAATTGTTGCTAAATCAGCCTCTGAAGTTGGCCCAGCACTATTTTTTAGCTTGCTGATTATTACCGTAAGCTTTATGCCAGTGTTTATTCTAGAAGCACAAGAAGGCCGCATGTTTAGTCCGCTCGCTTATACAAAAACCTATGCAATGGCGGCATCAGCCGGTTTAGCTATTACCTTAGTGCCGGTATTAATGGGCTACTTCATTCGTGGCAAAGTTATTTCTGAGCGTAAGAACCCAGTCAACAGAGCTTTAATTGCAGGCTACATGCCATTATTAAAATCCGTTTTACGCTTCCCAAAAACCACTCTACTTGGTGCTTTGTTTGTAACTTTGATTGGCTTTTCTCCCGTTAACAAAATTGGCAGTGAATTTATCCCACCGCTTGATGAAGGTGACTTAATGTATATGCCGACCACTTACCCAGGCATATCAATAGGTAAAGCACGGGAAATACTGCAACAAACGGATAAACTTATTCGCACAATTCCTGAGGTAAATTCGGTTTTTGGTAAAGTTGGTCGGGCTGAAACAGCAACCGATCCAGCGCCATTAACTATGATCGAAACCTTTATTCAACTTAAACCAAAATCACAATGGCGAACTGGACTCACTACCGATGAATTACGTAAAGAGCTTGATGCCATCGTTAAGTTTCCGGGATTAACCAACGCTTGGGTGATGCCAATCAAAACCCGTATAGATATGCTAGCAACAGGAATTAAAACTCCAGTCGGTATAAAAATCGCTGGTAGTGATTTGAAGGTTATTCAAAATATCGGCTTAGATATTGAAAGTATTCTCAAAGACCAACCAGGTACGGCCTCAGTTTATTCCGAGCGAGTTGCTGGTGGTCGTTATATTAAAGTTGATATTAACCGAAATAAAGCGGCGCGTTATGGTTTAAATATTGCTGATGTCCAACAAGTGGTTGCGACTGCTATTGGTGGTATGAATGTAACACAAACAGTGGAAGGCCTAGAGCGTTACCCAGTTAATTTACGCTACCCACAAGATTACCGCGACTCACCCGAACAGTTACAATTGCTGCCCATAGTTACACCAACTGGACAACGAATTTCATTGGCCGACGTAGCTAATGTATATGTTGAGGATGGTCCTCCAAGTATTAAAAGTGAAAATGCACGCATTAATGGCTGGAGCTTAATTGATATTGAAGGTATTGATGTTGGCACCTATGTTGAACGGGCAAAAAAACGTTTAGCAGAAGAATTAACCTTACCTACTGGTTATTCAATTACATGGGCGGGACAATATGAATATATGGAACGAGCAAAAGCCAAGTTAACTTACGTATTACCATTAACTTTGGCAATTATTGTTATTTTGTTGTACTTAAATTTTCGTAACTTGGTTGAAGTTGCCATTATCATTGCCACCTTGCCTTTAGCGATGATCGGCGGCATTTGGTTAATGTACCTCGAAGGTTTCAATTTTTCGGTTGCTGTCGGCGTTGGTTTTATTGCTCTAGCTGGGGTTGCGGTAGAAATTGGCGTGATAATGCTCGTGTATTTAAACCAAGCTTTTAAAGAAAGTATTGAGCAACATCAAACTAACAATATTCCTTTTACTATGAAGGAATTAACTCATGCTATTCTACAAGGCGCTGGCATGCGTGTTCGGCCAGTAATGATGACAGTTGCCACTGTTATTATTGGATTATTGCCGATACTATATGGCAAAGGAACGGGTTCAGAAGTTATGAGTCGTATTGCTGCACCTATGGTCGGCGGTATGGTCAGTGCAATAATATTAACCTTACTTGTGTTGCCAGCCGTTTATCTTTTGTGGAGAAAGTCACAATTAAAACTGTAAGAAAGCCAAAAAAGTTATTTAAACTCAGCCATAAACTCCACAAATGGCTGATGTTATTTATTGGTGCACAATTTGTTATTTGGTCTGTTACCGGTGCTTATATGGTCTTTTTCGATATCGACTATATTCACGGTGACAGCCTGATCATTAATCATCAAACTAAAATAAAGCCCGAAAATTTAACCTACCCAACACAAGCATTATTTCAGCAATACCCACAGGCTGAAGATTTAAGTGTTGGCATGTTGGTTAATCGCGAGGTTTATCGTTTTAATATTGATAAACAAGCTTTTATGCTTGATGCAAGCAACGGTAAATTACTATCACCAATAGATGAACAGTCAGCTATCGCCGTAGCAAAACACTTTTATGCAGATGATGGCGAAGTAATTAACGCCGAATTAATTATTGAAAATCCACCTTTCGAATTGAGTTCTCGACACTTACCGACATGGCGAGTTAATTTCGATAATTTTGGTAGCCCGGCTTTATATATCTCAGCTACTAATGGCAAAGTTGTTACTAAGCGTCACGAATTTTGGCGCATATTTGATTGGATGTTTCGTTTTCATGTTATGGACTATGACGACGGCGGTAATGTCAGCAATTGGTTTTTATTTATTATTGCACTACTGGCATTATTCGCAGCATTCAGTGGTTTAGTACTAACCTACTACAAAATGATTAAACCAATGTTTAGCAAACGTAAAAATAGTGATTTTGATAACCAATCACCCCAGGCCAAAATGAATGTCCCAACCGGAGATCAACCATGATGTTCTGGGTGAGGAAAATACATAAGTGGGCTTCTCTGCTGATTGGTTTGCAATTATTTATTTGGGTATTTAGTGGCTTAGTGTTCAATGTCATTGACCATAAAAAGGCACGTGGCAATGCGTATCGTCAAGCGCCGACCGTTTCTGAACATTTAATAGCGGAAAAAGATTTGCTGCCCGTTGAAACCATTTTAAAAGCTTACCCTGAAACAATTGAATTAACGCAAACAAAACTGTTAGCAAAACCGTATTACTTGCTAACACAAGAACAAGGTTTATATCGTCACTTTACTAACCGCTTTTTACTAGTAAATGCGATTACAGGTGAATTAACCAAAGTTGATGAAAAACTGGCACTAAACATTGCAAAAGCCAGTTACAACGGCCCAGGAGATGTAACGTCGACAAACCTATTCACCACGAATATTCCAGATTATCTCAAGCAAAAAAACCCAACGTGGCAAGTTAATTTTAGTGATGATTTAGACACCAGTGTTTATGTTGAACAAGACTCAGGCCGCATCGTTGGCCACAGTAATAGTGATAAACGCTTTGCTGGTTTTTTCTTTATGCTGCATTTTATGGATTACGGCGATGAAGGAAGCTTCAACAATATTCAAATTATGCTGTTTGCCTTTGTCACATTGTGGTTAGCATTATCTGGCATGATTTGGACCGTGTATATGTTGAGAAATGGCAAATATCGGCTAAAAACTTCTCGCTAAGGTAATTCTGTTTTCTTAATAATAAATCGTAAAAAGCATCGTACTAGGTGCTTTTCTTATAAATCACACCTATAAAATCCCTTTAAAATTCAGATTATTGCAACTTAAATTAAAAATATTTTACTATTTGCATCCAATTCAACATCTGTCAGTATCTAACTTAATAACCTAAACATAAACTTGAGAAACACTATGTCTGATTATTGGATACCCATTACCATTTGTATTTCTATCAGTGTTATCGCCATTGCTCGCTTATGGCTGGAATATAAAAATAAAGCACAAATTCAACTGACCATTCGTAAAGCGCTCGAAAATGGTGAACACCTATCTACTGATGTACTGGATAAGATTGGCGTTGTTAAACATGCTCACACCATCGATTTACGCCGAGCAGTTACCTTACTAGCGCTAGGTATCGCCATTATTATTGCTGGTTCATTACTAAATGTTCTAAATGCCGCATTTGCTATTGCAGCATTCCCTATTACGCTCGCCAGTGCATTTTTATTACTTTGGAAAATAAGCATAAACGAAGAACAAGCAAATAATCAGTAATGATTAATGATACGGAACTCATCGCCAGAATTGTCAGCCGTGATGATCATCACGCATTTCGCTGTCTTGTCGCTAAATATCAATCAGGCATTCGGCAGCTATTGCGTCGATTAACAGCTGGCGATCACCACCTTGCAGATGACCTAGCCCAAGAAACTTTTCTCACCTTATATAAAAAAATAAAGTCATTTCGTGGCGATTCAGCACTAAACACTTGGTTACATAAAATTGCCTACAACCACTTTTTAAAGTCACAACAAAAAGCGTACAAAAAGTATGAGCAAACGGAATGCAACCTTGCTGACTTTGAAAAAAGTCCACATAACGCAGATAAAGACTTAGTGATTGAAAAACTCATGCAACAACTTTCACTACCTGAGCGCACTTGCATCACGTTATCAATCAGTGTTGGCATGAGCCATGTTGAAATCAGCCAAGTGACTGACTTTCCATTAGGCACAGTAAAATCACATTTAAACCGCGCACAACAAAAACTGAAAAGTTTCGTTGCAAGCTCAAAAATCGCCGGAGAAAAACATGCATAAGACAGCCAATAACAATAGCCAATCAATCGAGTCAATATTGCAATTTCACGATGATTTGAGCCAAGAAAATTTTACGCCACAATTGATGCAACAAATCGAAAAATCTGCCAAGCAACGTAAAAAAATAATCGCACTATTCTCAATACTTGCAATGATGCTGTCTTTGGCTCTATTCAGCTTTTTAAATCTTGAAAGTACTTTTGTTACCTTATTTTCACAGCATTCCGTTTATGTAGTCAGTCTTTTGTTGTTCTGCTTTGTCGGTAACTGTTTTTGGTTATTAATCGAAGAAAAATAAATTATTTGCATCCAAAAACCCATTTAGTGCGCTCTAACTTAATATCTTTAAATAATAACAACACAGGGAATTAACATGGTTAACAGGATAATCAAAATATTCGTCACAATAATATTTCTTATTGCCACCTCTACCAAAGCCTCAGAAACATTAACTTTCAAGCAAAGTGTTGACGGTTTTATGTCAACATTAATTAAAGAATTTGAGATTAAGTCAGCAACCTCTATTGCAGTTGTTAAAGGCGACAATGTTATTTATCAACAATCATTTGGTTATGCCGATATAGAAAACCAACAACCCGCTACCAACGATACCGCCTTTTATATTGCTTCAATAACCAAACCATTACTTGCCTTAACAGTTTTACAAACGTTGGAAAATTCAAAATACGATACATCATTATCGTTACAGGAAATGTTTCCAGAAATTCACTTCGCCAAAGAAATACCCGCAGACAAAATCACGATTCAAGACTTACTGGCGCATACTTCAGGCTTAGACGATAATTTTTTAGCTACCGCCGTTTCGACTTCTGGTATTCATAACAAAAAAAGTAAACAGCTCATGTTAGCCAACATTTTTGCCAGTGAAGAAAGTAAGCACGGTGAATTTGATTACACTAACCTAGGCTACAATATTGTCAGTATTTGGTATGAAAAAACCTTCAATATCACTTGGCAAGAAGCGCTTGAGAAAACCTTATTTAAGCCATTAAACATGAGTCATAGCACCGCTATAGTCAGTGAAGCCGAGCATAAAAAGTGGCGCATTGCTAAACCTTACTCATTCTTCAGCGCTACCCCTAATAAAGCCTTATATTTAACCAAGCAAGACAATACCATGCATGCAGGTGGTGGCGTTATTTCATCATCGAACGATATGGCGAAATTTCTAAAGTTGCAATTAAACGCCAAAGCAACTAACGACTCACACATTATTACGCCTAAATTGATCAAACGCTCACAGAAAACAGTTGCAAAACTTTCAAGTAGTCGTGGAGATTTTGAGCGCAATGCTTATGCATATGGTTGGTACACGGGTAACTACAAGAACCATTTAACCTATCATCATTTCGGTTCATTCGACGGCTTTCGACCACATTTATCATTTATGCCAGAAGAAAAGTTAGGTTTAGTGATATTAAACAACGAAGGTATGTTAAATGACAAACTCACCGATCTAATCGCAGACTTTATTTACAGTAAGTTATTAAATAAAGAAGGAGTTGAATCTCGAATCGATAGCAAAATGGCAAAACTAAAGACCATGGCATATAAGTATCGCGATAAAATTGTCAGCAAAGATAAGAGCTACACTTTAAAACCTTGGCAGTTAAGCGCTAGAAAACAGCATTACGTTGGCAAATATCATCATCCGCTAGCTGGCGATATCAAGGTTACTTTTAACGGTGATAAGTTCGAATTAACCTGGGGAAATTTAAAAACTATTGCAACACCGCTACGAGAAAAAGACCAAATGCGAGTTAAATTTCGCCCCTCTAACGGACAAAAAGTTCAGTTTGAAATGGTTGCTGGTAAACCTACGACATTAGTTTATAGCGGTATTAGGTTCGTTAAGGTTAACAATGAATAGTAAAGCTAGAAGAAATGCATCATTAGGCTATTTTAGTAACCATCACTAAAAAACAGCGATAGATTCAAAGTAAACATTAAATTAGCTCCTTAGTCGACTTTTACTAAACAAGGAGCTTTTACCAAATTTTAACTCTATATTTAGGTGCAAGATATAAGTCTTCACCTTCTTGTACATCAAATGCAGTATAAAATTCAGGTACATTTCTTACCGCACCATTTATTCTATACATTGAAGGTGCATGCTCGTCGGTTTGTATTTTTTTACGTAAGGCTTTTTCACGATACTTATTTCGCCAAACTTGAGCATAACCAATAAATACACGTTGTTCACCAGTATAACCATCAATTACGGGTGCAGATTTTCCGTTGAGTGATAACTTATAAGCTTTTAATGCAATGCTAATACCGCTTAAATCACCAATATTCTCGTCGAGGGTAAGCTCACCATTTACATTCAAATCATCAAACGGCGCGAAAGAACTATATTGGTCGGCTAGAGAAGCAATTCGTTTTTTAAACTCGCTTTTATCTTTATCAGTCCACCAATTTCGAAGTACTCCATCACCATCAAACGCGCTACCAGTAGCATCAAAACCATGTCCAATTTCGTGACCAATAATAGTACCTATTGCGCCATAGTTAATTGCATTCTCTGCGTTTAAATCAAAAAATGGTGGTTGTAATATAGCCGCAGGAAAAACGATTTCATTACGCGGCGGGTTATAATAAGCATTTACAGTTTGTGGCTTCATACTCCACTCATACTTTTGTACAGGGCCTTTCAGTTTTTCAATTTTTTGCTGATGCATTATTTTAGCTGAACGTTCCAAGTTACCAAAATAATCGGTTTTATCTATATCGAGCGCGGTATAGTCTGTCCATTTTTCAGGGTAGCCAATTTTGGCAGTCAACTTAGACAATTTATCTAATGCTTGTATCTTGGTTTCATTTGTCATCCAATCAAGGTTTTTAATCGAATCTTCATAAGCTAAAAGCAAATTGTTGACAAGATATTTCATCTTTTGTTTCGCTACACTAGAGAAGTGCTTTTTGACATATACTTTTCCAACAATCTCACCAATATTCTCGTTAACTATATTTACTCCTTTCCTCCACATCGGCTCTTGTACTTCAACACCATGTAATATTTTACTATAAAATTGAAAATGAAGCTCATCTACAGCTTCCGTCAACTGCTTTGCACTAGCAGTTGTTATGCGCCATTTCATGTATGACTTCCAGTCTGCAATAGGCGTAGATCTAAAAATATCATTCAGTGCCTTCATATATTCTATTTGGGTAATAACTAACCCATCTAAATCGGATAATTGTAATTCTCTCAAATAGCCATTCCAATTAAAATCAGGCATGACCTGGCCTAGCTTATCAATTGGGACTTTATGATAGATGGCTGCCAAATCTAGGGTCTGCTCTTTTTTCATTTGGTTTTGAGCAAGTTTTTCCTCTATTTCATAAATAACTTTTGCCGTAATTTTAGGTGTATCGATTTCTACTAATGCCAACATAGTTTCTATGTGCTGTTTATAAGCACTTCTTATGTATTCCGCTGAATCACCTTTATTAAAGTAATATTCTCGATCAGGAAGACCAAGCCCCTCTTGCCAACTGTAGATCATATAAGTATTTGGATTTTTAAAGTCTACGTATTGATGGACGCCAAAAGGTCCGCCGTATTTCAATACGTTAAACTTAGCAATAAGAATAGCCAACTGCTCATGATTTTCGACCGCATCAATAGCTTTAAAGTGTCTTTTTAATGGCTTGATGCCAATAGCATTTCTTGTCTTTATATCCATAAACGATAGATATAAATCACCGACTTTTTGTTCATCACTACCTTTCTCAAAGTTACCTTTTGCCGACTTCTCAATAATTACTTTTACGTTAGCCTGTGCATCTTCTTTGAGTTTTGTGTACAAGCCATACTTAGATTTGTCTTCTGGAATTTTTGTTTGCTCAACCCAATTACCATTTACATATGTGTCAAAATCATCACCCGGTTTGATTGATGTATTCATTCCATCAATCAAAATACCTGATTTTTTTTGAAGTGTACTTGTTGAAAGAGTGTGTTCATAACATCCTGTTAGTAGGAGTACTAGTATTGTGAATATATATAGTTTCTTCAATTCATAAGTCCATTTAATATTGTTTTTCTGTAATATATTAGAAGGGATTGTCTATAATAACGATTAACAGTCTCATAATCTTAATCATTTTTTCAATGATTAAGGCTCCCTTAATAGGCAACTATTCGTGGTATATGAATAACACTCAAAGTAAAACAACGAACAATCACAATAATGGCGTAGCAGGCCATTTATTTTATAATTCACTAAGCGGAAATGAGTGTTTATCCAAGCTAACTAACTCACTCTCCGCTCAGTAAAAATAATCATTTATCCAAATTAAACTCAAACTCTATTTCTAAGAACTTTTCACCACCGGCTGCTTCAGGATAGCGCCATTGACTTAAGGCCTTCTTAGCTGAGCGTTCTAACAGTCGATTAGCATGGTTATTTGAGCCGCTAATATCTATCACTTTTCCTGAATAGGAAATTCGATATTGCAGTTTTACCTTACCAGCTTTACGTGAGTAAAGTGCTGATTTTGGATATTCAGGCATCACTCTATGAATCGGCTCCATAGCGGTTGCAGGTTGATTAAATGATGGCACACTTACCGCATCAGCCGTTGGCTTATTCAATGCGAGCTCAGGTTTAGCAATGCTGCTTGTTTCTGGAGGTATTTCACTAATCGCTTTCGGCGCATTACTTATCGGTTTTGGTGGTAACGGCGGTGTTGGTGGTGGCGGCGCTAAAATAACCTGTTTAGGTTTCACTTCTGTTATCTCAACCACACGAACCGAATGCTGCTTAAATTGTTGCTTTGCACCATGCACATCCGGTTCAGCAAAGTAGGTGATAATAGCCATGACGCCAAATGAAGCTGCGCCACCCGTTAGTAATAAAGCTAACATGTGCCATGGTGAACGACTTGATTTTACAGGCATAGTAGTATTTTCTAAATCAACCGTTGGCGCATCGATTTGTTGTTTACGTTGTTGATAAAGATCTGCGAGTTCTTTATCAAATTTATCGGCACTCATGATGGTGTTCCTAACAAATGGCTTAAATTATTACGGGCGTAACGTAAGCGACTTTTAATGGTTTCAAAACTATCGCCAGTTAATTCAGCAATTTCATTTACTGAAAACCCTTCTTGCTGAAAAATGAATGCTTCACGTTGTAAAAAGGGTAACTGTAGTAGCGCGGCATTAAATTGGGTAATTCTGTCAGCTGCTTGCAGTGATTTTTCTAAATTTACTGTCAGCATTTTATTTTCATCCAATAATTGAGTTTGCCATTTTTTTTGGCGTCTAAACTCATCGATTAAAGTATTGCGAGCAATGGTAAATAGCCAGCTTTTAACATTAGCTTGCTGCTGACTGATACCGTTGGTTTTCATTACTTTTAACCATGTAGTTTGTACCACGTCTTCTGCCAGCTCTTTATTCGATTGGCTCAATAAATAGTGATAAAGCGACAAATTAAATTGCTCAACCAGCAAAGACAAATACTTGTTTTTACCGGTTGAGATATAGCTTGCCAGCAATTTTTCTGGGCTAGTGTTGGGGTTGTACCAGCCTTTGATCATTGACGGTAACTGCAAATTATCATCCTAACTACACTGATGCTTAAATTATATTGAGCTTTGTTGATTCATATTGAAATCAAGTTGTACGGTTAAGCCTTGTTGCACGATAGTTTTACCGTCTTCTGATTTCGCTCGATATTTCCATTTTCTTAACGCTTGTCTAGCAGCTTTATTAAATACGCGCTTGGGCTCTGCGTCAATCACTTCTATGTTAGTTACCCCACCAATTTCATTGATATCAAAACGTAGTTTTACCCATCCTTCAATACCATCACGTGCGGCAGCGATGGGATATTTAGGGTTAATACGCACTATTGGCCGAGCATCACTGTCACGCCCGCCACTACCCATGCTTAAGCTAGGGCTTGTACTAACAACTTTAATACCTGGGGCTTCATAATGAAGGCCACCTTCAACAATATTTTCTACTGGTGTTTCAATTGTTCGTGGCATTGGCTTAGGCGCTGGTGGCGGATTATTCTTAAAACGCACTCGCTCAACTGCTGGCTTTTCATCAGGAATTTGAGCGAACTCAATCACTGGCGTTGGTACTGCTTCTGCCGGTGCTACTTGGTCGTTATTAACCAAAAATGCCATAAAAGCAAATAAGCCAAAGGTAGTTGTGCCTGCAAGAGAGAATATCATTATCATTTTTTTCATCGTCGTTCCTCAATGTTCAATAGTTTTGATTTAAGAGGTGTGATCACACGCTAAGTCAGCGGCCAATTTCTGACTTTCGATACCAATTCAATTAAGTTATTGCCCACTTGTGCAGATTGAAACACATCAAAGCTTCGTTGCTCTCAATCCCAATAGCTAACTATTGGTCAATCAAGCGCTTTGCTTTGAATTGTTTTTCCTATGCACAACAAGTCCACAAACTTAATAGAACTGGTATTAGTAAAACGATGGGGAATTAGAAAAGGGGTTAAAAAAATTTAAATTTTTTAATTTGAGCAACTTGAATAGTTTATGAGAATTCAACAAAAACACTAACTCATTGTTTTATTTTGCTAATTGTTACTTTCAGTAAATAACCAAAAATAAAATAGCCAGCAAATTGCCCAAGCAGAAATATTACCATTTTTGGCCAAAATGCTGTTTCCTCACTGAAAAAACTTAAGGCAAAACGCGCAGGGGCAGTAAAGATTTGATAACCGGGAAAGGAGAACGTTATAAAGTTGTAGTTAACAATAAATGCGATAAGGCCAATAACTACACCGGTTATGGCGCTAAACATTGAGATTTTGCTTAATGGCAAGCGATTGTACATATATTTACCTTTTCACAGTCAAAATCCATAAAACATACATGTAATATATTACCTTATTTATCTGCAGGTTTCTGCGAAGATCAGGCGACTTAACCTCATATTGCTTTCTTTGTACTTGAATTCACTCAATCAATGGTTACACTAGTTGGCCGATGTATTATCAAGAAAGATGTTATGACAAAACGAATTAGCCTATTTACCTTAATTGCCGCCTTTATCACTACAAGCGCCTTTGCCGAAACTTTAAAAGTTGCTTCATGGAATATCGCATGGCTTGGCTCGCATGAGTATAACCAACGCGATGAAGCTGATTATAAAGACCTTACTCGCTACGCAAAGCAGTTAAACGCAGATGTAATTGCCCTGCAAGAAGTTGAAAGTGCTAAGTGGGCCACGAAAGTATTAGGCGATGAATATGAATACTTTTTCACGACCAAAGACTGGGTACAACGGGTTGGTGTCGCAGTAAGAAAAACTAGCGGCTATAAAGCCAGTGCCATTGAGTACGTTGAGCTTGACCAAGGTTTAGCTCGTCGTGGTATGGATGTAACGTTAACCAAAGGTGATAAATCACTAAGATTACTGGCTGTACACATGAAGTCAGGCTGTTTTGATAAAGCACTAGATCAAGCCAGCATTGCGAAAATGCCAAGCAGTAATGACAAAGAAGTATATGCAAAAACAGCCTGTGCAGAACTTGCAAAACAAGCAATACCATTAGAAGCATGGGTTGATGCTCGAGCCAAAGAAGATACTCCGTTTATTCTGTTAGGTGATTTTAACCGTCGTTTTGTTCGTGATATTTCATTAAACCACAGTGAAATTCAAGGGCTATGGCAAGCTATTGACGATGAAGGTGCAGAGTCTCTATGGGCACCTACTATTAAAGCTGAATCAAAATGTTGGGGTGGCTACTATAAAGACTATATTGACCATATTGTTTTTGACCCTAAAGCAAGAGCTCGTTACGTAGAAAATTCATTTGACCAAATTGTATTTGAGCCAAAATATACTCGTGAGATCAGTCAAAAGTTAAGTGATCACTGCCCTATTTCCGTAGAATTAGCACTGTAGTTTTACAGGCATAATTGAATCAAATAAAGCCCATTATTGAACACTAATAATGGGCTTGTTTTAACAAAAATCTAGTCTCGCCAATAATTATTAGCGGCAGACACAGTTTGAAAATTAGTCGCGATAACTTGCGAAGAAGCAATTAAGTTTTCTGAATTTTCACTATAGTCTGGCCTAAGTTTACTTCGTACCGCATCTGACGGTTGCGTATACTTAACGCCCATTCTCGATAGCTTTATTGCCAGTTCATAGCCTTCTTGTGGCGTTTTTGTAATTAAGCTTGTTAACCATTGCTCTGACATCTTTCATTCCTCTATTTTATTTGAAATGTAAAATCTACTATCACTTAGGTTATTAATAGTAGCTGACGATTTGACGTTAGTAGCAATACCAAGCCTTGATTAATCGGACTCAGGGTTGACTAGCTGCTGGCAAATATCGATAACTGTTTGTGCTTGCTCTTTTGAAAGCTTGCTCATACAAAACGCCTGTTCGGTAATCTTTAAACTTTTCTTTGATAACTCTCTGCCGCTTACCGTTAAGGCAATATTTTTTTGTCGTTCATTGCCTGCTAACATTTGCCTTTCAATAAGCTCTTTTTGCTCTAAACGTTTCAACAGTGGCGTCATTGTTGCCTTACTTAATTTTGTTCTTTTAGCTAATTCACTAATCGAAATGTTGTCCTTTTCCCACAGTGCCATTAGTACTATGAACTGTGTATACGTTAAGCCGAGAGGCTCTAATAAAGGTCGATAAATACTGGTTAGATGATTCGACGCTGAATACAACGCAAAACATAGTTGTTCATTTAATTGGGCTACAGACAAAAAACTCTCCTAATTCAAAATAGATACACTTAATAGCACTATCAATTTTGCCTGCATATTATTCCACTGACAACCATTAGTTGACTAACAGTTCGTGTACGTACAATAATATAAAAGCCACTATAACTCAAGAGTAACGAAAATGATGAAATCAAAAATAGCCACTTTGGCGTTGTTATTAACCACAGCACCTGTTGTATTTGCGGAAAATATTGAGGTAGCGAAAAATGGTATTAACAGCTTTGAGCAACTATTTGGGATAACAGAAGGAAAGCGCCGAAACCACACTAAAGGCTTTTGCTTTAGCGCAACATTGACGCCAAAAGGTGATGAAATTCAAAAATATAGCAGCAGTAATTTATTTACAAACAGCGCTAAGGTTATTGGGCGATTATCACACAAAGGTGGAAATCATCAGGCTGCTGATAGTAAACCTGGAGAATATGGTATGGGTCTAGCGATCACTACATCTAATAATGAAAATCATCTAATGTCGATGAACACATTAGACTTTTTTCCCGTCGCAACACCAGAAGCCTTCGCAGAACTCATGCGTGCAAAAGTAGCTGGTTCAGCGGCAGTAAAAGCTTTTAAAAGTAAAAATACGGATCTTCAGCGCTTTAAAGCTCATCAAGCAAGCAAAGTTAATAACCTTAAACCTTATGAAGCAAACACATTCAATAGTGTAAACAGCTTTTATTTAGTTAGCAGTAAAGGTAAGAAAACAGCAGTTCGTTGGTCTTTTGTACCACAACGTCAGCAAGCAATAGTTGTAACGCCATCACAAAATTTTTTCTTTCAAAACTTACAACAAAATCTCACTAACAATACTGTCAGCTGGAATATGGTGATTACTGTGGCAAACCCAGAAGATGATGTTAATAATGCCGCCATTGCTTGGCAAGGCAAGCACCAGCAAATTGTTGCTGCTGAACTTACTATAGATGGTATTCAATCAGAGCAAGACGGAACATGTGATTTAATAAACTTTGACCCTTTGGTTTTATCAGTAGGCTTTGCACCATCCGCCGATCCACTTTTACAAGCAAGGCGTAATGCCTACGCTGTTGCATTTGGCCGACGCATAGCTGAGAAATAACTTATTTCTACAGGCAATTGTTTCATTAGCCGATGATTTATAGTAGATTTTTTAATCAAGCATAGTTCATCCAAGGAAACACCTCCTATGACAAAAGCGCATTGCGAATCATTGAAAATCGGCTTAGCACAGATAGCGCCAGTATGGCTTAACCGCGAAGCAACCACTGAAAAGATAATTCAACAAGTAGCCAATGCTGGTGAAGCACAGTGTGACTTAATCGCTTTTGGTGAGGCCTTATTACCTGGTTATCCCTTTTGGATTGAGCTAACGGGCGGTGCAAGGTTTAATGCCCCCGACCAAAAAGCTTTGCATGCACACTACATGAAGCAAGCGGTTTCAATATCCTCTGGGCATTTAGAGAGTATTTGTACTGCCGCAAAAAATGCTAATGTCGCAATCTATTTAGGCATTATTGAACGTGCGGATGACCGTGGTGGCCATAGTCTGTATTGTTCGATGGTTTATATCAATAAACTTGGTGAAATTGGTTCAGTGCACCGCAAATTAATGCCGACTTATGAAGAAAGATTAACGTGGGCACCTGGTGATGGCCATGGCTTGCGCGTGCACTCGCTCGGTGAATTTACGGTAGGAGGTTTAAATTGCTGGGAGAACTGGATGCCGCTGCCTCGTGCCGCATTATATGGCCAAGGTGAAGACTTACATGTCGCTATCTGGCCAGGTGGTGAACATAATACTCATGATATAACACGCTTTATTGCCAAAGAAGGTCGCAGCTTTGTAATGTCTGCGAGCGGTTTAATGCGCCCTGAAGACTTTCCAGCTGATACTCCATATTTAAAAGAAATTTTAGCTAGCATTAATAAATCGCATCTTGCTAATGGCGCGTCATGCTTAGCAGGCCCCGATGGTGAATGGTTGATTGAACCACAGATTGGTGAGGAAGGTTTATACACAGCAATAATTGATCATAAAAAAGTACGTGAAGAACGGCAAAATTTTGATCCCGTAGGTCATTACTCACGTCCTGATGTCACTCAATTACACGTAGATAGAACTCGACAATCAACGGTTCACATTAAAGATTAAACGTAAAAAGCAGCAATTGTTGCATCACTATCGCTGCTTTGGTTTATAACAACTCGTTAATTTCGCCATTACTTTCCAACACCACGGCTTTAGCCAATAAATCATTTTCTTTTAAATACTTACCAATCATCGTAAACGTTGTGGTTTTAACTTTTCCACGGTGATCTTTGGTAGATACATCATCAACAAATAAGTTACCTAAGAGTAGTTTTACTGGATTTATTTTCACCCGCTGTGCTTGAAAGTGCTGCTTTGCATTACTTTTTAGTTCGGCAATATCCGTAGTTTGATAAATACCTGCATTAATAATATTCAAAGTATGCTCCGTACAGTTTTGAAATGTATTATTAAACGGGTTAGCTATCACCGAGTAATTTTCATTGTGAATTTGCTTATCTTGGCCATTTGCAATGACAGTAATAATACGTTGTTGAACTGCTGGGGTAGGGATAATTATGCCAGCCTTAAGAGCATTCACTCCCCAAAAAAAATCAACAGGATAATCAATCACGAGCTCACTTTTATCCGCCTGATTCTGCTTTTGATAAAGGTTATGTATAGCATAGCCATTAACCTTTTCCCTATTGTCTAAGGTAATTTCCGAATATAATGCAATCGCTGTATGGGTAAAACTTATGCCTTTAGGTAACTCTTTTTCAGGCCTACCAATTCGAGCAATAATAAAAGCTCGTGCACCTTCTGCTGCGGCAAACTTTTCAACTTGTTTGGCAAATATTTCTACTTGCTCAATGGGCAATTTTATGGCGTTATCTTGTGCGCTGCCCGCATGAGCAACTGACCAATGCAAAGCACTTAAAGCGATTATAAAAGTATAAATCATACGCATGTTATAACTCCTCTTGTGTTGCCGCCATGATCTGTTTTGGTGATGGTGCTGCGGTAATTGTTTTATCGGTAATTGTTAATGGTGCATCATTCACTGCTGCTTCCATTAATTTAGTGCCCATGTGCTGAGATACCTGACCAACAGAACCAGCAACTATCAGCGGTACTGCGACCACTGCGCTACCAATTTTTGCACTCGCCGCTGCTCCATGAGAAGCTGCGAGAGTTGAATGTTTACTGGCAGCACTACCATTTTCCGACGCACCACTATTGGCGAAAGATTGCGTACTTGTAACCGCTAATATCGTCATTAAAACTTTATTAAATGTTTTCATTTTGCATCCTACCTATCAATTAAAGTATCGGTTAAAAACAACACTGATTATGACCATTGGATTGTATAAATAAACCAAGCTGTGTAATGTATTAACAATCAATACCAAAGGTATAGGAATATAATACTTTGAGTCAGTTAGAAGACGTGTGCATCACATTAAAAGGCTTACTGAAACAGCAGCAAATTACCTATAAGGCACTTGCTAGCCAACTAGCGATGAGTGAAGCCAATGTAAAACGTATGTTCTCACTAAAACAGTTTACTTTGGCTCGGCTTGAAGAGATTTGTCAGGTATTAACTATTTCACTTTCAGATTTATTTGTCTTAGTTGAACAACAGAAAAAAAAGCTCAGCCAATTAACAGTAGAGCAAGAACTGGAGCTGGTAAATGATGTTAAATTGATTCTTGTCGCAGCTTGCGTGCGCGATGGCTGGTCTTTTGACGATATTATCACCCATTATCAAATTGATAAATTTGAATGTATTCAACTTCTAGCAAAGTTAGATCGCTTGAAGATGATTCAATTACTGCCAAATAATCAGTATAAAGTGCTAATTGCACAAGACTTTCAATGGATCCCACATGGTCCACTTGAGCAGTTTATGACTAAAGACGGCATTTCAACGTTTCTTGCAACACCATTTACTGAAGAAAATAGCTTTCGCTTTTACATTCGTGGTACTTATAGTCAAACTTCTATTGATATTATTAAGCGCAAACTTAATCAGCTTAAAAAAGAAGTCGCACTGTTAAATCAAGAAGATGCGGCGCTACCGTTAGAAAATCGTCAACATGTTGGGTTACTATTGGCAATGCGCCCTTGGGAACTGCCACTTTTTCAAAAGCTCAGACGGGTTGAGTAAAGCATATTATGTATTTATAAGGAATTTACCATTGTCATATTTATCTATCGCTATTAAGTATCCGCAGCATGTTATTGGCAAAGCCTTAGGCTGCTTGATGTTAAGCGCAACCTTATTCGCCTGTAGTGCGCAAACTGATCGAATACCTGAGCCGATTCATGATTACTGTGCTGAAATTCCTACTGCCAATAACAAAACGCTTTCTCATTATTTAACGCCAGTAACTAAAAAAATGCGTAATCAAACTGGTGTTTATGTTTTGGAGCAAGGCATTGAAGCTATGCTTTCACGGGCTTGGTTAACCGAACACGCTGAACACACGATCGACGTACAATATTTTATTTTCTCTACTGATAATATTGGTTTAATCGCAACCGATTATTTAGTAAAAGCTGCCGAGCGTGGTGTAAAAGTGCGCGTGTTAGTGGATGACATTATGGTAGAAGCTAGTGGTGACGAGTTATTAACCTTAGCTGCTCATAAAAATATCGACATCAAAATTTATAATCCGATGGCCAATATCGGTAAGAACATTATCGATAAAGTTGTTAATTTAACCACCAACTTTCATCAGTTAAATCAACGTATGCATAACAAAACATTTACTGTTGACGGTAAGGTTACGATAACCGGTGGCCGCAATGTTGCCGATGAATACTTTGGTTATGATCATCAGTTTAATTTTCGCGACCGCGACGTTTTACTAATTGGCGGTATAACTAACAAAGTTCAATCCTCATTCGAGCAATTCTGGCAAAGTAAGCTAAGTATTGATGTTAAAGACCTAGTTAAAAATAGTAAGCCAAAAGGTTATCAGCCAGATTATACCCCGTTACATCAATACGCCTGCAACCCAGAAAATTTTGTGGCTTCAGTTCGAGCTAAAATTAACAATATGCCAATAGCCATTGAAGAAATTCAAAAGCAGCAACAATTACAATGGTTAGACAAAGTCGAGTATATTTCTGATGCTCCAGGTAAGAATAATGCCAATAAGTTTTTGGCTGGCAGCGGAATTGCCACTGAAAAGCTTATTGAACTCATTAATACCGCCAAAAAATCAGTTGTTATACAAACGCCCTATTTAATAACCACAAAACAAACACGAACAATATTACGCAACCTTATCGAAAAAGGTGTTGATATTAAAATTCTCACCAATAGCTTAGCCTCAAACGATAATTTAGAAGCGTTTAGTGGTTATCAGCGTGATCGAAAAGCGCTACTTAACACTGGCGTGGAAGTATTTGAATTTAAACCTGATGCCCAAATAAGACAAAAAATTATGTCTGAAGTTATGCATAAACAGCTAACTAAAGCTCCCATCTTTGGCTTACATGCTAAATCGATGGTTATTGATGACCATACAACCGTCATTGGCACCTATAATGTTGACCCACGTAGCGCGAATTTAAATACTGAAAATTTTGTCATTATTCCTTCTAAGAAAATAACCCGTGAAGTAAAACAAGGCATGCTTGAAGAAATGCAGCCAGAAAATGCTTGGCGAATTACGCTTGATTGGAACCCTGATGCTGAAGAAGGCTTCATGAAAAGAATGAAAGTAAAACTGCGCCGCATTGTACCCAAAAGCATACTTTAATTATTAAACGTATAGGAATGAATAATGGCTAGTGACATTAACAAGGGATCTGAATACGTTATTTTATTGCATGGTTTAGCTCGTTCCGCACACTCAATGGACAAGATGGCGGCTCGTTTAACTGAACATGGCTATAAGGTACTAAATATCGATTACCCCTCAAGATCTTACCCTATTGAGGAGCTTGCTGAACAAACTATTTCAGATGCTTTAAAGCAATGCCAAGGTTTACCTGTAAACTTTGTCACTCATTCAATGGGCGGTATTTTAGTGCGACAATTTCTCAGCAATCACAGTATCGATAACCTCAATAGAGTGGTGATGTTAGGGCCCCCTAATCAAGGCACCGAAATTGTTGATAAGCTGAGTCACCTGCCCGGTTTTAGTTTTGTAAATGGCGAAGCTGGTGCACAGTTAGGTACCGGGGCATTAAGTTTACCAAATCAACTTGGCAAGGCTAATTTCGACGTTGGCGTTATTGCAGGAACACAAAGTATTAACTTGGTTTTATCATCGTTGATCCCCAGTACTGACGACGGTAAAGTATCAGTTGAACGCACTAAAGTTGACGGTATGAATGATCATATAGAAATGCCAACCACTCATGTTTTTATGATGCGAAATGACGCCGTAATTTCACAAGTTATTCAGTATTTACAACAGGGAAAATTTCAACATAATGCAACTTAGTCATAATGGCTCATGCCTGTTTAATCACTAAATTCACGACTAAAGTAGGATTGCCAAGCCCCTCTTAGCTGACTACCGTAATTGTTCGATACGGATATTCGTTCTAACAAACAAGCGGTGTTAGCATATGTTAAATTCCAAGCAAAAATTATTTCTTTCGGCCTGCACTCTAGCAGCTATTACCTCAATAGTTTTAATCATACTAGAATCACTTACTCGCCAGTTGGTCTGGCATGCGCTTGGAACATTTATTACTACGTGCATATTATTGCTGATTTTTATCAAAAACACGGTCATAAATAGTGAACAACGACAACAAAATCTAGTTTCAAATTCGCTACAATTAACTACCATAGGCACTTTTGCAGAGTCTCTAGATCAATACGCACAGCATCATGCAACCGTTGGTAAAAATATCGACAATAAAGCCAGTGAACTTGCCATTAATGCCGCGGAGGTTAGCTTTTTTTTAGATAAATTGAGTCACGCAATCGAGCTATCAGGCAATGACGTTGACAGACTTGCTAGTGCAGCAGAGCAAATGTCAAACAGCATTAAGGTGATGTCTGACAACGCAGAAATAGCGTCATTACAATCAAACAAAGCGATGGCTGCAACAGCTGATGGATCACAACATTTAACCAATAACGTAACCGTCATTAATAAGTTAAATAGCGATGTTGTTAGTGCCGCAGAAAAGATTACGCTGCTTTCAAAAAAAGCGGCTGAGATTCAAAACATCACTAATGTTATCGATGGCATATCAGGACAAACTAATTTACTGGCATTAAATGCCGCGATTGAAGCCGCTCGCGCTGGCGAACAGGGACGTGGCTTTGCAGTCGTTGCCGATGAAGTAAGAGCTTTAGCCTCAAAAACTGCTGAAGCTACTGAGCAAATAGGCAACATGCTTAATCAAATTAATCAAGAATCACAATCAACCACCAATGTCATGGAACAAGTTGTCGAACAAAGCCGCCATATTGTTGAAAGTATGGGAACACTATCGATATCACTTAGCGATATTAAACAACAAATGACAGACTCTGCAGATGCTAGCGATCATATTAATAGCGCTTTGCAAGAACAAACCAGTACTAGTGCTGAAATATCTTCAGCAATTACCAATTTACACGAGTTTTTAGTCGGTAAGAGTAAAGAGACACATTTAGTCTCAAAGAAAGCCACTGGGCTTTGTCAAAATACTGAATCAATATTTGTTGAATTATCTGAATTTAAAACCGGCTCTTTAATCGAGAAAATATCTACTATCGCAATAGAGTCTGCAACGAAAGTTTCAGTTCTATTTAATGAGAAAATGGCAAGCAATGAAATAAGCACACAAGCATTATTTGATTTTAGTTATAGCAAAATAACTGATACTAGCCCGCAAAAGTATAATTCACCTTTTGACAGTTTTACTGATAAATATTTGCCTGAAATACAAGAGCCTATTTTACAACATCACTCCGAAGTTATTTATGCTGGAGCTGTTGATATCAATGGTTACTTCCCTACACACAACCTTTGCTTTTCAGAGCCGCTTACTGGTGACGTCGAAATAGACACTATTCATAATCGAACTAAACGAATTTTTGATGACGCCACAGGCATTCGTTGTGGTCAACATACTAATAAATTTTTATTACAGACTTATAAACGAGATACCGGCGAAATCATGCACGATGTATCAGTACCGATCATCATTAATGGCAAACATTGGGGTGGTTTTAGGATTGGCTTTAAAGCGCAATAACCGCCGAAATATTTTTATGAAGTTATTGTGATAATGCAAAATTGACTATACCCAACAATGATAAATTTAGTATGGTGTATGAAGCTTAAGTCGTATTTAATTAATCTAGGTAGGGAATCAAGATGAAATTATTTAAACAGTTAACGCTCGTCACAGTCATTTTATCAAGTGTTGTTTTAACCAATAAGCTCTCGGCAAATGAAATGGAAATTACCGCCAACGAACAAAAAGTCTCACTAGACAGTAAATCGCATATCTACTCGGGAAATGTCAGAATTGCCTTTGCAAATGGCAATTTATCAACAAAATCCAGTCATGCCTCTTTTCAAAAAGGCAAAACCGTTATGGAGGGTGATGTTGAGATAATATTAGTCAATGCAATTGCCAAAACCCAAAGGGTTACTTTTACACCCTCAAATCAAGGCATTGTTGCTGAAATGGACAAAGTAACTTTCACTTATAAGTGATCTAAAATGGCAAGTAACATAATTCAATAATCGGCTAAATTATTAGCTGATTATTGAATCAGTTAGCCACATGGTTTTCAAAAATGATGCTGACATGGTAACCGCTTTTCCCTTGGCTAACAGTAAATGGCCAGCCAAACTGCGTGGTGAGTTTTTCAACCAACTGCATACCTAAACCAAACCCTAACTCTCCGTCACTATTTGCAAGCTCGTGCGTATCATGTTCAACATTGTTAATAATCACTTCATTGCCGCGCTGCAAAATATCAACATGACCACTTTGTGTATGCTGAAAGGCATTTCGAACTAAATTATTTAACACGATTATTGTTGGCACCTGAGCGATAGCAACAAGGCTTTGGTCTGTACAAATATTTACTTCAACTGACTTACCTGCTAACAAATAACGTAATTCAGCTTGGCTATTTTGCATTAAATCGCCGAGGCTGACATCTTCGATAGGCATATCAATATCGCCTTCTCGACTTAACCATAACAATGTTTCAGTCATCGACTTCATGGTTAAACTTGCCCGCTGAATACGATTTCGAATTTCTCGCTCTTTGTCTGATGGCGACGAATTTACTTTTTCCAGCAAAGCAGAATTACTTCTTAATACTGCAATAGGTGTTCTTAACTCATGGCTAGCATAACTTAAAAAAGCTTGTTCACGTTTTACTGATTCAGCCACTGACGCTAAATTATTATGAATAATATTAGCCAGTTCATTTAACTCTCTAAACTTAAAATCAGGCTGGTTATTTTCTAGATCAGCTAAGGTTAACTGTTTCCCCCACGCCTGCAATGACTCAACTGGCACAGCAATTTTCTTAAAGACATAAAGCAGTACTAAAATAAAAATGATGATACCGGATAAGCCCACCAAAATAATAATCACCATGGGATCAATAAAAAAATCATCTTCATGCTCTGCCGCCATTTCATCATGAATATTTTCATTAAAGCGTGACACAAAAACCTGTTTACCATCTCTGTTTAACACTAACAATGAGTAGATTTTTTTCGGCGGCGCAATATATGCCCAATCAACAAATTTAGAATGTAGTTCTTCAGTTTCCTCAGGAATTTCCGGAAAGTAATTACGGACAGGTTGTGGAACTTTTTGCCAATCGGTGGTGACATGGTATTCAAGAATGGTTTGTTCTACTTCGCCATTGTTGGGATATTCTTGACCAATTTGTAGCATCATATCTTCAATGACCATACCAAATGAGCCAATAAATAGCCGGGCACTTTGATAAGACAATATCACCGCTATTAGCAGCACAAAACTGGTTAGTAAGGCAAAAATATAGGTTCGAATACTCATTTCTATCGCTCTACTTCCTAAGCTGATTTTTCGCGTAAAACAAAGCCAAAACCCGTTTCTGTTTCAATAGCCAAATCAGCCTCGACCTTCTCAAGTTGTTTTCTCAGATGATGAATATGCACCTTTAGACTGTTGCTATCTGGCTGCTCATCACCCCAAACCACTTGCATTAACGCTGCCCGTGAGACCGGTTTCCCAGCTTCTCGCATTAACTTTTCTAATAACTTAAACGTGATTGGCGTTAGCTTAATGGCATCACCCGCATAACTTGCGCTGCGTGCTTTTAACTCTAGTGCTAGCTCGCCAACATTTAAGGTACTTGCTTGGCCACTGCGTCGTTTAGATAAGGCAATAACACGAACCAGTAGCTCTTCAATCTCAAATGGCTTAACAAGATAATCATCTGTACCAGCGTCAAAACCTGCAACTTTATCACCAAGTGAGTCGCGCGCGGTTAACATCAAAATAGGTGTATCATTACTGCTTTCTCTGACCTTCTGGCAAACCGATAAACCATCAAGTTTTGGTAAATTCAAATCCAATAAAATAACTTGATAATCATTAGCTTCAATTAACGATAAACCTTGAATCCCATTAGCGGCATGATCACAGTTAATACTCTCAATTTCTAAGTAATCAACCACTGTCGATGCAAGATCGATATCATCTTCAACTAATAAAACATTAATGCTCATGCACCAATTCCTCTCGACGTTTACCACTGATTTTTTGTTTAAAGCGGTCGATTAAGTTTATTGCATCTTGATGCATCATTAATAATGACGGCACCAATAACAAAGTAATAAAGGTCGCAAATAAAATACCATAGCCTAATGACGCTGCTGCAGGAATAATAAATTGCGCTTGTGTTGATGTTTCACTCAACAATGGCATTAAGCCAGCATAAGTTGTTATTGAGGTTAACAATACCGCACGTAATCGCCCTGTACAGGCTTCAATAATGGCTTCTGACACCTTAGCTTTTTGCTGCTTCAACGCATTAAAACGAGAAACGAGTAATAAGCTATCATTCACCACCACACCACTTAAGGCCACAATACCATTAAATGATAAAACACTCAGTACCATATCATTTAACCAATGACCTAAAATAGCGCCAACTAAGCCAAATGGGATAGCCATCATGATGATTACAGGCTGTACGTATGAACGTAATGGAATAGCCAATAAGATATAGATCGCCGCCATTGCCATAATAAATAAGCGCGTCATCGAATTAGTCGTTTCAGCTTGCTCTTCTGCCTCACCAGCAAAGTGAATAGCCAGATCAGGGTACATATTTTCTAAGCGAGGAATAAGCTCTTTTTCCAGCTCAAGCACTAACTCATTAGAAGAAATAATGTCTTTATCAACTTGTGCACTGACATATACTGCCGGTAAACCAGAAATACGGGTAATGTCATTTTGTTGATATTCAGAGGTTACTTTTGCCACTAATGCCAATGGCACGACTTGGCCATCAGTTAATCGAACATTGGCTTTCATTACATCATCAACGGTTTGACGTTGCTTCTCAGGATAGCGAATTCTTACTTTCACTTCGTCTTTACCACGTTGATAACTTTGTACAATTTCGCCACCAAATGCTTGAAGCACCTGACGAGATAAAGCTTGTGTCGTAAGCCCTAACGCTAAACCTTGTTCATTTAACTCAAAACGCAATTGTGCTTGGCCTGAGTCAAAATTATCATCAATACCACTGACACCCGCCACTTGTGATATAGCCGATTTTATTTCCTGACCTGCAGCACGAATGGTGTCGGTATTCCAAGCTTTCAATTCAACTTTAAAGTTATCACCACCACCAAAACCAGAACGAATATCTAATTTTCGAACCCCTTCTGGCATTTTCACTTGTGCTTTCCACACACGAGCAAATTCATTTAAACCATAAGGTGCGGCTTCATCAAGTTCAACAACAATAGAGCCTGCTAAGTCACTTTCGCCGATCACTTCAATGGTATCAATGCCCGTCCCTTGCTGGCTATATTTCGCCATCAACTCTTGGTCGGTGCTTTGCGCGGCAAGTTCAAGTGCATTCAGGTTTTTATTGGTTTGACCAAAGCTGGCATCATTTTGCATTGAAACATTCGCTTCAATAACACTACCAGGAATATCTGGGAAGAATGCCACCCGCACACCACCATTAGTCGGCATTCCAATCACTAAAATAAAAATAGCGATAAAACCACAAAGCACACCATAGCGATAATTCACCGCAAATTTAATTGCTGGTTGGTAAACTTTATCGCTAAACCACTGTAAACCATTGTCAGCAGCATCTTGAATACGTGGCCAAATACTTTTCCAACCCGCTGTACCTGTTTTCCTATGAGTATCTAAATGTGCCAAATGTGACGGTAGAATTAACTTTGATTCCACCACTGAAAGTAATAAACAAATAGTCACAATAACGGCAAATTGTGAATACACCTGCCCCATACCACCTTCAACATTAGCAAGGGCAATAAAAGTCGCCACTGTGGTTAACACACCAAATATGGTTGGTACTGCAACTTTTTGTGCGCCAACCACAGTACTTTTAATCGAATCGCCCTGTGCTTTTCGAGTTGCGTAAATACTTTCGCCGACCACCACTGCATCGTCTACAACAATACCGAGTGCGAGAATAAAACCAAAAGTAGTCATTTCATTAATCGTCATGCCAGTAAAGCTGTCGGTCATGAAAAATAACGTACCACAGAAAATAAAAGGCAAACCTGCTGTTACCCAAAATGCCACGCGTAAGTTTAGAAATATTGCTAAAACAATGAAAACTAGCGCAATACCTGATAAAGCATTTTTAACCAATAGCGCTAAACGATCTCGAATTAAAGTGCCGCCATCGTTCCAAGTTTCCATCACAACATTTTGTGGTAGTAATGCACTTTCTTGCCATTTACTGACAATGTTATTGGCCTGCTCAACTATTTTTAAAACATCGCCATTATCGTCGACATTAATTTCTACACCAATACCAGGTTTACCGTTGTAACGACCGACGACAAAAACATCATCAGCAAAATCATCGTTAACTTTCGCAACATCACCTAAACGAATTTGACTACCATCAGCCAAAGTAACTAAGGGAATATTGGCAAACTCTTTTTGCTGATAAGCCTGTTCGGCAACTTTTAAACGTACCACTTTATCTGCGTTACGTAAGCTGGTAGAAATGGCGGTGGCTGACTCACTGTTAACCACATCAGCAACATCCGAAAACGATAAGTTATAAGCTTGTAGCTTTTGCTCGTCTAGCTCAATCGACATCATCGGCTCAGCTTTGCCTTTTATCGACACATTTGAAATGGAAGGTTGTGCTAATAAATCAACTTTTAAGCGTTCGGCAATGGCTTGCAATGCTGTGCGATCACTATCGCCAAAAATCTTAATAGAATAAGCATGATTCAATTGCGTCATCTTCTCTATGCTTGGCTTTTCCGCTGCCGCAGGAAAGTTATAAATCGCATCTACTTTGGCTTTTACATCACGCAATAAAATATCAAGATCGTAGCTAGACGTTGCTTCTACGGTAACATTACTGCCGTTAGCATTCGAAGTTGACGTAACACGCTTGATACCTTGTACTGTCGCTAGTGCTTCCTCAATTTTTATTGCAATACCTTCCTCAGAAAGCTTGGCATCGCCACTATCGTAAGTCATAGAAATACGAATAGAGTCAGTCGCCCAAGGTGGAAATGCCTCTTTGCGCAATTGATTAAACGACATTAAGCCAAGAAAGATGATGGATAACATCAGCAAGTTTGCGGCAACTGAATTACCAGCAAACCAAGCGATTATACCGCGTTGGTGGTGTGCAGGTGTCATTACAGTAACTCCTCTACTTTAGCTTCTACCTTCATATTCTTTAAATAACTAGCCAGTGGCCGATTTACAATTTTTGCTGACTTACTTATAGCTGCGGTGTCAATCGGTTGCACAAAAACGGCATTGTTTTGTGAAAACATCACCTTTACCGATAAGTAATTAAGCAGGCCTTCATCATTAACCTGCCAAACAGTATTACTGTCTACTAATGCCGATGCGGGTAATTGCCATAGTTGCTCTATTTGTTCCCCGTGAATACTGGCTTTAACAAATGAACCTGGAAATAGCGGCTCTGCTAAGGCAATTGGTTTTTTAACAACAGCAACCAGCGAACGCTGACGACTTTGCGCGTCAATATGCTGTTCAACGCGATCAACCAAGGCTGGCCATTGTTTTTGTGTTGACTCATCCGTTAATTGAATTTCAATACCCGTCAATTGTTGTGGGTCATTTTGAATATTAGGCAATAATTGCCATTGTTGGGCTGATAACGGCAAAGCCACTTCAAATAATGAAATATCATAAAGATCCGCTAGGGTTGTGCCTGTTTGCACATTACTGCCCACTTGTATTTGTTTAGAAACCACCAAGGCATCGAATGGTGCACGTAGTTTCGTTTGTGCTAAGTCATATTGTGCTTTTTCCATTTCTTTAACTGACATAGTGTACTTTGCTTTCGCGGCAGCTAATTGTGGCTTACGCAGTACTAAATCTGATGCTTGTTCGCCAGCTAAACCAGACTGTTGCCATTCTTCTTCCGCTTGGCTGCTATTAAGCTGCTCTTGTGCTAAGGCTAATTTAGCATCCGCCAAATTCGCTTGCGCATTTGCCAATGCTTGTTGATAAACAATAGGTTCAATTTCCGCTAGCAACTCGCCTTTTTTAAAGGTGTTACCGGTTAAGAACTTGTCTGATAAATACGTGACTTGACCACTAACCTGCGAAGTTAATGCTAATTGGTTACGTGATTTAACTTCACCATAAGCGGTAACAGAAGCCCGTTGGCTAATAGGGGCAACTGCTGTCACCGACACCACTGGATATTGTGGTGCTACTTTTGGTGGTGGTGTTTTTTGCTGATTGGCAGACAAGGCACCATTGATCGTAATTGCAAGAAAAATACTGATTAACCCTGCCACAGTAGCAAGTGATTTTTTATTGATAATTGGCATTCCTATACTCCTAAGCCTAACGCAAGCCCTAAGGTAATGCGGTTGTTTAATAACTCGTAAGTTAATTGCGTAACTTGTGCTTGTAATGAAAATGTTTGTTGCTGAATTTGTAGCAGGTCGATTAACGACACTGTGCCTTGGCGATATCGTGAGGTATACGTTTGTTCGCTGCGCTTAGCGCTCGCAAGCGCTGATTTAGTTAGCACTAACCGTTTGCTGACTGCTTGTTCTTGAGCAACAGCATTATCGACCTCATTAACCGCTGAAAGTAACTTTTCTTGGAAATTCCAGTAGCTTTTTTCAGCAGAAAACTTTGCAATTTCTACTTCACTGGTCAGCTTGCCAGCATTAAAAATTGGTGCAGATAATTGCCCAAGTAATTGCCAAGCATTACTACCAAAAAGCGCGTCGTGTAAGTTAGCATCACTATTGGTAATAGAGCCTGTTAGCGACAAGCTAGGTAATAACGCTTTATATGCCACTTTATGTTGATACTGGCTGGCAATAATATTTTGATACGCCTGCTGTAAATCAGGGCGTCGACCTAAGCTTTGCTCTGAAACTTTCTCTAGCGGCATCATTACTTCAGGGTAAACTTCACGATAATTAAGTAAATTTTCAGTGACACCGGTTAAAAGCGCGATGTTTCTTAATGCTTGTTGATATTGTGCTTGATAATCAACCAATGTGGCTTGACTACTTTGTGTTGACGATTTGGCGGTATCAAGCTCATTTAACTCAATTAATCCTTTGCGATAGCGATCAATAATCACTTGTTCATTGGTTTGATAAGCCTTAACGCGCGCTGTCTCGATGGCGATTAACTGGCTAGTTTGTACTAAGCCTAAATAGGCTTGCATCACATTAGCAGCAAGTAAATCTTTCGCACCTTGATAGGCATACGCACTGGCGGCAACATTCGCTTGTTCAGCACTATTGGCATTAGCAAGTTGCTGCCAAATATCAAGGGTCCAAGCAACATCAACGCTAGCGCTATAGTTTGCCGTGCTCGCCTCAGATTTATTGGCATTTAGGCCTGCTGAAATATTTGGCCATTGCGATGACGAAGTAACCGTTAATTGTTGCTCTGCGGTTTTTAGGGTCAACAAGGTTTGTTGTAAACTCGGGTTATTTGCCATAGCGCTAGCAATTAAGGCATTAGCTTCATCAATAGCAAGTAACTCAGATAAGGCGATAGCTTGTGGCTCGTTGCTAACGTCAATGCTAGTTTGCGCTAAATCTTTTAGTTGATTGCTTGCTTGTTGATCAAAAGTTACATCTTCGAATGTTGAACATGCGCTAACAAAACAAAAACTTAGCGAGATAATAAATACTGGTGAAAACTTCACAATTCGCCCCATAATTAAAAATATGGCGAAAGTGTAGCGAGTGAGGCGTTAAAGCGAGGTTAAGAACTGGGCTAAGATTTCATTTTTGTCAATTTATTGCATAGCAAAGCTAAGTATTTTGCCTCGCTATACAATATTTACTGAGCGATCTATTGCTTTGTTATTTCTTCGGTAGCGCTTTATCGTGTTGATCTATGCTCATAGTTACCGACTGATGCGGACCAGTTGCGAAGTTAACCGGTGTAGAATAACCAATGATGTCATCAGAACTTTTTTGATGTGGATTTTTACTCTTAGTTGCTTTAGCAACAATCACCACATTTTCAGCTTGTTGTAAGGTTAAATGTGGCAATAAGTACATGCTTTGGTGTAGCACGACTTCACTAGGCAGCTGCGATAATTTACCTTTAAAGTTTGCCAAAGGTAAACGTGCGCCAGGCTTAGATGCATAAACATATAACACCCAGTCATCCGCGTCATTAGGCATTAACTCAGGAGAAATATTAACTTGTACTGTTACTTTTCTGGCTGGCTTATCCGCTGTTTGTTCTTGTGCATTGGCCGCAGTAGAGAGTCCAATAATTGACCAGAACAGAAAACAAAAACTTATACATATTCTCATAACTATTACCTTAAAATAGTAACTGACATCACAACGAAGCTAAACTTGTAACTGAGTTGCACTGTTTAATTTTTCCTTTGCTAATTCTTAACTGCCGAACAAATAAGCGCAAGAAAATACCACGTATTACAATACATTTCTGAACAAAATGTGACTTACCTCAATATTGTAAAATTTTTAGCACTTATCAAAATGCGGTAAAGCTAGTAAACGATTAAAATCTCACATACGCTAATGCTTTATATTTTCATTGGATAAATAGATGAACAAAGTCGCATTAGTTACCGGCGCTGGAAGAGGTATAGGTGCTGCCACAGCAAAATTACTTGCAAAGCAGGATTATAAAGTTTGTGTTAACTACCATACAAACGCTGAAACTGCTCAGCAAGTAGTTGCTGAAATTGAAGCTCAAGGAGGAACTGCATTCGCTTTTGCTGCTGACGTATCGCAAGAAAATGAAGTTATCCAACTTTTTCAAGCGATTAATAAACAATACGGTAAGGTAACGCATTTAGTGAATAACGCCGGTATTTTATTTACCCAATCTACCTTGGCTGACTTATCTGTCGAGCGGTTTAATAAGGTATTAATCACCAATGTCACTAGCTGCTTTCTATGTTGTAAAGAAGCGATAAAACAGATGCCAAGTGGCGGCGCAATTGTTAATGTTTCATCTGCAGCATCTAGAATAGGAGCACCGAACGAGTATATAGATTATGCCGCTTCTAAAGGAGCCATGGACTCTCTTACTAAGGGTTTGTCGTTAGAATTAGCTGAACGTAATATCCGTGTAAATGCTGTACGACCAGGGTTTATTGATACTGAAATGCATGCTGATGGCGGCGAACCAAATAGAATACAACGTCTAAGCCCACAAATCCCTTTAAAAAGAGGTGGCACAGCAGCAGAAGTTGCTAACAGTATTGCTTGGCTTCTATCTACCGAGGCCTCTTATATCACAGGTACATTCATCGATATCGCCGGTGGCAAGTAAGTAATTAAAAAATAATTTCACTGCCAGTGTAATGTTTTCAGTTTTTTACCACTAACTGATTATAAGTAAAAATAACAATCGAATTAGGGTGAGAACTTAAAACATGGGAAGTGATTTTTATACGGCATTCATACTGCCTTATGCTGGAATTATAATTAAAATCTGTCGTGCATATACCAATTCACAAGAAGATTTTGAAGATTATTACCAAGAGGTCTGCCTGCAAATTTGGCGTAGCCGCGACAATTTTCAAGAAAAATCACAATGGTCTACTTGGGTTTATAAAATCTCCTTAAACGTTTGTTTAACCTACTTAAAAAAGAAAGATAATAAAAATCAGTATTTTGCTTCTGACACATTACCAGCAGAGGCAATTACAGACAGCCAGCATTTTGCTGATGAATCGGTTAACCAACTCTACACTGCCATTCGCCAGCTTTCGGAAACCGACAGAGCGCTGACTTTGCTGTATTTAGAAGAGAAAAGTTATCACGAAATTGCCGATATTATCGGCTCTAATGCCAACAACATCGGCGTGCGTATCACGCGAATAAAGCAGCGGTTAAATAAAATACTTAACATGGAGAGCGATTAAATGACTAAATCAATAGAAACAATTTGGCAGCAAGGTTTTATCGACGATAAAGCACTTGTCGCGCCTAAAATTAACGACTTATACAATCAAAAATCAAATAATATTGTCGATAAACTACATCGCATGTTTAAAATTAATATCATTGCCATTGCGATCGGTGCGATAGCAATCCTCATTGTACTGAGCGCTTTAGGCATGCCAGCTTTAGCCGCCTTCACTTCTGCTATTTTATTAATGTTGGTATGGCTCGGAAAAAAACAGCTTGCGACACTCGAACATTTAGATAAGAAAACCAGCAGTTATCAGTACATTAAATCATTTGATACTTGGCTAAAAACCTTAATTGCTCAGTACACGAGAATATATCAATTTGTATACCCGGCCATATTTCTAGCTTGTGTCGCACAGTTTGGTTTTTCTGCGGTAGGTCAATCAATTATTCAAGGTTTTCAAGTGGACTTTCCAAATATACCGGTGCTATTTGGTGTGCCAATAGTATTTAGTGTCGGTGCGGTATTAATAGCATTTTTATTGTCTTATTTTGCCAGTGCCATTTATCAGCTAGATATGAAACCAATTTACGGTCGCGAGTTTAAAAAGCTTGAAGAGATCATTGCTGATATGGAGGCATTGCGAAAATAGGGTCATTCATTTGCAGTGGCTTTTTTCTCAAATAAAAGCCACCGCTCATATTAACCTCGAGGGTTTTTCAGCCACTTTTTTACTGGCTCAACCCATTCCGGTAGTGGCCTGTAAAAAGCGCCATGTTCTTCACCAGTAGAGATAGCGACTTCTGTAAAGCTTGCCACAGTGGGACTTCTATCTACTAAGCGCTGACACGAACCAACACCGTCAGAGGTTTCATAAATTGAAAACACCCTACCGTGCAATTTAATGCTTTGGTCTTTCATTAGCCAGCCAGCGCATGCCGCTAAAATAATAGTATTCATGTCATTCGATGCAACAATATTCGATGTGAGCGCCGTTATTTCACCGCCACGCGAAAAGCCTAGCACTGTTATATTTTTATAAGGCACCCCCTGTTTAACTAACTTATCAATATCAGCAGCTAGCTTAACGGCAAACGCTCTTGGATTTGTACCTTTTGGCCTGTGGTAAGCAATCAGGTGATATGCCTTATCTTGTAATGCCTTTTTAACCGCGGGGAAATCATAAATTCCCCAACGTGGACTCACCGGAGTTGCATTTTCTCCTTCCACGATTAAGCCATGGGAATAAAACACATAGTGCTCATTAGTATTTACTTGCTCTGGAAAGTGGTCATGCACTTTTCCTGCCCACACATTCGTTGCGATCACGGCCAGTAAACTCAATATTAATTTTAGTTTCATCATAACAACACTAATTCGATAAATTTAAATAAGTAGTTGGATTAACACGCTCACCATTCTTAAGCAGTTCAAAATGAACATGCGGGCCCGTCACCCTGCCTGTTGTACCAACTGTACCCAATTTTTGTCCGGCAATTAAGTAATCACCTGCTTGTACTGTAATCTCATCCAAATGCGCGTATAAACTTTGCAACTTATTGTCGTGTTCAATTAATACAACTTTGCCATAATTGCCGTGCAAAGTTTTTGCATCGGCAATAACTACTATTCCCGACATAGTTGCAACCACAGCATTCCCCTTTGCTATAGCGAAATCAATTCCTAAGTGTTGTTTCGGCCCTCTAAAACTATTCGCCTCACCAAAGCCCGATGAAATGCGCGCACCTTGCACAGGTAATAGCATATTACTTTCATTTGGCTTCAATATTTGCTTAGTAAACAATGGTTTTGCTAACACTGCGCCAGCAAGTAAAAATAAAGTTATTAAGCCTAAAACTATTAGTTGTACAGACGAGATTTTGCCATGGTTTTTACTCTTCATTACTGCTCGAATTCTCGCTTCCATATCTCTTTTTTCTACTGACGAACCTGAGAAATACGGCATAAGTTGAGCTTTATATTCATCACGATTTAGTTTAATACTAGCGAGTAAAGTCTCAGAATAAGGTAACTTATCCTGCGGCCTCAACGTCAACACTTCTGCATCGCAATTTAACTCCATAGAGATTAAAAAGCGCTGAGTAAAATAAGATATCGCTGGATTAAACCAGCACACTGCGGAAAGTATGCGTAAGCAAATTAACACCTTAGGGTCGTGACGCTTAATATGGCAAAGCTCGTGCTCAATAAGTAAATGTAATTGCTGTGGAGGCAATGCTAATGTTTTCTCTGATAACACTAGGCAAGGTTTTAAAAAACCAAAAACAAAAGCGCAACCATGTGAATTAAGCAAATACACATTAATATTTTTTTGCTTGAAATATGACTGCTGTTGCTGGCTAAAAGCTGAAAGGTTAGTCAGTTGTGGCGCAGCTAATACTAATTTATTGAGTTTACTTAAATTGTACAATGTCCGGACTAATGCCAAGGAACTCAAAGCAAAGATAAACCCCAATAGCATAGCAACAACACTAAACCATGCTATTTTCTGATTACTAATATCAACGATAGATGCCTGCTGCAACAAGGGTTCAACTGAGCTAGTAATTCCACTTAACAGTGCCTCAGGTAACACGGTATGAGTAACAGGAATAGATATAGGAAGCAAAGGCATAATGGCAATAGCAATTATGAGCAACCAAAAGCGCGACCAATTAGTCATCGTTTGACTATAGCGCTGCGCTACTTTCGCAAGTAAAACGAGTAACAAGCTCCAAGAAATAAAACCTATCAAGCTTAATGAAATTACTAACACCGTTTGAATGGTTAACATGAATTATTCTCGCCCTTTACTTTCGGCGGCAAGTTTTTCTAGTAACTTTTCTAAATCAGCTATTTCGTCATCATTTACCAAACGACTATCACTAAACATAGCAACAGGGAGCGGAGTGTCTAACTCAAAAACTCGCTTTGCAAAGTCTTGGGCAAAGGCCGCTAAGGTTGATACTTTTTCAAGTTTAGCGGTATAAATTTTTTTATTACCTTGCGACTCTATTTCAACAAAACCTTTATCCCCCATACGCTCTAACGTTTTTCGGGTTGACGAGTAACTCCAATCCAAAATCGCTTCAATTTCATCATGAAGTTCACGTGCAGTACGTGGTTGCTTATGCCAAAGTAGTTTCAGTATTTCTAATTCAGGTGCTGTTGGTTGCATATTTTATCACCAATTCAATGCTCATAAACACCATAGTGCGACATTAGTCACAAAAGCACAAGCATTAATTGCGACACTTGTCACACTTATTTGTATTAAAGCTAATTAAGTTAGTGAGAACTTGTATAAGACAGTGCCCATGTTATACATTTATCGGCAGCAGATAAGTCTCGCTGCACATAGGCACAAGTAATCGCTCCTTCCATTAGCATACAGATTAGCTCAAAATGTGAATCGTCAAAAACAGGCATTTCTACTGTTAATGCTGCTCGCACCCTATTTTTATGCTGCTGACAATAACGACTGATTTCATCACTCTGCTCTGCACATTCTGCTGCCGCATTAATAAAATAACAGCCTCTAAAATCGGCTAGTTCAGGTACTTCATTATGAAACCATTTAGTTAAAGCGTTAAATAATGATCTAACAAATTCTTGATTATTTGCTGAATTATTAAGGCATGAGTGCAGCCAATTAATAAAAATTTCGTGTCGCTGCATTAACGTTGCAATTATTAAGGCTTCTTTGCTTTCAAAATAGCGATAAAGTGTTTTTTTGGCCACACCAGACACGCTGAGTATTTCATTAATACCAACTGAATTGACACCATTTTGATAAAATAAATCTAGAGCGGTATCAATAAGTAATTGCTTTTTAGTGTTCATATCATTCCTCATAATATCGATACACCTTGACACAAGTATACCGATTTGTCTACCATGAAAAGAGACAAATCTGTCTACATTGATTTTAAATTTATAGGTGTAAGATGAAAAATATAATTGCTGCGTTATTTGCAGGTGTTGGCAGTTCCATGGCTATATTCATACTGGCATTTGCTGACAATATTGAACATCACTACATATGGCTTATGGCACCATTTGGTGCAACGGCTGTGTTAGTTTTTGGCGTCCCCGACAGCCCCCTAGCAAAACCTAAGAATGTCATACTAGGACACCTAATAACTGCCATTATAGGTTTAATATTTGTCAGCTATTTTTCCGTAACACCTACAACATTAGCACTAGCAACAGGGCTTGGTGTTAGCGTAATGTTATTAAGTAAAACCACTCACCCACCGGCAGGCGCCAACCCAATCCTCATTATGTTAACAGGGCAAAGTTGGAGTTTCTTACTAACGCCAGTACTATCGGGGGCGATAATTATTGTACTCAGTGGCATTTTAATGGCTAAGCTGAGAGCAAGGTTAACAGCGTAAACTCAATAGGCTGTTCATTACGCCATCGATTTAGGTGTCGCATTAAAGTGACGCTTAAACTCACGACTAAATTGTGAAGGGCTAGTATAACCAACTAACATCGCCGCCTCTGTTGCTTGCTTGCCATCAGAAACAATTAAATCTTTTGCTTTATTCAATCGAATTTTTTTCAGATATTGTAGCGGTGTTTCTTTCGTTACTTGCCGAAAAGCTTTATGGAAACCCGAAACACTCATATGAGCAAGTTCGGCTAGATATTCTATCGATATCGTTTCAGCGTAGCGCTTGTGCAGCGTATCTAGCACGCGAGCAATGCGTGCGTAATGTCCATCATGATGAGCAAGATCAAAAAGAATATGACCATTTTTACCAATTAATGCGCGGTAGACTATTTCCTCAACGATAGCTGGCCCAAGAATTCTCGCTTCAGCGTCATTTTGCAAAACCTTTAATAAACGCAATATTGTTTCATGCAATTGTTCGCCTAACGTATTAGATTTAATACCAAAGTCCAGCTGATTTCTCTCCTTCGTATTGTCTTGAGCACTATTAGTTGTAAATTTATCGTTTTGCTCCTTTATTTGCGCAACTAGTTTATGCAAAGTGTGTGAGTTCACATCAATTGCTAGGCCTAATAAGGGTAACCCTTGGGCCGTAAATGCTTCACATTCTAATGGCATAGGCACACCAAGCACTAAATAATCACCAGCACCGTATCGCACACAGTTCTCGCCAATATAAATATTCTTATGTCCTTGCGCCATCACAATAATGCCAGATTGATACAACAAGGGTTGCCGAGAACTGCTTTGAGCAGCGCGATAAAACTTAACGCCATCGATAACTGTTCGATGTGAACCTGACAAGTTATTTAGTGACTTTAAATCTGCATAACACTGCATAGCGCTCACTAGCTGTTGCATAATTTTAGCTACCTTAAAGGCCGTTTAACAAAGACAAAAACCAAACTCTACACGAATAGGCAATAAATATCGACTAATACTCTACTTAAAGGCTGTAGGCGATAGTAATATGCAATCAACAAAGTAGTTATTTGATAACAAGATAATCATTAGACGAGGTACTTCATGGAATTTTCATACGTTAACCCAACACAAATCCACTTCGGCCAAGGTAGAATAGCCAGTATTAGCGATGCCATTCCATCGAATAGTAAAGTGTTAGTGATTTATGGCGGCGGCTCTATCAAGAAAAACGGTGTTTACCAGCAAGTTGAAAGCGCATTAGCAAATCATTCTTGGTTGGAATTTTCAGGTGTAGAACCTAACCCAACCATGGAAACATTAGATAAAGCCGTTGCTTTAGTAAAAGCTGAAAATATTGATTTTATTTTGGCTGTCGGTGGAGGCTCCGTGATCGACGGTGCGAAATACGTTGCCGCAGCTGCACGTTATGATGGCGCAGGTTGGGACATATTGTTAGGCAAGCATAATGTTACAGACGCAGTTGCCATTGGCGCAGTACTTACACTGCCAGCGACAGGTTCGGAATCAAATGCTGCATCGGTAATTACTCGCGCAGAAACGCAAGATAAACTGCCATTCTTCTCTCCTGCTGTACAACCAAAGTTTGCAGTGCTTGATGCCGATGCTATGAAAACACTACCAGAGCGTCAGTTAATTAACGGCCTAGTCGACGCTTGGGTACATATTTGTGAGCAGTATTTAACACTACCAACTGGCGCTATGGTTCAAGACGGTTACGCTGAAGCATTATTAAAGAATTTATTAGTGTTAGCCGAGCAATATGATCAGCGAGAAACCTTGCAATGGCGCGAAAACCTAATGTGGACCGCCAATCAAGCTTTAAACGGTTTAATTGGTGCTGGTGTGCCACATGATTGGGCAACCCATATGATTGGACATGAACTAACGGCTTTATATGGCGTAGACCATGCACGTTCATTAGCGATAATCCAACCATCATTATTGCGTAATCAACTGGCAGTGAAAAAAGCTAAGTTAGAACAATTAGGCAGTAATGTTTTTGCATTAGCCGCTGGTGACGATCTAGCAGAACGCACTATTGATGCTATTGAAGCTTTCTATCATAGCCTCAATGTTGCAACACAACTGACCGAACATGGCGGCGATAAAACAAAAGCAGTCAATGACGTGATTACTCAACTTGAATCGCACAACATGGTTAAACTTGGTGAGCATCAAGTCATTACCTTAACGCAAAGTCGTGAAATATTAGAACTTGCTGTTAGCTAATAAGATGTAGCATGATTATCGAACTTACGTGAATAGGACTACCTATATTCACGTAAGTTCTTCTGAGGAACTTTATCTTCAAAACTCGTCGATAATTCGTTTAATCAAAAATACTAAAACACTGGCTTTAATAGCCAATTTCGGCTGACCATATTATCATTCGAACGCTCTACTAACGGTGATTTGCAAGCACAGCTCTCACTTCATTAAGCGCCGCAACAGAAAACCCTTGATCGTAAAAATACAAAATTTTTCCTTTTTTATTTAGCAATACTACTCGAGCATTAGCGGCATTTTCGTTACCTGTTAATGCTTGAACTCTTTCACCATCGCCGTAAACAGTAATAACTCCTTTCCACATAGGTTTAGGAATTCCAGCTCTCATACCATTGTCGATAACGGTACTGAACATTTTGGGCACTAAACCTTGGATAGTCGGTATTTCATATACATTGACTCGCGTTTTCGTCATATCTAAACCTATTAGCCAGCGGTCAATATCAAACTGTGAGTTTTGCTTGTAACCAATTAATAGCAAAGTCATATCATCAGAGAAATCACTTGGGATAATGACGCTTTTTTCTTCCAATGATTGCCCTTCGACAATTGGAAAAGCTTGTCCGGTGATATCTTTATTTGGATACACAGTGCCACATGCACTTATTAATAATGAAAAAATTACAATGATGATTTTCATGGTGTTTGCTCTACATAAAATGATTAGACCTAGCTAAGAATACGTTGCGAAAGATAATCTGGTTCACTGCAAAATCATTATAAAAATCAAAACATTGAATATAACGTTTAGTTAAAGCAGACTAGAGAGATTAGTGTGAATCAATATTAGGGAAAATAATGAGAAGATTTATAACGTTTGCCTTGCTGTTAGTTGGAATATTTAGCCAAGTTGCAACAGCCAACAGTACGCTTGAAATCGTAGAAATTGCACATCCCAAATTTTCAGAGCCATTAAAATTTAACGTTACATTGCCTTCAGGCTACGCTAAAAATACCGACAAGTCGTACACCATGATGTTTGACTTTCATCATTATGCAAACTCCTATTTAGGTGGTATGCATCAATGGATGAGTCACAACGGTGAATGGCCTTGGTTACAAACCATTATTGTTACACCAGCACCCGGTAACCGTATTGGTATGATATTCGATGAAACAGGTAAAACCACGCCATTATTAGACTTTTTTGACGAACAGCTATTTACCGCTGTCGACAATAAATATCGCACTAATGGCTATCGAATCATGAGTGGCTTTAGAACAAATGCAACCATAGTATTATCTGGCTTAATCAATAAACCTAATATGGCAAACGCCTATATTGCTACTAGCCCAGAAATAAAAGATGATTATGTTGCCATTCTCTCAACCGCTAAAAATAAGTTAAGCAAACTCAATGATAAACCCCGTATGTTATTGTTTAGCCATGGGGCAGGCATTAAAGAAGAACATCAACTAACAGACTATAAGAACCTGAAAAAAATAATCGAGACTTCAGCACCCGCACTACTAGACTGGCACTACAAGGATTTTAATGACCATTACTTTATGTCACTCCCGCCGCTTGCCACGATATACGGTATAGAAATAATATTTGACGATATTAATCAAGGACTTGCGCCACAATCAGTAATATCTCAGCAAGGGGTGCCAGCAATTATTAGGCATTTTAAATATCTTTCTAAGCAGAAATACGGTTTCGACGTTTCACCGAAAAATTCCATCAATAAATTAGGTTTTTATTTGCTCGATGTTGATCAAACAAAAGGGCTATCCGTTTTACAACAAAGCTTAAAACTTTATCCCAACGATGCTTATAGTTACCATAATCTAGCAAAAGCCTATGCAAAACTTGGTAATTATCTGTTAGCGGTAAAATATCAAAAATCAGCAGTACTTATCGCTGACAATATTCTTACTTGGCATAAAAAGCGCCATAGAAAATTCCTAGCACAATACCAAGAAAAACTAAAAGCTTCGGCGTTATAAAGTTTATCGCAACAAAAAAGCCAATGTAATCTATAACAATTAAATTGGCTTTTATATCATTTTAGTAAGTAATTACGCGTGGCTTCTATTCACCCGTAGCCAATAGGTTAAGTACATTAGCCCAGCTCCTATCGCTAAAGCCACAATACTCACTTTCGACATTAATACCTTAATAGGCATTAAATGCATTGCGTTTTCATGAGTAAAGTTACTACGTAAGGTATCATCACTAATGCCAAAATAGTCCAGTAATAGTGAAGCAAACATTTGAGATTCTAAATTAAAGTAATGAACAACAAAGGCTTCCACTAAAATAACAATAACTACAGGTAATAACGCCCATAAAAAAGGTGCTTTATTGGCAAACATTGACGCCAGCATTAACCAAGCAAATAGTGGAAATAGCCATAGAACAAAAGGAACTAAGCTTAACCATGTTAATGCTAAACTACTGAAAAAGTTAAAGCTTCCCCAAATATGCCACAGTGAAATATCAAACCCTACTGAAAGTACCATACAAGCAATAAAAGCAAGTAATGCTGCAATTATTAATGTGACCGTTGCTGCCAGCATAAACACGGCAGGAATGACAAAGGCTCCGGTAAATAGTTTATAAGCAATTGTTGAAAGATCAGAAACCGGCATAGAACGCCAAAAATAAATGGATAAATCCCTTCTTTCATCAAACAGACAAACCAAAAAATAATAAAGTTGCACCAGTAACGCCACCACCATAAAAGGTACAAACAATCCAGATATTGCCACAAAACTAAAATGCGTAAACTCTTCATCTAAGGCATGGTGCTGCAATTGTGCTAAACCATCAAACATAGCATTCATCTGATAATCTTCGATGATCAATAATTGCAAAAGTGGTGCAGCAACCATCATAGAGATAATAATGACGGGTACCCAAAAAAGTAGTTTATTAAATTCCCAAAGCTCTTTTTTAATGTTCATGTTAAATGTTGCAATACTCATTACACAGCCTCCTTGGTCATCACTCCGACAAAAATATCAGCCAAACTAGGCGCGCTAATATTACCCAGCGTTTGTAATTCTTCACCACTTGAGCGATCAAACAACATCGTTGTTAAGCCCATTAAACTATTGGTGTGTATTGGTTTCAGTTCTTGCGCCTGAGTTAGCTTGTCGTTAGTAACAGCAACTAATTTAAAACGCTCTCGCATGGCTTCAACACTTTCATTTAGTACCAATTTACCGTCTTGAATAAAAGCAACATCTGTCAGAATGTGCTCAATTTCTTCAATTTGGTGAGTGGTAACAAGAATGCATTTCTCATCCGAATAAAAGTCTTCCAGCAAGTGGTTATAAAACTGATGCCTAGTCAAAATATCTAACCCTAATGTCGGCTCGTCTAGTATCAAGATTTTGGCATCTATGGCTAAAATAAGTGCAAGGTGCAGCTGTGTAACCATACCTTTTGATAAAGTTTTTACTTTTGATGCTAGGTTTATATTGGTTTTTGACAAAAAATGTTCAGCTTTTTCACGGTCGAAGTTGCCATGTACATCAGCCATATAACTCAAAGCCTGTTCCACTTTTAACCATCTAGGTAACACTGCCACATCGGAAATATAGGCAACGTCATTAAGCATTTCTGCACGTTGCTTGCGAGGATCATAACCCATTACATCAATACTACCGTCGAAGTCAGATAAACCTAACATCGATTGCAAACAAGTAGTTTTACCAGCACCATTTGGCCCAACTAAACCTAGTATTTGCCCAGCGCTTACTGTTAAATTAATATCCGATACTACCTTTTTCTTGCCATAGCTTTTACTCAAGCCATTGATAGAGATTAATGTTGTCATTATTTAGCCTCCTCAATTGGTTGTAATAAATCCTCAGTTGAAAGCTTTAATCGGTTGATTTGCTCAACTATTTTTGGCCATTGAGAAGTTAAAAAGCTTTCTCGCTCTCTATTCAAAATAATGTCTTGTACGCCATGGTTGACAAACAACCCTTTACCACGTTGTTTTTCAACTATATTTTCGTCCTGTAGCATCTGATACGCCTTAGAAATAGTAATTGGATTCAATTGATATTCTGCTGCAACCTTTCTAACAGAAGGTAACGCCTCCCCTTCGATGATATAACCATCGAGTATTCTAGAGAGTACTTGCTGATACAGCTGAATGTAGATGGGTGTATCTGGATCCCACTGTGTTGGCATTGTTATTTTCCTTGGTTATTTATCATTCACTATAGTGTTATATATCACCAACACACTTAATGCAAATAATTGATTTTTAATAAATGTAAATATAAATTTCAAAGTTGATGGTAGTCGGTAATATTAAAAGGCTAGATATTTGTTTGCAGTTTAGAATGAAATGCCGCTTGCAGAGGCGGCATTACTATAGCTATAAAACGCTACTTATTGTTTAACTGCAACGTCTGGATTTTCGGCTAAGTCACTGTAAAAATTCATCACTTGTTGGCCTTTAGCATTCTTGCCGATAGTGAAATAACTCAAGCTGCCATCGTAATAGAATCCATTATCCGACATTGGAAAAACTTGCCATTTATGCCCGTCCCCACGCACCGAATAAACTTTATTGTCTTCTATAAAAATTTCGCGAATATCACCCGATGCAAGCTTATAACTTCCCATCATTGGCGTTAATTGCTGTTTATTAAAAGCAATTTTTTCAAATTTAGGCAGAGGAATTTCAAGGGCAACGGCCGCTAACACTCTGGAAATTTCACTTGGGTTACCTGCGTCATAATTATTCAGAACCGCAACATAAAGATCTTCACTAGGAATATAAAAAGCATGAGTAGCAAAACCATGAATACCGCCACCATGACCAATAGCATCGTATTTATTAAGCTTAAACATACCTAAGCCAAAGCCGTAATTTGACATACTATCGTCATTTAGCTTCATGGGTGAGGTCATTAACTTATAGCTCTCTGCTGATATTAACTGGCCATTGCGCAATGCTTTAAACCATATATTTAAATCATCAACCGTGGATAACAACGAACCCGCCGCATGTGGCCACATCATATCGATGAAGTTAGCATTTACGTAACCTTCTTTACTCGCAGAGTAGCCATTTGCGCGGTTAGGAATAATCTGCAAACCACCATACTGGCTATTTTTCATTGCTAGTTTGGCAAATATATCTTGCTCAATAAACTCCGCATATGTTTTACCACTAGCAATTTCAATTATTTTACCCAATAAAACATAAGCAGTGTTTGAATAGCGATTGGCCTCTCCAACTTTCAATGCCATAGGGTGTTTTGCAAAACGAATGATCATGTCATCAAGCGTCGTCGGTGTTTGCAGCTCTCTAAGCCAAATATTTTCGTCTTCTGTATAATTGGCAATACCTGACGTGTGTGTTAATAAATGCCTTATTGTTACCTTGTTATTTTCAGTTGGAAAGTCGGGCACATACTTATGTAAATCATCTGATAATGATAATTTACCTTGCTCAACTAACATCATAATTGCAGCACCGGTAAACTGTTTAGTGATAGAGCCTAAACGAAAAACACTGTTGGTTTTTAGTGGAACCTGCAATTCAATATTTGCCAAACCACGCGCTTTTTTATAAAGCGTTTTACCATTTTTAGTCACAATAACCGCAACACCAGGACCGGTATCTTTTACGTATTTTTCAATTACAGCATCATAATTCTTTATGCTCACTGCATTAGCATCAAGTACTAACGTGGTCAGCAGCATAGTAGCCAAACCAATTGTTTTTATTATATTAGTTTTCATAACTATCCTTTTTGTTAAGCTATTCCAATGTTAACTGGTTTTAATACTATCACCAGTGACTCGATCTAATTGATATTTTTAACACTATTTAAATCTATGTAAAATAAACACCCATATGACAACTTGTCATCTAATTGTCACATGGATGTCATATAATGCGTGATTTTCTTGGTTCATTCTTATGCAAAGAAGCACTGATAAAGCACTTAATAAACATTCAGGCAATTTCTGGAATGTGTTCTTTATTTTTCTCAAACTCGGTTTGACGTCATTCGGTGGACCTATCGCTCACATTGGCTACTTTCACAAAGAGTTCGTTGAAAAACAGCGCTGGTTATCAGAAAACACTTTCAGCCAGCTTTTAGCTATTTGTCAATTTATTCCAGGGCCAGCAAGTAGCCAATTAGGTTTTGCTATTGGGCTACTTAAAGCAGGGTGGACTGGTGCCATAGCGGCTTTCGCAGGCTTTACTCTACCGTCAGCACTTTTATTGATAGCCTTTGCTTCCGCATTGGAATTATTTTCAGGAGAATTTTTTGATGCCACGATTCATGGATTAAAACTTGTTGCTTGCGCTGTTGTTGCGGATGCAATATTGGGGATGTCAAAAAAGCTCTGTTTCGACATAAAAACTAAAGGGCTCACTATCGCAACTATGTGCGCTTTGTTAATGTTTGAGCAGTCATTCATGCAAATACTTGTGATATTAGTTGCAGCAGTTGTCGGCATTAAATACTGTCGAAGTGCGAGTATTGACGTTAGTGATCAAATGAACATTAACTTTGGCAGGCGCACAAGTCTTGGGCTTATTATTGCTTTTATCGCTTTATTTTTGGTGCTGCTAGCAATATCAACACAGTCGAATTTGCTCTTAATAGCACAAACTTTTTATAGCGCTGGGTCGTTAGTATTTGGCGGCGGCCATGTCGTACTTCCTTTGCTTGAAAATGCTGTGGTTTCTAATGGTATGGTAACTCAAGTGGATTTCTTAGCTGGCTATGGTGCAGCTCAAGCGATACCGGGGCCAATGTTCGCTTTTGCCGCGTATTTAGGCGCTATAATACCAACTGATCATAACCTATGGTTTGGTGCCACTATGGCACTATTATTGATGTTTTTGCCTGGCTTTCTCTTGCTTTCTGCCGCTCTACCGTTATGGCAAAGCATAGCCTCAAAACCTGCCGTAACTAATGCTATAACAGGTATAAATGCCTCTGTTGTCGGCATTTTGGCAGCTGCACTATACGATCCAATTATTAAGGTAAGTATCGCTAGCAATATCGACCTTGCCATTGCGACTATAGCTTTTGCCATTATCTCTATTTGGCATCGTTCACCATTATGGGCCGTACTCTGGTGTATATCAGCAACAACTTTGCCGATGTTGCTTAACTAAAGTGACACTTTGAGTTTTTGTTTAGGTTGCAATAAGCCATTGCTTGCCAGTTTGTTCCAACGCACTAAATCTTGCACTTTTACTTTATATTTACGACTGATATCCCAGAGATTATCGCCGCTTTTAACCACATGATAACGCCTTTTTGTACCATATCGAGTATAGTCAGCTAAGTTAATAATTTGACTGGTTAATGGCATAACCAATGTTTGCCCTATACGAATCTGGTTTGAGGTGAGTTTATTTAGTTGCTTTATTCTTGCTACGTTTGTTGAATATTTAGCTGATATTTCACTTAAGGTATCGCCAGACTTAACCTGATATTTGTGCCACCTCAACCAATCTGCCTTATCAGTCGAAGCTAACTTATCACTTAATAAATCTACTGACGCTAATGGCACTAATAGTTGATGTGCTTTTTCAGGTGGTGTTACACCAAAATTTAAACCAGGATTGAGTCGTGCTAAATGCTTGCCCTCAATATTCATCCATTGTGCAGCTAATGTTAGATCGAGTTGCTCGTCGAGATTAATAGTTGTTACAACAGGCTTATTAGCAATAGGGGTAAAGGTATATTTTAGTTCTTCGGCGCGCTGTAATATATCAATAATGGCCAATAGTTTAGGTACATAGGCTGTGGTTTCTGAAGGCAGCTTTAAAGACCAGAAATCAATCGCTTGGTTTGCTTTTTTATTTTTCGCAATTGCTCTTCCAACACGCCCTTCTCCCGAGTTAAATGCGGCAATAGCATTTAGCCAATCTTGCCCAAGTGTACGATGAAAAAACTGAAAATAGTCGAGTGCCGCCGTCGTTGATGTAACAATATCGCGTCTACCGTCGTACCACCAATTACGTGATAAATTAAATCGTTTTGCCGAAACAGGCATAAACTGCCACAAGCCGGCGGCACTTTTATGAGAAACACCATAAGGAAGGTAGGAGCTTTCTACTATAGGTAGAAGCGCTAATTCAATTGGCATATTGCGGCGCTCTATCTCTTCAACTATATAATAAAGAAATGGTTTCGCACGCTTAGAAATAGTCACCATAAAATTTGGATGGCGTAAGTAATACGCTCGCCATTTCGCTACCTCCTGATTATCCGGTACAGTAAACGTCAGTTGGTCGCGAATACGTAGCCAAATATCTTCATAAACGATTGGGGCGGGAGTTTCAGTCTTGGTCAGCTGCTGTGGTTTGTCCTCGGGTACTTGAGGTTTCGCACTATTTGCTTCGTCAATTGTTGTTGGTAAAACAGGGGTTTGCTGACACGCTGTTATAAAAAACACGCAAACTAAAGGCAGAAGTATTTTCACTAAATGAGCATTCATATTATTTTAATTGCGCACTTGGTCGCTTATTGCTTAATTACAGAAGCGACATAATGCGACAACTGTCGCACATAAGTCAAGTATTGATCTGATATTACTCGTGACATGATTAATCATAGTCGGCAGTAAAAAGTGAAGTCAGCTTAAATTACTCGTCATCACCTTGTTGTTTAATTGTACGTAGGCGTTCTCGGTACTTGTCTCGCGCTAACGCTTGCATATCCGTTACAGCATCGCTTTCATCAACAATTTCACGGCCTAGCAATGTTTCTATGGCATCTTCTAAGGTAACAACACCGGCAGTTTGACCAAACTCATCCTCGACTAAATACATATGTATATGGTTCTTAATAAACATATCTAGCAACTGCTGCACTGGGAGCTTTTCAGAAACGCGCGTAAGTGGGATCATAAAATGACCAATAATTTCGTCGCCCTGACCGTTTCTTTCAGCTTCATAAAGATCACCTTTAATCACTTTGCCTTTGATATCATCAACAGTTTTATCGTAAACCGGGATCCGGGTAAATTGGCTTGTTTGTTCATGATTTAGCGCTTCGGTAACAGTCGTGCCTTTGTGTAGCATATGAACGACCGTACGTGGGGTGTAAACTTGTGCTGTACGCAGTTCACGTAATTTCAACATATTCGACAGGTATTCATTTTCTTGTGAAAACAAACTGCCATCTTTATGACTTAATGATGCTAGTGCAATAATTTCTTCGCGGGTAATTTCATTTTCTTTTCCTCGCTTAAAAACACGGGTTAATCGCGTGGAAATCCAAACTAGCGGATATACTATCCTCACCAACCAAGTAATAATATGGGCTGAAGGAACTGCTAAACCACGCCAAAATGTAGCACCTAAGGTTTTAGGAATAATCTCTGAAAAATATAAAATAGCTAAGGTAAGTAAAACCGCGACCAAGGTTTCCCATTGTTCGCCAAATACTTGAATAGCTTGAGAACCAACACCAGCAGCTCCCATGGTATGAGCAAAAGTATTCAAAATTAAAATGCTAGACAATGACTCATCCAACCGTGTTTTAACTTTTGCTAGTGCTGCCCCAGCTTTTGGCTTTTTTGATTGAACTTGTTCAACAAAACTCGGAGTTATCGACAATAAAACAGCTTCGAGTACTGAGCATAAGAATGACACGCCAATTGCTATGGCCAAATAGATAAAAAGTAAAGTCACGAATTAATTCCAAACAAACCAATAATATATTCTTTGATGGCTGACAGCATAACACAATGGTGCGGCTAACTTGGAACTTCGTTTTTAATAATAAAATATTTTGTACCGACACATAGGGAATTAACCTTATTTTTACCAATACGATATTTTAATTAAATAAAAGCCCTTCCAGTGAAAGGCTTTTATTAAGCTAACTTCATAATATTTAGCTGATGTGATTCATTTCATTCAACGTAAATTCAGCGACTGCACCTTCTGTTGCCCTTAGATATTCAGCTAAGTGCTCATTATTCATATGTGCCTGCCATAAATCACGTGATTGCCAATTTTCATAAAACATAAAGTGCGCTGGATTTTCGTGATCTTGGTGTAAATCGTAGTTAATACAACCTGCTTCGCCGCGAGTTATATCAATAAGTTTTAGCAGTTCAGCTTTAACCAATTCAACTTTATCAGCATTGGCTTTAATATTTGCCACTATCGTTAGTTTACTCATATTTTGCATCTCACTCTTCAATTTATTCGTTCATTGAATTACTAATTCCAGCAAATAATAGCGCTTGATTTACCACAGATAAACAGCATAATATTTTATACATTACCAAAATATATTTGATAATAATGCAAATAGAAGATTTAAAAATGGTATTAAAAGTGGCAGAGTTTCGCAGTATTTCTGCTGCTGCTAACAGTTTAGATATGCAAGCAGCTACCGCAAGTGCAGCGATTAAGCGCGTTGAGCGAGCCTTAGGGGTGGAATTATTTATCCGAACAACCCGCAGCTTAAAAGTCAGTAATGCCGGCGAGCGATACTTGCCACAATGCCAGCAAGCACTTAATATGTTGGAACAAGCCAAGCTCAATGTAAAAGATGACTTAGATATTGTTGATGGTGAATTACGCATAGGTATTTCTTCTGATTTAGGGCGAAATGTAGTTATGCCTTGGTTAGATGAATTTATGCAAAGCCACCCAGCGATTACTTTAAAAGTTAACCTCAATGACAGCAACATTGATTTCTATCGGGATTCTGTTGATATATGTTTGCGCTACGGTTCGCCAGCCGATAGCAATATGTACGGTTTTAAAGTCTGCAATACACCGAGGTTACTTTGTGCAAGCCCAGCGTATTTAGCACAACACAGCTTACCTAAGCACCCGCGCGATTTAATGACACATAACGGCCTTTTCTATCAACTTCACGACATAATTCACGATGTTTGGGATTTTTCACATAACAACGAGACATTTAAAATTAAAATGAAAGGCAACAGAGCTGGCAATGATGGAGACATTGTCAGACGTTGGTGCGTAGCAGGTCATGGATTAGCAACAAAGTCAGCACTTGATGTTGCAAGTGATTTGATTTCCGGAAATTTAGTCCAAGTACTCCCTGAGTATTCGCCGAAAAATACTGAGCTTTGGCTAGTTTGCCCAAGTCGTCAATCAATAACTCCAGCAGTAAGATTGTTACGAGATCACTTTAGAAAAAAGTGCCATACAGTATTGCAGCAACTAGTTGATATTAATGTATTATCTGCACTAGAACTGGACTATTAACACTGCTGGCATTTATTTGTTTTTTCTTGAAATTCGATAAGATTGCCGTGTTCATCTAATGATAGGTCGCAACAATTACTATATAAATTAAATAACAACTGTCGGCTTTTTTGTACTCGAGATTTCAATGTTGAATATTTAATGCCATGTTGCGCTGCATATTCTTTTTGTGAGACACCATTGATCTCGATTGCTGTGAGTAACTCAGCTTCTTGTTTAGGTAAGGCACTAATAAAAGGGACAACACATAGTGAAAGTTGCTGTAAAACACTCTTATCACTTTGAGAATACCAAAGCTCTTCTTTTTCAACTTTTTGGTTTCTGCCACGTCGGCGGTAAAAATCAATAATAGTGTTATTCGCTATTTGAAATAACCAAGCTTTTACCTTTTTGCTATCATGAATTCGATGCAAGTTTTGATAACTTTTCAGTAATATATCTTGCAATAGATCATCGACATCATCAGGACTTGCCACGTTTTTATGCAAAAAGCCCTTTAAACTCGCTTGATACTCACGCCAAACTGACTCTACATTCATCGCTCAAACCTCCTAAACTAGCACCATCACAAGAATAGATGCTAGTTTCAGCATTAATTGAAATTACTCTAATTACAGATTAGAAAATTAACCACAACAACTTGACTCACCACAGCTACTGCTTGATTGCTGACTATTACCTGTCCCTAAAAAGGTATTTGTTAGGTAGAAGTCAGTAAACAGCGCTTCAAAGTCAGCTGATGTCGTATTCTCAGCAACGCCTGAAGTTAATAAAGCTACCTGCCATGCCTGCATTTTTGGCAATCCACATAAAAAGTCGAAGCCTGTGTGATTTTTAACAATATTGGCGCGATGTAATAATGGTAACCAAGCAATATCAACATTACTTAACTGATCTGATTTGAAGAACTTATTGCTGCCAGAAAGCTTCTGCTCAACTTTTGCAAATACAGAAATGAGTTTCGCTGATTTTTGTTTAAACACTTCTTCGTCTTTGCTACTCATAGTGCCACACTGCGCTAAATAGTGTTTGGTTCCTAAATAGCTCCATGCTCTATCTATAGCTCTTTGTTCGTTCGTTACATCGCTTTCAATGGCGCCATATTCATCTTCAATATATTCAGTAATCGCATCTGACTCGAATAACGCAGTACCTGATTCGGTTACTAATACTGGTACCTGGCCATTTGGCGAAATATCTAAAAACCATTGAGGTTTATCTTTTAAGTTAATGTACTCTATTTCATAAGGGACATTTTTGGCATTAAGAGCCGCCGTAACACGTTGAACAAAAGGGCAAATTTTAAAACTAATAATTTTAAGCATTTTATATCTCACTTCTATTTAAATAATTTATACCCTTAAGACGAAGTGAGCTTTAAAAAGACGAAAATATTTAAAATTTATAATGAGGTTGCCGTTACAAGATAGTGCAAGCAGCAAGTAATACCACTATTAGTTTCGTCTAAATAGTGGCGACTAAAAGAATATACTTACCAAATTTAAGAATAGAATTACAATTTATAACCGCTCAAGCGACTTAGTTACTTACCCAACATTTTTAACGATTTTAACTCGCTACGTTCAATTTCTTGTGCGTAAATTGCAGTCGGTGTTGTCGTAATATCAGTATATAGCACCACTTTTGAGTCAGTAACCTGAATACCAAATTCGCCAGAGGTTAAATAAACCCCTCCTGAGTATTTACCTGAGGTGGTGAGCCAATTATCTTTATGTGTAACCAACCACTCTTTAAGTAATACATATTCAGAATTTTGCTCACTTAAACGCATAGTTTTATCACTCGCATCGCTTAAAAATACTGTTACTTCAGGGTCGAGCTTAACATTAACCGATTGTGTACAAGCCACTAAAAGCATTAGCAATGCTGACAAAACTAGAGTGTATTTTTTCATTTTTTATCGCCTAACTCGTTTAAAAATATATAACTTACCTGCTGTGTTATAAACACTAACTTAAGCCTAGTCTATCTCAAACAATATTTAATGCCTTGACGAACCTCAAATTTATGACGGATTTATCACAAAAATGAACACTATAATGAAAGTAGAGATTTAAAAACGCTTGCTTGGCGCCTAGAAACCTCGACAATTGCACTACTTTGTAGCGTCAGCTCTAGGCCTCCAGAGCTGCATAAATCGACATTAGAGATTTTATTTAACTGCACTATATTTTGCCGGCTTATACGGAAAAAATTTTGTTTAGGTAAACGCGCTTCAACTTGTGCAAGTGTTCGATAAACCATAGGCTTTTTATCTTCAAAGTAAACTCGAGTGTAATTTCCCATGGCTTCAAAACGCTCTACTTGTTCAAGGTTGATTAACCAACAATGATTTCCGTCTTTAACAAAAAATTGACTCGTTAGACTCATGGCACTATTCACTTGGACCGACTCGTCATCAACTTTGCTTTTTACCTTATCGCATGCCTGAGTTAGCCGTTGTAGAGTATAAGGCTTTAATAAATAATCAATGGCGTCATTATCAAACGCCTGAAGCGCATACTCTTCAAAAGCTGTAGTAAAAATAACATACGGTGTATGTGCAAGTTGGGTTAGAAAGTCAAAGCCTGTACCGTCGGGTAAATCAATATCGAGAAAAACTAGCTCTGGTTGCAACCGATGAAACACATTCACCGCCGCTTCAACATTATCAGCTTCACCAACTACGGTTATATCGTTGATATTTTTTATTTGCGAGCTTAGCTCCAGTCTTGCCAATCGAGAGTCTTCGATAATCATTGCTTTAATCATGGAAAGTCCGTTTCAAACTATAAGGGAATTTTAACCTGGGCTAACACGCCAAATTCAGAAGCTTTTACGCTAAACTGACTTTGTTGTCCAAAAACTAGTAATAATCGTTGCTTAATATTATTCATACCTATGCCAGTGCCACTTTCATTAGGAGGCTCATAACTACCACTATTTTCAACACTGATATACCACATATCAGATTTATGATGGCTATTAATCTGAATTTTCCCTCCTTGTTTGAGTTTACCTATGCCGTGTTTAATGGCATTCTCCACCATTAATTGCAAAATCATTGGCGGCAGGGATAAACATAGCGTTTCCTGTTCGATATTAAAATCTACTTGCAGCTTATCTTCAAATTGCAGTTTGTTTAACGCGACATATTGTTTAACCACTTCTAATTCATTACTGAGTGTGACCACGGCAGTTTTATCGATTTTCATAGTATGACGCATGACTTCTGATAAATTTGCCAGCATATCACGCGCTTTATCTGAATCTTCCAAAATTAACGCACGAATATTATTAATGGCATTAAAAATAAAATGTGGATTAATTTGACTAAGAAACACGTCTAATTGAGCATCTTTAAGTGAGCGATCTAAAAACGCTTGCCTCCGTCTTGCCTGCTTTAACAACCGCTGTTTTTTAACTGTCGCATACAGTGCCGACCACGCAACAACAAGAAACATGATCATTGGTAAACCTAATAATATTTGTTGCCAAACCAGGTCACTTTCAACATTAAAAATAGCTTTTTGATTGGGGATAATGACTGCGGCATAAAGTGCCATAGTAACAAGCCCCGCAACAATAGAACCTAATAAGATTTGCACTAAGGCGTGAAAAATTTTATCACTTTTAAGATAGCGCTGATAAAACACCCTCAGTAGGCAGGTCGATATAACTAAACTCACACCAAGCACCAAAGAATTAATTAACTCTGATATGTGGAAGTAAACAAAGTATTTACGACCAAATAAATTTGCTAAGGTAAAGAGACTCCAACCACCAAGCTGTAGCAGCCAAAATAGCGTATTAAATTGCTTTTTTTGATTATCCATAATAATTTCATGTCTTAATATCAACTAAGTGACTTTAACCATTGAACAATATCACTGCTAACCGTTGCTGAAAAGGTAATATCAATTTCTGCATATTCGCTAGGTAAGCCAGTTTTCGCAGGCTGAAATAAGTGATTCAAGCGCGGGTAAATTTTTGTTGTTAAGCGACCGTTTTGAAGAGCATGCTCAAAACCTTCAATATTCTTTTCTGCTAATACTTGTGAGTCGAGTTCACCATTTAGCGCCAGCACTGGCATACGAAGCTGAGTTAAGTATTTTTTTGCGTCGGTTTTTATAAAAAATTCAAACCAAGGCGATGTCATTTGCTCAGTCTGAGCATTTGCTTGTTGCGGAGAAATGCCGTTTCTTTTCATTAAATCAACGAGTGCCGTTTTCGAAATACCCGCTTTAATTGCCCCGATAATCTCACGTTGAACTTTGTCTGACGCCATTAGTGCCTGTTCATCCATGCCCAACAGTTTTTGTATGTAATAAGATTGATCAATTAGGATATCGGCACCGCTAGTACCCAACCCAGCTAGGCTCACCAAGAAATCTAATTGCGGATTGTTAGCCCCTGCTATCGCGCCAATTAATCCACCTTCACTATGGCCAATAAAACCTATTTTACTTTGTGATAATAGTGAGTGTTTAGACAAAAATTGGTAGGCTGCATTGGCATCATTAGCAAAGTCAGCACTGGTTGCTGACGCATAATCACCTGTTGATTTACCCACGCCTCGGTCATCATAACGTAACACGGCAACACCTAACTCATTAAGCTGTTTTGCAATAACCGTAAATACTTTATGACCAAATACATCAGCATCTCGAGTGGTCGGGCCTGAGCCTGACAACAAAATTGCCACATGAGATGCACTGCCTTTAGGGTAACTCAAAACACCTGATAACTGATGTTGACCGTCTAAACTCGGAAATGTCACCAACTCATGACGGAACAATGCGTTATTCTCTGGCTCCTGAGGTTTCTTTTGACGTGCAACGGGTTTTGAAGTTCGCTTTAAATTTAGTGGTGCATTAAAAGTACCTTGCGAATAAGTCCCTTCAAGCACATTATTTTTTAATGTCGCCTTATAGTTTATGTTCGCAGCGCTCAACGCCAAATTTACTTCGTTACCATCTACATTAACTTGATTAAATTCAAGTCCGTATTGATTCTGTTCGGGAACATCAAGGGTGGCCTTGTAGCCTTTATCATTAGCAATAAAATGTACAATTAGCTGCATAGATTTATTCTCAGTGATCAGCAAAGGTCCTTGCCAGGTGCCATTGATGCCTTGGGGATTGTTAGCGGCACTAGCTTCACTTAACACTATATATAAAGCCAAAACCAACACTAATAATTTTCTCATTGCTATTTTCCTACCTATAGAGGTTATTTAGTTTCAATCATCATCATTTTTATTCAACTTCTACGACTTTAACGATGAAAGATGTGAATAGCCTGAAAACTATAGTAGCGGTCAATTTTCTATTTAAGTGGTGCTAGCACTAATTCACACAATAGCAATCGCACCAAAAACAAGTAGCAACTTGGATTAAATTTACAATTACTATTGCTACCCTTTAATCAATTTAATTATTGTTTTTTAAGTAGATTCACCAAACTTCACCAATACTTCACCGAATTAATACTGTCTTTTGAAACGATTCTGATACTGTTTCTTTCTGATTTAACAGACAACGGATTTTGCTAATCCCATGAACAGACTTTTACTGCCATTAGTAGCGTTAACAATACTGAGCTTTTCTTCTTTTGCCAATGAAACTCAAAAACTTGGCAACCCCATAATTAGAGGTCACGAATTTCAGCATGCATCAACAATATTTTCGGAGCAAAGGCGTTATATGGTGTCACTACCAGAGCGTTATTTGTTAACCGAAAGACAGTACCCTAGCCTTTTCGTTATTGACGCAGATTTTCAGTTTCAACATGTATCGGCAGTAGTTAAAAACCTAACAAGAATGGGGAAGATACCGCCAATGATAGTGGTTGGCGTTGCAAACCAAGGTAGCGATGACTATCTAAAAACTACCACATGGCCTGATAGTAAAGATCAAGCATTTGGCGACGCTAACAAACTTCAACAATATCTAACCGACGAATTATTACCTTTGATTGATAGCACTTACCGCACTAATCAACAAAAAGCCTTATCTGGGTATTCACTCGGTGGTATATTCACCCTTTATAGTATGATGCAAGCAGATACACCCTTTAATGCTTTTCTCGCTATGAGCCCAAGTGCATGGTTCGACAACAAAAGTTTGCCTAACAAACTAACGCCACTATTAAAACAAAACAAGCTTTCAGCACCCGTGTTCATTTCTCTAGCCAACGAGGAAGATATGGGAGTTGATGAACTCGTGCAAGTATTTGAGTCGTTTGCCAAGCCTGCTTTAAAATGGCAATTTAAGCATTTTCCGAATGAAAATCACTTTACCACCGCGCTACCGGCGCTTTATGACGGCTTACAATTTTTAGCACCAAACTATGCTATTGATGGTACCGACATGTTAGCTATTGGTGACTATAGGCAAGTGCTAGCGCACTTTAAAAAACAGCAACAACAATGGGCTGGCTTTCAGTTTGAATGGTTGCATGGCTACCAATTTAATAAATATTTATTTTGGTCAAAGCAAATAAGGCAAGTAGATGAAATATTAGTTGATATTCAAAAGGATTTTCCTGAATCATTCACTATGGTGAGCATTCATTTAGCTAACGGCTTTAATAAAAAGAAAGATCACGCTAAAGCATTACAATTATTAAATAATATTAAAACAGAGGGTGAAAGTTACCCTGGTTGGCATAAACAAATGAGTGTTTACTATAGCAGTATTAATCGACAAGATTTAGCCGAAAAACATCAAAAACTAGCAATTAAACTTGCCAAGAAAAACCAATTTGCCAGCTGGGAAGTTTGGGAGTTGATGTAAGTGCATTAACTAATTAAGAGTAGCGCAGGTATTACCTCGCTACTCTTGATTCAAATTCATTAGGCTTTGGAAGAATTTCTTATTTGGTGACTAAGTCCAATAAATACTACTTCGCCGAATGACAATACCTTAATAATTATGATTTTAGATACCCTCTACTCAAAAATGTATTCATATGTAGCCAGTAAACTCTCCGCGACATATTCATCTTCATGAGTCACCCCATCTAACGTCGAAAGAGCCACAGACTTTGTACACCCAGTATATTTTTCTGTACTCGTTTGTGTGCTGGCTGCTGTTACTCCACCTTGAATGACTTCTTCCGATTCGGCACTGCAACCATTTTTTTGCTGCCAAAATGACATAGTATCAGACACAGATGCAATATCACCATTGTCTCTTCCATCAAAAGGAACATCGCTATCAATCGTACTATGTAAGTGATGCAGGTTAACTGGAGTTGACGTTGTACATGCATCAAAATCTCCTCGAAATTGCCCGGCTAGAGCAATAACTGCCGTTAAGCGCTCGGGAGCCTGACAAGCTAACTTGTATGCCATAAAGCCGCCTGCTGAATAGCCAAAAATGTAAACTTTGTCGTCATTAAAAGAATATCGCCCTTGTACATCATCAATAGTCGCAAGTAAAAAGTCGACATCAGGAGTAGTGCCTGTCAACTTATTTGAGCTATTCCACTCGTAAGGAGAGCTATTGCCTTGAGGTGATAAGGCAACAAGGTTAAATTTATCAGCGAGCATTTTACTGCCAAATATATTAGATACTTTTCCAGGACTCCCTGGCGCTCCATGTAAAAATATTGCAATGCCAGAATATTGTTCTGTGGTATTAGTAGCGTAGGATATGATTTCACGATCATCTACAGTAATACAGTTTTGCTCATTTCCAATGATTACCCCACCACATGATGTTGTATTTGACGGTGGTGTAGGTATAGGACTAGGACCAGGTGCAGGCGACTTATCACCATCTGAGCCTCCACTGCATGCCGACACCATCAAAATAACTGCGAAACTACCAACCAAAACTCTAAAGTTTTTATTTATTTTTCTGTTCATGACTTTCTCCAATAAAATAATTACAAACAGCTTGTTAAAGACCTAAAAAAAGAGCAATAATGAAGAAGTAATGAAATAATAATGAATTGATAATGCCAACAAAAACAATAATTAAGAATAATAATGCTATTTAAATTTGCTTCATTTTCACTAAATGAAAATAACTTTTTACTTACGCAAAATAGTCAAAGAGTTGAAATTGAACCGAAAATATTCTCACTACTTTGTTTTTTTTGTAAGAACCCTCGGCGAGCAATTTCTCGAGATGAGTTGATCGAAAAAGTTTGGGCAGGTCGTATTGTTAGTAATGCAGCAATTAATCGTGCCATCGGCGAATTACGAAAGATAATCGAAGCAGATCTTAAAAAACCTCAATTAATAGTTACTATTAGTAAAGTTGGTTATCAGTTTAATGCCGATATTGATGTGCAACCAGTAGTCTCTATTAAAAACAATATTCATAGAAAAAAGCCTCTATCAAAAGCAGCTAAGAAAGCTTTGCCTATTGCTTTGCTTTTAATACCCCTCATTGCAATTCTCTTACTGATAAATTTTAAGCAACCACTGACAAATACTAAGGCTTCATTCTCAATTGCAAGCGCATCACCTTTAACGGTTATAAAAGGCAATGCGTTCAGGCCTCAAGTATATAAAAATGGGCAAATGGTTTTCTTGCATCGCTCAGCGGCAAATAGAAACGTACAGTTATGGCTACAACAAGCTAATAAAAGCGCACTAAAACTAACAAGCGACGACTATTACTATACATATGCTGTATTTAAAGATGCCGAAACTATATTCGCCAGCCGATTTGATAATTTAACAGATAGAAACTGTGAGATTATTGAACTGAATATTGCCAATAAGAGCATAAGGAAAATAACTGAATGTGCGAAACGGGCTTTGACTCAATTAGCATATAATAAAAGCTCAAAAAAATTGTATTTCAACCACCGTGAGCAGGTGTCACGTCCGTATACCGTTAAAAGCATTCACTTAGATACAATGAGAGTACAGCAACTTACTCACACAAATCAGGACGGAAATACACGTGGTGATTATGTTTTCGCCCTATCACCTAACAATGAAAAAATGGCAATATTCGAATACCAACCAGATGGCGGTGCGCTACTCAAAACAATCCAGTTGAATCAGCCAAAAAAAGAAGAGACATTTGATAGTTTTCAAGGGGTAGGGAGTGTTTCTTGGGTAAATAAAGAAACTTTACTGATCTCCAAACAAGGTGGGTTTTCGACATATAATCTTACAACCCGAGAGTTAGATGATTTAATTCAAGAAGAAGATATAACGCAAGGCAATTTCGCCCCAAACTTATCACAATTGTCCTATGTTAAGTTCAGCGCGACCAAGAATATTTACCAACAAGCTGTGGGTACTCCTACAAAAGCACTTACTCATTCCACTCATATAAATTTTTTGCCTAACTATGCAAATATATCAAATGCAATAACCTATTTATCAACAGATAACGGTGAACTACAAGTTCATTTGTTAGATGAAAACGGTAAAACTTTTAAGTTACATTTTCCAGAAGAAATAAAACACTTTGGCAATCTGACATTTGCTAAAGATGACAGCTTTATTTTAGCCAGTATTAATTCAAAGCTCTTTAAGTACACGGTAAATCAACAAGAATGGCAAGAATTACAAGTGAATTTGAAGAATATTCATTATGTCGACGTAATAGATAACCAATATGCAATAGTCAGTAGTGACCAGAGTGGTGATTGGCAATTATGGCGTGTAAATTTAATCTCTTTGGCCTCTGATAAACTTACAGAAAAAGGTGGCTATAGCGCTAAATATCACGCCGAAACTGACTCAATTATTTTAAGTAAATACAGTCAAAAAGGCTTGTTTTTATTCGATGTAAAAAATAACATCGAAACAAAAATCAACGAAGATTTCAAAATTACCGACTGGATTAAATGGCAACTACGTAATGACAATGTCTACTTTTGGAGAGCCAATTCAATTATCAGTATGAACTTAAACTCAAAAAAGGAAGACATACGCTGGACATTCGATAAACCAAAATTTTCCTTTTTCTCTGTTAGTCACGATGAAAGTAAATTGTCCTATAGAATTACTGAACAGGAAAAGTCCAGTATCTGGAAACGTACATTAACAATAGTAGAGTAACGATTATTTCTGCATATGCAGTTTCTTCAATAACGTTTCATTATCAATATGTTTAAGAACGTTAAACGGCTCACAATGGCCATCGCCAAAGGAAATAGAACCAGCGACTTTAGCTATTTTAATAGCGGCGGTATTGAGCGCTAAATTACGCTTCCCAATACCCATTAATGCACTGCCCATCGACATACGAACACTAGAGCTTTCATGTGCAATCTGTTCATCTATAAGAGAAAGGCAGTCGAAAAAAAATTCATCAGTAAAGTTTTTATTTCGCTTGTTTTTAGAAAATTCATAAACCAAGCCAAAGCCGCATTGACGCCGAATCGCATCATCACTTTTCATCCAAGTTCTAGCTAGTTCAAAAGCAAACGGCGCCTTAGCTAACGTTGCATCGCATGAACTAAATACATGAGTTAATAAACCAATTCCTAACCCTTCAACCTGTTGCTCAACTTGAGCTCGACTAATTTTTTTAGGATCATCAATAAGTAAACTGATAACTTTAGCGTCGTAATTTCTACTGTCCCAAAGCACGAGTGCTAGCTCATGATTTCTCCCAATTTTCTTTGCCAGCTTTCGCAATACCGTTAAGCCAATGCCAAAACTTTCTAAACCTTGAGTATCTGTAAGTTTATGCCAATTATCTACGCCGCGATCGTTCTTATTGGCTGCTAAGAGTTCAAAAACGTCAGATTCATTCATAGGATATTCCTGCTTCGAAATAATAAAACAACATATTACTTATGCTAGCGTTTAATACACCTATATCAAGGCTTTGTCGAAATGGTTACTGTTGCTATCACTAGCATAATCAAGCAGACTAATTCGCTCAAACGTAAAGTGAGAAAGTTACAGGAACAGTATTGAACAAAATAGTTGTAAATGGCTGGGTAATAAATTGGGCTAGAGCCGAATTAAGCAAAAGCAATGTTACTAAGCCAATTGAGGCCAAGCACCTCGCTATTTTAAAACTATTAGCGCACGCTCAGAGCAATATTGTTTCTCAACAACACATGCTTGATACGGTATGGGAAAATGCTGTAGTAAGCCCTAATACCATTCAACAAGCCATCACCCAGCTACGAAAATTATTCGATGATGATGGTCGTAACCAAAAAGCAATAAAAACCCACCCTAAATTAGGTTACAGTTTAATTTATCATGCAGAAAACAACGTAGAAGTTACCAATATACCTAAAAGAAATAACGTACTATCAAAAGCCATGCTATTGCTTGCCATGCTATTTTTTTTACCGGTAATATTTCTACTCATATATCGCCAAGTGCCAGATAGCGACATAACAGTAAAAAAAATAACACCAATTACCGTACAAGGTGAGATTGTACAAAGTGTGGCATTCAACAAAGCGACACAAGATATTTATTATCTAGTGAAAAATAGCAGTCTCATAAACAATTCTGAAGACAGAGATTACTTGCAAAGTTTGCAAAAACAGCGCCTTGATTCGGCAAATGTTAAAACCTTAGCCAGTAATTTAAATGTTTATGGCGCCATCACACTTGCTAGTAACGGCAAACACCTCACATACGGTAAACTATCAAAACATGCAGCAAGCAAAAAAAAGTGTATTCAGCTAAGTAACTTCAACTTAAACACGAATATTGAAAAGCCATTATTGCCGTGTAGTAAGTATTTTGAACATTCACCTACTTGGTTAAACAACACTTATCTCGTTTACTTAGCTACCGATAAAAATAGAAATAACCGCTTATTTACATTAAACACCAGCACCATGGTGAAGAAACAGCTTCAGCTAGGCACTACACATATTGAGCACTACGATGTTTTCGATAATAACCTAGCCATTATTGCCAATGGCGTATTGACAGTATTAAGTTTTACAACAGAAAACTATGCATTTAAGCAGGTATTTACAAAGGCTTTATCCTCTAACTTCATCACAGCGAAAGTACGTTGGTTAACAGCTGAAAAACTCGCCTTAATTAACGATGATTCCATACAAACTATGATGCTCACTGGTGAATCTAATCAATTGAAACTTTCGGGCATGCAAAAAATAAATGACATACTTGCCATTAGTACCGATAACTACCTCGCCATTTTAGGGCAGCAAAACTGGAGCGTTAGAGAACGTTTATTAACTGACAACATTGATAAGAATATTGGTGAAAGCAACTATTTAGAGAGCAAAGCAAAATATAGCAGTGAAAGTAGTGACATTTATTACCTTTCAAATCGCTCGGGTTCATCACAAATTTGGCGACATAATAATCAAGGTATACAGCAAGCTAGCAATATAGCATCGCCAATCGAAGATTATATTTCGGTATTTAACGACAACGCTTTATTGTTTATTAGCAATGAAACATTATGGCTACAAGCCAAAGGGTTGGCGGCAGTCGATTTAAAACTCAATTTAACACCATTACGCCTTTATCAAGCTAATGATCAACAAGTATTACTAAGTGCTAAAGTCGCCAATGAACACCAATTATTGTCCCTCAATCTTGAAACACAACAGTGGCAAACTCTACTAAAAAGAGAAGTTAACTGGGCGCAAAATGTTAGCGAACATATCTTCATTACGAATAATGCCAACGGCCGGTTAGAAAAGTATGTTGATGGCAAACAAGTAAACATTAATAGCGTGCCACCGTTAACATTGCAATGGCGCTATTTCTGGCGAGCTAATGCTAATGGCCGCTATGCACTATATTTTCAGGACAAAAACCTTAATATTTGGCAGTTTGACCCAATTGCCGACACCGCTCAAGTTATAGGGCATTATGATATTAACGCCCTTTTTATGACCGATTATTCTGCCATTAGACACAGCATGCTAAGTGATAACTTTGTTACAGAACGGCAGCAATTGGTGCAATTACAAACCACTAATTAAGATCAGCCTGCATACGTTTGATGTAAGACTGTGCTTCTTCGTTGTCACTAGCACTGGCAAGTTTGTATGCATTGTTTAGTGATAACTTTGCTTCGTCATTACGCTTAGCTTTAATCTGAACTTGTGCAAGGCGTATATACAATAATGTATCGGTAGGGTTTTCTGCCACTACACTTTTCATTAGTGCTATTGCTTGGTCGAATTTATCGCTATTAGCGTACGAAAAACTTAAATCAACTAGCTTGTTTTTCAAGTCAATCTCTTCACCATATTTTTCATTAAGCTTTTTAAAGTATCGCGTTAATGCAACTTCACCTCCATCGTGAAAAATTGTGTAGTCAGGCTGTAAGTCAGCAAAAGTCGATTGTGAAGCCTTAATTAAGCCAATAGTCGGGCCCGACAAATAATTGTCTTTACTGAGATCCGCAAACTCAAACTGTGTACGCGGTGTTTTCGCAAGCTTATTAAGTGACGCTTTCGCCTGCTCGAAGTGTTGACGATTTTCAAGAAATGTTCCTAAGCTTAAATATAGATAATGGTGTCTTTTAGATGAAAGCTGCCAGTTATCATCAAGAGAAGCAACAAGCCCTGATCTATCAAGCCCTAATGCCGGACTAAAAATAAAAAAGGCATTTATAACATCTGAGTGATGGCGCAGCATATACAATGGAAAATTACCAAAACTAGAAAAGCCCTCTATTATTCTATAGCCACTGGTTCGATAGGTATTGTCTATATGTGGTAATACTTCATCGCGCAGTACCTGTGCTAACGTCGCACTTTCTTGCCCAGCGGCCGAAGTAAACTTATCTTTATTTGCATATTTAATATCTGGAATAGTTAATAAAATTACTTGGGGAATTGGCGCAAAATCAACATGGCTCAACCACTTCACTTGCGATATTAAACTTTCAATCCGACTACCGCCAGCAGTGGTAATAAAAACCGGATAAAACTTATCTGCCGCGTTTTCATAACCGTTAGGTAGGCTCAATTTAAAGCTTAACGATTGCTTTGTTATTTTTGAATCGATACTGATATCTATGAATTGCTGATCAGCTTCTGCTAAGGTGTAAAAGCTAAAACTGAGCAACAGGGTTACAACAAAAAACTTAAAATTCATTTTATTATTCCTTTTATTTACCAGCCCCTAGCTTGCAAACAAAATGACTTAATTAATTGAATTGAATATGAAAAAAACCTGAGTTTTTGCTGAATTTATAAAAAAACCACCTTAATATGCTACAAAATGGCTTATATAGGAAAATTAACCAAGATAGTTAAAACTGTTAATTCATTTCATAACATTAGCAACAAAAATTACCGCTAACTTGGTAGCGCTGGGTTGCGATTAATTATTATTTTGTGGATTAAACTTTGAATTTGCGTTCTTTCCGTCGGAGATAATCCTGATAAAAATTCATCATTGCATGCTTTTGCCAACGGTACGGCTGTAGCTTCTAATTCACGGCCTTTTTCGGTTAAATATACTAAATGTGCTCGTCTACTAGTAGGGTGAGGACGCCGCTCAACAAGCGCCATTTTTTCCAATGAATCTAATAACCTTGTCGTTGTATAATGCGCAGTATTACATCGGCTAGTAAGCTCAGATTGTGTTAAGCCATCCTCTTCCCATAACGCAAATAGCGTTGGCCACAAACTTATATTCAAACCTATTTCTTTTAAACGATTATCCAATGCATGTGCCATATCAGCACCTAAAACGGCAATTAACCAGCCAAAACTCGTACGTCGAGGCAGCTCAGGTTTATGATCTGTCAAAAATATTCTCCTTTTAATTTAGCTTATTAACAGTATTACCAGCACAATACATACTGCTAATACAAGCAAGGCATTTGTGTTGGTCATCATTTTAGGTTGGTAAAAGTTTTTAGGCATCACTTTATGGCCTGTAAACATAACATTGATCAAGGGGTTACCCTGTAATTGATAAACGAAAATCACCAATATATGAATAACACTTAAGCCCGTTAAAAATATAGCGTTTAAGGTATGAAACGTTTCAAAAGCCCTAAAAAAGTTGCGGCCAAGTATACCTTTTCCATCAATAAATTCAGAGATATAGACACCACTAACAACCTGTAACAGTAAAAGAAAAATGAGCAAAACCACCATTAATGCGCCAAGTGGATTATGGCCAATATAATGATCTTGTTGCTTAGTCACATATCGTATTAATTGCTGAAATGATGGCAAAAAATTTACAAAACGTGCCGTGTCGCTACCGACAATGCCCCAAATAATACGCCACAGTAATGCAATAAACAGCGCAAGCCCCAGCACTAAATGCGCTTGCTCCGCCCCAATTAATTCATAACCAGTAACAACCAACCCAATGAACAAAATGGCTTGAAGCCAATGATAAACCCTGATTGGTAGATCCCATACTTTTAGCATAGCTAACTCACAAATGATAATGTTGCATTTGCAAATATAGCAAACGCAAGTTAATATGTCATCACAATTTAAGCAATTCCAAGAGGCATCAAATGAATAAATGGGCAATTGTTGGTGTATTAACATCTCTGCTAATACAGCCTAGTTACGCCAAACAAGCCGTTACTGAGCAACGCCAACAGCTTTTCGAGCATATTGAAAATAACGTTGAATTGCTTGAAGACAGAGTAGATGAAAGAGATTGGCCGCAAGTCGCGAGTTTAGCGCTCAAGTTAGAGCAAGATGTTATACAGCTAAAAAAACTCTTTCCAAAAAGTAGTGAAGGAGAAGGTCGCAGCAAAAATAAAATATGGCAAGACTGGAAAAACTTTGATTATCGTTTAACTCAATGGTCGTTAAGTTTCAAACATCTTGCAACAGTCAGTAAAACTGAAAACGGCCAACGCATAGAAAATGCCCTAGACACCGCGACCTCAGCTTGTCGCTCATGTCATATGAAATATCGTTCACTTTGGTAAATAAGGATAAATTATGAGACAAGATATGGTAAAAATTCACGCTGTTGCCGCTACGCTTGCACTACTAATAATCACAACATTTTTTATTAGTACTTTAGTTTCAGAGCTATTCGGTGATAAGCAGCAAATTGTTACAGTTAAAACTTATATCTTCTACGCTATTTGGTTATTGATTCCTTTAATGGCAACAACTGGAATAATAGGTAATAAATTAGCGCCTAACGCTAAAAGTGGTGTTATAGGCAAAAAGAAAAAACGTATGCCTTTCATCGCACTTAACGGTATTTTCATACTTATTCCTTCAGCTATTTATTTACGCTCACTAGCAATAGTTAATATTTTTGATACGACATTCTACCTAGTGCAAGCACTTGAACTCACCGCAGGTTTGATTAACATCACTTTGATGTCATTAAATTTAAACGATGGTTTGAAGTTAAGAAAAGCAAAACAGAAAACTTAGCTAACATTTATCAATTGCTGGCAAGTATAACCCTAGCTAACTCGTTTGCTGTTTTATATCCATGCAATAATGAGCCGTTGGCTAATATAATACCTGGTGTTCCTCTTAAGCCCATTAACTGGCCAAGTTTGTAATGTTCGGCAACGGGGCTTTGAGCACATAAATTTAATGGCGAGCGCGTATTAATCATTAAGTCTTCAAGTGCCTCTTTAGGCTGTTTGGCACACCAGGCCGATGCCATTTTCTGATAGGTTTGCGACTGTAATCCGGCTCTTGGGTAGGCTAAATACCTTACTTCAATGCCGAGCTCATTTATTGCAGGTATTTGCTGATGTAAGTCTCGACAGGCTCCACAATCAACATCAATAAAAGCATAAACAACCGCTTTTACTGCCCCTTTTGGGCGGTAAATAATAGCGCTTTCCAAAGCGATATCAGTAATCAACTGAAGTCGCTTTTTACGGGCATTATTTTCTGTAATATCAAGCATACTATTATCTTGATGTTGCAATAAAGGGCCTTGAAAAAAGTAATCATTTTCACTAGAGAAATAAATGACTTCACCACCGCTGATATCAACACGATAAAAACCTTTTAGCGGACTTTTCTCAACAGCAACTACCTGCCAATTAGGCTTAATGCTATGTACTTTTTCAATAACACTAGCTTGTTCGGCCTGAGAAATTTTAACCGCAAATTCTTGTGCGTTTGCCAAGCGAGAAAACATCAAAAAACAACCTATTGCTAATAATATTTTTTGCATTGAATTACCTTACTTAAGTTTTACCGATGATGATTTTGAGCAACAAATTTACAAACAGTAAAAGCTTCCGCTTTAACGCAGAAGCTTTTATTTAGCTTAGGGCGTGTTAATCTTTGATGTATATTTTTGACCTGATTAAATCACGTTTAATTCGAACAAAATTTATATCACAAAGAGCAATACGCCTTAATACCAAGGTCAATTAAAATAGGTAAGTATATAAATATCCAGCACCAACCGCCATTGACAAAATAACCGTGAGAAATGCCAAAATCATTTTGTTTTTAAAGATTGATTTTAGTAATACAACTTCCGTTAAACTTGCGCCTGCACTCCCTATAATTAATGCCATTACTGCGCCTAACCCCATGCCTTTCGCTGCTAACGCTGCACTTAATGGGATAACGGCTTCTGCACGAATATATAAAGGAATGCCAATTACAGCAGCAACCGGAATTGCAAATGGGTTATCTTCGCTGGCAATACTTGCTACTAATTCTGTCGGCATAAAGCCATAGATCATTGAGCCAACAGCAATACCGCCAATAAGGTATGGTAATACTTTTTTGAAGTCCGCCCAGGTGCTATACCAAATTCTTAGCCATTTGCTTACTTCTTTTGCTTTGCTACCACAGCTACTCCCACAACCTTTACTTTCTGGCTCAATATAAGCTTCTGGTTTAATGTATTTTTCGAAGCCCAATTTTTCGAGTAAATAACCAGCCGCAATTGAAACACCCATCGCGATAACAAAATAGAACACGGTTACTTTCATGCCAAAGGTCACTGCAAATAAGCCAATGATGATCGGGTTCAATAATGGGCTAGCAAATAGGAAAACCATCATAGTACCAAAGCCCGCTTTTGCTCTAAGTAAACCTTTTAAAAAAGGAATGGTTGAGCAAGAACAAAAAGGCGTAATAGCGCCCAAGAATCCAGCAATAATATAACCCTTACCATTTTTACTGCTTAATATACTTTGAATCTTGCTAGGCGGAATATATTCCTGCAATACACCAACAATATAGCTGATCAATAAAAAGAGTAACGTTAACTCAACAGCCAAAAAGGCAAACATATTTAAGGTATCAAACACCATTTCTTGCGTAATAATCATAACAACCACCATAAAACTACATTTCTAGATTTGTCGAATTATAGACTTTAAACTTTCCTTGTCAATATATTTCTAGTAATATGGAAATATTAGTTGTCGAACATGTTGTGGGAGTATTAATTATGGATATTGAGATTGTTGCCAAAGCCTTAAAAGAACTAGGCCACCCTACTCGCCTTGCTATATTCAAGCGCTTAGTAAAATCTGGTGAGCAAGGTATTGCCGTTGGTGTGGTTCAAGAAGAATTATCGATTCCCGGTTCAACCTTATCTCATCATATATCGAGCTTAGCTTCGGCAGGACTTATTACCCAGCGCCGAGAAGGAAGAACGCTATTTTGTGTCGTTGAATACGAAAAGTTTTTATCGGTCATCGCATTTTTGCAAGATGAATGTTGTAGCGACGAGCAATCATAATAGGTGCACAATCTATATGCGTTTAAAGGGAAATCTAACTAAATGGAATAGTGATAAAGCATACGGTTTTATTTTGCCTAATGGGGGTGGCAAGCAAGTATTTATTCATAAACGTGCTTTTACAAATAGAAGTCGCGTACCGCAATTGAATGATGTGATTACTTTTTCTATCACCAAAGATAAGCAAGGTCGCTCGTGCGCTGTTCAAGCGACATTTTCAGGTGAGAAACTAATCAAAAGAAAAGCCAAGCAAAGTAATGCTTTTTCTATTTATTTTGCTTCAATATTTCTTGTATTGATTACAATCGCCACTCTGATGAACTATTTGCCAGTAAATTTAGTTTTATTTTATGCAAGCACTAGCTTTATTACCTTTATTGTCTACGCATTCGACAAGTCAAAAGCAAAGCGTAATGCTTGGCGTACACCGGAATCAACACTACACCTACTTGCCTTAATAGGGGGATGGCCAGGTGCAATAATCGCCCAACAAACACTGCGACATAAATCTCAAAAGAAAAGCTTTAGAATAGTTTTTTGGGCTACTGTAATCATCAATTGCAGTGCACTTGTATGGTTAATGTCAATGAACGACGGTAATATCCTTAACTTACTGCGCATTCCTATTTAATGATATACGCACATTTATCCGATAAGAAACACTTCAAAAGGCACTAAAATCAATTTTTAAGCACAAAAACAAAATACTGAAGTGACTAAGTGAATAGCAAACTTAATCACTTGATGAGTGAATGTCTACTTCAGTTTAAATACATCTCGTTTATGGCTAACGCCATGTAACACAACCGTATTTATTTGATCGTAAGCTTTAATGGACTTTAGCGGATTTGAATCAAGCAATAAGAAGTTACCAACTTTACCAGGCGCTATAGAGCCATAACTTTTCTCAACATTAAAAGCCTTCGCGTTGTTAATCGTTGCCGCCGCTAATATATGTGGCAAACTTACACCTAACTTGTACATATGCTTAAGCTCCCAATTGGCAGAAATACCAGGTTGCGAAGCATAAGTTGGAGCAGGAGGCGTATCTGTTGCTAATACCAAAGGCAAACCATTTTTGTAGAGGTATTGAAGCACGCGTTCACCGTTATTTAGCACTGATATCATGCGACGATGAATTTGTGCAAGGGGTAAATTATCATAACCTTCAACCATAACTTTACTAAACCACTGGCCATTTTCACTGGCATACCAATCAAGTGCATCAGCTGATACAACATTTTTGTAATCTGGATGTTCCATATGTCCTGCAACAGTAACATCTCGAAGGCTGCGCATAACATTAAGTGTTGGCTGGTATACGATTTTACCTTCTAGTATATCGTCAGCAATTTGTTGAATTTTTTCAGGTAAACCGTTATCACTTTTAAGTGTTAACCAGTTCCACATACCGTGAGCTAACACATCAACGTTGGCATCAACAGCAATGCGCTGCATATCGACAGCATTAGCATGAGCAATTACTTTTATTCCATATTTATCCGCCGCTTTTCGTACTCGCTTTAAGGTACTCATCTCTATTGAAGGCCAATGTGAAGCTAAATCAAAACCATCTTCAATATAGACCTTAACGCATTTAGCACCATCTTCTGCGATGCGCTTTACCACACTTTCCGGAGAATGCTGTTTTGCATCAAATCCTTTCGGCGGTAAACCATCTTTTTCAGGCTGATAAATAAAGTATTTTCGCTGTTGTATTGCTTGCGCTAAATCGGCGCCAAGCAGATTATAACCACCAATAATAGGCACGGCACCACAAAACAAAAGATCAGGTTTAATCGCGGCCTGATTAAATAGTTCAACCGATGCAGGAGTGCGTGAAGGATCCAATATCTGGGTAATACCGTGATATAAATAACTCCTCGGTTGCTGCTTTAAGTAGGCTTGCTGCAACGGCTTAGTTTCTAGGTAATCCGCATTTGCTCCTGGCATAGTGCCCGTATGTACATGACTATCCATTAGTCCCGGAATTAAAAATTTACCGGTTCCGTCAATCTCTTTGGTACTTTCAATTGCTTCAATTGCAGTTGTAGATACTTTTTTAATAACACCGCCTTCAATTAAAAGCCATTGGTGCTCAAGTGTTAAAATGCTATTGTTATCAACAGGATTAATTAGGGTAACGTTTTTAATAATTAAGTCGTTGGCCTGACTTTGTTTTGTAAAAATATTAAAGATAATAAATAGAAAAATAATATATTTCATGAATCCTTTGCTGCTTAATGAATAATTTTGCGTCAGGTTGCACTAGCCATAAAATAATTACTTAATCACTTTCTAATTTAAATCTAATTTTTTTCTTAATAATTTAAAATCAGTAACTTACTATGTGCTGTTATAGAATAAAAACACTGATATTGAATATTGTTTGATGGACATTAACCAATTGAATGCCGAAAACCAAAGTGACATTAACTACCAGCAACCTTTTATTTTAGGGCCATGGCTTATCACGCCAGCACTAAATAACATAAAGTGGATTAATGAAGACAAAGCGTCAGAGTATACTGACCAACCAAGCATTCAGAAGTTAACGCCAAAAGTTATGGCTCTTTGTGTGTATTTAACTAAGAATCATGGCCGCCCAGTCAGCCAAACCGATATCGCTGATGCCATTTGGCCACAACGCGTTATTTCTGATAGCTCAATTTATCAGGCGATAGCTCAACTAAGAAAAGCACTGAATTGCCACCAAACTGACATTGACCATATTGAACGTATTTCAGGCAAAGGCTATCGCCTACTGTTACAGCCAAAGCAAAACTTAGAACAAATAAAAAGTAAAAAAAAACCATCAACAAATAAAGTGCTAGAAAAAAAACACTTAAAAAGAAGCAACGTTATTACCCTCGCCGGCCTAATAACATTCGCTTTGCTTGTCCTTTCTGGTTGGTATTATTCATCAAAAGAAACAGCGAATGAACAGCAACTGCTTACTATTGCTGTTTTACCAACAAACAACCTCACTCAACCTAAAATTGAATCTTTAAGTTCATTTAACCAATTATTAATCAGCGATTTAGTGTCACAGACTAAGTTAAAATTTATCTATTTACGAAAAGATATTGAGACAATTGAAGCTAAAACTCGTTTATTAACAAGTATTCAGCAATACAATAGCTCCTTGTTAGCGTCAGTGCAGCTTGTTAATCAAGAAAACAACGAAATTATTTGGGCACAAAACTTTAAAGCAAAAAAAAACGACATGTTGGTACTAAAAAACACTATTGTTGAAGCGCTTGTTGCACGCCTACTACCAACAAATACAACAATCAAAGCCTCAGTAGCTCCTGAACAAGACCCTCACTACGAAAGCTATATATTGGCACGCCATCTATGGGACAAACGTAATGTATCGGCATTGAACCAAGCTAAAGTTCTGTATCAAAAAATTCTCAAACAATCACCTAATCACCTTGGTTCATTAATTGGTCTTTGCCATACACATATTTATCTATCTGTTTATAGCAAGTTAACGTCTTCACAAGCCCATGAAAATTGCCAACCTTTAGTCACCAAAGCGCTGGAAATCAATGCCAACAATGGTGAAGTGTTGACTACACAAGCCATTTTACTTAACGATTTAGGCCAATTTGAGGAAGCAGAACAATTGTTTAAGCGCGCAGCTAAAGTTGCGCCAAATTATGCTATGGGACATTACTTTCGTAGCAAATTCCTTCGCCAAACAGGGCAATACAGCCAGGCACTACAAGCATCAAAAAGCGCATTTTCACTAGACCCTTTATCTCCGATTATTATTCGTGGACTTGCTTATTCATACCTAAACATGCGACAAGTTGAAAAAGCGAGAAGCTATTATCAACGAGCACTAATTATTGAGCCACATTACTCACATCGTGCGATTGAAGAGCTTGATTTTCTTCCGCTAAATACAAAAAGAGCGCAAGCATTTATACAATGGCTTAGCACTGAGCCAAGCAATATTGCCAATCATAGAGTTTACCAACTTACGCAGGCATTAGTGTGGCTAAGCTTAGGCGATGTAGAAAAAGCCCAAAACCTGATCACTAATATTAACCAAGATGAGGTGAACCCCGGCTTTCTATTTTATAGCCAAAGCGCACTTGCGATGGCAAAGGGAAAATATGAGCAAGCATTAAAAAAGTTAACCGCTCGCCTTGAACTTGCACCCGATATTGCGATATATGCAATGCCATACATTTCTGCACTTAAAAATATGAAATTATCAGACGAAGCGCTAACAAAGTTTCGTCAATATTTTCCAACTATTAACGTAAATACCGAGATAAAGAGTGAGAATGTTGGGCAATTCATTTTTCTAGCAACTTTGTTAGGTGATACTCTGCAATTCGATACTAAATCACAGATTATTGAAAAATTGACGAATTATTTTTCTAGTAAAAAACAGCTAACCAGTGATAAAGAGAAAGTCTATTGGTATGCTTTAATTGAACAACATCAACAACTTAAGTTAACGATTGAACGATTATTTGAAAACGGTTGGTTACCTGACTACAACGACAATATTTTTAGTGAACATACCTTAAAAGCAATGTATAAAAAAGCCGGTGGGAATGAACAAAGATGGCATGAACTACTACAAAAAAACCGACAGATTGAGAAATAGTCTACAATTCATACATCACACTGATAAGGTTAATTATGTTCGATGAATGCAAATTGATTGATGATTAATCGCGTACCTAAGATTATAATTGCAACTAAATGCTACAAACACTGATGAAAAGCTGTTTTAACGTAAGAAATCGCTAATTCATCTATAACGCATATATTTTAAGTAACGTCCTTGCTATAAAAATCAACATCATCATTCTGCTACAGCTTGATGAATAGTAATTATTTAATTGATTTTATAGGGAATAATGTTAATGCATATTAGGAAAGCGCTTTTTTTTACTGGCCTTATCACACTATTTTCCAGTAACGCCTGGGCACAAAATAACGACTTTAAATTTTCTCCAGAAATGGTTAGCCACAATATTTACAGTATTATTTCACCATCATTTGGCTTGCCTACCGCTGAAAATAAGGGTTGGAATTCAAATAGTTATTTCGTTGTAACGGAACAAGGCGTAGTCGTATTTGATACCGGTTCATCAGAAGCCATAGGTAAAAGCATTAAAGCCGCAATAAAAACTGTCACCAACAAACCCATTCGCTGGATAGTTAACTCGCATAGCCATGCTGATCATTGGCTAGGAAATGCAGGAATTGCCGACGATAACACAGAAATTATCGCCAAAAAACAAGCCGCTAATACCATGAACAAATATGGCAAAGATGATGTTAAAGCTTTCGCACGTATGACAAAAGGCATTACAGGCAATAGCCAACTTTTATACCCGTCAAAGCTATTAACTAGCATTGAAAAGCGTAGCCTAGGCGACATGGATATTGAATTTATATTTTCCAATAACGGCCATTCGCAAGGTGATGTATTGATGTGGTTACCAAAGCAAAAAGTTGTTTTTGGTGGCGATGTACTAAGTTCAGATTGGATGCCAATTATTATCCCTGATGCTAATGTTCCGAACTTAATTGCCACACTCAATAAGGTAATAAAACTAAATCCTGATGTAGTACTTACTGGTCATGGCAATGTAACCACTGTTGAGTCTGTAAAACGAGATGCAAAATTATTAACTCATGTATGGCAGTTAGTAAAAAGCGGATATCAAGCAGGTAAAAAACCAAATGAAATTATTACGCAAGCACAAGCAGAACTCACATCAAGCTTTGCGCCACTTTATAAAAATTTCACCAGTGCTATTAAAGAGCAGATAACCACTATGTATAACATGCAGTCAGCATAAATCCATTAGTTACATATGAATGAAGCCAAGGACGGCAATAAACAAAATAAAGCTTAGTATCATAACCCTATTGTATTTTTCACATAAATTTCACAACAACAGTAATAACTTACTACATATCACCCTATATTTATAAAATCTCAATATGCTAAAGCACATATTTTTAAGCAGCTTAATTGCTATTACGTTTATCTCAGCAAGCGGCTGTGACACTTTAAATTCACTGCGTATGATGCAAATTAATTCCAATGTAAAACCGGTGATTGATAGCACTCAACCCATTGCATTAAAAGCAAGTTTTTTGGGTGAAAAGCCTTACATTAACGCCAACGTTAACGGTGAAGAATTGCTTTTTTTAATAGATACCGGCGCGAGTTTCTTAATACTTTTTGACACCCCAAAAGTTAAAGCAATGGAGCTACCCGAAGGTTTTCCATTATCACTTTCAGGTTGGGGAGAAGAAGAAAGTACCAAAGCTTACCAAACCGATATTGATAGCTTTAATATGGCAGAAGTGCAATTTAATGGCCTAAAAGCGGCCTATATACCAATATCAACAAGCCCCTATTTTTTAAGAGCAGATGAAGCCTTAATCGATGGTGTAATTGGTCACGATATGCTGAAACATTTTATTTGGCAATTCGATAAATCTAAAAACTCAATCACTGTCGGTACACAACCCTATCAAGCAAACCAGCATACAGAGTCATTCGAAATAGATACCTTCCTCAGTAAAATATCTATTGAAGGTACACTGGTATTTAATGAAAAAGACAACGCCACGGGCGACTTTATAATTGACACTGGTAGCCGACACTATTTGAAAATCTCCTCCCAGTTTACTGAAAACCGAGATATCGTAATTGATTCCGAGAGCATAACCGCTGCAGATTTTGGCCTAAACGGAAAAGTAGAACATGAGCGCGTAACTTTACCTGCTCTTAGATTAGGCAGTTTGAAAATCCCGAACATTAAAACTAACTTGATCCCAAGCAAAGATGAGGATGAAGACGATTTTTGGGTAATTGGCAACGCCCTATTAAACCAATACAAAACCGTGATCGACTACCCGAGCGACAAAATGTACCTAGAGCCACAAAAAAAAATCAGTATGCGATACAATTTACTGGGTCTAGAGTTACGAAAAATACGGAGTGGAGAATTTGTTATTCGCTATATATTTCCTAACTTTCCTGTGAGTAAACACAATTTAAAAGTAGGTGATTTAGTAACGAAAATTAGTAATATTCCAACAACAGAAATAACAACCTCGCACATGTTAAACATATCTGCAACGCCAGGTATCAAACAAGTCTGCATTCAAAGAGATAATATATGTTTCGAAATAGTCACTGAGAAAGTGATTGGTTATTCCGCATTGTAGATAATACGATAACTCTCTTGTGCTAGGCTAAATACACCTGTCTCGCTAGTTCCCTAATATATGAAGCTATAGTGGGCTAACTCTCATTTGTCTAGCACAGTTTGATAGTCAAATGGTGTCAATTATAAAAACAATAAATCATAATACAGAGAAAAAAAGCCGCATGCAAAAGCAGCTTTTTAAAGAACAGATAGTTCAATTCACTCAACTATAAAGGCAGTGAAATAGGCTTATCATTAATAGTTAAAGACTTACCTTTTAAGGCAAAGGTTGTTGAGTAATTCTTGCCTCCCAATGAATAGAGAACAGGTTAATTATAGACTCCATGGAGCCTTAGGGCTGACCTTTTCAATTATGTGGTCAATGAAAAGTCTAATTGGTTTGGTCATGTATTTATGGGATTGATAAATGATAAACATATTGGACTGTGGCGTTTCATAGTCAGTTAAAAGCTGCACAAGTTTGCCACTTTCAAGGTGACTCTTAACTAAAGCAATAGGTACGTAGGCGACGCCAAGTCCGCTCAGAGCAGACTCGATAATCAAGTGCATACTTGTTGTCGCATACCTTCCTGAAACTTTAACTTGATAGACTTTTTCTTGATTTAAAAAGTGCCAATCATTAGATAATAGTGATCTTCCCATAATAAGACAGTTGAGTTTTGCCAAATCATCTGGGACTTTTATTTTTTCTGCTGCACTCAAGAATTCTGGACTTGCGCAACAAACGCTATGCTTTGGTCCTATTCGCCTTGCAATTAATGAAGAGTCTTGTAATTGACCGGAGCGAAATGCAACATCAATCCTGTCTTCCACCATATTGATATAGCTATCAGAGGTATCCAACTCAATGCTAATTTCTGGATATTTTTTTAAAAACTCAGCAATCCAAGGTTGAGCGTATTGCGTAGCAAAGTCAAAAGGCGATGATATGCGAATCTTTCCCTTAGGCTCTGATTGTGCCTGCATAATCAATTCGTTGGCTTGCTCAAGCGCTACGAGGTGCTGCTGACATAAATGAAAATAGTGTTGGCCTTCTTCCGTCAATGATAACTTTCGTGTGCTTCGATAGAGTAACTTTACTCCTAGACCAGCTTCTAATTGAACGACCTTTCTGCTGACAGTTGTTGACGGCATAGCCAATATATTGCTAGCTCCTGCAAAGCTACCTGCTTCAACAACACTTACAAAGACCTTGATATCATTAAGGTTCATAAATTACCTTCAAAAATGGGATTAACAAACCCGAATAAACCATCTAATAAAATAATAAGTCTTGTAATAACCTTTATCAACAGAATTTGAAGCGGATGAAATGCGATGACAAGACAAATTAAAGAAATTAGAAATGGCAGAAAGCATGGCCCTGTTAATAGCTTTGTTGCTACAACCAATATAGAAGAACTTAATCCTTTTGTGTTGTGGGACCACTTTTATTTACCTTACGTAGAAGGTACAGCAGGATTCGACTTTCACGGTCATTCTGGAGTCGCCACCATTAGCTACCCTCAAATTGGCGATATAGCGCATGAGGATACTGGTGGTCATAGTGGACTGCTAAAATCTGGAGGCATTCAAATCATGTCTTCAGGGGCTGGAGTTTTACACAAAGAAACTGTATTTCCTGATAGAAAACTTGTAGATGCTTTTCAGCTTTGGATCGCACTGCCTGAAAAAGGCTTAGAAATGGGCCCTGTGACCTATTCAACATTACAAGAGCAAGACATTCCAGTGGTCGAAGCTAATGGTGCAAGCGTTAAAATCCTTGTAGGAGAGTATCACGGCCAGAAAAGTGCTGCTCAACCGCCAGTTGATATGTCATATTTTCATATCAAGCTAGATGCCGATAGTACATGGCCTCATTCAAACCAAGCATCACACTCCACAGCATTTATTTATGTCAGGAAGGGGGTGATAGAAACCGGCGGAGTGCGCTTAGAGTCAGGTGAGCTTGGTATCTATGAAAACCAATCTGAACTTATATCAGTTAACGCACTAAACCAAAATGCTGAATTTTTAGTGGTAACAGGTGCGCCATTAAAACAGCCGATTATCAGTAATGGTGCGTCAGTTCACAGCAACAAATCAAATTTAATTGCAGGTGTTCAAAAGATAAGACAACTGCACACAAATGGCATTCGCCAAATATCTTAATAGAGAGGTCAATAATGAAAACTACTACTTTTACACCAGAAAACTCAGTGATGTTACTAATCGATCATCAGGTCGGCACAATGGGCTGGGTTGGCTCACTAGAGCTAGATGAAATTAAAAAAAATACAGTTGCTTTAGCACGTGCAGCAAAAGAAACAGGCATGCCATTAATACTTACGTCTAGCATGGAAGACCAAGCACAAGGGCCACTTTTTGAAGAGTTGATTCAAGCTGTACCAGAAGCTTATGAAAACCGTATCCTTCGAGCGGGCGTGGTAGATAGCATGAAGGATGAAAATTTTACTGCCGCAGTTAAAGCCACCGGACGAAAAAATATTATTATCGCGGGTATCACAACGGATGTTTGTGTTGTCTATCCAGCAATAACAGCTATTAGTGAAGGCTACAACGTTCAGGTTGTTGTAGATGGCTCTGGCTCGCCGACAACACTTGCTGATGAAACAGCTTTAAGACGAATGGAAAGTCACGGCGTAACACTAACTTCTACAAACCAGTTAATCGCAGAGTTAGCTCAAGACTGGAGCAGTGAGAACGGCGGGAAGCTTATTCAAGTATTATTTGAAGAAATTCTTTCTAAGTTACATTAAGACTATAGGTGCTGAGATAGTTGGTTTGTATCTCAGCACCTATTCATTTACAGGAAAAAAGAATGCACACTTTTACTCCCAATAAGCACATATTAGCTATCGCTACTTACTTATCTTTATTACCTTTAGTGTTTTTTCTGCCAAAGTTATTAAACCCATACTTGCCAGAAAATGAACTAGCTAGACTAATGTTGCTCCTAGCTATCATAGTGCCAATAATCTCTTATCTTATATTACCAAATGTTGTTAAAGGCTTAAGGTACTTAAAATCACGAAATATAGTTAAATAATAATGCGCGTTATAAACGCATTCGAACCAAATAAAATACTTATATTCAGCGGCCGCTTCTGGCACGGAGAAGTCATAAAATCGAATTATGCTAATGTCCGCTATCGTATCAAAGTGGATGTTAGATGGACTGATTTTCATGCAGTGATTGGTAATCTCAAGCATTGCGCGTAGTCACAAATGCCCACAAAACTAAATATTTACATTTTTGCAATCTTTTTAGAGTAAAGGCTTTACTTTTGTAGAGTTGTTGCTCTATACTGGCTTTGTTCTCGTTAGAACACCTGTTGTATTAATTTTGAATTCTAGCTTCCCCAAGCTAACTATACCGATGACCCCTTTTGTCATCGGTTTTTTTATGCCCAAAATTCGGTAAACCTCCCAACTTCAAAAACATCTAAACACCAATTTAGCGAATTATTTACTTACTTTCCGGTCTATTGATAGACACAGCGTATAACGATATTATTTTTTTACTCGCTTTATTAATATTTACGCAATTTTATTGCTGTTCGAAAGGAGAGTTTATGTCTGAATATAAAAAGTCACCCGATGCAGTTGCGGCCTTAAATGCCGAGCAGTACCGAGTTACACAAGAAAATGGTACCGAACATCCGTGGACGGGTGAACTATTAGAGAATACCGCTCCAGGCATTTATGTTGATGTTGTATCAGGTGAGCCATTATTCGCTTCAGCGGATAAATTCGATTCAGGTTGTGGCTGGCCAAGCTTTAGTAAACCTATTGTTTCAACCAATGTTAATGAATTAAGTGATGAAACTCATGGCATGGTGCGAACAGAGGTACGCTCTGCTCATGGCGATAGTCACTTAGGACATGTGTTTCCCGATGGCCCGGCTGCATCTGGTGGTTTGCGCTATTGTATTAATTCCGCTTCACTTAAATTTATTCATCGAAATGATATGGCCACTGAAGGTTACCAAGCATATTTGGCACAAGTTGAGGGATAAACAATGGCTATTGAAAAAGCTATACTCGCTGGCGGCTGCTTTTGGGGCATGCAAGATTTAATTCGGCAGTTAACAGGTGTCACGGCAACTCGGGTCGGTTATACCGGTGGTGAAATAGAAAATGCAACCTACCGAAACCACGGCGATCATGCAGAAGGTATCGAAATTCTATTTGATAATACTGTGATCGGATATCGAAAAATTTTGGAATACTTTTTCCAAATTCACGATCCAACAACAAAAAATCGCCAAGGTAATGATCGCGGTAGTTCATATCGTTCAGCGATTTATTATACATCAAACGAGCAGAAGCTAATGGCAGAGAAAACCATAGTAGACGTTAATGCATCAGGCTTGTGGCCGGGAACTGTTGTTACTGAATTGGCGCCTGCGGGAGATTTTTGGCAAGCAGAGCCTGAGCATCAAGACTATTTGCAACAAGTTCCTTACGGATATACCTGCCATTTTCCACGCGCTGATTGGGTGCTGCCAGAACAATAACCCATTTGAACTAAATTATTTAATTGAGATAAAAACGCCCTGAATATTCAGGGCGTTTTTATATTAACTGCTTAGAAGTAGTGATTATTCTTCGGCTATCGCTTCATCATTTAATCGTTCAATATTTTCATCTTGAAACCAATTACAAATAACATTATTCGCTTGCTCTGAGCCTGTGCGTTTTAACGATGAAAATGCCTGCACTTTAATGTCTGCATTCAAGGTTTTTAATTGTTTTTTAACAGCAAGTACTTGCGCACTCACCTTACCTTGAGACAGCTTATCGCTTTTTGTTAGTAAAGCTAAAACAGGTAGTTCGCTATCAGCTGCCCATTGAATTAAGTCCATATCGAGATCTTTTAATGGGTGACGAATATCCATAAGCACGACAAGGCCTTTCAAACATTCTCGTTTTTCAAGATACTCACCTAAAGCTTTTTGCCACTTTTTCTTCATTTCCATTGGCACTTTAGCAAAACCATAACCTGGTAAATCTACCAAGCGCTTGTTTTCGGCAATTTCAAAAATATTGATTAATTGCGTACGACCAGGAGTTTTACTGGTGCGTGCTAAACTTTTTTGGTTGGTTAACGTGTTTAATGCACTCGACTTACCCGCATTAGAACGACCAGCAAAAGCCACCTCAATACCGCTATCTGCCGGTAAACGACGAATATCGGGAGCACTAATGGTAAATGTCGCTTTGCTTAGATGAATGGCTGTAGATGACAAGGTTTAAACTCAACTATGAAAATTAAAACCGTATTATATCGTTTTTTCGCGCTAAAGATGCAATTGTATTAGACTTTAGGCAAATTTTTTCGCTAAAACCCCCTCTAAAGGGCGTAATTAGTGTATGATGTCGCCAATTTTTTCGGCTTATTGAATACATTCAATAAAAAACACAAAAGCATGTTGAGAGTTTTGTTATGAAACAGATTTTAACTTCACTAATTTTAACACTATTAAGCATTAATGTTGCTATAGCAGCGTCGGGCGATGCTGAAGCGGGTAAAACAAAAGCCGCAACTTGTGCCGCTTGTCACGGTACAAACGGTATTGGTACAACTGACACTTACCCGAACATAGCGGGTCAACATTCAGACTATATTGTTAAACAGTTAAAAGCTTTCAAATCAGGCGACCGTAAAGACCCATTAATGGGTCCAATGGCAGCACCACTTTCTGAGCAAGATATGGCTGATGTAGCAGCTTACTTCGCCAGCCTTCCTCGCGATGGCGCTAGTCAAGACGCAGCTAGCACAGACACAGGTGCAACGGCAAGTGCAGCCCCTGCTGCTTACGTACCAAACCCAGCAGCCGGTAAAAGCCTTTATGAATTAGGCGATGCTTCTCGTAGCATTGGTGCTTGTATTGGTTGTCACGGTAGCGAAGGTAACAGCGATGTACTAATTTACCCAAATTTATCGAACCAACACCCTGAATATATTGCTAAGCAATTAGTAAACTTCAAAAATAAGTCACGTGTTAACTACGCAATGAACCAATTCGCTGGTGCGATGACGGAAGACGATATTGCAGATATGGCAGCATATTTTGCTGACCCAGCGGCCGTTGCTAATGTTGTACCACGTAAAGTTATGCCTGCTGCTCCTATAACAGCAGCAGTTATTGCGGGTAAAGCAAAAGCAGCAGTTTGTGCCGCGTGTCATGGCGCCGACGGTAATAGCCCTGTTGCTATTTACCCTAAATTGGCTGGTCAAAGTGCAGGCTATATTGTTAAGCAGTTACAAGAATTTAAAGCGGGCACTCGTAAAGACCCTGTTATGGCACCTATGGCTGCCGCACTAAGCGAACAAGACATGCAAGAAATTGCTAGCTACTATGCTGCGCAAAAAATTGCTGTTGCTGAGTTAGCCGGTTCAGATGTTGGACAAAAGCTATATTTTGGCGGTCACGTAAAACGTAAAATTACTGCTTGTGTAGCTTGTCATGGTGCTGACGGTAAAGGTATGAATAAAGCAGGATTCCCAACTATCGCAGGTCAAAACGAGTCTTACTTAAAAGCACAGCTAATGAAGTTTAAAAATGGTGAACGTAATAACGACTACAACACTATGATGCAAAGCGTTGCTGCTAAACTTTCAGATAGCGATATTGAAGAACTAGCTAAATACATGGCAGCAATGAAGTAAGTTTTATTGCGCGGATTTGTCTAGAAAGACAAGACGTCTGAGAAAGATCTGAATATAAAGCAGCGCTAGTCGCTGCTTTTTTATTAACAATTTTCTAGAAAGTGTGATCTATTTACTTGCTAACTCAACGATTTTTTCACGACAATATTTCACATTCAATAAATTCGTGTAAAATGCCAATGCAAGTAAGATACTCAATATATAAACGTATTAACGACAAGCAGAGACCAACCCAATGAAAAAATTTATCATTACTGTTTTACTAGGATTAAGTGCAGTTACTGCGGCAAATGCTGCTGAAGGTAACGCCGAAGCAGGTAAAAGCAAATCAGCTATGTGTGCTGCTTGTCATGGTGCTGACGGCAATAGTTTAGTGCCTATGTACCCTAAATTAGCTGGACAAAGTGCAAGTTATTTAGCTAAACAACTTGCTGATTTCAAGCTAGGCATGACTTCAGCTGGAAAATCTGGACGTGTTGACCCAGTGATGGGTGGTATGGCGATGGCACTTAGTGAACAGGATATGGCCGACGTTGCAGCGTTTTATGCAAGCCAACAAGCAACTGCAGGTAATGGTAGTGATGATGCACACGGTAAGAAACTTTACTTAGGTGGTAACAATGAAATGGAAGTTACTGCATGTGTTGCTTGCCACGGCATTAATGGTCACGGTATGCCAAGTGCTGGCTTCCCTGCACTAGCAAACCAAAGTGCTGACTACTTGAAAAGTCAGCTAGAGAAATTCCGTAATGGTTCTCGTAATAATGACTTAAACGGCATGATGCAAGGTGTTGCTGCGAACTTAACTGATGAAGAGATTGTTGCCCTTTCACAATATATGTCTTCTCTTAAGTAAGGTTTTTTAGCCTATTTAGGCTTATAGATTTAAAATAAAAAGCAGCGTTTATTCGCTGCTTTTTTATGCACAGGATGTACGGTATGTCACGATCGCACGGATGCGAAAGAGTGACCATGTACAGGCCCCTCGCAGGCCTCCTGCCTTCCAAAGCATTAGTACATCCATGTACGTCGATGTACGGTCAGGTTTTTGTTCCAGACAAAAACTAAGCTCCTAGTTTGACACCTGCAATAGCATCACAAATCAAACTACATTTTCTTCCAGAGAGATTAAATCTAGTTAAATGCAAGATGTCATTGTATTACTTCAATGTTCATTGCTAATATCAAAGGCATTTTTTACACGTCTTATCTAGCGACTACATTAATGAATATGTCATTTTTATCAACACTATTATTACTTGCTGGTTTATTGCTTAGCCATAATACTCATGCTGAGTTATTTCCTAAGCACACCATTGACGATCACCAGCAAAATATTTTTCGCGGAACAATCACACCGCAACGCGCTTGGTGGGACTTAACCCATTACCACTTAGATATTGCTGTAGATCCAAGCACTAAAACCATTGCAGGTACTAATACTATGAAATATAAGGTGCTATCTGAAAAGAAGCGCTTACAAATAGAGTTACAAGCACCGATGCAACTAACTAAAGTAACGCAAAACGGCCAAGCATTAGCTGTTGAGCAAATGGGTTACTCCTATTTCATTACCACCACTGCTGAACAAAAAATTGGTCAGGAATACCAGTTAGTAATGCATTTCTCAGGCATTCCGCATGAGGCAATTAGAGCGCCATGGGATGGGGGAATTACCTGGTCAACAGACGAAAAAGGCAATGATTTTATTGCCTCATCTTGTCAGGGGTTAGGTGCTAGCATTTGGTGGCCAAATAAGGACCACGCCTATGACGAGCCTGACAATGGCGCAATAATTAGTGTTGAAGTACCAGAACACTTAATGGATGTTTCCAACGGCCGTTTAGTAAAAGTTGATCATAACAAAAAAGCAAAAACAAAAACTTATCACTGGCAAGTTGTTAACCCAATTAACAACTATGGTATTAATATCAATATTGGTGACTACGTGCATTTTGGTGAGCAATATCAAGGTGAGTCTGGCCAGCTAGATATGGATTACTACGTACTTCGCCACAATATTGAAAAAGCGAAAGTACAATTCAAAGACGCTAAGCGCACTATTGAAGCCTTTGAATATTGGTTTGGCCCTTATCCATTTTATCAGGACAGTTTTAAACTTGTTGAAGCTCCTTACTTAGGCATGGAGCACCAAAGCTCTGTTACCTATGGCAATGGTTATCAAAATGGCTATTTAGGTCGTGATCGCAGCCAAACAGGGCCTGGCATGTTATTTGATTTTATTATTGTTCACGAAACTGGGCATGAATGGTTTGCTAATAACATTACCCATAATGATATTGCCGATATGTGGATACACGAAAGCTTTACCAATTATTCCGAAAGTCTATTTTTAGAATACCATTACGATAAAACAAAAGCTTTTGAGTACATTCGCGGCACTCGCTTAAATGTTCAGAATAAAAAACCAATTATTGGCCAATACGGCGTACATCAAGAAGGTTCAAGCGACATGTATGATAAAGGCGGCAACATGTTGCACACCATCCGCCAAGTTATAAATAATGACGAAACTTGGCGTACTATTTTACGAGGCTTAAATAAGAAGTTCTACCATGGTATTGCTGAAACGTCCCAAATTGAAAATTATATTAGCGAAAAATCAGGCAAAAATTTAACTAAAGTATTCGACCAATATCTACGTGATATTCGCATTCCAACCTTTGAATATTTTACTAAGAACGGACAAATGCAATACCGTTGGAGTAATATTGTCGATGGCTTTGATATGCCAATAAAAATTCTGATTAACGACAAAGAACATTGGTTATCGCCTAATGCTAAATGGCAAAGAATGCCAATAACTGATAACTCATCAGTAACGGTAGATGCCAACTTCTACGTAAATACCTTAAATATTTTGGGTCATTAGAACGTGTAGCTTTTGCGAATATAAAAAAGGGAAGCTTAGCTTCCCTTAAATACCAAACGCAATAAGTGACATTAAAATGAGTATTTAAACCCTACAGTAAACACGTCAGTGTCATCGTAGCTTTCAAATGATGCTTCAATACGAGTTTTGTCGTTAATTTTTTTACCAACACCGCCGCCAAAACCGAATTCACCATCTCCTTCACTTTCTGTTAATCCCCTGAATTTAAAATCAAAATCAACATCGGCATACGACGGCATAAGATATATATACACACCATTGTCATAGTTATACTGAGCGCGAATAGAGAAAGCAAAAAATCTATTTAACTCAATATTAACCTTACCAAAATCAGCTTCTATATCATCGTCTGAAATACCGGTAGCAATTCGAAATTCAGGTAAAATAGAAATAGATTTGTTTTCTAGCATAAACTCATAAGCTACTGAGCCATAAATAGCACCTAACGAAACATCAACACCATCATCTTCGGCTGATAAATTCGCATAACCAGCACCAGCGGACCAATTGGCTGCAGCCGTTAAAGGCAGAGTTAAAAGTGAAAGTGCAATTAAAGACTTCTTAAACACAGGAATATCCTTATCATTATTTACTAAAGTTTGGAAAGCGCGCATGCTAACAACCCAATTCTTGTTAAGCAATTGTTAAATAATATTTTGATAACCATTAAGCGTAACAAATTATGAATAACACCTTTAAACGTTAGAATTCGTGCATTATTGCAAAGGCATTTCATCGCCATTCACGTTATGATCACAAGTTCAGTTACATCACTAAATAAGGTAGTTTTCGTGTTAGATATTATCGCGCCAAGTGCATTTAAAACCGTACCATGGAAAAATGGTAAAGGTGAAACAATAGAGATGACGATCAACCCGGGAGGCACCTTAGATGATTTTGACTGGCGCCTAAGTATGGCTAGCGTGGTTGAAGATGGTGAGTTCTCAAACTTTTCTGGCTATACCCGTAATCTAATATTAATTGAAGGCGACGGCATTAATTTACAACACAACAACAGCAAAATTGACCGTTTAAGCCAATTACTGGACTTTGCAACTTTTGATGGTGGCGATAAAACTGTTGGCAACTTGCACACAGGCGCAATAACTGACTTTAACGTTATCGCACGCACGTCGCGCTATCATACAAAAGTTAATTGCCACCAACATGCAATGAATATTACCGTCGAAAAAGGCGAACTTTGTTTTGTTTATAGTTTATCTTCCGACATAAAAATCAGCTTTAGCAACAACGAAAACAACCTAGTTGCACCACAAGGCCATCTAGTAAAGCTATCGAATGTTGAAGAAAATACCACTTATATCGATGGCGAGAATATCATAATGATCTACCTAAATAGCTGCGATTAAGAGCGAAGGTTATTAGTTACCTTTGCGCTTTTACACGAGTTAGAGTCATTAATCGCTAGAAATACCCTTTCTGACTTTTAATTATGACAATTAGCGCTAGCTCGCGTAGGCTGAAAATATTAACTACACAGTATTTTAAGGATAATGTATGAAAACCAGGTTGTTAGTTCCAGCGCTTAGTCTGTTACTACTTTTGTCACCTTTGGCCTTCGCTGAATTTGAACGAAAAGTTGCTATCGATGAAAATAGTACCAGCACTCATAGCACTACTGTTAATGGTAAAACATTTGACTACACCGCTACTACCGGCACTCAACCTGTTTGGGACAATGAAGGCAACCCAACAGCAACTCTTTTCTATACATATTATCAACGAAGCAACATTAAAAACCGTGCAACGCGACCATTACTAATATCCTTCAATGGTGGTCCGGGTTCTGCGTCTGTGTGGATGCATGTTGCCTATACTGGCCCAAAGGTTCTTAATGTTGATAATGAAGGCTTCCCATTACAACCTTACGGTGTAAAACCAAATGATTATTCTATTTTGGATACCGCCGACATTGTCTTTGTTAACCCTGTTAATACAGGATATTCACGTGTTTTACCGAAAAAAGACGGCAAAATGCCAAGCAAAGCCGAACAAAAGAAAATGTTTTTTGGTGTTAATGCTGACGTTAAATACCTAGCCGATTGGGTCAATACATTTGTCACTCGTAATAACCGTTGGCAATCGCCTAAATACTTAATTGGCGAAAGCTATGGTACAACTCGCGTTTCGGGCTTAGCGCTTGAGTTACAAGCTCGTCAATGGATGTATTTAAACGGGGTGATTTTAGTTTCTCCAACTGATATCGGCATCAAGCGTGACGGGCCAGTAAAAGCTGCAAATCGCTTACCATACTTTGCTGCGACCGCGTGGTACCACAATGCCTTAGCCAAAGATTTACAAGATAAGCATTTGTTAGATATTTTGCCTGAAATAGAAAAATTTACGGTTGAGCAATACTTACCTGCACTTGCCAAAGGTGGGTTTATATCAGAACAAGAAAAACAAAAAATCGCTAAGCAAGTTGCTCGTTATTCAGGGTTATCAGTACAAGAAGTGTTGCGTAATAACTTGGATATTGAAGCATCATACTTTTGGAAAGAAATATTGCGTGACAGAGAGCAAACTGTGGGCCGCTTAGATTCTCGCTATTTAGGTATTGATGAAAAAGTTACCGGCAGCCGCCCAGATTACAATGCTGAACTTACCTCATGGCTGCATAGTTTTACGCCAGCAATTAACTACTACTTACGCGAAGAGTTAAATTACAAAACCGATATCAAATATAATATGTTTGGTAATGTTCATCCTTGGGACAGAAGCAATAATAAGACCGGCGAAAATTTACGCTTGGCAATGGCACAAAACCCTTATTTAAATGTAATGGTGCAAGCAGGTTATTATGACGGTGCCACTAATTACTTTGATGCTAAATACACTTTATGGCAGCTCGATCCAAGTGGCAAAATGCGAGATAGATTATCTTTTAAAGGTTATGAAAGTGGCCATATGATGTACTTACGTTACCAAGACTTAAAGTCTGCTAATCAAGATATTCGTACTTTTATGCAAGCAACACTGCCAAATAAAACAACGCCAGCAAAATATCATAGCAAACCATAGCTTTAGCGTATCTATTTAAGGTTGTTGTGTTGATAGCCCCCCAACAGCCTTAGTTTCACTATTTTATCGTTATTAGTAACATATTGAATCATATTAATTTTCCTTTACGTTGCTATATGACTAATCGGAGTTGTTAAAATTTAAACGAACAGATATGATGCTTATTAAAGGAACTAAGATAATGAATTCATGGAAGATAATAGTTTAAACAGCGATATACTCATCATAGATGATAGTTCGATAAACATTCGTGTTGTGTCCAATATCATTCAACCACTAGGTTGCAAAATATTTGCGGCAAAATCCGGACTACAAGCTTTAAACCTATTAATATCTTTCAAACCCGCATTAATAATTTTAGATATTCAAATGCCAGAAATGGACGGTTTTGAGTGCTGTAAGCGCATAAAATCAATTAGCAGCCGTACCGATATTCCCATTATTTTCCTTTCCGGCTCACATGATGAAGCTGACCAACTACAAGCCAAAGATTTAGGGGCTTGTGCCTACTTAACAAAACCCTTTTGTGCAGACGAACTGCTTGATGCCGTGAAACGCTTAGCCAAACCTGAATTAGTATAATTAACTCGGCTATTTATTATTAATCGCTTAACATCACCAACCTTTTACGTCCGTATGATCTTGGTATTGCTTACAGAAAGATAAGTCTTAGTTTTTGTCTAGAGCAAAAAACTAATCGTGCTTCGACGTGCCTCGAAAGACAGGAAGTCTGGGAGAGGCCTATACATCGCCACTCTTTCACATCCATGTGATCGTGGCATACTATACTTCCTGCATATAAAAAAGGCCGCTAATTAGCGGCCTTTATCATTGAGTGTTAGGTTAAATTTCGTAGTTTATAACTTGATAACCAAGTGCTTCTAATTGTGGCTTTAAGATTTTAGCATCACCCACTACCACCATTAACATTTCGCTTAAATTTAAGTGTTTTTTCGCGAGAGCATTAATTTCTGCTTTAGAAATATTAGCAACAATTTCGTTTCGCTCTTTAACAAACTCTGTTGTTAAGTCATGTTCCAAAATTTGTGCTAAAAAGCCTAATTTACGTCGTGGTGTTTCATATTTTAAAGCGTCTTTTTGATTAATAGCGTTGCGCATAAATGCTAGCTCTTCGTCACTTATGCCGTTGTCAGCATAGTTTTCAATTTCCTTAACAAACTCTACAATCGATTTATCGGTAACATCAGCACGAACTTCCGCACTTGCGGTATAAGCACCAGAAAATTTATCACCATAAAAGTACGACCGTGCGCCATAGGTGTAGCCTTTGTCTTCGCGTAAGTTTAGGTTGATGCGGCTATTAAAAGCACCTCCTAATGGGAAGTTCATTAAATACGCTTTATAGTATTCACCAGTAATGTCTTGCGTAAGTGAACGCTTACCAATGCGAATAGCAGACTGTGCTGCATTATCTTTATTAACTAAATAAATCACTCCAAGTTTTGCCGGTGATTCAGGCAAGGAAATGGCTAATTTTTTGCCTTCACCGGTTAATGACTTAAACACACTTAACGATGTTAATAGCTGCGCTTTGTCTAAGTTTGATACCGAAATTATTTGGCTATCTTTCGCTTTTAATTGCTGGTGGTAATGTGCTTTTATGTCAGCCAGCGTAATATTCGCCAATGATGATTCAGTGCCACTGCTTGAAGTTGCAGCAATATTGTCGGCGTGTAATAACTGGCGATAGGCTGTTGATGCTAAATAACCTGCATCTTTTTTACCATTAATGGCTCCTTGAATAGCATTATTTTTATTACGGTCGAATTCACTGGCAAGAAATGCTGGCTTGGCTAATTTTTCGTAAACTAGTGCTAAGGTTGCATCTAAGTGTTTAGTTAATGTATTTACATTAACAGTTAAATACTTGTTACCGGTCGAGATCGCGACCGATGCACCAAGTTTTTGCAATGCCTTACTCATATCTTCGGCACTACGCTCAGTGGTAGATTCGTTTAACATTGCCGCCAGTAACGACGCTGTACCTGCTTTGTCTTTACCTTCAAAATAATGACCTGCTGGAATTTTCAAAAGCAATGACGTGGTCGGTGTCTCAATACTTTGTGTAGCTAGAATTTTAACGCCATTAGCAAACGTCTCCTGCCACATTTGTGGTACATCAACAGCTTTATTTTTACCTGTTGCTGGTACAATACTGCGGTCAAAATTATCTTTGGTTTTACGAATATTTAAATCGGCATCAGTTGTTGCTGTTTGTACTGGAATTGCACGTGCTTGTGGTGTGAAATTATCTGCCGCAGCAACAAGCGCTTTTTGCCCTTTTGGTACAATACTCATGATAACGCCGTGCTTATCTTTAATATATTGCTGGTAAACACGCATAACATCAGCTTTAGTTACATTGGCATAGCGGGCAATATCTTGTTCAATATAATTAGGGTTACCGGTGAAAGTTTCATTAGCGGCTAGTTGGCTAACTTTACCTGCAACACTTTGCAGGCCGAAAACAAAGTTCGCTTCCATTGCAGCTTTTGCTTTAGTTAAATCGTCATCTTCAACACCACGTGTTTCAAATTCAAGTAAAGTGTCACGAATAACCTTTTCCATATCAGCTAAGGTTTTACCTGATGCTGGATGTGGTAAAGCAAGCATATTAAAAGTACAAGCAAGTTCGGCACATGGGTGGCTTACCGAAGCTTGTACAGCTAACTGGTTTTTAACTAAATTTTTATATAGTAATGATGTTTTACCACCACCAAGAATGCTTGAAAGTAGATCAAGTGGCGCTTCATCTTCGTGTCGAATACTCACCGTTGGATAAGACATATAGACTAACGGTAAATGCACATTGTCTTCCAAAGATATATAGCGATCAGCTTCAATGGTAAAGCTTGGTTTTTCTGGCATTTTTACTTCTGGACCACGTGGAATGCTACCAAAATACTTAGTAACCATTGCTAAAGTTTTTTCAACATTGATGTCGCCACCAATTGTTAATGTTGCATTATTAGGGCCATACCAACGTAAGAAAAATGCTTTTAAATCATTAACATCAACGCGGTTTAGATCTTCAATATAGCCAATGGTTTGCCAAGAATACGGATGACCGACTGGGTACATGGCTTCAGCAACACGCTCTCTTAACAAGCCATAAGGGCGATTATCATAGCTTTGACCACGTTCATTTTTTACCGTTTCACGCTGCACTTCAAATTTTTCTTGTGTTACCGCATCTACTAAAAAGCCCATTCGGTCGGCTTCTAGCCAAAGCATTTTTTCAAGTTGACTGGCGGGTACAGTTTGAAAATAATTAGTTCGGTCACTATTAGTGGTGCCATTCATGGTACCACCTGATTCAGTTACTATCTTAAAATGCTCATCATCAGCGACATGCTCTGAGCCTTGAAACATCATATGTTCAAAGAAATGTGCAAAACCAGATTTACCTACTTCTTCACGACCTGAGCCAACATGATAAGTCATATCAACATGTACTAAGGGATCTGAGCCGTCTTGATGCAAGATTACTGTCAGGCCATTATCAAGTACATATTTTTGAAATGGGATAACCGTTTTTCCAGTTTCTGGTTTTACTTGCTCAATAAATTTTGCTCCCGCGACTGTAATATTTGCGTCAGGTAGCTTTACAGTTTGGGTGTTTTCACAAGCAGCTAAGCAGGTTAATAGCAGCGGTAACGTCCATTTTTTCAAAGTAAATTCCTCGGTTCATTCAACATATTAGGTAAGCTGAACTTAATATTATCGATATAGAGAATAAGTACAACAACTTAGTAAATTTATTGCGGAGTAGACTGTAAATAAACGTGAAAGGTTCAATTAGTTGCTAAAGAAAATTTGGGCTTATTTTATATAACCTAAATACCATTAAGCGAATTCTTGATGAATATGTTACGCTGATAAAATGTATATATTTCATACAAGTTTAATGCGGAGCAAGTATGCATGAGGCCAAGTCACCACTAATTCAGCACTGGGTTGACGTGATCACTAATAGCGAATTGCCGGCTATTACGTCAACAGCCAGAATGTTGGATAAATTTAATAACGATGATAAATCTTCATTACCTAAATTAAGTAAAGCTATTTTACATGACCAAGCACTCGCCTCTTGCTTACTAAAAGTTGCCAATAGTGTTCAGCATCTAAGTATTAATAAAGTCAGCACCGTTTCCAGAGCCTCGGTAGTATTAGGTATTCAAGCGGTGAAAAATATCTGCTTAACATCACGATTAGTTGAGGGTTTACTTGCCAATAAAGACCTGGACGACAAAGTACATCAACAGTTAACAAGATCTATGGCAAGCTCATTTTATGCGGGTTTACTAGCTAAAATGATGGCGCCACAATACGCTGATGATACTCAAGAAGAGCTATACCTTGCTGCCATGTTATACCGTATTGGTGAAACTGCTTTCTGGGGGTCTGGTGGAGATTCGGCAAAAAAATTAGCCACGTTTGTTGATACTACTCCTGCTATTTTTCAGCAAGAGTGCTATCAAGAACTCGGAGGCGACTTTAGCCAATTAAGCGGAGAACTAGCAAAAACCTGGAGTTTAAGTGATTTATTATTAAAAGCACTTAATCAGCCGGAAAGTCGAACGGTAGAAATACAAATTGTTTATTTTGCTGACAAACTTAGTCATTGTATTGCAAACCCTACTGGTACTGTGGAAGAGTTTCATGAATTACTGAGCAATATAGCAAAAATTACCGGTTTGAATATCAAACAACTAACAGCAAAAATTTCATTATTACGGGATCAGGCAAGTAAACTACTGACCTCTTATGGTGCTAAAGCGTTAATTGAGCATATAAAACCTTTACCACGCGCTAAAGACTTCAATGACCACGCGCATAAAGTGCTTAAATATAACCCGAACAAAGAAAGTGAAATATTAAGTGCGTGTATGCAGCTAAATAAGTTATTAAAAACAAGCACAGACTTTTCAGCATTTATTCAAACAACATTACAAGCAATGGCGAGTATATTCGCCTTTGAGCAATGCAGTTTTTTAATGATGGTTGACAACAAATCAGAAATAAAAAATCGATTTACTTTTGATATAAATGCGCAGACAGTTGAGAATAACAAACGCTTTCATTTAACTAGAAGCAGTAATATTTTCAGTTATGCGATGGAAAATGATCAGGCGATAGTCATTAACAACAAGCAGGCTGAACAATGGTATCAGTATATAACCGGTGAAATTAGTGATCACATCGCAAATGGTGCATTAATAATAATGCCAGTAAAAGTTGGTCATAAAGCGATAGGGTTGATTACAGGACAGGTTTTTATTGCAGATAAAGAAATAACGGCGCGAGATTTTGAGCATTGCAGTGCATTAGTAGAACATCTTAATTTATCGTTAACAATGTTGTCTTACAGAGGATAATGAGCGTGCCTATATTCGTGTTATCAAAATTTAAGCAATAAAAAAGCAGCCTATGCTGCTTCTTTTATCGTTACTTAGCGATACTTACTCTTCTTCAGTGCTTTCTACTGCTTCTTCAGTTTGTTCTTGCTCTGCTACTGGTTCGTGACCTTCGCCACCACATCCACCACAACATCCCATAATAATTCTCCGCTGTTTAAATCTGAGTAAATAATATCAGTAGAGAAAAAACGCATTATTGATCAAAATCACTTAAATTAAATTCCTTTCATTACTCATTGAAAATTATAAATTTAATTATTTAAATTTCTTTTAAAATAGACAAAAACACAAAATTCACTTGCAATAAACAGAAAGTGATATCAAAATGATATCACAAATAAAAAAGTTAAAGGACAGGATATGTTTACCGAAAAAGAAGTAAAAGCTCCAAATGGTATTGGCTTTATTGTTGTTTTACTAATTGTGCAACTGAGCGCCTTAAGCCTGACGGTGTACTCTCTACCTAATAACCCAACCTTAACAATCGGTAGTTTATTATTGAATATTATTATTTTTATTGGTTGGTTTGGCTTTTTTATGGTCAACCCTAAAGAGGGGCGTGTATTACAACTATTTGGTAAATATGCCGGTACAGTACACTTGCCAGGTTTACGTTGGGCCAATCCCTTCTATACCAAAATGCGTGTTTCATTAAGGGTTAGAAACTTCGAAAGTAGTAAATTAAAGGTCAACGACAAAAATGGTAATCCTATTGAAATTGCCGCTGTTATTGTTTGGGAAGTGGTTGATACTGCCGAAGCTGTTTTCCAAGTTGATGATTATGAAGATTATGTATCAATTCAAAGTGAATCAGCTTTGCGTAACTTAGCCACTAGTTATGCTTACGATCATCACGAAGAGCAAGGTATATCGCTGCGTAGTAATCCTGTAGAAATATCTGAAGCGCTAAAATGTGAAGTACAAGACCGCTTAGGCAAAGCCGGTGTGAAAGTTATAGAAGCAAGAATTAGTCACTTAGCTTACGCGCCGGAAATCGCCAATGCCATGTTAAGACGACAACAAGCCATGGCAATTATAGCTGCACGTAAAAAAGTCGTTGAAGGTGCTGTTGGTATGGTAGAAATGGCACTACAAAGTCTAGCAGAACGTGACATTGTTGAACTTGACGCAGAAAGAAAAGCAGCAATGGTAAGCAACTTACTCGTAGTACTTTGTTCTGATGAAGCCGCGCAACCTATCGTCAATACGGGTAGTTTATACTAAAATAGCTGAGCTCATACCTGTGGGCTTTCAATTATTATATTAGAGGTTTCTGTGGCAAAAAAAGCTTATCCATTACGTATTAATGAAGAAATACTGACCGCAATGCAGCGTTGGTCAGATGATGAGTTACGTAGCTTAAACGCCCAAATTGAATATGTATTACGTGACGCATTACGCAAGGCAGGCCGCAGTAAGCCACCGCAAATAAACGCTATTATTGATCCACTTGATAAACCTGAATAGCCACTATCAATGTAATTTAATTACACTAAATAGGTAAAAATAAACCATCATATTTTTACCTATTCATTTCTATAGTTCGCTCAAGCTAACTTTACTACCAGCAAAAAAAAACCGACAACATTAATTATCGGTCTATAAGCTATGAGGAAAGCTAAAATATACAAATTATTACAACAAGCGTTCGTGTTAGGAACAAAGCAATTATAGAGTAAGAACTCTAAGCTTGTAAAGAAGGTTTTGTAATTTTTTTTCATTTATTTGTTTTTTTTATCACAAAATAAAAAATACACCTCAGTTTTCCTGTTCGGTATTGTGATCAAATAATAGAAAACCTGGTTTGGGCAAAAAAAAGGCCTCTATGAAGAGGCCTAAAAAGAAACACACCATGAAGGGATCATTCGGTGTTATTTATAAGAACCACAGAAAGCAAATTAAATTTCACCTCTGAGTAATTTATAACCAACTTGCTTTAGTGAGCTTGTTCCCAATTATCACCAACACCTGCTTCTGCAATTAAAGGTACGCTCATTTCTACTGCATTATTCATAATTTCAACGAGACTTTGCGTGGCACTTTCGACAATATCTTGGTGAATTTCAAAAATTAATTCATCGTGTACTTGCATGGTCATACGAATACGAGGATCATTTTGCGCTAATATCCATGCATCTACTGCTAACATTGCTTTTTTAATAATATCTGCCGCAGTACCTTGCATTGGTGCGTTGATTGCGGCGCGCTCTGCCGCTTTCTTACGCATACCATTTTTCGATTTAATGTCCGGTAAATAAAGTCTTCTACCAAACAAGGTTTCAACATAACCATTCTCACTAGCTTGCTGACGGGTATCTTCCATATATTTCGAAACATTAGGGTAACGTTCAAAATACTTATCCATGTATTCTTGCGCAGTATGACGAGGTACATTTAACTGTTTAGCTAAACCAAATGCTGACATGCCATAGATAAGACCAAAGTTTACCGCTTTGGCGCTACGACGTTGATCACTGGTCACTTCATCTAATGAAACGGCGAATATCTCTGCCGCTGTGGCCTTATGAACATCTTTGCCTTCAGAGAAAGCTTTCACTAGACCTGGGTCATCTGATAAATGCGCCATAATGCGCAATTCAATTTGTGAATAATCTATCGCAACGATTTTATGATCTTCTGGTGCAATAAAAGCATGGCGAATTTTACGCCCTTCTTCACTTCTGATCGGAATATTTTGCAAGTTTGGATCGGTTGAAGATAAACGCCCGGTTGCAGTTACCGCCTGATGATACGAGGTATGTACACGATTAGTTTTTGGATCAACTAATAGTGGTAACTTATCAGTGTAGGTTGATTTTAATTTGCTTAACCCACGGTTTTCCAAAATAACTTTAGGTAACGGATAATCAAGCGCTAACTCCTGCAACACTTCTTCTGCCGTTGATGGTGCACCCTTAGGTGTTTTCTTCAGTACGGGGATTTTTAATTCTTCAAATAAAATCGTTTGCAGCTGCTTTGGTGAGCTTAAGTTAAAACTCTTTCCTGCAATATTGTGCGCTTCAATTTCTAATTCAGATAAGCGAGTACCTATGCTATGGCTTTGTTGATCTAACATATCACAGTCAATCAAGACACCATGTTGCTCCATACGAGCTAATACAGGTAATAGTGGCATTTCTATGTCATTAAAAACGGAAAGTTGTGTGCTTACTTTCTCTAATTTCGGAAAAATAGCCTGATGTAAACGTAGCGTAATATCGGCATCTTCGGCAGCGTAATGCCCTGCTTTTTCGATTTCAATTTGATTAAAAGTAAGCTGTTTTGCGCCTTTGCCAGCAATGTCTTCGAAATGTACTGTTTTATAACCTAAGTACTTGTCAGCAAGAGCATCCATATTATGACGTGTAGCAACACTATTGAAACAATATGACTCTATCATGGTGTCAAAAGTGATACCTTTCATCGCAATATTGTAGTGTGAAAGTACATTTGCATCGTACTTTAAGTTTTGCCCTACTTTCTGCTGCGATTCACTTTCTAACAGTGGCTTAAGCTGAGCCAACACCCAATCTCTATCAAGCTGTTCAGGCGCACCTACATAATCATGGGCAACAGGAACATACGCCGCTTTACCCGCTTCAACTGCAAACGACAAGCCAACGAGTTCAGCTTTCATATAATCAACACTGGTTGTTTCAGTATCAAAGGCAAATAACTCTGCTTCCGTCAATTTATCTAACCAGCTTTGAAATGCTGCTTTCGTTAAAACAATTTCATAGTCGATTTCAATATCGGAAAAATTAGCCGCGTCATCATCAGCCTCTTCACTTTGACTAGCTGGGCTGTCTTTCGTTGCATTCGTGTCGCCAGCATTTAATTCAGCAAGTAATCGTCTTAATTCAAACTTTTGATATAAGGCTTTTAACGTATCAACATCAGCTGCTGTAGGTTGCAGCGCCTCAACAGTTTGCTCAAGCTCGACATCAAGTTTAATGGTGGCAAGTTCATAAGAAAGCGGTAAATGGGCAAGTGCGGTACGTAAGTTTTCACCAACTTTACCTTTTACTTTATCGGCATTATCCATAACTTCTTGTAAAGTCGGGTAAGCGGTTAGCCACTTAACGGCAGTTTTAGGACCACACTTTTCAACGCCTGGAATATTATCAACTTTATCTCCCATCAGCGCTAAGTAATCAATAATTTGATCTGGACGCACACCGAATTTTTCAATAACACCCGCTTCATCCATTTCAACATTGGTCATGGTATTAATTAAGCGTACATGTTGGTTAACTAACTGCGCCATGTCTTTATCACCAGTTGAAATAACCGTTTCGATTCCTAATGCTGTTGCTTGATGAGATAAAGTACCAATAACATCATCTGCCTCTACCCCTTCAATAACTAGAAGCGGTAAGCCCATAGCAGCAATAATTTCATGTAGTGGCGCTATTTGGCTGCGTAAATCGTCCGGCATTGGCGGACGATTAGCTTTATATTCTGGATACATGTCATTACGAAATGTTTTCCCTTTGGCATCAAATACCACCACGACGTTGCCATTCGGATAATCTTTCTTCAAACTTTTAATCATATTCAACACACCGGTAATTGCCCCTGTCGGTTGGCCGTCTGCGGTTGATAAAGCTTGTAAATAAGGCACGTGATATGCACGGAATAAATAAGATGAACCATCGACTAAAATAAGCGGTGATTGGTCAGAAGTTGGCATGATAATTTTTTGACTGGCGGAAAGATGGGCTAAGCATGCCATAATCGGCAAATTCTCTCTAGCACTTCATTGCATTTAGTCACATCAAACCAATCAAATTGTGGATAAGTATGTTGAAAACCACGATGAATGACCATAAAATTCTGGTGAACTTTACGGCAACTTGTTTGTAAGTACATGTAATTGATGAAAAAAGGTAAGTCAGAAATCCTTTTCACATATTTATTATTATTTTTTTATTATGTGGATAAATAAATGTCCGTGCTTAAACTTTACTGTTCAATTAACGAGCAATAAAAATAAGCGAGCTAAGAGATTAACAGAAAATGGCCCCATTACCAGACAATTATTAAAATATTTTTGCAGTTTTATTACACCTTGAAATAACAAAAAAACATAAGCGAGAATTGGCAAGGGCTAGCTCAATTTCAGTCAATAAACTTTCATAAAAATTTATTTTTACACGCACTTTAATCGTTATTCAAAAATAAAAAATTACAATGGCAGCATTGTGTTAATTTCGTTAGTGAGGCACTACGGAGCAAAAAAATTAATCAAAAAATATTATCGAGTATGCAAATTTCATGAAAATATGATTATGACTAAAACACAACTAATGATCGAGCCCGCGCCAATCCTTATCGTTAAAGTAAGTAGGATAATCACGCAATGCCTGAATAACAAAAATAGCACCCTGCTTTGGGCTTTTATTCTCCTTCATCATGCTGCTACCGCGCATTATTTTGGCAAGTAATAGATGTAGCTGAGCATCAGCTTTTGGTGGTAATTTACAATGCTCAAATAAGTACGCTATCTTCTGATCAACCTGAGTCGCCAATTGTAAGTATTGCTCACTAGAAAACTTATCGTAATGAATGTCATTGAGTTTAGCCTGCATGGCTTTATTAATATTGCTCATACCAAGGTGCAAGCTGTTATCAATTTGCCATTTCTCACCTTGATTTAACGACAATTTCTCAGTTGAATTGCCATGGTCATGACGGTGTTCTTCCGCCTCTATAGCCAATGACATACATGCTCCTAGCAGTGTAGTTATCATAAGTTTTGCAAAAATTTTCATGGTAATTGTTCCTGTTTATTCACTCAATAAATTAAGCATGCATTCATCAGCTGATGTTATTCACTTAATGTCAGCTCGGCTACTTCTTTTTTTGCTGAAACTCTAGTAGTCATTAACAGCTCGTTCTGATTAATGTCGGTAATAAAATCAATTTTATCCGGTATATTACCTAGGATCTTAAATGTGCCATCGTTAAGTGCATAAGACCACAGTTGGTAGTCCTCGTTAATGCCATAAATTACGTTATGCTTCACAATATATCGTTTGTCACTACCTTGATTTTCTAACAATTCAATCATTTGGTCTTCCGCTGGCCCTGGTTGCCAAAATCGGTCCATGTGATCGGTGTAAATTAATCGGCCATCTTCGCTTTTCAACGCCCAATTAACTTTCTTGTCCGTGATGATTTTAAAACTTAAATCATTCATATTGAACTCAACAAATTTTAAAATGCCTTTGATTCGTATTGATAATAGAGCCCTGTTGTTATCACTATCCCAATGGAACAGTTGCGCAACTGGAAATGCAATCGGAAAGGACTTTTGCTTCGCATCGAGATTAACCTGAACAAGCACGTTATTGGCGTTAACTAAAATATCTTTTCCATCAGCAGCCCAATCCAATCCCGAAATCCGCGTGTCTATTGAAAAATTAGTCAGCTGTTGTAGTTCATTGTCATCATTTAGCCAAATTTGATCTTCACCAGAACGATCAGACTTGAAAGCGATTAACTTGCCATTAGGTTGGAAAATAGCACTATCTTCCTCACGTGTTGAACGTGCAATTATCTTAGAAATAGATAATACATCACTACTTTTCTCAGTTAACGAATGAACAGCCGCTATTTCTGTAGAGTTTGAGTTGGCAACTTTGGAAATGGAAAATGTCGCAATATCACTATCCCAGTGCCCTTTTATCATCAGCGCTCGTTTACCATCTGGGTGAAATGTCGGTGAGCCTGCTGGCTCGTCAAGAGGAAGGCTAACTTTGGCTATTTTACCTTGATAAGACAGTGTGAAGAGCTGTCGGCCCGTGCTGAAAATAAGCTGGTTGTCTAATGGCGAAAAGTTAGGATAGATGTAACTTAAATTCGTTATCTCTGGCGGATATTCAATCGGATAACTAGACATTAATTGGCCCGTAGATTTGATAATTTCAATATAGTTCTGACCGTCATTGTGCACGCTAATTAAAGCAATAATGTCATCTTTAACAGAATAATCATAATCAATGACCTGACCGCCTGCTAACGAGTAAATATCGGTGCTTTTATTGTCTTCTATCGAATAACTGATTAATTTCCAATGATTAGCAAGCTCTTGCAACAAAGCAACATTATTATTCTTTAACCATTTAGATTTAGTAATTCTAGAGTTTTTACATTCCATTAATAAACTTGGCGCTTGCGGTGATTTTAATGCTTTATCAAAATCCAAGGTCATTAGTTTAAAACATTCTTTTTGATTAATCGGTTTATCGCAGTTTTCAGTTTTAATAAATACCAATTTTTTCCCATCTTTTGAGAAACTGTGACTACCGTATTTCCCTATATTATTGGTTAATTGGGTTTCTTTCTGCGTTTTAATATTTTTTGCCCAAATATTACTGCTCGCACAATATTCATCTGAGTAACGATTGAAAACAATGTATTCGCCATTAGGTGAATAAATGCCTGAATGTTCTTTATTGTCTGTCGTTGTTAATGAGCGCAGCGCACCAATAGATAATGTTTCCGGTTGCTTTGGTGCAGTAAATTGATAGCTGATTGTGGCAAACATCATAATGCCAAAAATAAGCGCAATCAGGAGTACTCTAGATCTCAAGGTTTTCGACTCAGCAACAGCGCCGGCTGGCAATTCGCTGCTATTAACCTCTTTATCGACAGCACTATTATTAACAACGTTAGTCGCAACCTCGCTATCAGTAGCTTCATTAGTGGCGTTGTCTTTAGTAATAACTTCAAATACTTTTTTACCGACACCATCATGCCACCTAACATCACACTCTAAACTGTATCCTTGTTTAGCATGCGTCTTGATATAAACTTGAACTTTACCATCATCACCCAATGCTTTTCTTAATTGCGCAACACTGCGTTGCAGTGAATTGGGGGATACGACAGTACCTTGCCAAACTTTAGCTAACAAGGCTTCATGACTAACCACTTGTCCTTGATGCTCAGCCAAATGAGTAAGAACAGCCAGTGCTTTTGGAGCGAGTGTTTTTGATTGGTCATTTTGGGTAATTTGATTTCGGGATAAATCGATAAAAAATCCGCCAATCCAATACTGTTCTGCCATAAATCCTCTGGTACCACTAAAGTTTGCGATTAAAAATTAAATCAACATAAGATGAATGGTATAGCATAAACGCCTGTACGGCCAAACTCAATATTGTAAATATTTGATAATTATTAGTTTTTTATTAATCAGATAAAAATCAGCTAAAAATCAGTGCAACCTCAAGTAAATTGCTGGCTATTGGTTAAGGTGAATACTGACATTTTATTCAACCTTAAATGCTCAGAGTAAATCACCGAGGTATTCATGATAAAAAATATAATCTTACTTATTGTAGTGCTAATCCCTTTTTTGGCACTTGCTGAAACTGACCAATCAGCTTACGAAATGCCAAGCGTGCATGTGCTTCCGATCACGGATAAGCAATCTAATAAGCAGTACGAACTGCTCGTTAAACTGCCTGAAAAATATGATGAAGATAAGAGCAAAAAGTATCCTGTCATCTATTTTACCGACGCAGTTTGGCATATAGAACTATTATCTGCTGCTACCGCTTATATAATGGAAGACGTTATTTTAGTAGGGATCTCTTGGCAAAAAGATATTCCAGAAGAGCTCAAGCAAAAATATGGTGCACATTTCAGCCGCTTTGGCGACTACTCATTCAAGAAAAGAACTAACCCTAAACATCCAAAAATAAAATTTGGACAAGCCGATAATCACCTTTCTTTTATTCGCGACGATGTCTTCAAAACAATCGAAAAAAATTACCGAACCGATCCAAGCAATCGCAGCTATTTAGGCTTTTCAGCTGGTGGCCTTTTTGGCACCTATGCACTGATGACACAACCCGATACGTTTAAAAATTATATTCTTGGTAGCCCAAGTATATGGAGTAGCGGCACTGAGCTTTTTGCCCAAGCAAATGCAAGCTTAAATAATGCTCAGCCAGAAATTAACATCTTTATTTCTTATGGCGAACTTGAAAAAGAATTGCGGCCACATGTTGAAGACTTTGTTAGCCAACTAAAAGGTAAAAACTATCAAGCAATCTCTTCACTCAAACACATCATTATCGACTCCTCTGGTCATAGTGACTCCTTCCCAATGTTAGGTGTTAAAGGCATAAAATGGTTATCAAACTTACAAGAAAAAGGAGTGAAATAATGAAACTAAGTATGCTGCTAATTGCGCTTTATATTTTCATGGCAACACTAAGTACTAATAGCTACGGAAATAATAAAGCCCCAATTCTTGAAGGGCCTTATGTTGGACAAACACCACCCGGTGATACTCCTATGGCTTTTGCGCCCAGTAAACGCTCACCCGCACATCGTGATCATAGTGGCTTCTTCACGCCTGATATGAAAAATTTCTACTTTACGCGAAGAAATAATAAAGATGGCAAGTGGTCGTTACGTGTTTTCAAAGTAGAAAATAATCAATGGCACGAATCTTTGGTGGGGCCTAGAGTAGGCCGTCCTATTACCACGCCTGATGGTAATACTATGCATTTGGGCAAATACTATATGGAGCGAACCAAAACTGGCTGGTCAGAAATCAAAAGCCTAGGTGATTATTTCAAAGACTTTCGTATTATGCGCCTAATGTCTTCTGCTGCAGGAACTTACTATTTCGATGACGCAAATGAATCAACTCCCATTCATTACTCAAGCTTAATAAATGGCAAATATACAAAACCAAAAGCGGTAGATATTGATTTTGGTGACTGGAATGCGCATCCCTTTATTGCACCAGATGAATCCTATTTAATTTGGGATGAACAAAGAGAGAATGGATATGGAAGGGCTGATCTTTTTATTAGTTTTCGACAGAAAGATGGTAGCTGGGGAGCGGCCATTAATTTTGGAGAGACAATAAATAGCGCGGCATCTGAAAGTGGAGCAATCGTGACGCCAGACGGAAAGTACCTTTTATTTAACAGATTTGTTAATGATGAAAATGCCGGTATGTACTGGGTAGATGCAAAAATTATCGAAACGCTTAGGGCAAAATCATAAGCCTAACCAAACGGAACTACAGTTATTTATGAATATTAAAACAAAATTTAAAAGTTTCATTGCTGCTGCGCTATTTAGTACTGTTAGCAATGTAGTTGCAGCGAATATCGCAGACAGCACCATGCTTGCACCCAGGGCATCTGTCGAAGATGCAAAAATGTCTTTTAGGGACTTACCTTATCTACAAGAAAGCTTTATTGATGTAACACCAGCAGCCAGAGAAGACCAATTAGCTGTTGGCGAACTAGGTGTCGACAGCGGAACTAAAGACGAGATTATCAAATTAGCTAAGGAGATAGCTAACGATAAACACGGTCTCTACGATAGCATGCTTATTTCTCACCAAGGGAAGTTGCTATTTGAATCTTATTACAAACGAGGTCGAGTAAATTTACATCATGGACAAGCTTCAACTACTAAAGCTTACACCAGCATGGCAATCGGTCTAGCTATCCAGTTGGGCTATCTGACAATGGCCGATTTACGAAAACCACTAATTAGTTTTCTAAAAGACCTAGATACGTCAAAACTTGCTGAGGGCTCAGAAAAAATCACACTTCATAAAGCATTAACTATGCATGGTGGACTTAGTATCGACCGTGATAAATGGCAAGAGCTTAAGAAAAATCCTGCCGTGATAAAGAGGCAGCTATTAGTTCAAGCCCTACTTGAGCATAGTGGGCCGATTACCTCTGAATCTCAGCAATACTTATATGGCAACTACAATCCTATACTAGTGATGGCGGTCATTGATGCTGTCGTGCCAGGCAGCGCTGAAAACTTCCTTAAAAAAGAGATTCTCGATAAATTGGCCATCACAAATTACACCTGGAAAACTCATGTTAGCGGCATTCCAGAAGCTGGCTGGGGTGTGAGTATGACCTCTCGTGATATGGTCAAATTAGGCACTGTTGTTCTCAACAAAGGTAAATGGCATGGCGAACAGCTTATTTCAGCAAACTATCTAGCAAAAGCCACCAGTGGTCTTGTTAAACCTACTGAAGATTGGATGCCTGATAATTTTCGTTATGGCTATTTTTGGTATCAAACTGACATTACGGTTGGTGATAAAAGCTATGATACTACGTTTGCCTGGGGCGGAGGGGGACAACGCATCATTGTAGTCGCAGCGCTTGATTTGATTATTGTGATCACCGGCCATGACCGAGAAGATAAAATATTTACTCAAATTTCAGAGCGGGTTATACCAGCTTTTATTAAGTAAGTCGCAAGATTTCCCTCTAACTAAATAAAATGGTTAGAGGGAAATACCCTAGTGCTACATAGTAACAAACTCTTCTGCTGACGTTGGGTGAATAGCAACGGTATTATCAAAATCAGCTTTAGTCGCGCCCATTTTCATCGCCACAGCAAAGCCTTGTAGTAATTCATCGCTACCAAAACCAATACTATGGATACCAACAATTTTCTCTTCTTTACCAACACACACCAACTTCATGCGTGTTGGATCTCTATAATCTTCAGTAATTGCTTGATATAGAGCGGTAAACTGAGAGTTATAAACTTTAACCTGTTCTTCACCGTATTCAGCAATAGCTTCTTTTTCTGATAAACCTACAGTGCCAATAACTGGGTGGCTAAAAACCACTGTAGCAATATTTGAGTAATCTAAATGCTCATAAGGCTTATTGTTAAATAAGCGTTCACACAAGCGACGCCCCGCAGCAACAGCAACAGGCGTAAGCTGTGCACGACCCGTGTTATCGCCAACCGCATAAATGCCGTTCACGTTGGTATTTTGATATTTATCCGTTGGAATAAAACCACGTTCATCAAGCTCTATGCCCGTTGATTCAATATTAATATTATCAGTCGCCGGCTCTCGGCCAATTGCCCAAATTAACGTGTCGACAGGGCCAATAGCATTGCCATTATCTAAATGAATTGTTAGTTTGCCGTCTGCATGCTTTTCAACGCGACTAGGTACGCTCATAGTGTGCAGCGTTGGCCCATGTTTTGCCATTTGCTCTACTAAAGTGTCGCTTAACATATCGTCAAAACCACGTAATGGCTTTTCTTTTCGTACCAATAAATGCGACTCGCTACCCAGTGCATGTAATACACCCGCAAGCTCGACAGCAATATAGCCAGCACCGACGACAGCAACAGATTCAGGCTGCTCGGTTAAAGCAAAAAATCCATCTGAATCAATACCGTACTCAGCACCTTCAATATTAGGGCGACTTGGGCGGCCACCTGTTGCAATAGTGATATGTTCCGCTGTGTACAGTTCACCATTAACTTCAACAGTATTTTTGTTAACAAACTTAGCAAAGCCATTAATTACCGTTACATCATTGCTAGCAAAACCACGCGCATAAGCGGCATGAATACGTTCAATATATGCTTCTCTATTTTTCACTAATGTTGACCAGTCAAAGCCTTGCAGTGGCGCTTTAAAGCCATAGTCATTCGCATAATGTAATGCATCAGCAATTTGCCCCGCGTACCACATAGCTTTTTTCGGTACACAGCCAACATTCACACAAGTACCACCAATATGCTTAGCTTCAATAACCGCCGCTTTTTTACCTAAACGTGCTGCTCGGTTTGCCGAGGCAATACCGCCACTACCAGCACCAATTGCAATGTAGTCAAAATGTTGTGTCATATTAATATTCCTGTGTGAGTATATTTCACTATATTGGACTGAAAAAACTAAAATTCAAGCGTGTGTGTCAACATCGCTTATTTCTGCCGATAAATGACATACCTTAGCGCATTTAAATTTCATCACCATAAAACATGAGTAAAAATTGAAAACTATGCCACTAAACCTTGATTATCGATTCATTAGCCATTACATCTACTGCATCATTTAGCAAACATGCGACTTCATATGACCAACCCATTATTACAAAGTACATCACTACCGCAATTTTCTAAAATTAAGCCCGAGCATATTAAACCTGCAGTAGAGCACGCTATCGCTAATTGCAAAAAGACAATTGCAGATGTGTTAACCAGTAATACCGAATTCACATGGGATAATTTAGTCACACCTGTTGATGAAGTGGATGATGTATTAGGAAAGTTATGGTCACCTATCTCACATATGAATTCTGTAGTAAATAGCGATGAACTTCGTGAAGCATACGAGTCATGTCTGCCACTATTATCCGAATACGGTACTTTTGTTGGCCAACACGCTGAACTATTTGCTGCTTATCAGCAACTAAGTGAAAGTGAAGCATTTACTACACTAAACGAGCCCCAGCAAAAAGTGATCAGTAATGCTTTGCGAGACTTTAGATTGTCTGGTATTGCCTTAAATGATGATGACAAAAAGCGCTACGGCGAAATTGCTACCCGTTTATCTGAGTTAAGCTCAACATTTGGTAATAACATATTAGATGCAACACACGCTTTTAGTATCAATGTTACTGTTGAAAATGAATTAGCTGGCTTACCAGAAAGCGCGAAAGAAGCAGCCAAGGCACTAGCTGAATCCCAAGAAAAATCAGGCTGGTTATTTACCTTAGATATTCCAAGTTATTTACCGGTAATGACCTACTCTGATAACCAAGCACTACGAGAAAAAATGTACCGAGCTTACGTTACAAGAGCTTCAGAATTAGGGCCTAACGGTGGTGAATACGACAATAGCCCCATTATGGCCGAGTTACTGTCTTTACGTCATGAGCTTGCTAATTTACTTGGCTTTGATAGCTTCGCCGAAAAGTCACTCGCAACCAAAATGGCCAACAATACTGACGAAGTATTGGGCTTTTTAGAAAACTTAGCAATTAAGTCAAAAGCACAAGGCCAACAAGACTTAACTGAAGTTAAAGCTTTTGCCGATGAAAAATTCCAGAAAAATGACTTACAAGCATGGGATTTACCTTACTACAGCGAAAAGTTAAAGCAGGAACGTTACGCGATTTCAGATGAGGAACTTCGCCCTTATTTTCCTGAAAATAAAGTAGTCACGGGCTTATTTGAAGTTGTTCATCGCTTATTCGGCTTAAGCATTAATGAACGAAAAGATGTCGATACATGGCATGAAGATGTTAAGTTTTTTGACGTCTTCGACAGTAACCAACAACTTAGAGGCAGCTTCTATTTAGATTTATACGCACGAGCCAAAAAGCGTGGTGGTGCATGGATGGACGATTGTGTTGGCCGCCGTAAACTTACTAATGGCGATATTCAATACCCTGTTGCTTACTTAACTTGTAACTTTAATGGCCCTGTTGGTGATAAACCGGCTCTATTTACTCATGATGAAGTCGTCACCTTATTTCACGAGTTTGGCCATGGTATTCATCACATGCTTACGCAAATAAATGCCTCAGGTGTGTCAGGTATTGATGGTGTACCATGGGATGCTGTTGAGTTACCAAGCCAATTTTTAGAAAATTGGTGTTGGCAACCAGAGGCGCTAGCCTTTATTTCAGGCCACTATCAAACCGGTGAAGCTTTACCACAAGATATGTTAGATAAAATGCTGGCAGCGAAGAATTTCCAATCAGCAATGCAAATGATCCGTCAACTGGAATTCAGCTTATTTGACTTTAAGATGCATGCCCAGTATTCACCAGAAAGAGGTGATGAAATCCAACAGGTACTTGACCAAGTACGTGATGAATATGCAGTAATTAAAGCGCCGGATTTTAACCGTTTTCAACATAGTTTTGGCCATATATTTGGTGGTGGTTACGCCGCAGGTTACTACAGCTATAAATGGGCAGAAGTACTATCAAGTGATGCATTTTCTCGCTTTGAAGAAGAAGGTATTTTCAGTAAAGCTGTTGGACAAGATTTTCTTAAAAACATTCTTGAAATGGGTGGTTCAAAAGAGCCAAGCGAGTTATTTAAGGCGTTTCGTGGCCGAGAGCCACAAATTGACGCCTTACTTCGCCATAGTGGCATCACAGGATAATTTTAATGGCTTTAGAAAAATATGATGATATTTATCAACGTGCCGCAGCTCGTAAGGGCGGAACGAACAAGCTAAAGATACTATTAGGTGCGGGCAATCAAGATCACTTACTTAGTGGAATCAGCGACGATCGCTTCTTGGCTGAATTTAGCAAAAAAGTCTTCCAGTCAGGTTTCGTTTGGCGTGTAGTTGAAAATAAGTGGCCAAATTTTGAGGAAAGCTTTTTCAATTTTAATATTGAGAAAGTTTTGATGATGCCTGAAGAAATGATGGAAAGAAAAGCCAGTGACCCAAAAATCATTCGTAATTTTAATAAAGTAAAAACGATTAAAGCCAACGCCCAAATGATTTTTGAACAGCAACAACAAGGCCAAACATTTGCTGATTTTATTGCTCAATGGCCAAGCGACAATATTATTGGTTTATGGGCTTTTTTAAAAAAGCATGGCCAACGCCTTGGTGGCAATACTGGACCTTATGCGCTGCGAGCGCTAGGCAAAGATACCTTTATTGTTAGTCGTGATGTTGAGGCTTACTTTCGTGCACATGATATTGTTACTGGAGGTATACAAACAAAATCTAGCCTACAAGCAATACAAGAAAGTTTTAACCACTGGCAACAGCAGTCTGGCTTATCACTAAGTCAGTTAAGCCGTTTGGTTGCATACGCCACTGGTGATAACAATATACAACTAGAAGAAGTTGCTAATGCAGAATAATATCGCTGTTGCCTATGTTGACGCTGTTGATGTAGATAAAGCAAAAAAAATTGCCCACCAATGGCAATTAGATTATATCGGCGATATTGCAGCCATCAAAAAAAAACCTGAACTTGCCTTTGCCCTTCAGGTTAACATGCAGCATCTAGAATTATGTAAACTTGATGAACCCAAACTTGGTGCAATAAGCGTAGATTTTGTTGATGGCGCAACCGCACATCGAAGAAAGTTTGGCGGAGGTCGAGGTCAAGACATCGCCAAAGCTGTCGGCTTAAAGCATGGCTTCACACCCAATGTACTTGACGCTACCGCAGGGCTTGGCCGAGATGCCTTTGTACTAGCAACTTTAGGTTGTCATGTCACTATGATGGAGCGAATGCCCATTGTTGCGGCATTACTTGAAGATGGCCTAGAAAGGGCAAAACTCAGCAGTGAAGTTAACGATATTACCGAGCGTATGAATTTAATTCATGCGTCTTCAATAGAAAACATGTCGCTAGCAACTCGGCCTGATGTTATTTATCTTGACCCTATGTACCCACACCGTGAAAAGTCGGCGGCAGTTAAAAAAGAAATGCGAGTATTTCAATCATTAGTTGGAGAAGACTTAGACGCAGATAACTTACTAGAACCAGCACTTGCTTTGGCTAAGTACCGGGTAGTAGTAAAGCGTCCCAGCTATGCACCGCCATTAAACAATAAAACACCAGCCACTAGCATTAAAATGAAAAAGAACCGTTTTGATGTTTATGTAAACCAAGCTATTCCTAAACAGAATTAGCTTGCATACACTGCATTGTATTGCATGAACAAGTTTCATGCGCTTGCAATAAAACCGTCACATTAGTGTCATCTAACCGTAACCTTAACGTAACATAAAAACGTGAGAATTCAGCAACGTTTGGAAACATCAGTTACAGGGTTGGATGCCAGTGCGGGTTTCAAGTTTTTCTAGAATATCGGTAATTGCGGTAAGTTTATTTGCCGTTGTTTTTTTAACAACCATGTACCATGTTGGTAGCTCATTAACGACAAGTCGCTCCCACTTAGCAGGTTACCAAGAACTAAAATCAGCAACTACAGTATCGTTCTATCGAACTATTGATCAATATTTACAATCAGGCGATGCCGGATTGCTAAACACAGCACAACAGCAATTAAAGAAAATTGATGAGCACGCACAACGGTTGAATATCACATCCTTGCTCAACGATATTAAAGAAAAAACTACAAGATTAAACCATGATATTGACACTAAATATCGTGCTTTAGGCAAACTCAGTGGTGACCCGCTTGCTCTTATCCGCAATGCCGAACAAAGCATGTTGTCATTAACTTATGCTATTGCTCAATACTCGCAACAAAGTAAAGAACTGACAGCACAACAAAGCATTAATTATTTAACCACCACTCAAGTCATTACCAAATCACTCAGTGAATTAATTAACACCCGTGAAAAGTTTTTTAATGGCAATAATAATGATGTATCTCATATTGAGACAATCACAAGTGAACTAAAGAGTGTAGTGCAAACCTTAAAAAATATGCCGTCACTAGACATTTATGCAGAAGTTGACGAAGATGATTTTTTTGCCGAGGAAGAAGACAGTGAAGACTTAGGGCATGAAGCCATAAATGAACTAAACTCTTTAGCGAGTCGCTACTTAGTAGAATTTAATAACACTTTGCAACTCAAACAAAGCACTAGTCATGGTATCAAACAGCTAGCAGCCGACGTTGCAGAATTAGAAAAAATTATACTGACTGGTGAAACCACAATCATTACCGAACAAGAACAATTAAACCAGCAACTAATGTCCGTAGTCATGGGGTTAACTGCATTTTTAATTATATTTTTAGTAGCAAACTATTGGTTACAGCGTACAGTTATTCTTAACCCTTTACGTAAGCTTCGCGATAGTTTTGTCGCACTGGTTGAACAAGGAAAAGTTGATAATATTGAAGGTATTTCAATAAAAACCGAACTCGGTGAAATTTCTTCAAGCTTCAATCAAATGGTTAATAAGCTTGCCAGTGATGATCGCCAAAAAGCCCATCAACTCGATCTTGTTGCTAATGCGCTTAAAGCGATGGACAGCCAAGTGAACAATATTTATCAATCATCTGCAAGTACCAGTGAACATGTACAAGGTGCACGTGAAATAATGGCAGCACTTGGCCAAGCTACAGAAACTGTTAACGACTTATCAAGCCAAGTTGTTGGAAATGCACAAGCAACTCAACAAGCAATGGAAGCGAGTCAAAATCGTGTTGGCCAAGTATTAAAAGCCAGCGAATCAACTAATATTGCCGCTCAACAAAGCAAAACAGCAATCACTTCACTTTCGCAATCAGTCAATAGTGTTACCTCGATTGTTGATGTTATTGCCGCTATTGCCGACCAAACTAATTTACTAGCACTCAACGCAGCAATTGAAGCCGCACGCGCAGGTGAACATGGCAGAGGTTTTTCAGTGGTCGCCGATGAAGTAAGACAACTAGCTGGAAAAACGCAAGAATCACTACAACAAATTTCTGCCAAATTAGAGCAGCTACAGAGTGCAACAAATTCAATTCAGTCAACCATTATCGATATTGAAGCAGCATCTGCTAACCAACAAAATATTGCCGATCAATTGCAAAAAACGGCGATTGAAGTAACCGACCAAGCTAAGGTTTCAGCAGAAGTAGCACTTAACACCTTAGAGCAAATAACCTTACAGCGAGAGCACTTCATTACTTTCGAAACTGCTATGAGCAATGTTGATCAAGAAGTGAGTCAATCACAAAAGCTTGCAGAAAATATAGCTCAAGACGTTAATAACCATGTATCTGGTATTAGTGAAACCTTACAACAAGCAAGTTAAGCTTCTGCATTTTAAAATAATTATTGCAACTTCACGTGCGCACTACTCTGCATTATTCTAAAATATATAACAGGGCTATCTTGTGGGTGTGCTTATGGCAAAATCTTTATGTAAATGGAAAAAGAAGGACATAGAAAAAAACGTGCATGAATTAGCACATATTGTTGATAAACCACGCTTTATCTGTAAAGACTGTGCTCGCGCAGCCCACGACAAAAATTACCTTTGCAAGCCTATTAAATTGCCTTTGTCACACTAATAATGGAATTATTATGATCCAAGAAAATATCAAAATGCCTGTAGGGCAACTTCAAGAACTAAAAAATGGTGAAATGATCAACCACAATACCGCGGAACTCTTCGCCAATAAGAAAGTGGTTATGTTTGCTGTTCCAGGCGCATTCACTCCAACATGCTCTGCTGCGCACCTTCCAGGTTATGTAGTTTCTGCTGATGAACTTAAATCAAAAGGTATCGACGCGATAATTTGTTTATCTGTGAATGATGCATTCGTTATGGCAGCATGGGGTGAAGCACAAAATGCTGAGAACTTAATGATGTTAGCAGACGGTGACGGTAGCTATACCAAAGCACTTGGTTTGGAAATGGAAACAGCTGCTTTTGGTGGTTTACGTTCTCAGCGCTATTCCATGATTATTGAAAATGGCATTGTTACTAATTTAAATGTTGAAAAGCCTAAAGAGTTCGAGATAAGTAACGCTGAAACGATCTTAAAGCAGTTATAAAACAGTGAGAGTAAGATAAATAAAAACCATTCTCGTTCTCTTGAAACCCTTATTTTATAAGGGTTTTTTTGATTTAACACTTGAATAATTATTCAGATTAACGCACACTTGCCAACATAATTTATGTGATAAAACGCACAACGAGGTAGCACAATGTTAAAGCCTGAAATGGTAAAAGAATTAAACAAGCAAATTAATTTAGAGTTCTACTCTTCAAATTTGTATTTACAAATGAGCGCCTGGTGTGAAGAAAAAGGTTTTGAAGGCGCTGCTGAATTTATGCGTAAACACGCTGCTGAAGAGATGGATCATATGACCCGTTTGTTCACTTATGTTAGTGAAACCGGTGCATTACCAATTTTGGGTAGCATTGATGCGCCACCACATGAATTTGAGTCGTTAGCGGATGTATTTGAAAAAACGTATCAGCATGAATGTGAAATTACTGAAAATATTAATGCCTTAGCGCATCAAGCTTTTACTAACCAAGACTATTCAACATTTAACTTTCTACAGTGGTATGTTGCAGAACAACACGAAGAAGAAACCCTGTTCAAAAGTGTATTGGATAAAATTAACTTGGTTGGCCATGATGGTCATGCATTGTTCTTTGTTGATAAAGATTTAGCGGAAATGGCAAAAGCTGGCAGCGGTGGCAGCATCATGACTGACGTTGCAGCTCAGTAATAGGTGCTTGCACATTGAGGTTCGTGCATCATCAGCATACTGCTATAGAAAGAGATACCTGAACATAAAAAAGGCTTGCCGGGGAACAGAGGCAAGCCTTTTTTAGTGCTGAAATTTAACTATTTTATTAAAACTCTGTAACCCTACTCTGCTTCAGTTTGTTTAATCACTTCTACTCTAAAGCCTGTTGGTGCGCCTTTGTCGTCTTCAACAATAAAGAACAATTCATCAGACTCTTCATCAAGTATTAACTCAAAACTTGAGAGAATAATTTCACTGCTATCAACCTCTGCGACCGCAAATACTTGATAGGTGTTATTTGGTAGAATAATTGATTCTGGTTGCGTATAAACAGCACTGCGTTTGTATAATGCAGTTTCTATTGTTTCATCACTACGCACATAATAGAAAGTTACAAAATTGAAGTCGATGTCATCATCGTCGTCATCAACTAAGTTAACCATCGTTATTTGGTGGTCGTAAATACTTTCTCGGGTACTGTTATCGACAACTAGAGAGTGAATTTCTACTTCATATTCATCAACAATACCGTCACCATCTTCATCAACATCACCGTCGCCATCATGGTCAACAGCTTCTTCATTTAAATAAAAGAACACGGTTTTATTGGTATTTTCTGGTAAGCCTAATAGGTGATTGCTAAGTAATGACTCTGAGGTGCTAGGGATCAATAAATCTAAACTATAATCGCCTTTCTCTTGTACGAGTGTTGCACTATAGCTTCCACGATCAAGATCAGTTATTTCTGCGTTATCATCAACACCGTCAATATAAACATCAAATGTGCCACTATAATTTGGAATTAGCTCGTGTTCTTTAATGGCATTATATGCACGGAATCTTGCTTCCGATTGCGTATCAAAATATTCAACAATTGATGAATTAGACATACGATCAATGGCGTATGGAGATGTGCCAGAGCCAGTATTTTCTCGCACTATCATCACGTACTGTGACGGGTAGGCGTAGTCGATATCGTCAGAGGTAAATAATACTTCTTCAGTGCCTGACTTAGTGATGTAAAATATATATTCGTCTTGATCAAATTTTTGATTATCAGACAGTTGCTTATAGCTATATGTTCCAACTAAATTTGCTTCATTAAAAGTTTCATCCGACTCTGACATATAAACGTCAACACCGTCTGAATCAGGATGCAAATTTAAGAAGCGTAGATTAAATAAATCATCATCTTCGTCTTCATCATCATCAATCACTTCAATGCTATAGGTTTCAACTTGAGAAGAAGTTATTTCTCCAGTTAATACTAATAACTGAATCATTTCATTCTCTACAACCACCTGCCCTTCGGCAACAAGCTCAAGATCATCACGGTCTGCACTGTCTTCATCTTGCCAAGCCATTTCATAGAAATAAGTATCATCATCTATTTCATAGTTACTAAGTGCTTTTGTATACTCAATACCATTAAAAGTAACTTCAAAGTTATCATCATCATCGTCATCATCTGAAGTTAAATCTTGGTCAAGGGTAAGAATGATTTCCGGCGCGTTTTTAGAGCTGTTGTAGAACTTCACATAACCTGGGTCTGAACTATCATCACTACCACCGCAGCCAACAAAAGCAATGGCAGATGCCAACACTATGATTTTTGAAGGTGAAATAGCTGAAAATAAACTGGGTTTAAAACTCATATCTTTTTCCAATAAAATTAAGTGCCATCACTGCTCAGAGATTCTGGCAGTTAATCAATGCTCCCAACCGAAAATAGATGTAGGAGCACTGTATAGAGCGACATTTTAGAAGTAAGTTCTCGAATTCAAACCATCTTTGCACTTCTTTACTTAACCATACTTTTCTTTACAGTACTTAAAATTAAAGGGCTGTAGCGAAGGCTAATTTATATTAGGGTTAATAGCCTGAGTAATTTCAAACTATTAGAGTAATATTTAATTAAAATGAGAAAGGTGATTAACAACAATGAGAAAAGGGTGAGCTAACCGCTTTTTGCCAAAGAACTTGGCCTGATATAAGTGAAATAAAGTGGCAAAAAAACGAACTTTTACCACTTATGATATTAGTAATATATTACTTCAATGAAAACATACGAGTAATGGTTTCATCTTTATCAACAAAGTGATGCTTTAGCGCACCAACAATATGTAAAACAATAGCAGCAATAACAAAATAGGTAATTAACCCATGAATATCATGCCCTAAGCCACCAACGCTAGCGTTAACAGCAACCGTTTCACCAGCAGCATCAAGTGTTTCTGCAACTATTTCAAATCCAAAAATAGCTAAACCATGGCCGCCGCCAATTGACATCATTAATCCTGATAACGGGTAAAGCACTGTAGAAATAATTAAAATCCAATGGATAGCTTTAGCGATCATGTGTTGCACTTGGCTCATTTGTCCAACTGCACTTGGCCAGCCTTTTTTAACTCGCCAAATAACACGCGCTAATGCTAAAACAAATATAATCGCGCCAAATGATTTATGTAGATCATACAAAGCAAATATTTCAAATTCACTCATGATTATGCCTACAGCTAATAAAGTAATCATGCCTAATGCAATGATTATATGTAATAATTTAGTAGTACCTGACAAAGATACTGTTGAATGACTCATGATAAACTCCCTCCAGAATTCTAACTTGGCGCCATTATAACAAGATAAAGGTTAAGTTCAGGTTAAAAATTTTACCGCTATTACATCACTCGCCCTCACCTATCATCTCACGTATAATGCCGCCTTTAATTAAGTGAGTTAGCAAAAGGTATTCCATTGATATTTTCTGATGTCGTTATTATTGGCGCAGGTGCCGCAGGTTTAATGGCTGCTGCAACAGCAGGCTACAAAGGGCGCAGTGTAACTGTTGTTGATATGGGGAAAAAACCAGGAAGAAAGATATTAATTTCTGGCGGTGGCCGATGTAACTTTACTAATGAGAACGCTGGTTCAGAAAACTATCTATGCCAAAATCCGCACTTTGCTAAGTCAGCACTAAGCCGATATAGCGCACAAGATTTTATTGAGCTTGTTGACCGTCATGGCCTTAACTATCATCATAAAACCTTAGGGCAATTATTCTGTGACCATAGCGCTCAAGACATAGTTGATATTTTGATGACCGAATGTGAATGGGCGGGCGTTAATATCGCTATGCGCAGTGAAGTTATTAGTGTGAATAAAAATGACACTGGCTACATAGTGCAAACAAGCGGAGAAAGCTACCAATGTGAGTCTTTAGTGATTGCCTCTGGTGGCCTAACAATGCCAAAATTAGGCGCAAGCCCGATAGGCTATAAAATTGCCGAACAATTTGGCTTAAATGTATTACCAACCACAGCCGCACTTGTGCCATTTACCCTGCATGACCATGACAAACAAAAGTTTGATGGCTTGTCTGGCATCAGTATTTTCACTGAAATTTCCAGTGAAGACGGCACAACATTTAAAGAAAATATATTGTTTACCCATCGCGGCTTATCAGGCCCTGCGGTATTACAAATATCTTCATTTTGGCAAGCAGGCCAAGCAGTAACTATTAACTTACTACCAGAGTCATCTATCGACAGCCTGATCGCAGAATGGCGAGAAACTAGCCCGCAAAAATCACTTAAAAATATGCTAACTACGGTGTTACCTAAGCGCTTTATTGAGGCGTTAATAAAACAAAAAGACATTTCAGATAAAGCCATTAACCAAATCAGCAATGACGAAGTTACTTATCTAAGTCAATACTTGCACCATTGGCAAATCAAGCCCAACGGCACTGAAGGCTACCGTACGGCAGAAGTAACTTTAGGTGGCGTTAATACCGACGAATTATCATCAAAAACTTTTGAAGCTAAAAAAGCTAAAGGCTTATTCTTCATTGGTGAAGTGATTGACGTTACCGGTTGGTTGGGAGGCTATAACTTCCAGTTTGCGTGGAGCAGCGGTGTTGCCTGTGGACAGGCGGTTTAATTTTGTGTAGTGATAATAAAGATTGCCCGTAAGCGCTAATGTTTACCCGTAGGTGTGTAGATACAATAAAGTTTACCCGTAGTAAAATTAACCTCCAATATTGCCAGATTGAATAAACTTAACTATTTGGAATATATAAGATACTAGCTATACAAGTATCCTTAGCAAAGCCTTTATTCAATTAAAAATAATGTCATTTAAACCAAAAAGATTACGTCCACCTAAAACTTTATTAAATATAAATAAAATTGATATCAATCATATTACCTGTTCATATTATCTGTTAATATATCAATTGAAATGTCTTACTTAAATTGTAAAGGGAATATTACAATGTCGTCAGCTTGTCGTACGATTCTTTTCTTAATATGTATAGCTCATAGTGTTACGGTATCTGCTGAAATTACGGTTTTACCTCCTCCTCCCGAACAAATATCTGCACTTAGTGACTTAGCAAATGCTTTCAGTCTTACCGGACAACCTGGATGTAGTCTTGAAGGCGTACATTGCACATATGAGTTGATTTTTGATAATGGTGAAGACCGAGTATACCAGCGAAGAATTAGTGAAATAGACCTAATATACGGCTATTTCAATGGGTACATACCTGACTCAATTGGTGAGTTGGTCGATTTAGTTAAGTTAAATATAGGAAGAAACGCTGGTCTAGTAGGTAATATTCCTAACTCAATTGGTAATCTTTCTAAATTAAAAGTATTGAGATTAGATGCTATGTGGGGTTGGACAGAAGGACAGGAAGGTCTTACTGGGCCTATCCCTGAATCCATAGGCAATTTGAATCAATTGGAAATATTGAACTTAAGTGGTAACTATCTCACTTTATTACCGGATTCCTTGTCTAATTTGATTAATCTTAAAATTTTGAATTTAAGAAGAGGCCCACATATCAGTGAGAATTGGCAACCTCTTAATACAACAATCCCAGCTTGGGTATCAAATTTGCCCAACTTGACCCATGTAGATTTTAGAGGGGCTGGTTTATTAGGCGAAATTCCTGAATCTTTAGCTAAATTAACAAATATTGAGGAGATGCTTTTTCATGGTGATTTTAAAGGTGTCGTTCCTGCCAAACTAGTTAAGCTTCTCGATAATAATGATGCCAACTTTCTATTTACTGGTGCAAATTTAGGGGAAAGACTATCTGAACAATTTATTGAAAAGCACCCAAACATTTGGAATTCAGTCACTAAAGGCACCTATCCAATAAGAAGACTTGGTAGCAAAAGTTGTTTTCCAGATCAGCCTATATTTATAAATAAATTAACTAAAGGTCCAAGCTCCTCGGAATTTTTCGAACAAAACCAAATCACTCTTAATATTTGTAATTCAGATAATTCTTCCTGTCCAGTGAAAAATACTGGACCAGAGTGCCTATCTGGCAACCCTATTAATAATCGTACCGGCATCAAAGTCCAGGCAATAACTGACTTTAAAGCCAATGGTTCAGCTATATTACTAAAAAGGATCTATAGCTCTGAAAATAAAAGGTGGAATTTTACAAATAATTCAAAATACATTTATGTATTTAACGGCTATGTAAAACTTACAGGTAGATCATCAATAAACTACCCTTATAGATGCTATACGGGAGTCGCTAAGTGTGTCCAAAGCAAGTTACACGGACAAGCATCGAATCATTTAGGTTACTCACTGTATAAACTCGAAAATGGATATAAATTAGTCTTACCATCAGGTGCCATTGAAACTTATAGCCCTACAGGTAAGTTAACCAGCACTACCAATGGCCAAGGGCGTACGTTAAGTTATAGTTATAACAGTAGTGCCAATACCACAACCATTGCAGATGACTTTAGTCAGAGCATAACACTTACCATTAATTCCGAGCTTAACAACCGTGTTGAACAAGCACTCACCCCAATTGGTACCTTCACCTATAATTATGACGAATTTGGCCGTTTAACCACCGTCACCCAACCTGATGCAACAACCATAGGTTATCGTTATGATGAAGTAGGTTATAGTACTGTTCAATATAATGAAAATATTGATGAAAATAACGAACAAACTTGTAGTGGCGATGATTATTTAACCATTGATGCCTGTAAATCATTAGTGAAAAACTTAGGTTTATTAACGGGGAAAATTGACGAGAAAGGACAACGTGTTGCAAGTTGGTATTACGACGGTGAGCAACGCGCGTATAAAAGTGACCACGGCACCAACATTGACACCACCGAAATACGTTTTGTTAGTGAGCAAGGTGAAAACATTGTTGACGCACAAGGTAATAGCGTTAGCTCGCAACGTGTACGAGACACCATTAGCCCACTAGGCTTACGTACTCGCACTACCTTTAGAGCCCCTTTTGGCCAGCGCGCAGAAAAAATAGAAACCTTTGATAGTAATGATAACTTAATCACAACAGAAACATACGCCTACGACAGTAATGGTTATGAAAGCGAACATATTGATGTTGATGGCTTAAAAACGACATATAACCGATATAGCGATGGAAGGGAATCTTCTCGTACTGAATATGCAGGTACCGAAAATGCCAGAACCATTAGCACCACATACTCAGGTAGCACCAATAAACCAACACGCATTACAAGCCCTGAAACGACTATTGATATTAGCTACATCAATCACAACTCTGGTTTATTAGTTTCAAGTCAAACCACTACTGATAGAGTAACTAACGAGCAACGGACCACCTCGTTCACTTATGAAAACGGACAATTAAAATCTACCAATGGCCCACGTACCGATGTAAACGACATCACCACTTATGAATATAATGCCCAAGGTTTAAGAACAAAAACCACTAATGCGTTAGGGCAATACTCTGAAATTACTGCTTTTAGTGCCTATGGCAAACCCACTAATGTAATTGATGAAAATGGTATAACCACCGCGCTAACTTACGATGTGATGGGGCGCGTTACTGAAGTGCAGCGGGCGGGTACAACACAAAGCTTTGATTACGATGTAAACGGCACTCTAATTACTTCTACCTTAGCTAATAGCAGCAAAATACATTACGAGTACGATAGTGCACAGCGCTTAACCGCCATGCGTGACAACTTAGGTAATCGTATCGAATATACCCTTGATGCGGCAGGAAATAAGTTAACAACGCAAATAAAGGATAGCAGTGATGTATTACGACAATCGCAACAACAGTTGTATGACGAATTTAATCGCCTGATCACCATTACAAACGGTACTAATAACAGCACACAACTAGATTATTTAGCCAATGGCAATATTGATAAAACTACAGATGCGTTAAGCCACCAAACTAACAATAACTATGACACCTTACAGCGCCTAAAAGAAATTCATGACCCAGAAAACGGCAAAACAGAATTTGGTTATGATAATGCTGGACGCACCACCTCAATTACTGATGCCACAGGTAAGGCAACAACCTATACCTATAACGGCTTTAGCGAGTTAATCAAACAAGTTAGTCCTGACACAGGCGAAACCACCTTTACTTACGATAAAGCCGGCAACCTAAGCAGTGAAACGGATGCACGAGGCATTACCGTCACTTATCAATATGATGCACTAAATCGCATTACACACATTAACTACCCTAATAGTAGTGAAAACATCAGCTTTAGTTATGATGATACAACCAATAACAACAAGGGTGTTGGTCGTTTAACCGGCGTTAATGAAAGCGCTGGCAATAGAAGTTATACCTACGGTGAATTAGGAGAGTTATTAACAGAAAGTTATGCTATTGGCAGTAAAAACTACAGTTCAAGCTATCAGTACGACAGTGCAGGTCAATTAATAGGGATGACTTACCCAAGTGGTCGAACGATAAGCTACACGTTAAGTAGCTTAGGGCAAATTAGCAACATTACTTCTACCGCAGCAGGCGAAAACCAAAGCGCAAAAACACTGATTAGTAATGCCACTTACCTACCCTTTGGGCCAATAAACAGCTTCACATTTGGCAATGGCCTAGTCAATAGCTATACCTTTGACAATAACTATCGCTTGAGCACACATACCCTAACTGACTTGAAAAACCAAACGTTAAGCTATACCGATGTTGGTAACATTGAAGCAATAACTGACGCTATTAATACCGCAACTAATCGTACGTTTAGTTATGACAAACTGTCTCGCCTATTAACGTCATCAAACGGTAGCGAAGCAGGCAGCAGTGGCAATATTAACTTCGATTACGACGGTATAGGTAATCGTTTAACGAAAACCGATGGCCCAATTAGCGAAAGCTACAGTTATGCGGAGAATACTCACCACCTAGCCAAAGTCACTATTGCTGACACTGTCACCAAGCCAAGTCTTGTCGGCACCTTTAACCAAGCGCGTCGTATGGCAAGTATTGGCAATATTCAATATCAGTACAATTATCGTCAATTACGTGTTAGTAAAACCACCGCTACGAATACCGGCGAAGAAGTAAACGAAGGTGTCGCAAACACATCAACGCATTATCATTACGACGCCAATGGCTTACTCATTGCTGAATCAAATGAAAGTGGCGTTTGGCAAAAAGAATACGTATATTTCAATGGTCAGTTAATAGCCATGTTTGATTATACCGCTGGGATAGCAAGCGAGCCTTATGCAATACATACCGATCATTTAGGTACACCAAATCAAATAACTGACAATACAGGTGCTTTAGTTTGGCAGGCGGATTACACGCCTTTCGGCTTAGCCACTATCAATAATGATGTTGATGGCAATTCAACACCTGTTGAGCTAAACACTCGCTTTCCAGGCCAATACTATGACGCTGAATCACAACTGCACTATAACTGGCACCGTTATTATGACCCGAGTGTTGGCCGCTATATCACCAGTGATCCATTAGGGTTAGCAGCGGGAATTAATACTTATGGGTATGTCGAAGGGAATCCTATTAATGCAACTGACCCGCAAGGCTTAATGGGTGGATTAGGAAGTATAGTTAGAGGCAGCAGAGGAATACCTGTAGGGGGTGCTACCGGGGTTAATCAAGGAATTGGAAATACAAGTTATCAATACTCTGAACGATACACAGACAGAAGTACAGATAGATTTGATACAGATAGATTTGACGAAGGCGAAACATGTGATGACGAAGATGATGAATGTGAACGACTAAATAAGAATGTAAAAAAAGCTAAAGATGCGGTTGGAAAAGTTGGAGCATGTAGAGCAGGAATGACCCAATTTGATTTATGGATCCGAAGAAATGCTTGGTTTGATTTGGCTCAAGCTAGAGCTATTAGAGATCAAAAGTGTTGGGGGGGCGGGGATGATGGCCATCAAATTGCCCAGGCTTCTGCATGGCAACATGTTGGAAATTGCGAAAGGTTAATGCAATGAATGAATTAGAGTTTATTAAACATGCGTTTAAGGATAGGTTGATTTATACCCATATTTCATCTTCTGAGCAATTATCTGAAACCGAACAAGCGGAAATTAATCAATTCAATAACCTGCATTGGTCAAACATCAAATGCGATATGTTACAAGATTGCTTTGAAGTCATTAATTGGTTTTCGCCTGACGCCTTTTGCTATTTTTTACCAGGTATCTTAAGCGCAGGTATAAGAGAATCCACTTCAAATTTAGTAATTTATGATTCAATAATAAACATGTTAGATCGTAGCCCAAGATCAGATTATTGGGATGAGTTTTTCATTCAAAGATGGACGCAACTTAATCATAATGAATGTGACGCAGTACAAAAGTGGTTATTTTGGTTTATTGATAACAGCGCAGGTTTTGATGATATTTCGGTAAATAGAGCTTTTGATACATTAGAGTTACTGAAGAATTACAAAAAATGAACGATTTAAGTTGAAAGGTAAAATATTAGATGCCGATCTGAATGGTTGCTATGTTTCTTCAGAGGATAGACAGTTAGCAACTGCGAAATTTCCACCACGTCCAGGAGGAAGGTAAATTTTGACTAAAACAGATAAAGAGCTAATTGCACGGTCATGGGTCGAACGATATCAAATTTCAACGACCCAAGCTGAAACACAATGGGCATATGACAAGTTAGATGATCTTATAACCATTAACCCTAAACTAGCTTTAGAAATTATTATTGTAATTTTTAATAAAACTAATGATGAGTTTGTTTTAGATAACTTGGCTGCAGGCCCGCTTGAAGATCTCTTAGTCAGGCATGGCAATGAAATTATCACTGATATCGAAAAATATACTTTAGCTCACCCTAAATTTAGTGACGTGTTAGCTGGTATATGGGATAACGGAATAAATGCGTCGGTATTAGCTAAGATAAACTCTCTGCTTGATCGTTTTCAAGCTGATGCAGAACTAAATCCAAGAAGTACATAAAGCATTAACGCTAATCACGTACATGACCATCCATGATGTGACTGGCGTTACACTCATAGCTAAAGAGCAGTATGTTCAAACTTAAATAACTTTACGGACAAAGAAAAATGAATAGCAAAGGAATTAACCTCATGCCCAGTAGACAAGTGAAAGAAGCATTAACAGGGCTTTCTCTCCTTTGCCTTTTATTGTTATCTACACTGGTATTCCCCACTATTGCCCATGCAACTGGTGATGCTACAGAAGTAAGCTACCAATACGATGCCATGGGCAACCGTATTGCTCAGCTAAATTCCAATCCTGACTCAGACGGCGACGGCATTCTCGATAGCTGGGAATTAGCCCACTTTTCCCATTTAAATCATGATATGTCGTTAGATACCGATAATGACGGCCTAACTGACCTAGCTGAATACGATGCGGGTACAAACCCAACATTATCAGACACTGATGGTGACGGTGTTAATGACGGTTTTGAAGTCAATAATGGCATGAACCCGATTGGCAGTATGTATGGCGACATAGATACGGATAATGACGGTCTACCCGATTCATATGAAATATTCCATGGCTTAAATATTCATGATGCATCTGATGCAAGTAATGACACTGATGGTGATGGTTTTACACTCTGGCAAGAGTATTTCGCTCAAACCAGTGATAATGACATCTTAGCTAAGCCTAAGGGGACTTTGCTTGGATTTGAAAATAATGACTTAAATTCATTTTACTGGACTCCACAAAAAGTCGGCCAATGGTCAATAAGTAACGGTCGAGCATTTAAAGGCAACTTTTCTGCCCGTTCTGGCGATATTCAAGATCACGAAATTAGTGTACTTGAGACGACTATTAATTCGACTGGCGAGCCACTTAGCTTTTATATCTCACTCAGCTTAGGGAATGACGAAAGTTATTCTGGCATTGACTTTTACATAGATGATGAATATCAAGCGTATTACGAAGGTGAGCTTGATTTTGCACGGGTTGAATTTGCTTTACCTGCTGGCAAGCACCATTTACGCTGGGAGTTTTACCAAGATAAGCAAGAAGGCACTGATGTGTGGCTTGATAATCTATACATGCCCGCACTCGCAGATTCTGATAGTGATGGCATAAAAGATGGTTGGGAATATCTATACTTTGACAGCTTAAGCCATGATATGTCGTTAGACGATGACAGTGATGGCCTTAGCAACTATGAAGAACTTGCTGCTGGGACTGATCCAACAAAACTTGATACTGATAATGATGGCATGTCAGATGGCTGGGAAATAGCACAAAACCTCAACCCTTTAAGTAATGATGCTGCCGATGATATTGATGGCAACGGTCAAGCAAACTTAATTGAATACATATTAGCAACACCCGATTTTCCTGTTGAATTTGATTCAGATAATGATGGACTACCCGATTTATTTGAGCTTGATAATAATTTAAATATATTTGATGCCACTGATGTTTTAACCGATAGTGATGGTGATGGCTTTAATATTTGGCAAGAATATAAAGCCAATACAAGCGACAATGATGCCTCAGCATTACCTTCAGGAACATACTTAGGTTTTGAAGATAATAAATTCGCACCATTTCATTGGCTAGCTTCAGATGACCCTTCTTGGTCGATTAATAACATAAATGCGCATAATGGTAACTATTCAATCAGCTCAGGGGGACTGCAAGATGGAGAAACTCACACATTAGAAACAACCATCAATGCTAATGGGGAATCAATAAGTTTCAATGTACTTGCTAAAGATCACACATTGCATTTCTATGTCGATGGAGTACAGATTGAAACATGGAATTCCTTCCATGATGGGGATAGGCTTAATAATATAGACGGGTTTCAACAAGTAAGTTTTGAATTAACACCCGGTAAACATCACTTGAAATGGGTATCGAGTAAAATAATTGACTTTGCTGATAGTGGTATATGGATTGATAACATTTACCTACCTGGATTATTGGATTCTGATTATGATGACATTGCT
>NZ_BAAJLZ010000009.1:0-117167 GCF_057537295.1 Colwellia meonggei
AGAAGCCCGTTACGAAAGTGACGGGCTTTTTGTCAAAACCTTATGGCTTAGTTAATTTATAAGTTAATTAATTCATAACGTTTTTTGTCTGATGACAATAGCGCTGTAGTCCCACCTGATCCCATGCCGAACTCAGAAGTGAAATGCAGTAGCGCCGATGGTAGTGTGGGAGGTCCCATGTGAGAGTAGGACATTATCAGACTTCTTTTCCAAGCCCTTGTCTATTGACAAGGGCTTTTTTCGTTTAAGATATCAAATAAATAATTGTTGATAATAAGGATACTCTAATGAGTGCATGGCGACCGAGTATGAGTTGGCAAGATGCCAAATTACGAGCAAAAATACTCGCATCAGTGAGATCTTTTTTCTCTGCTCGCGATATTATTGAAGTTGAAACACCTTTATTTTCAAACTCTACAATTACCGATGTTCATTTAGACGCTTTTACTACCGACTACAATTACTTTTCTGATAGTGATATTAATAGTTCAACTACATTGTACGCCCAAACTTCTCCTGAATATGCAATGAAGCGCTTGTTGGCTGCTGGTTACGGTTGTTGTTTTCAATTATGCAAAGCATTTCGTCATGAACAGCACGGGCATCATCATAATCCTGAATTTACTATGCTTGAGTGGTACCGACTTGGCTTTGATCATTTTCAATTGATGGATGAATTGGCCGAGTTTTTACAAGAAGTACTTGGTTGTAAAAGTACTGAGAGAATTAGTTATCAGGCTTTATTTCTTCGCGAAGTAGGCATTGACCCTTTAAATACAACAAAAGCGCAATTGTTGAAAGTAATTAAAGAATATGGCGCTTTTAGTGATTGGTTGGCAGCAGAGAACAATAAAGATACTCTTTTGCAATTTATTATGGCTGAGCTAATTGAGCCTAAGGTTGGTAAAGAGGTTCCTTGTTTTGTTTATAATTTTCCTGCAAGTCAAGCGTCACTTGCGAAAATATGCACAGAAGACGCTCGAGTGGCCGAACGATTTGAATGCTATTTCAGAGGACTTGAATTAGCCAATGGCTTTAATGAGTTGACTAATGTGGAACAACAGGTTGACAGATTTAAAGATGATAACAATAAACGAGCTGAGCTGAGTATGGCGCAGCGTCCTATTGATAAAAACTTTATCGATGCTTTATCTCATGGTTTACCGACATGCGCCGGTGTTGCTTTAGGCATTGACCGCTTAATTATGTTAGCACTAAATCGAGACTCAATTGAGCAAGTACTGAGTTTTCCAATAGATAGAGCCTAGAATTAGGAATCGGATATATTAAGTTCTTTAAGCTTCCTTGTAAGCGTATTTCTGCCCCAACCGAGACGTTTAGCAGCTTCTTGTTTATGGCCTTGTGTGTGCTTTAGAGCGCATTTAAGTAGTATTTTTTCAAACTCAGGTAAAGCATTATCGATTATGTTACTACTACCTTGGGCTAATTCATTGTTAACCCAAGCTTTAAGACTCTCTTGCCAACTAAGCTCAGTATTGCTTATTGCTACAGCTTTATCTGTCAATTCACTGGGTAAATCATCTAACAGTATTTCTTTACCACTTGCCATAACCGTTAGAAAGCGACAAATATTTTCCAGTTGCCTAACGTTTCCGGGCCAATTACATTGTTCAAGGTATACCAATGTACTTTTATGTAGCGTTTTACTTTCGACGGAGAGCTCGTTAGCTGCTTGTTTCAAAAAGTGTAGGGCTAGTTGGGCAATGTCTTCTTTTCGCTCTCGTAAACTAGGAATGTGGATTCTAATGACATTGAGTCGATGAAAAAGATCTTCACGAAATTCACTGCTATTAACGCGCTCTTCAAGGTTTTGGTGAGTTGCTGCAATAATCCTGACATCAACCTTTATCGGTGAATGGCCGCCAACACGATAAAACTGTCCATCAGCTAATACCCGTAATAAACGTGTTTGTATATCAAGTGGCATATCACCTATTTCATCTAAGAACAGCGTTCCTTGATGAGCCTGTTCGAAACGGCCTTGCCGGACAGCATTAGCACCAGTAAACGCGCCTTTTTCGTGACCAAACAATTCAGATTCTATTAAATCTTTAGGGATTGCGGCCATATTGAGCGGGATAAATGGGGCGCTAGAGCGAGGGCTGTGCATATGTAGGGCGTGGGCAACGAGCTCTTTACCTGTGCCAGACTCACCGTTAATTAATACGCTAATACTTGACCGAGACAATCGACCTATTGCTCTAAAAACTTCCTGCATAGAAGGTGCTGCGCCAATAATACCGACGTTGTCAACGGAAGGAATGTTAAGTTGCTTCTTTGATTTTAGTTCTTGGGCATGTGTTAATGCCCTATGGGTAAGGGATATCGCATCTTCAATATCAAATGGTTTAGGTAGATATTCGAAAGCGCCGCCTTGGTATGCGTTAACCGCACTATCTAAGTCTGAATGTGCAGTCATGATGATCACGGGAATATCAGCAAATTTTTCGTTTATTTGGCCAAGAAGATTCATGCCATCAATGTTTGGCATGCGAATATCAGAAATGATTACTTCGGGTTGATTATGCTCAAGTGCAACTAGAAGATCTTCAGGGTTGTGAAACGTTCCAACGCTGATATTAGCATTAGATAAAGCTTTTTCAAGAACCCAGCGAATTGAACTGTCGTCATCAACTATCCAAACTTGTTCTGTGATCATTAACTTGCCTCGCGACTAAATGGTAATAAGATGGTGAATTCGGTATATCCGGGTCTGCTTTTACAAGAAAGCTTGCCGTTATGTTGATGGACTAATGTCTGACAGATTGATAAGCCAAGTCCGGTACCAGACGCTCGACCAGATACCATAGGATAAAATAATGTGCTTTGAATATGATCAGGAATACCTGGGCCATTATCAATAATGCTAATTTCCGCACATAGCTTTATGCGCTTACCATTTATCGTTTTATTGCTAGCGGCGCGCGTTTTTAAAGTTATTTGATTACCAGCATTTAGCACTTGTATTGCATTGTTCACAATATTAATTACGGTTTGCTGTAGTTTGTCTTGATCAAAGATTAAGTCAGGTATCGAAGGATCATAATCTCGCTTTAATACAATATTTTTCGGATTGTCGTATTGAATTAATTGGAATACTTTTTCAATAACAATATGTACATTTTGCAATTTCATGACCGGTAATTGGTTAGGCCCTAGCAAGCGGTCAACTAAGTTGGTTAACCTATCCGCTTGCTCAATGATCATGGCGGTATATTCTTTTTGCTCCTGATTAAGCTCTAAGTCTAACAACTGTGCTGCTCCACGAAGCCCACCGAGTGGGTTTTTAATTTCGTGCGCTAAACCTCGTATTAAATCTCGAGCTGACTCCCATTGCTGTTGCTGAAATGCTTCAGCACTAATTTGTTTTTGCTGATCTATCTGTTTGAATTCCAGCAAAATGTGTGGAAGATTTTCAAAGGTTACTGATGAAGCGGTAATTTCTACTGTGATCAGTCTATGATCAAAAAATTCGATAGTTACATCACTGTCACTAAATTCTTGTCCTGTGGTTAGTAACTGCTGTAAGCGATCATTGTTGATAGGAGTGTTATAGAACACTTGCTCAATCGGCAATGTATACAACTTACTTAAACTCTTAACTAATAATGCTTCTGCAGCAGGGTTTACATAGCAAATGGCAAGCTGCTGATCTAACACCACAACTGCTGTTACCATTTGATTAGGCAATGCTTGTTGATAGTGCAACTTTAGCTTTTTTAAATTTACGGCATTATTAGACATCATCATCCTTTGCACCGAAATGGTGCGTTAAGTAACGAGTGTAAATAATTATGGTGCAATGTGCACTTAAATACTGCTAATTAGCCTTATTAACAGAGACTCTGTGCATATAAAACGTTACTGGGGAAGACGTTGCAATAACCTTGCCTTTATCACTGAGCAACGCCATTTTTATTTGATGCTCGCCTCTATCTACATTTCGTAAAACAAACATAGAGTGAGTTTGCGGCTTTTCATAAGGTTGGTCGTCTAGATATAGTTGAATTTTAAGCCCGCGCTTGAAAACAGGTTGAATACGACCAGAAACATAAACTGAGCCAGTATTGTCCCGAACTGTCGCATTGTTTTCTGGTTGAGTGATACTAACTTGATATTCTTCTTGAATTACTTTTGGTTTGATGTCTAATATCGAGGTATCAATATTAGACTTGACGGTATTTGGTTCTTTTACTTCGACTTCTTCAGCACCAGGTTTAGGACTATCGGAAAAGACTAACACCCCTTGCTCATTACGCCATACATATATTTTAGCCGAGCCTGCAAATAAAGGCGCAGCGTGTGTAAATAACACTAAAAATATGCATATTCGTGCGATATAAATCAAAAGTTAAGTTCCTGTTCCATAGGTCTATCTATTAATCTATCCAAATATTGTGCTTTTCGCCACAAAAAAAGCTCACCGAAGTGAGCTTTTTATTAACTAACTTGTTGAATTAGTTAAACGCTGTAGTACATATCGAACTCAACAGGGTGTGTTGTTGAGTTTAATAATTCTACTTCTTCACGCTTCAGACCAATATATGCATTGATCATATCTTTATCCATAACACCGCCTTCTGTTAAGAAGTCCATGTCATTTTCTAATGCATCAAGTGCTTCTTCTAATGAAGCTGCTACTTGTGGAATAGCTAACGCTTCTTCCGCAGGTAAGTCGTATAAATCTTTATCCATAGCATCGCCAGGATGGATTTTGTTTTTGATGCCGTCAAGGCCAGCCATTAGCATTGCTGAGAAAGCTAAGTATGGGTTTGCTGTTGGATCAGGGAAACGCACTTCAATACGCATTGCTTTTGGTGTTGGCACGATTGGGATACGAATAGATGCTGAACGGTTACGAGCTGAATATGCAAGCATTACCGGCGCTTCAAAACCAGGAACAAGACGTTTGTATGAGTTAGTTGAAGCATTAGTGAAAGCATTTAGTGCTTTAGCGTGCTTGATAATACCACCAACATAGTAAAGTGCTGTTTCTGATAAACCGCCGTATTTATCACCAGCAAATAAGTTAACACCATCTTTAGCAAGAGATTGGTGAACGTGCATGCCAGTACCGTTGTCACCTACAATTGGTTTTGGCATAAAAGTCGCTGTTTTGCCGTATGCATGTGCAACATTATGAACAACATATTTGTATATTTGTACTTCGTCAGCTTTAAGTACCATAGTATTAAAACGACAAGCAATTTCGTTTTGACCAGCAGTCGCTACTTCATGGTGATGTGCTTCAACAACTAAGCCCATTTCTTCCATTACTAAACACATAGCTGAACGTAAGTCTTGAGAAGAATCTACTGGTGCTACTGGGAAGTATCCGCCTTTAACACCAGGACGATGGCCTGTGTTACCTTCTTCATAAGAAGTGCCTGAATTCCATTTTGCTTCTTTATCATCAATCTTATAGAAAGAACCACTCATATCTGTGTGGAAACGTACATCATCAAATACGAAGAACTCTGGCTCTGGACCAATTAATACGGTATCTGCAATGCCTGTACTACGCATGTAGTCTTCAGCACGTTTAGCTACTGAACGAGGGTCACGGCTGTAGCCTTGCATGGTAGCTGGCTCAACGATGTCACAACGAATGTTTAATGTTACAGCTTCAGTAAATGGGTCAAGTACAGCTGAATCGGCATCAGGCATCATCACCATGTCTGATTCATTAATACCTTTCCAGCCTTCAATAGAAGAACCGTCAAACATTTTACCGTCTTCAAAGAAGTCTTCATTTACTTGATGATGAGGAATTGAAACGTGTTGTTCTTTACCTTTTGAGTCAGTAAAGCGTAAATCAACAAACTTGACGTCATGTTCTTTAATTAAATCTAAAACTGCGTTTGACATTGATAGTCTCCGGTATCGTTAGTTCTTCAAATTTCAAAAATACATTTTCTATTGTCTGAGCATAAGCGAGTATTGTGCCAATAGTAAAGTTATTGAAATATATCGTTTTAATTTTTTAATTTAATGTGGATTGCACCGATTTGGTGCGGTCTATGTTGCATTGTGGTGCGTATGCTCTAATTTGGGTATTCGAACTATTTTAGTTTAAAACTAAAGGCCTAATGTGAATTAATTTATATTTCTTCAGGACAGTATATTTGTTGCTACTTCTCCTGTACAATACGCGCCCAATTATAGCCCTATTGAGCAAAACGCCCGTGTTAGATAAATTACGTAATGTTGCCATCATCGCCCACGTTGACCATGGTAAAACAACCTTGGTTGATAAGTTATTAGATCAGTCAGGTACGCTTGACGCAAGAAATGGTCTTGAAGAACGTGTTATGGATTCAAATGATATCGAAAAAGAACGCGGTATCACAATTTTAGCAAAAAACACTGCTATTAACTGGGGCGACTACCGTGTAAACATTGTAGATACTCCAGGCCATGCTGACTTTGGTGGTGAAGTAGAACGTGTTATGTCAATGGTAGACTCTGTACTACTAATTGTTGACGCGCAAGAGGGCCCAATGCCTCAAACGCGTTTTGTAACTAAAAAAGCGTTTGCTCAAGGCTTAAAGCCGATTGTAGTCATCAACAAAATTGACAAGCCTGGTGCACGTCCAGAGTGGGTTATGGATCAAGTTTTCGATTTGTTTGATAACTTAGGTGCTACTGATGACCAGTTGGATTTCCAAGTTGTTTATGCTTCAGCCATTAATGGTTGGGCTTCAATGGAAGAAGGCGAAGTAGGTACTGATATGACACCTCTTTTCCAAACCATTGTTGATCAAGTACCTGTGCCGGATGCTGATTTGGAAGGCGCATTCCAAATGCAAATCTCTCAACTTGATTACAGCTCTTATTTAGGTGTTATTGGTGTTGGTCGTATTACTCGTGGTAGCGTTAAACCAAACCAGCAAGTAACGGTTGAAGGTGCTAACGGTAAACTTCATAACGGTAAAGTAGGTAAAGTATTCGGTTACTTAGGCTTAGAGCGTAATGAAACAGATATTGCTCATGCTGGTGATATTATTGCCATTACTGGTTTAGGTGAATTAAAGATTTCTGATACTATTTGTTGTCCAAACGAAGTAGATGCTTTACCACCACTGTCAGTTGATGAACCAACAATTAACATGACTTTCCAAGTAAATACTTCACCATTTTCTGGTCAGGAAGGTAAGTATGTTACTTCACGTAACATCAAAGATCGCTTAGATAAAGAGCTAGTACACAACGTAGCACTACGTGTAGAACAATTAGACGATCCTGATAAGTTTAAAGTATCAGGTCGTGGTGAACTTCATTTAGGTATTTTAATTGAAAACATGCGTCGTGAAGGTTACGAATTAGCGGTTTCTCGCCCTGAAGTAATTATGCGTGAAGTTGATGGTCAGTTAGAAGAACCGTATGAAACTGTGACTATTGATGTTGAAGAACAGCACCAAGGTCCAATCATGGAAAAAATGGGTGTTCGCAAAGCAGAACTTACTGATATGGCACCAGACGGTAAAGGCCGTATTCGTATGGATTTCATTATGCCAAGTCGTGGTTTAATTGGTTTCCAAACTGAGTTTATGACATTAACTTCAGGCTCAGGCTTGATTTACCATACATTCTTACAATATGGCCCGCATAAAGGCGGCGATATTGGTCAACGCTTAAATGGTGTTATGATCGCAAATGCTACTGGTAAAGCACTAACCAATGCACTATTCAACTTACAGTCTCGCGGTCGTATGTTGATTGGTCACGGTCTTGATATTTATGAAGGTCAAATTATCGGTATTCATTCACGTGATAACGACTTAACGGTAAATGCGCTTAAAGGTAAGCAATTAACTAACGTTCGTTCATCAGGTACTGATGAAGCGCAAACGTTAACGCCACCTATTTTAATGTCATTAGAGCAAGCGTTAGAGTTTATTGATAATGACGAATTAGTTGAAGTTACACCTGACAGCATTCGTATTCGTAAGAAGTTCTTAAAAGAATCTGATCGTAAACGCGAAAGCCGTACAGCTAAATAGTTTTAATTAAAAGCTTATCAAAAGCCATCTAGGGAAACCTAGGTGGCTTTTTTGTGCGATATAACTTGTCGACCAGAGCCTCTCTATGTAAGACATGTCTCAAAATGCTATAGGCTATAATCAGCCATAACATAGTGGACCAATATTAATTCTAATAAAATCAGCCTATTAAAATTATAAATAACTTATTCTTCGCTTTTCTTAAATTTCCTTAATTTTCAATTCTTCTTCTGCCTTTTAGTATTTATTACTGATGCTATATTTAATACATCTAATAGCCGTAGTGAATTCAGCCATATAGGAAGGCAAAATTATGGAACCAAGTAAACTATCGCGATTGAATTGTTTATTTGAAAAAGCCGTTGCTAATAATGCAAAGTTATTAGAAAAGCGTGAGCTCAATGCGTTATATAATGAATTTATTAATGACGGGCGAGATCACAAAGCGAGTAATACGGTAGAGTTTCCCATTAAATCGAGATTAACTGCTGGATAGAAATACTAATAAAATAATAATTATAATAAATAAAAGGATATTTCGATGTCACCCGAGCAGCTTCAAACGCTACAGAAGCTAAGCCAGTTATTTGAAGACGGCTTAGCGGGACCAAAACAGGTGAAGCAATTGTCAGAATTACTTGCTGAAATCAATCAACGCATTGATACACCTGAAGATAATTTTGAAGAACTGTTCTTATAGTGATTTTGTTACTGAATAATAAAATGCTATAGCTAATTGTTAATTAGAGAAAAGTACTAGCTATTTTTGATACTTTTTGACTACCTATTTGTAACAATTCACTATCACTCCTATTACCATTCCCTTAATATATAACTATGCGCTTACCGAAACAGTGCTTTAGAGTAATTAACTGACAAAATAACCAATAGTGGACTTTATGTTTGATAAATTTGAAAAAATTAAACAGCACCGTTTTACAGAGCGCACTTTTAGCTTTCTATTATTATTTTATGGCAACTTAAAAAAAGAACATATTCATGTAACCGCCGGTTATTTATCGTACGTTACATTGATGTCATTGGTACCTTTAATCGTCGTTATGTTGTCAATGATGACTGCTTTTCCTATTTTTTCTGAAATTCGTGAATTGATCGAGAATTTTGTTTATCAAAACTTTGTTCCTGCATCTGGTGATGTGGTACGTGAATATATAACGGGGTTTGTCAGCAATACTTCGAAAATGTCAGCTGTTGCAATTACAGCACTCTTTATTCTTGCCATGCTCCTTATTTCTGCCATTGATAAATGCTTAAATAAATTATGGCGCATCAATGAGAAACGACAAGTAATGACCTCATTTTCCATGTACTGGATGGTCTTAACTTTAGGTCCGGTGTTAGTCGGTAGTAGTTTGGTTATGACCTCATACATAATTTCATTAGTATCGCTTGGTGATTATGACTTTCTAGGATTAACCAATATTCTTGTTAGAGCATTGCCATTACTTGCCTCTATTGCGGCATTCTTTATTTTATATATGGTGGTGCCAAATAAAGTTATTCCGGCTAGGTTTGCTTTTGCAGGTGCAACACTAGCGGCCATTTTGTTTGAAATCGCAAAAAAATCATTTGCTATCTATGTTACCCAATTGCCGTCATACCAAGTAATTTATGGGGCATTATCGAGTATTCCAATTTTATTTTTGTGGGTTTATTTAAGTTGGTTAGTCGTTTTAGTTGGCGCATTGTTTACTGTTTCTTTAGAAGATTTTGAGGAAAAACGTTTAGCAAAATTGACAGAGAAATAAGCAGGTTAGTTAACAGTTTCAATTGCTAACTTAAAATCGCAATTTATAGTGTTAGTTACTAAACTGATTATATTCTCGCCAAGGAGGAATATATGTCTAGAGTGCTTTTCCCGAATATTGCTGCGTATAAAACAGAATGGTTAGACGTTTCAGGTGGGCACCAACTATATATTGAACAATCAGGAAACCCTCATGGCATTGCGGTGATATACCTTCATGGTGGACCTGGCGGCGGATGCAGCAAAAATCATCGTCGTTATTTTGATCCTGAAAAATATCGTATTATTTTGGTGGATCAAAGAGGTTGCGGCCGTTCTATTCCTTCCCCCAGTATTGAGACTAATACCAGTGCAGATTTAATTGAAGATATAGAAATAATTCGTCAACATCTAGACATTCAGCACTGGCTTGTTGCTGGTGGCTCATGGGGAACCACGTTGGCAATGCTTTATGGAATTAAATATCCTGATACGGTTTTAGGGTTTATTCTTAGAGGGATATTTCTTGGTACGGATAATGAATATCGATGGTTGTATAATAATACTGGTGCAGCCTGTTTTTTCCCTGAGTATTATCAAGAGTTTAGTCAGCATATTTCATCAGTAAACGATAACCACCTTCTACACAGCTATCATAATGTACTAACAGGTAATAATGAAATAGCAGCTATTGCCGCAAGTAAGGCGTGGTGTTTATGGGAACTGAGGTTATCAACTATTGAGCATCACCATATTGAAATGCATCATGTTGACGATACCCATCAAGCGTTATGTATGGCAAAAATTTCTAGCCATTATTTTGTTAATCAATGCTTTATTGAAGAAAATTTTATTTTAAATCGTTTAGCTAGTATTTCAGAAATTCCGGCAATTGTGCTACACGGACGTTACGATATGGTATGCCAGTTAAGTAATGCGTATAACTTAGTAAAAAACTGGCCAAACGCACAATTACAAATTTTACCTAAAGCTGGGCACGGTGGCTTTGAGTCACAAACTATTGATGGATTTTGTAAAGCAGCAGATACTATGGCTAATTTTATTGCTGAGCAGGGAAATATAGAGTAAATGATTGCATTATTACAAAGAGTATCTGAGGCCGGAGTTCGTGTTGAAAATGAGCTTGTAGGTGATATTTCACAGGGCTTATTGGTGCTTCTGGCTATCGAACCAGATGATACTCAAGCGAAAGCCAAGCGCTTAGCGGAACGTGTTGCCGGTTATCGTATTTTTGAAGATGAAAATGGCAAAATGAATTTAAACATTAAGCAGGTTGGGGGTGATATTTTAGTCGTGTCTCAATTTACTTTAGCGGCAGATACAAGCAAGGGCCTTAGACCAAGCTTTACCAGTGCCGCAAGCCCAGATATGAGCAAAGGCTTGTATCAATATTTTGCTACTCAACTGCGTAGTTTTGGCTTCACAGTACCAACTGGAATTTTTGGCGCGGATATGAAAGTTAGCTTAATAAATGACGGCCCTGTCACAATTAACCTACAAATCTAATCTTATCTTCAAGCGTTTATATGATGAGCGAAAAGTCGACGCCACCTTGAGTATTGCCAGTGTGGTAAGAAAGAATTCTTACTGCGCTTTTTTATATTATTTGTTTGCCAGTGGCTCGGTACCAAATGAATGACGATATTAAGATAGCGAGGAATGTGAAAGTAAATAATATTATGGCTACTTTGTAATTGTTTGAGAATGGTTAAGCATAAGTTGATTTCATGGTCATCCAAATCAGGTAAATTAATAGTTAAGCAGGCGTTATCTGCCAACTTATCAGTTAAGGCAGTTAATAAAGCTACTCGGCGTTGAAAGCTTTCTGTGTGATGCTGATAAACATCGCAAATCATCCAGTCAATATCATTACTGTGGCACTGCTCATCTTGCGTTAGCCATGACATAGCGTCAGTATGCTCTGTTATTAAAGTACAACCTTCAGCTTTAAAATAGTTGTTATAACAAGTGATTACTTGTTGTGAAAGTTCGACACTTTTGACGCTTATATCAGGTGCTAATGCCTGAATGAAACGGCTTAAATTGCCGCCACCTAAGCCTAATTCAATAATACTCTTAGGTTTGAAAAAAAGTAGTGGCATTAGTACCGCGTATTGATGGGGTAAGGTTAATTGTTTAGGTGCACGTAAAAGCATCACACTTTGAATAACATCGTCAAACATAAGCCAACGATAATGGGCATTTTGATAAATGGATATTTGGTCTTGATCATTACTAAGGTAAACTAGTTGGCCTTGATTAACATGTTGAGCAAGTTTCACGTGTTGTATCGATCCTGTGTTTAATAGCAATAAGAGAAATAATAGACAATGTACCAATGTAGGGCGCCAAAAAATCAAGCTGAATTCGATGCATATTACCAACTACGCTGGCAAATATTGCGCAGTCCATGGCAACAGCCGTTAGGTAGTGAACAAGATGATTTGGAAGGGCAATCATACCATCGAGTGATTGTTGATGATATCGATAACGTTGTTGGTGTAGGTCGAATGCATAAGTGCTCGCAAGATACTGCACAAGTTCGATATATGGCGATTGATGATTCTGCCCAAGGTAAAGGGCTTGGTAAGCTACTGTTAATAGAGTTTGAAAATATCGCAGCAAAAGTTGGCGTTAAGCAAATGACGCTAAATGCTAGAGAGAATGCCCTTGGGTTTTATCAGCGCCTTGGTTATGAAGACAAAGGTTTTTCGCACACCTTATATGAAAGTATTGTGCATAATAAAATGACTAAGTATTTGAGCTGTGAAAATGCCCATATGGAAGAAAAAGCACAGGCATTGCAAAATATTTGGCATCAAACTATACCACTTAGCCAAGCAATGAATATCAATATTGGCTACTTTGACGGACAAGAGCTTATAACTAACTGCGAGCCTACATTTAATAAGAACTTACACAATACGATGTTTGCTGGCAGCATATATGCATTAGCAACATTAACGGGCTGGGGTTGGGTTTATTTTGCCTTAGCACAATATCAACAACAGGCCGACATTGTTTTGGCAGAAGGTAATATACGTTATATAGCACCATTAGCTGGCGTTGCACATGCACGAACCTCGCAAACGTTAATAATAGGAGATGGTGATGCACTACTGCAAGGACGAAATGCCAAATTTACTATTGAAGTCGAAGTATGTTGTGGTGATAAAACGGTAGCAATTTTTACGGGTAAGTATGTAGGTGTATTAAACGTAAGTAGCTACAGAGTTTGATTTACATGCGTACTGACAGCGCATTTAAATTTAGGTTATGATGGCGCGATTAAATTCCCATAAGGATATAGGTAGAAATGTACAAAATTATATTAAGTTTTATGCTTCTTAGTGCTTTTGCATCTGCAAATGAGTCACTTGAACAAGTACTCGATAATTTTCATCAAGCGGCGGCTGACGCTGATTATCCTCGTTATATGAATTTACTTGCAGATGATGCTATTTATTTAGGGACCGATAGCGGTGAACGTTGGAATAAAGCTGAGTTCTCTGCTTTTGTTAAGCCTTACTTTAGTCAAGGAAGAGGCTGGTTATACAAGCCAGTACAACGCCATATCTCAAATACTAAAGCAGCTAATATCGTATTTTTTGATGAGTTATTAGAAAATAAAAATTACGGACGTTGTCGTGGCAGTGGTCTATTAATTCGAACTGAGCAAGGCTGGAAAATTTTACAATATAATTTATCAATCCCAGTGCCAAATGCTATTGCTTCCGATGTTGTTAAGTCGATTCAAGGGTATCGTAGCAATCAAGTAAAAGATGTTGGTGAGTAAGTATCTACTTATTCGAAAGTGCTTCAGAGGAAATGTGGAAATGAGTGTCAGTATCATAGGTTGTGGCTGGTTAGGGCAAGCATTAGCACAAGCGCTAATGGCTGAAAACGTTAAAGTGTTAGCCAGTTATCAATCACAACAAACGTTAACAACGTTGCAGCAATCAAATATTCCAGCAACAAAATTAATATTACCGATTACGGGCATGAGCCAAGAGCAGGCATTGTGTTTCAACGACATTGATGTTGATGAAGCTTTATTTCAAAATGATGTATTGGTTATTGCTTTACCACCTCAATTGAAAAAAGGTCGGTTAGACTATCCGTTAAAAATTCAGCAATTAGTTAGCATGGCTGAATTAGGTGCAACAAAGAAAATTATTTTACTCAACTCGACCGCTATCTATAATGGCTTAGTTGGCGACGTTGATGAAAACACCCGTTTAGACCTTAAGGCTCCGAAAGTTGAAGTGTTATTAGCTGCTGAGAAAGCAGTACAGGTTTTTACTAAAGATGTGTGCATTTTACGTTTGGCAGGCTTAGTTGGGCCTAGCCGCCATCCGGGAAAGTTTCTACAAGCAGATCGGTTGTTTAATAATGCCAGTGCGCAGGTAAATTTAGTTCATCAACTAGACGTGGTGAATATCATTAAAAAATTCATAGAAGCTACAGGTAATAATTGTTCAGAGATTTATAACGTTGTTAGTGCAACCAAAAGCGATCGTAAGCAATATTATCAAGTAGCAGCTCGTGCTATGGCTTTGCCTATTCCTAAGTTTGAACCGGAGACGACAGCAAATGCCAGCAAGAATGTGCAAGGAGATAAACTTCGCAAAGCGTTAAATTATCACTATCAACATGACGATTTATTGTTGTGGGCAAGTAGCTTATAAACGCAAATTAAGTTTATTTTCAATTTCATATTTAGCTCCAATTTCAGGTTAAAATTTTATGGCAAATAATGTCATCACCAAAACATTAAAGAAGCTTTATCGATATAAGATTGCATTGTTATTTATTGCCTTGTGGGCGCATGTATCTTTACTTAATTTATTTTTTGTTTCTTATACTGGGCCAGTTTTTTTATGGCAAGAAAACAGTGAACCATTAACTATACAAGTGCACTTTCTAATAGCTCTCTTAACCACTCTATTTTACCTAAGTGTGAGTAAGTTAAGGCAGGTTAATGCTATTAAAACGGTAAAAGTTACAGATAAATTTTGGTTGGTTTGTTCTGTTGTTTTATTGCTTTCGATTGGCTTTTTAGTCTTTTAAGTTCTTTTATACCGTTATAAAAAAGCCGACAAAAACGTCGGCTTTTATTTTTCTGATAAGCTAGAACGCTATTTATTATGAATACCTGCAGTCGCTAGCCATTGCTGAAAGTCGAGTAAATTAGCCGGTAATATCACTTTAGTGGCCTGCTTATTTAAGCCCTTCATTTGTTGTAAATATTGCTCACTTAGCTGCATATCTAAAGCTTGTTGGCCACCCGGTTGCTCAATAGCAGAAGCTAATTTACTTATTGAATCGCCAGTGGCTTGCGCTATCGCCAAAATTTCTGCAGCTTTACCTTGTGCTGAGTTTATTCGACGTTGCTTTTCACCTTCTGATAAGTTGATTAATTCGGTCATTTGTCCTTCTGAACGATTAATACGGCTTGCTTTATCTCCTAAGCTTTTAGCTAATATTGCTCGGCGCTCTCTCTCAGCATTCACCTGCATTTCCATGGCATTACGCACTGTCATAGGTGGGGTAATATTTTTAATTTCATATCTGTGTACTCTAATCCCCCAGCTTTCACCAGCTTTATCAAGTACTTCAACTACTTTAGCACTGATAATATCACGTTCTTCAAAAGTTCTGTCGAGCTCAAGTGTACCGATAACCGAGCGAGTTGTAGTTTGGGCAAGTTGCATTGCGGCAAAGCGATAATCAGTTATGCCATAGCTGGCTTTAACAGCATCTACCACCTGAATATAAATAACGCCGTCAACTTCAACATTTACTTCATCTTTTGAGAAACATTCTTGTGGTGGCACATCAATAGTTTCTTCTTTTAAGTCTTGTACAAATGCGACACGGTCAATAAAAGGTAAAAGTACATGAAAACCAGCAGATAAAGTACAGCGGTATTTACCTAAGCGTTCAACAACGTAAGCAGATTTTGTAGGCACCAAGCAAATTGCTTGAAAAAATTTAAATGCTAAATAGATGAAAATAAATGCCCAAACACCTAATACGGCAAGTTCGATAGGACTAGCGTTAGTTGGTATCATTATTTTGCTCCTTGAATATTTTGCGTTACTTTTTCCATACCTTGGAAAAAGCCTTCAAGCTTGGCGACATCGCTTGGTACAATTGATATATCGGCAGTTTTAAGGATCTGACCCGTTTGGCCAATGAATTGTTCGAGTAAGCGCATTTTTATGGCTTGATCACCACTAGGCAGTGCCGCAGCTTTAGCAATTAAATTAATACCTTCCGCTGATGCCTGTGTCAGAATTTCAATTTCCTGAGCACGTCCATGAGCTTCGTTAATTTGTTTTTGTTTGTCACCTTCAGATAAATTAATAGCTTCTTGACGTTCACCTTCTGATAAGTTGATTGTCGACTCCTTTTCAGCCTCAGCTAAGGTAATTTCAGCACGTTTTTGACGTTCTGCTTCCATTTGCTTTTCTAAAGTATGAATTACGTTTTCTGATGGCGTAATATTGCGCACCTCATAACGTAATACTTTTATTCCCCAAGGATCTGAGGCCTTATCAATTTCACGAACAATGGTTTCATTGAGCGTTTCGCGTTCAGAGAAAGTTTGGCTTAAATTTAATTTACCAATTTCCGAACGCATTGTGGTTTGCGCTAAATTGATGCTGGCGCGACGATAATCTTCAATACCGTAACTTGCTTTCGCGCCATCCATTACTTGAATATACACTAAGCCATCCACACTTATTTGAATGTTGTCACGTGAAATACAGCTTTGTGCAGGAATATCTAATACCTGTTCTCGGGTTTCGTGACGATAAGCCACGCGGTCAAAAAACGGAATGAGAAAATGTAATCCAGGCTGCATTACTGCTCTAAATTTTCCGAGGCGCTCTATTACACAGACTTCTTTCATTTGTACTATTAGTACCAGCTTTACAACGATAAACAGTAAAGCGAGAAAGACAAAAGTCACAGTCGCTAACATAGGTATTCTCCTATTTAATTGAAGTTAATTAAGTTTAATTTTTGAAAAACGTTAGTTGAAGCGCGTTATTTGACGGCTTCAACTACTAAAGAAATGTTTTCTTTGCACACAATTGCTGCTTTTTCTCCTGGCAATATAACAGAGCCATTGCCTAGTGCCGACCATGTAGTACCTTGAAATTCAACACGACCAGATTGGGTGCCCGGGCCTATTTGCTCAGTAACATTAACCGTTTTACCGTAGATATCTAGTTCTTCATGAACATTATCAATGGTGGTTTCGCCAGCAAAAAAGTGCTCAGTGACGAAATACGCAGCAAAGAGGAGAAAGGTTGAAAGAATAAACCAAGTAGTTAAGGTTAGCACCCACGTATCAAGAAGCTCTTGGTGCACGCCTATGGCGACAAGTAAAGATGCAATGCCTAAATTAAGCAAAATACCACCGGGAATAAAAATTTCGAGACAGGCAAGCACTATTGCAAGAACCAACCAAGTTTCAAAAAATAAAATGTATTCCATTACGACCTCCAATAAATCAAACACTGTTAACTATTCATTAACAGCGTATTAGAGAAAGTAACAAGCTCGACATATTATGTCAAGCTTGATTGGTGTTGCTGAAATTGAGGTGAAGGCAGAGATTAGTCGAATTGAGTTACCAATTCTCTTTGTTCTAGTTTAGCTGATAGCGGCCGTAATATGCCTTCAGCGAAGATCGCGCTATACAATAGAACAATTAAATTCACCGCATAAGCACGATGAAATACGATAGCCTCGTCAACATTGGTGTGAATTGCAATACTCCCGATTAGCAGGCCAATAAGTGCTGCGCCATAAATAAAATATATTTGTTTTTTTAAAATTAAGGATAAATACTCAGTTGCTGGCGTTGATGATATTTCACTTGCGAATAAGTAACTTAATCCTTTAATCGACTTTATTAAACCAGAAGAACCAAAAGCAATTACGGTTGCGGCATACATGAATAACATAACAAACAACATACTCTGGACGTCTATAAATTGCGAGACACCTCCGGCAAGTATCGCTAACATTACAACGACACCAGTTACAACAATTAACGCTAAAAAACTCTGCATAATATTCTTCCTTTTCCAATTTACATCTAGGGTTGATGAAACAGGGAATAATTCTTTAGGAGAAATATTAAGAGCAGCAGCTAAGGCTAATTGTGTTTCTGCCGAGCTATTGCCATCTTTCTCTGCACGTTGAATTGTGCGCAAGCTAAGGCCCGATGCTTTTGCTAATAACTCTTGCGACCAACCGTTATCTTTGCGGAAGTGTTTTACCCTTTCAGGGGATAAATTAGTACTGAGCTTGTTTAATTGATTAGTGCGCAATGAATACTCCTAAAATGTCATTCTCGTTTCGCTGGCAAATATGCTATTGGTTTAAGAGAAAAGCGAGAGTTATGTTACGTCATTATAGCGTCATTATTATGACAGGCTATATTTTTATTGGCTTGTAGCAATGTCGACATTTTTCGCAATTCACACTCTCTTCGGGACAGGCGCAGTTATTGAGTTAAATTTTGAGTAACCGTTAAGCTCAATTTCGCTATATTAATTCTGTTGGGCGTTCATTCAACCTGAAAGTATTTCCGAAGCACTCGCGTTATTGTTTGTATGGATGCAGGTACTTAGTTTTTGTCTGGAACAAAAAACTGACCATACATTGATGTGCATGGATGCACTAATGCCTTGAAAGACAAGATGTCAGAGAAAGGCCTGTACATATACGCTCATGTACCTGCGTTATACTGTACGTCCTGTAAATAAAAAAGCCGGCAAGTGCCGGCTTTTTATTACTTAGTAAAGTGCTCTAATTTTATAGTGATAAATTATCTAAAATATCATCTTCAACTAAGTTGGCTAAAGTCACTTTTAGCTTGGGTGTACGCGCCATTTCACGTTTAATAGCAAAGTTGGCTTCAGAGTTACGTGCCCAACTACGACGAGCAATACCGTTGTTAACATCAAATAGTAACATTGATTTTAATCGGCGTTCTGCTGACTCTGTACCATCGAGTAACATACCAAAACCACCGTTAGTTACTTCGCCCCAGCCAACACCGCCGCCATTGTGGATTGATACCCAAGTAGCGCCACGGAAACTATCACCAATAACGTTGTGAATCGCCATATCAGCAGTGAATCGGCTACCATCGTAAATATTAGATGTTTCACGAAACGGTGAATCAGTACCACTGACATCATGATGATCACGCCCAAGTACTACTGGACCAATTTCGCCATTGTTGATGGCATCGTTAAATGCTTTTGCAATTTCCATACGGCCTTGAGCATCGGCGTAAAGAATACGAGCTTGTGAACCAACCACTAATTTGTTCTGTTTAGCATCTTCAATCCAAGTGATGTTGTCTTGCATTTGTTGCTGAATTTCTTCTGGCGACTCTTGCATGATTTTTTTAAGCACACTTGCGGCGATTTCGTCTGTTTTATCTAGGTCTTCGGGCTTTCCTGAGGCACAAACCCAGCGGAATGGTCCAAAACCATAATCAAAACACATAGGGCCTAATATATCTTGAACGTATGACGGGTATCTGAAATCAATACCGTTTTCAGCCATAACATCGCCGCCAGCACGTGAGGCTTCAAGAAGAAAAGCATTACCGTAATCGAAAAAGTAAGTGCCGCGAGCTGTATGTTTATTCACAGCGTCAGCATGGCGCTTTAAAGTTGCTTGTACTTTGTTTTTAAATACTTCCGGCTCTTCGCGAATCAAACGATTTGATTCTTCGTAGCTAATGTCTACAGGATAGTAACCGCCTGACCAAGGGTTATGTAATGACGTTTGGTCTGACCCTAAGTGAACATATATTTGGTGTTCATAGAAGTTTTCCCAAACATCAACAATGTTGCCAATATAAGCAATTGATATTACTTCTTCTTTTGCTTGTGCGTCTTTAACACGGGCAATTAAGTCGTCCATGTTGTCAATTAGCTCGTCAACCCAACCTTGTTGGTGACGCTTAGTTGCTGCATTGGCATTTACTTCAGCACAAACCGTTACACAGTTAGCAATGTTGCCCGCTTTCGGTTGTGCGCCACTCATGCCGCCTAAACCTGCGGTAAGGAAAATTTTACCTTGTGGGCTTTCACCTTTGTTTAAAACTTTACGGAAGGCGTTCATTACCGTAATGGTTGTGCCATGTACAATACCTTGTGGGCCAATGTACATAAACGAGCCGGCAGTCATTTGGCCATACTGAGTAACACCTAAAGCGTTGAATTTTTCCCAGTCATCGGGTTGAGAGTAATTTGGGATCATCATGCCGTTGGTAACAACCACGCGAGGAGCATCTACTGATGATGGGAATAAACCCATAGGGTGACCAGAATACAGGTGTAATGTTTGGTCGCTTTCCATTTCACTTAGGTATTTCATGGCTAATAAGTATTGTGCCCAGTTTTGGAACACTGCACCGTTACCACCATAAGTAATTAGCTCTTCTGGGTGCTGTGCAACCGCTGGATCTAAGTTATTGTCGACCATTAACATAATCGCCGCAGCTTGCTCGCACTTTGCTGGGTAATCAGCAATTGAGCGTGCTTTCATGTGATAGCTTGGTTTGAAGCGATACATGTAAATTCGGCCAAAGTCTTTTAGCTCTTGTGCGAACTCAGTAGCTAACTCTTGATGCCATTCTTTTGGGAAGTAACGTAATGCGTTTCTTACCGCCAACTGTTTCTCGTCTATTGAAAGAATATCTTTACGCTTAGGAGCACGGTTAGCATCAGCAGGGTATGGCTTAGCTGCTGGTAATTCACTTGGAATACCTTGCTTGATTTGTGCTTGAAAGTTTATTGCTGTTTCCATGTTAAAAGCTCCCCTTAGTTAACGATAAATGCTTGTGATTTTACTAGTGAAATCATGGCATCAATATCAGGCTTTAATAGTCTATCTTCTTCAAGCTTATCGACTTTTGCTCTGATCAATTGGAAGTTTTGCTCGATAATATCTGAACATTTATTTGGGCGTCTAAAGTCAACAGCTTGCGCGGCATACATAAGCTCAATTGCTAGGATTTTCTCTAAGTTACCTAAAATTTGGTTGAGTTTACGGCCAGAAATGCTACCCATAGAAACGTGATCTTCTTGCCCCATAGACGTTGGAACGCTGTCTGCAGATGGTGGGAAACACAAAGATTTGTTTTCAGTAACCAAAGCCGCTGTCGCATATTGTGGGATCATCATACCTGAATTTAAACCGCCAGCAGTGGTCAATAAACGCGGTAAACCGTGTAAACCTTCTAATAATAGATAACAACGACGGTCAGAAATATTACCTAATTCAGACGCTGCGATTGAGGCATAATCAAGCACCATGGCTAACGGTTGACCATGAAAGCTACCACCCGAAATAGCTTCCTCGCTGCTGATAACAATTGGGTTATCAGTAACAGAGTTCATTTCAATTTCAGCTAATTCTTTTAAGTGGTAATAAGCGTTACGTGAAGCGCCATGCACTTGTGGAATACATCGCAGTGAATATGGATCTTGCACGCGATCACATTCTTCGTGGTCTGCCATATTTTCTGAATTCTTAAAGAAGCTTCTCATGCGGGCGGCAACTTCTAAGTTTCCTTTAAAAGCGCGTGTTTGATGTAACTCTTCTCTAAATGGTGACTCACTACCTTGCATACCTTCGATACTCATGGCACCGGTAAGATCAGCTAAATCTAATAAGTAACGCATTTTTGTTAAGCCAGTAATAGCATGCGATAAAATGAACTGCGTACCATTAATTAATGCTAAACCTTCTTTAGCATGCAGTTCCATTGGTGCTAAACCATGCTCTTTTAGCGCTTGTGCAGCAGGAATGATTTCATCATCTTTTCCGCTTGCCCAAAATTCACCTTCACCAAGTAACGGTAAAAATAAATGTGAAAGTGGGGCTAAGTCACCCGATGCGCCAACTGAGCCTTGCTCTGGTACTACAGGAATAAGGTCAAGTTCAATAAAGGTCAGCATTCTTTCAACAGTTTCCAGGCGGATACCTGAAAAGCCTTGGCTTAATGCGTGAACTTTAGTGATCAACATTAACTTTGAAATTGCTTTAGCAATTGGTTCACCAACACCTACTGCATGAGTGATAAGTAGGTTTTTTTGCAGTAAATTTGTATCTTCTGGTGATATTTGTGTATCACATAATGGGCCAAAGCCAGTATTAATACCGTATACGGCTTCATCAGAAGCAGCCATTTTTTCAACTCTTTGGCGGCTTGTGTTAATTTTATCTAATGCTTCTTGGCAAAGCTCGGCTTTGATACTGCCATCGGCAATACCGTTCACAATATTAAGCTCTAGATGGTCAATACCATATTTAAAGGTCATCTTAATGCTCCTAAATTAAAAAATTAAATGGCTGCCTAAGCGATATTTGTTGCCTGGACTTGTTAAAATAGCAACGCTAACAACACCTTGTTTCGACCATGTTCTTCGTTTTACCTGTAAGCATGGTGTGGTTGCCATAATAGCAAGTGCATGGCAAATATCTTGGCCAGCCAATATTGCTTCCACTTCATGAGTTGCTTCTGTTAGCGGCGCTTCAGAAGATAAATATTCATGAGGGGTAATTTGGGTGTAATCTTGTGTTAAGTAATTGGGTACTAATTTAGGGTTTACAAAACGCTGTTCTAACTGAATCGCAGCGTTGTTTTCAAAATGTAATACACTTGAGAAATGTGCTTTATCACCGGGCTTTAGTGCCAGCAAAATAGCCATTTCTTCATTTACTTCAACCGTTTTTAAGGCAAGCTGCTCAGCGTGATGCTGATGGCCTCGGTCTTGAATTTCATCAGAAATATTCCGAATCTCTAATAAAGATGATTGCGATTTAAATGTTGCCACAAAAGTACCTGAGCCCTGAGATCGCACTAAAAGCCCTTGCTCGGTCAATTCTTGCAAGGCACGGCGAGCGGTCATTCTACTTACCGAGAACTGCTCAGTAAGCTCATTTTCAGAAGGCACTTTACTATGTTCAAGCCATTGGCCAGATTCAATTTTTTCGCAAATGTATTGCTTGATGATAGTATACTTAGCAGGTTTTAATTGGCTCATTGTTATACTCGGTAAAATGCGACAAACACTTTCAATTAGATGAAAGAATAAACTTGTATATACAATCTCATTTTTTTTCTAGCAGGTCAAGAGTTGTATATACAAGCTTGCTTGTTAATTTGCTATCAGTTAGAGTGCGAATTATTGATAGGTGCTAACCTTACTTTGTGATTTTAACTAAGAGTTAAAATGTAGATTAAGCGTAGCTGGAAATAAATTATTTGGAATTTTTATGTCAACATCACCCCAACAATGGCAAACACTTTGGATAAATGTCAATCTCGCGACGATGCAAGATGGTGGCAATAGCTATGGCAGTATTGAAAATGGCGCATTAGCGATTAGCCAAGGTAAAATTGCTTGGTTAGGGGCAATGGATGATTTACCAGCGTTCAATAATGAACAGGTTAAAGTGATTGATGGGCACGGTGCTTGGTTAACTCCGGGCCTCGTCGACTGTCATACCCATCTTGTTTATGGTGGCAATCGTGCAAATGAATTTGAAATGCGCCTTGAAGGGAAGAGCTATGAAGAAATTGCTAATGCTGGCGGCGGTATCGTTTCAACCGTAAAAGCAACACGTGCAGCTAGTGAAAGTGAGCTATTTGACAGTGCTTTGAAGCGCTTAACCGCATTGCACCAGCAAGGGGTTAGCACTGTTGAGATTAAATCTGGCTACGGTTTAGACACTACCAATGAAATTAAAATGTTGAAAGTGGCTGAGCAGTTAGCAAAAGCGCTGCCAGTGACGGTTAAGAAAACATTTCTGGGCGCTCATGCTTTACCTGTGGAGTATAAAGGCAAAGCGGATGATTATATTGCATTAGTTTGCAATGATATGTTGCCGAAAATTGCCAGCTTACAGTTAGCTGACGCAGTTGATGTATTTTGCGAAGGTATTGGTTTTAGTAAAGAACAAACTGAGCAAGTGTTTGCTGCTGCGCAGAAATTTGCTTTACCGGTAAAAGTACATGCTGAGCAGTTATCAAATTTAGGTGGTACTGAGTTAGCCGCCAAGTATCAGGCTTTATCTTCTGATCACATTGAATTTCTTGATGAAGCAGGAATTGTTGCGATGAAGAAAGCGAATATGACCGCTGTGTTATTACCAGGAGCATTTTACTTTTTGCGTGAAACGCAATTACCACCAATTGATTTGTTGCGAAAACATGGTGTAAATATGGCAATTGCAAGTGATGCAAACCCTGGTTCCTCTCCAATAAACTCAATTCAGTTAATGTTAAATATGGCCTGTACGCTATTTCGTTTAACTCCCGCTGAAGCGCTTGCTGGCGTTACTTGTAATGGTGCGAAAGCGCTAGGGCTTGGTGATGAAAAAGGACAATTAGCAGTTGGTTTTGACGCTGATATTGCTTGTTGGGACATTCAACAGCCGGCAGAGTTGTGCTATCAATTTGGTGTTAATCCGTTGAGTAAATTAATGCAGGCGGGTGATATCGTTATTGCTTAGAACAGGTACATTATAACAGTGATATTAGTATTATCACTGTTAATTTTCTTATCTACTTGTTGATTCGTTAGTTGCTGTACAAATACCATTCGATTGATTACCCTTAGCATACGTGGTGAGTACTGGGGTTGCTATGCTAAATGCTAAAGCTACATCCTACTTTGTTTTAACTGCTATCTGCTTTTGCTTGTTTAGCGGCTTTTGTTCATTTTCTGCTTATGCTGGGAATACATCTTTTTCGTTTTTCGAATTTAATATTGCCTTTGTACTAGGTTTGAGTTTACCGACATTGGTGACAGCCTTTCTTATTAGTCGTGCTAATGGACTTTCAGCATACTCTCCTATTTTATTAACGGTAGCATTATTGGCACTACTTTTTAGTATGGTTTATATACCTGTAAGAAATGATGCTATAGCGTTAACTTTCAGTGCTTTAATTTTGCAGTTAAGCTTCTATTGGTTCGCGGAATTCCAAGCAGCAGCGATTAAGAATACAAAGATAAATAAACATGCTTGGCAACGTTCGGCGTGCGCCGTTCTGTTGGTCGTTTTTTTGGTGGTATTGTGGTTAGGTATTATAGATGCAGCGACGGCTTGGCTAGTATTTAGTATTTTGCAAATATCATTCTTTGTGATTCAGCCCGATTTTATTAAGCGTGTTGTCGGTAAAAATAAGCAAGGTTTTTTGCTATTTTTGAGTGCAAATATTATTTTTGCTATCGCAGTATATATTTGGGTTAGTAGCCAACTTTCTCTTGAAGTACTAGCCATGATTGTCGTAACAAGTTATGTGGCATCTATGGTTGTTGGTTTTTGGTTGTTAATTTTTTCGACTAAAACTATTGAAGTTTCTCGAAATAATGCCCCACACGCACCTGAGAATATTAGCTTAGATCCAGCGACAAATTTACCAAGCTATCAAAGTGCATTAAACAGATTTAATTTTAAAGCCAAACATCAATCATCGGCACGGTATGCAGCAATCACTTTTAAGCCTACCAATTTTCAACAGGTTAATGCGGTATTAGGTCATCATAATTCCGATATCCTTTTACTGCAACTTGCTTATTGTTTGCAGAAAGCTGTTGAACTTGATCATGAACTTTTAAATTTTTCTACCGAGAAGCGACCAGTTAGGATCGCACGCTTACAAGGTTTACATTTTTTAGTGGTAATTGATGTTTCGTTAAGTAAGCACGATGATAAAATTATTATTGAACAACTTTGTAAAAAGCTAGCAAATGCGGTACCTGGCCCTATGAGCTTTAAAAGCTTTTCATTATTTTTTAAATTAGTTTTTGGTGTCGCTTTTGTTGGTAAAGACAGTAGCAATGTTAGTGAAGTTATTGCATGTGCAGAAGATGCCTTGCTGCAAGCTGATAAACAGCAAAAATTAGTGTGTTTTTTTGCGCAAGAGCTTGCCGTTTTTAATCAACAACAATTGCAAAAAATGGAGCATCTTAAGCGTGATATTTTATCAGATGCAATTGCATGGCAAGTTCAGCCACAAATTAAGTTAGCTTCAAAAAATTTACTCGCGTTTGAATTGTTGCTGAGTTGGCAACATCAAACAGAAAAAAAGTTAAATTTTAATGAGGTAATGTTGTTAGCTCAACAAAGTGGCGATGCTTTTATTCTGTGCCAAAAAATGATTACTCAAGCATTTATTTTTCTAAAATTGCTACACAGTAATCACACACCAGTGCCTGTGGCATTGAAAGTGTCTCACCATTGCCTACTCGAGCCCGATTTAATTGACTATATTGAACAGCAAGCCATACAACATAATATTGATTGTCAGTACTTGGTACTAGAAATTCAAGAGGAAGTATTACTAACGACAGCCCAAGCTGCTAAAGCGAGTATTGAGCAGTTAAAATCACTTGGTGTTTTGGTTGCGATTGATGAGTTTTCTGGTAGTTATGAAGCGTTACGCTATTTAAGACGGTTAGCTGTAAGTGAAATTAAAATTAATTGTCAGGCCTTAGCGCAAGCAGAGGCTGGCTCATCGGATAAGGCAATTATCAACGCACTTATCAACTTGACACGTAAAATGGATTTACCACTAATTGGCACCAATATTAATAGTACTGCCATTGAAGACATGTTTGTGTCAATGGGCGGAGAGTACGCACAGGGAAGCCACTATAGTGCTGGCGTAAGTCTTAATGAATTGTCAGCATGGCTTAAATCTTGGTATCAGCAATATCCAAGTCAAACGCACTAAGGTTACCATGCCAACAGCTTGAGATAAGCTACATAGTTAGTTGGGAAATGTGAAAAGTCTATTCGATATCTAATGGGTCTGGTGACAAAATAACACCTGTGTTATCAGCATAAATGTGATCGTCAGGTAAAAACGTTACACCGGCGAAGTTTATTGCTAAATCACTCTCCCCGACCTTATTGTCATTTGCGCCCACGGGAATTGATAATAAGCCTTGAATACCGATATCAATATCTTCTAATGCATCAACATCACGAACACTGCCAAAACAGACTATGCCTTCCCAGTTATTTTGGGCGGCAAGCTCAGTAATTTTAATATTAATTAATGCTCGTCGTGTTGAACCGCCACCGTCTATTACCATGACTTTACCAGTACCGTCAGTAGCTGCTATTTCTTCAATAAGACCATTACTTTCGAAACACTTTACTGTGACAACTTTACCGCCAAAGGAGTTACGACCACCATAATTACTAAATATAGGCTCAAGTACATCGATTAAATCTGTGTAAATGTCGCATAATTCTGAAGTGTTATATTCCATGATTGGTCCCTAATGCTATTCTTTCTTAACTTCTAGTATAACGACTAAGTGTCAGGGCACAACTGCTAAGCTACTATAGTGGCTAAAATTTTTTCAACTAAACTGTCGCTTGTAATTAGCCAAGAAACATTATTTAATAACAGTACTAATTTATCTCCCCTAAGAGTTGTATTCATGGCAGAACGGGCATTAACCCACAGCTTAATTTATTTTAGTGAAACTCTTATTTTCAGTATTCTCGCATTACTTCTTCTTGCTTATTATCGCGGGTTAGGTCGCCAGTACGTTAAATTTTGGACCATCAGTTTATTTGCCCTTGCTGCTAATCAATTTGCTCTTTTTTGCCAAAATACTTTCAATGAACAAGATGTTGGTAGTGTTGTTGATATTAGTATTGCATTGCTGCGGCAAATTAGTTTGTATTTACATATTTTGTTTCTGATTTTTGGTATTTATGCTGCGACTAAGCAGCAAATAGTTTCAAATAAGTTATTAGTGATTGGAGTATCACTTGCCGGTGTATTGGGAGCATTAGCGGCATTAATTTACGGTTTTGATGTCGAAAGTGTATTCAATCGCTTTTATTTAAGAGAAAGCCTATCCGCTTTTATTTTTGGTAGTGCGCTGATTGCTTCGGCTTTTTATTTATATTCAGCCAAAATTAATCATTTTTCTGGCAAAGTGTTTTTAGCGTTTTGCTTAGTAGTGGGCACGCGATATATAGCTTACTCTTTTGCTTCTATTATCTTTTTAACCGAAGATTGGTTTCGCTATTTGACACAAAATTTAATTTACATCGATATTGGTGTAAACACTGTGCTAGGTTTTCTGGTGTTGATTTGGATGCAAGGCGCAGAGCGTCATGTTGCTTCGACAGCTATCAACCGAGCAAAATATCTTGGCAAACATGACTCATTAACGGGCGTTCTAAATCGCGAACAGGTGTTAGAAAAACTCACTAATGAAATGCAAATAGCACAAGGGAGTGAGCAGTCCCTTTGTGTATTTTTATTAGATATTAAGCGCTTTAAATTTGTTAATGATACTTATGGCTTGAAGGTTGGAGACCTTATTTTAGGCGAAATAGCCCGAAGACTGAATCAGAGTTTATTAAAGCCTAAAGTGGTAGGGCGCTTAAGTGGCGATTCTTTTATGTACGTTGTTGAGTATGAAAATGAAAAACAGCAATTGACAGTCTCAGAGCATATACATGCACTAATAGAAAGGCCTTATTTGGTTTCTCAACAGGAAGTGCACTTACAATGTAGTGTTGGATATTGTGAGTTTCCCACTGATGCTAATGTCGCCGATGAGTTACTACAAAAAGCAAATTTGGCATTATTTCAGGCAGAAAGTAACAATATTCAGAGTGTTAAGTATCAAGCGGGAATGCAGTCACAAGGGCGTCGTCTGCTCGCAATGGAAAAAGAAATTAGGCAAGCCGTTACAAATGAAGAGTTTGTTTTACACTTTCAGCCACAGCTTAACTTGAAAAATAATCGCTTAGAAGGTGCTGAAGTATTAGTGCGTTGGCAACACCCAACTAAAGGCCTATTAGCACCAGGGCAGTTTTTTGACGATATAGAAGCACTAAATTTATATAGTGAACTCGACAATTATGTTTTGGAGAAAACCTGCCAAACCATTGCCAACTGGTATCAAACCTATAAACGTCGTGTACCGTTAGCTATTAATATTACCGCAGATGAATTTCAAGCATCTGATTTTATCAGTAACATTCAAAACTTGCTGATGAAGTATGAAATACCACCTATTTACCTAGAGTTGGAAGTCACTGAAAATGTTGTTATTACCGATATTGATCTAGTGATGAATACCATTGTTGTTTTACAAAATATGGGTATTAAAGTTTCTATTGATGACTTCGGAACAGGCTATTCCTCATTGGCATATTTACGTAAATTACCGATAGATAAAATAAAAATAGATCGTAGTTTTATTCAAGAAGTAGCCTCAAATGATTCTGACTTAACCATAGTAAAAACTATGGTGGAGTTATCTCATGGTTTAGGAAAGCGGGTACTTGCTGAGGGCGTTGAAACGCAGCAGCAATTACAATTATTACGCAATATCGGCTGTGATGCGGTTCAAGGTTACTTTATCAGTAAGCCTATTAGTGAAGAAGAATTTACTAAGTACCTAAAGCGTAAATAATTTTAACTAAAATTATTGCTATTTTTTTATGCCGTCTATACTCAATTTATTGTGAATAAACTTAGAGTATAAAATAAGGTATGTTAATAAAGCACAAACTACTCGCTAACAGCGCTATTGTTGGTGTCGCCATGCTAGTCATGCTTGGCTTAATAAATTATTCTGTTAACTCTCTTGAAAGCGATGTGAATATTGCCAGAATGATAGGTAACACGGAAAGCTTAGTGTTACAGTTACGGCGAGACGAAAAAGATTTTATTGCCCGCAAAGATATTAAATACCTGCAAAAATTCGAAACTAACTTCACAAAACTACAAACCGAAATATCACAGCTTTCTGAAAAATTTAAAGATATTGATAAAGATGTTACTGAGTTAGCAACATTAGCTACTGTGCTCAATGACTATAATGAATTCTTTCGTCAATTTTCTAGTGCGCAAAAGCGTATAGGCCTGCATCCAAAAGATGGCTTATATGGAGAGTTACGTAACGCTGTACATGGGGTTGAAGAGTTACTTACTGGCGCTGATTTCAGATTACTTAGTGATATGTTGCAGCTTAGACGTAATGAAAAAGACTTTATGCTACGTCTTGATGAGAAGTACTTTGTGCGTTGGCAAGAAAATGCCAGCGAATTTTTATTGCATGTTGAAGAAAGTGCATTAAATGAAGATGTTAAACAACAAGTGATTAGCAATATTAACGTTTATCAGCAAGGCTTTGGTAATTTAGTACAAGCACAAAAAAGCTTAGGTTTTGATGCAAACAGTGGTATTCAAGGACAAATGCGCTCTGCAGTTCATAAAGTTGATGACATGATTGCTAAAGTTGTCGCCGTGAGTAAAAGTAATGTCGCAGAGCATGCGCAAACAGTTAATGTTATCTCCTATAGTGTTTTTGCCATTGTTTTAATATTAGCAACTTTAATGGCCATGGTAGTGAGCCGTAATATTTTATCGCGCATTAATAATCTGAATGAAGTGATGAATAAGGTTGCTGAAACGCAAGACTTATCGATTAGAGTGTCGATGGACAATAAAGATGAAATAGGTGAAATGGCTGAGATCTTTAATCAGATGCTAAATAGTTTTAGACACCTTATTGTGCAAGTTAATCAATCAGTTGGTACGTTAAATAATGCGACAAGAACTCTATCAGAGAATATTCATATTTCTAACGAAGGGGTTGATAATCAAATTCAGCAAACTGATTTAGTTGCAACAGCTGTAACAGAAATGGTGGCGACAGTAGAGGAAATAGCCTCTAATACTCATGAAGCGGCTAATAAAGCGGAAAGTACCAGTCAAAATGCAAATGCTGGGAAAACTGGCGTTGCGCAAACCATCAGTAAAATAGGTCAGTTGTCAGATAAATTATCAGATTCAGAAACTGTTGTTCATGCGTTGGAAAAAGACAGTGATACCATTGGTTCAGTGCTAGATGTTATTCGTGGTATTGCTGAACAAACGAATTTATTAGCGTTAAATGCAGCAATTGAAGCTGCAAGAGCTGGTGAGCAAGGGCGCGGCTTTGCAGTGGTTGCAGATGAAGTAAGAACTCTTGCCAGCCGTACTCAAGAATCTACACAAGAAATAGAGACTATTATTAGCTCATTACAAACCCGCACCAGTGATATTGTTACTCATATGGCATCATGTCGAGACCAAGGAAAAGAGAGTGCGGAGCAAGCGAGTAGTGCTGGCGAGATGCTAGAGCAAATAACAGGAGATGTAACGACTATAATGGAAATGAGCACCTCAATTGCTACTGCAATTCATCAGCAAAGTACGGTGGCATCTGAAGTTAACCAGCATGTTGTCGCTATTCGTGATGTTGCAGAACAATCTGGTGTTACCGCACAGCATAATGCACAGATGAGTGAAGAGCTCTCCGAACAAGCACGTGTACTGCATGACGAGGTTAGCCAGTTTACGGTTTAAGTTAACGTTTTTACTTAAAGATAATGAAAGAGCTTAAGTTATTTAACTTAAGCTCTTTCATTATCGAAGGTTATTTTTGACTATTTAACTTCCGTGATCTCTATTGTTGCTTCACGATTGTTGATAGCTGAATTGGCGCCTTTTAAATAATGTTGCCAACGAATTTCACGCTCTGCTAGCAATATCCTTAAATAGTCATTGCTATATATATTGCTGTGGCCGTCATCAAAAATAAATCGATAACCATGTTTGCCAACAGACTCGATATTTAATAGCTGAACTTGCTTTTTATGGTAAACCTTAGGAGTTAAGCCTGTTGGTTGGCCTTTATCATCAGTTGGCGCAAAAACTCGTAAATATTCAAAACTCAAATCTGCACTATCTTGCGTCTGATTATCAAATTGTATTGATAAACTTGCTGCATGACGGTGAATAGTAAAGCTATTGATATTACTCATAGTTAACTCCAATAGGTTTGTACATTTTTATTATAGAATAAAGCGGCTTAAGTCTTCGTCTTTAACTAAGTCATTTAAAATGTTGCTAACAAAATCAGCATCAATAACAATGCGTTCACCGGCACGATCGTTAGCGGTAAAAGACAACTCTTCAACTAAGCGTTCCATCATAGTATGTAAACGACGGGCGCCAATGTTTTCTGTGCTTTCGTTTACTTGCCATGCGGCATTAGCAATGGCTTGAATGCCATCTTCACTAAATGAAATATCAACGCCTTCGGTGGCTAATAGTGCAATATATTGTTCAGTTAACGAAGCGTTTGGCTCAGTTAATATACGCACAAAGTCATCGGTTGTCAGTGCTTTAAGCTCAACACGAATGGGTAATCGGCCTTGTAACTCAGGAATTAAGTCAGAAGGTTTTGCCATTTGAAAGGCGCCGGAAGCAATAAACAAAATATGGTCGGTTTTAACCATACCGTGCTTGGTGCTAACGGTTGAACCTTCAACCAAAGGCAGTAAGTCACGTTGCACGCCTTCACGTGATACGTCTGGGCCAGAAGAGTCACCACGTTTACAAATTTTGTCAATTTCATCAATAAAAACAATGCCATTTTGCTCTACAGCTTCAATCGCCTTTTGTTTTATATCGTCTTGATTAACAATTTTTGCCGCTTCTTCTTCTTGCAGAGCTTTAAAAGCATCTTTAATTTTTAGTTTACGCTTAGTAGTTTTTTCACTCGACATGCTTTGGAACATGTTCTGTAATTGCGATGTCATGTCTTCCATGCCTGGAGGCGACATAATTTCCACACCTACTTGTGGCGCTGCTAAATCTAATTCAATTTCTTTATCGTCAAGTTTACCTTCACGAAGCTTTTTGCGAAATACTTGGCGGGTTGAGCTATTATCAGCTTGTTCGTCATTGCCAAAACTATCACGAGCTGGTGGTATTAACACATCTAAAATTCGCTCTTCGGCCGCTTCTTCAGCTAAATGCTTAACGCGTGACATTTCTTGTTCTTTGGTCAGTTTAATTGCCATATCAGCTAAGTCGCGAATAATGGTTTCAACTTCTTTACCTACATAGCCCACTTCCGTGAATTTAGTCGCTTCAACTTTAATAAACGGTGCATTTGCTAATTTTGCTAAACGACGAGCTATTTCTGTTTTACCGACACCAGTTGGGCCGATCATTAAGATATTCTTTGGGGTTACTTCTACACGCAACTCTTCATTAAGTTGCATTCTGCGCCAACGGTTTCTTAATGCAATAGCAACGGCTCTTTTAGCGTCACTTTGACCAACAATATGGCTGTCTAATTCGTGAACTATTTCACGTGGCGTCATATTCGACATAGTTATTCCTTAGCAAATCCGGCGTTATAGTTCGTCAATCACATGTTGGTGATTGGTGAACACACAAATATCGCCAGCAATTTTTAATGATTTCTCGACAATTTCTTTAGCTGATAATTCAGTATTTTCTAATAGGGCTGTGGCGGCTGATTGCGCAAAATTACCACCACTACCAATCGCAATTAAGTCGTGCTCTGGTTGTACAACGTCACCATTACCGGTAATGATTAAAGACGCAGTTTCATCAGCAACAGCAAGTAAAGCTTCGAGTTTACGTAATGCACGATCACTACGCCAATCTTTAGCAAGTTCAACAGCAGCTTTAGTTAGGTGCCCTTGGTGCATTTCTAACTTACTTTCAAAACGTTCAAATAGGGTAAATGCATCAGCAGTACCGCCCGCAAAACCCGCAAGTACTTTATCATTATATAAACGACGAACTTTACGTGCATTGCCTTTCATTACCGTGTTGCCAAGAGAAACTTGGCCATCACCACCAATAACAACTTTGCCATTACGTCTAACAGAAACAATAGTAGTCACAATTAACCTCTTACATTTTGCCAACTAAGGTAGCTGGCTTGTCCAATGTAGAAGAGATAAGGGATAGCTCACGCTTTTTCAAGGGAGCTATCAGGAAATTATAGGAATTTTTTTGTATTGTAGAGAGTGGAAAAGGTCTTAGTTCCAATTCCAAATTTTGCAGCCATGTACTGAGTTGTTTTTTAGTTTATGTTTATCTTTTTCCGCGCCACGCTTTTTCGGGTAAGGACCTAAATAAACTTTAAACCAAGTGGCCGAGGTGCCGACTGACTTACTAACAATAGCTTCTAAACCTGTAAAGGCTATTTTGGCTTTTAAAGCTTCCGCTTGTTTACGGGTTTTAAAAGAGCCACATTGCATTTTATATGGCCCTTTTTGCGTTACTTCGTACTCGCCAACTTCGACTTCCTTACTTTTTAGATCGTCAACGTAAGTCCATTTTTCTTCTGGTGGCTTAGGTAATTCTGTACTTTTTGCTTTTACAGTTTTAGTCGTTTGAGGCGTCGTAATAGTTTCCGGTTGCTTGTCTTTAATACTCCACAGTAAATAACCAAATGCAGGTAAAGCAATTAGTAAAAATACCGCAATCATTTTCACTTTAATTGATACCGCAGGCGCTGGCTCAACATTTTTTTTATAAGGACTTTGCTTTTTATTTTTTGCTCGAGAGCGGGAAACGTAATCTTGATGTGCCATGGAAAACTTAAACAGGAAGACTTTCGACAATTCTAACCAACTGGTAGAAAAATATCACTACTTTGTCAGCTATATATTGTAAATGCTTATCAGTGTTTTTATTTACCAACTTAAATCCATAGGGTCGATATCAACAGTCCAACGCACTTTTGATTGCCATTCATTATTCGCATGGTGGTGAATGAGATGAAATATTGCTTGGTGTAATTGTTTTCTTGATTTTGCCTGCAATATTAAATGATAGCGAAACTTACCGGCTTTCTTTTCCATTGCCGCAGGTACAGGTCCTGCAAATTGGCAACCATCGTAATTTACCTCGGAAAGTGCACGTAAGAATTTCTCAGGGTAAGATGGGTAATTCGCTTCGGCACGAAACAAGGCCTGAAAACTAAAAGGTGGCAATAGTGCTTGTTTTCGCTCCGTTAATGCCTGTTTGGCAAAGTGCTGGTAACCATTATTAATTAAGTCTTGTAGTAACGGGTGGTCGGGAAAGCTACTTTGCACCATGACTTTTCCTGGTTTACTCGCTCGACCTGCTCGACCAGACACTTGCACTAGAAGTTGCGCCATATGCTCTGCAGCTCTAAAATCATAACTAAATAAGGCTCCATCAACATCGAGTATTGCCACTAAGGTAACATCAGGAAAATGATGCCCTTTTGCTAGCATTTGTGTGCCAATTAACAGTTGATGCTCTTTATCATTAACTTGTTGTAATAACTTGGCCAATTCACCTTTTTTACGAGTGCTGTCGCGATCAATGCGCACAGCGCTGTATTCTGGAAATAGTGCGCTAATTTTTTCTTCTAATTGCTCAGTACCTTGTCCCATTGGCTTTATTCTAACGCTGCCACAGCTTGGGCATTGTGGCGGAATACGCTTTTGACTGCCGCAATGGTGGCAGATCAATAACCTTTGTCCTTGATGCAAGGTATAAGGTTTATCACAACGTTGGCAATCGGCAATCCAATGACATTCTTGACAGTTTATTGCTGGAGCATAGCCGCGGCGGTTGAGGAATACTAAGGCTTGCTCACCACGTACTAAAGTATTCTTGATTGCTTGTTTTAAAGTACCAGAAAGGCCATGTTCCATTTGCTGCTGGGCGACATCAATTAAGCTAATTTTTGCTGTTGAGGCATTACCAGCACGCTTTTTAAGTTGATGATAATGGTAACGACCGCTAAGTGCATTTTGTAATGTCTCAAAACTTGGGGTAGCACTGCCTAAAATAATCGGAATGTTTAATTGTCTAGCACGTAAAATAGCAATATCACGGCCGTGATAGCGAAAACTATCTTGCTGTTTAAATGATGCATCGTGCTCTTCATCAACAATAATTAAGCCCAGGTCATGCAGTGGGGTAAAAATAGCTGAACGTGTGCCAATAACAATTGCTGCCGAGCCGCGCTGGGCTTCAAGCCAAGTTTGGAGTCGTTCTTTATCGTTAAGTCCTGAGTGATGTAGGCAGATAGGCACATTAAAACGTTGTTCAAATCGCGAAAGTGTTTGTGGTGTTAAACCTATTTCTGGTACAAGCACCAATACTTGTTTATTGGCCGCCAATATTTGTTCCATGGCCTGTAAATAGACTTCGGTTTTACCACTGCCGGTAATACCATCAATTAGGTGACAAGAAAATTGCTGTTGCATTTCTTTGATCGTCGACACTATTACTGCTTGCTCGGGGGAGAGTGCTAGGCGGTTTTCTTGTTGTAATGCACTTTCTTGCCAAGCAAAAACTTTAACATCGCGTGTTTTCGCATATATGTACTGCTTTTTTTCTAGGGCATTTAATTGCGCTTTATTAAAACCTAAAGTTAGTAGTTCCGACCAAGTCATGCCTTGATGCTGCTTGAGTAACTTCAGTAATTCAGCTTGCTTAGGGGCTCGTTTTTCTATTGCCTTGTAATCATTATCACTGACAAATTCATTTGCCAGCCAAATTTGCGGTAACTCAACATCGGGTTGTTTTATTTGTCGTAACAGTACGGGCAATGCTTGCTGAAAAACATCTCCAATCGGGTGATGGTAATAATCCGCACAGCGCTGTAAGAAAGAAAGTAGCTCTGCGGAGAAACTATAATTATCATTTACACGACTTAAAACAGCTTTTAACTTTTCGGCTTCATATTCACTTTCCTCGTCAATTGCCAATACTATGGCGACAACTTGCCGTGATCCAAACGGAACTATGACGCGTTCACCCAACTGTACTGATGGGGTATTTAATTTTTCTGGCAACTTATAAGTAAATAATTGGCGCATTGGTACAGGAATAGCGACTTGTAGGTACTTATCGGGAGGATTTACTGCCACAAATAATTGTCATATAGAAAGTAAGTGTTGCCTTATTTTACTGTTAAATTAACTGATGCCAAGCGAGAAAATTGTTTGAAACGATTATTTATTTCATAAAACCCGTAATTGTTTATTTTTTTAGCGATATTTATTGCCATGCTGGTTGTGATCCTATAATATTCGCCTCCATTATTTTTAACTCGTATGGTGCTTGGCAGCAATAATGACTGATCAAGTGGCGATACGGCCTTAACAGAGGTTCCCATGAAAGACGGTATTCATCCTAATTACGTTGAGTTCAACGCAACTTGTTCTTGTGGTCACGTTATCAAAACTCGTTCAACTGTAGGTAAAGACTTACACTTAGACGTATGTTCTGAATGTCACCCATTCTACACTGGTAAGCAAAAAGCTGCTGAGACTGGTGGTCGTGTTGATAAATTCAACAAACGTTTTGGTGCTCTTAGCAAGAAGTAATTCTGCTAGTTTATCAAACGGAAAAAAGCGCCAACTGGCGCTTTTTTTATGTCTGTAGTTTTCATATCTCAAAAAATTAATTTATTTTTACTTTTCTTTAAACCCTTTTGCGGCATACTGCATCTAACCTAATAATTAAGCAAAACATCGAGAATTTACTTTTTGGATAAGTTAAAAATTATTGATGCCCATGAACGTTTTAGCCCAGATGTTGAGTCACAATGGATAGCGCAAGCTCAACAAGGCAACCAACAGGCATTTTATCATTTGTATGAAAACTATCACCGCCGAATTTATGCGCTGTGCTGGCGAATGATGGCTGACAAAGACAGTGCAGAAGATGTTTGTCAGGAAGTGTTTGTACAATTGTGGCAAAAAATAAATAACTTTCGTGGTGAGAGTAAATTCTCTACTTGGCTCCATAGCGTTGCCACCAATATTGTTTTAGGACACATTCGTAAGAATAAAACCTGGATACAGCGCATTTTTAGTATTGAAGAGCAAATAGTAGAAGATGTTGCGATAGAAATGCCTGAATTATCGAATTTGGATCAGAAAATCCAAACGTTACCAGAGCGAGCAAGGCAAGTGTTTGTATTGTTTGCCATTGAAGGCTATCGCCACGAAGAAATTGCGAAAATGTTAGGTATGGCGGTTGGTTCGAGTAAATCGCAATATCATCGGGCAAAAAGTTTATTACGTGAATCGTTAAGCGAGTAAAATATGAAACAAACGATGACGAAAGAGCAGAAATCAGAGCAGTACTTACGAGATGCTGTTGCAGAGTTGCCAAATGAAATGACACCTGAGCGTGATTTGTGGTCAGGTATTGAAAAAGCCATTAATCAACAAGCTCAAACGGAAAGTAAAAATCAAAGTGCAAAAGTTTTTACACCTAGCGCTTGGGCAGCTTCGGTAGTTGCAGCGGTATTACTTACATGGGTAACATTGGCACCACAAGATAAAAATACCGAGCAACCATTTAATTTAGTTGCTCAAATGCAGCAAGATTTTGAACAACAAAAGCGTACTATGTTAGTGAGTTTTGGTACGCCAGATGTTAAACAGCTTTCTGATGCCATGCAGGCCGAATTAACTAAACTAAGCTCGGCGCAAAAAACAATTAGCAAAGCTCTTGTTGATGATCCAAATAATAGTGATTTATTAAACTTATTACGCTGGACACAGAAGCAAGAGTTAGATTTACTAAAGCAATTATATAGTCCACAGTGGCAAACAATATAGTCGTTATTTAGTTGTTATTAAATACGAAAAAAGAGGTTTATATGGGAAACTTACGTAATTATTTACCACTACTATTACTTACAAGTGCAATGCCAACAATGGCTGGTGAGCGTGTTGATGAGTCAATGTCGTTAGGTGATGTGAAAAGCGTTACTATTGAGAATTTACGGGGCGAAGTAAAAGTTACTGGTAATAGCGGCGACACCGTATCGGTTGTTGGTGAACTAGATGACAAAGCCGAAGGTCTTACATTTGAAAAGTCGGGTTCACGAATAATTATCAAAGTTGAAATTCCTCATAATAACCATAATGGTTGGGGAGCTGATGGTTCTAATTTGGTTATTGAATTACCAAAACAAGTGCGAGTTAGCTTTAAAGGGGTGTCATCAAATATTGATATAGATAATTTTACTAACGGTGCTGAAATACAAACCGTGAGCGGCGATGTAACGGCTAAAAACTTACACGAACAGGTTGAGTTAGCGACCGTAAGTGGCAATATTGATAGCAAAAACTTATCTGGAAAATTACGCCTATCGTCTGTTAGTGGGGATATTGAAGACCGTAATTCATCAGGGAGAGCACGTTTTAAAACCGTTAGTGGTAGCTTAAGTTCACGCTCAAGTGCTAACGAGATATCTGCAAACTCGGTATCTGGTGATATTGAATTACAACTGGCAGACATTGATGAACTTATTGTTTCTACCGTTAGTGGCGAATTTGAAAGTGAGTTATCTCTAAATGACAATGGCTTGCTGAAAATGTCGAGTGTTAGTGGAGATTTGCACGTTAACTTTAAAAATGACGTACAAGCGAGTTTTAATTTAAAGGCTAACGCCGGTGGTGACATAGTTAACCGTTTAACGTCAGCAAAAGCTAAGCGAGCTAAATACGGACCAAGTTCTAAACTTGCTTTTGAAACGGGTAATGGTAGTAGCTCAGTGCGAGCGAGTACAGTTAGCGGGCGCATTGAGGTTAAGTAACTTTAATAGTGATGCGCTTGCCGCCATATCGGTAAGCGCTCATTTAACATTTTTAATAGCCTAGTAAACCAATACCTGCACACTACGTTATCTCTTCATAAACCTTTCCACTTAATATTTCTTTTCGCATGAGCATTTTGCTTAAGGCTAATTTCTGCTACATTAGCACTCTTTATTTTCGAATAATTTTTTAAATTTTCGCCACAAGTTTAAGGTGTAATATGGCCGATCGAAAGCCAGCCAAGTTTAGTAAAAACAACCAATTTCCTAAAGACAAACAAATTGATGAATTGAAAGTACCGCCGCATTCCTTAGAAGCAGAGCAGTCAGTACTTGGTGGTTTGTTATTGGATAATGAAACCTGGGACAAGGTTGGTGAGCGTGTAGTTGCACAAGACTTCTACAGTCGTTCGCACCGTATTACCTTTGAAACTATCGGTGCCTTAATTGAACTGGGTAACCCAGTAGATTTGATCACATTATCTGAAGCCTTAGAAAACGAGCAAACGTTAGAAGATGCTGGTGGTTTTGTTTATCTTGCCGAGATGATGAAAAACACCCCAAGTGCCGCTAACATTACCGCTTATGCTGATATAGTACGTGAACGTGCGGTTACGCGTGAAATGATCAGCGTTGCTAATGAAATAGCCGAAGCAGGCTATGACACACAAGGGCGTACCAGTGCTGATTTGCTCGACTTTGCCGAAACTAAAGTTTTCGCGATAGCTGAACAAAGAGCGAATAAATCGGAAGGGCCTGAAAATATTAGCTCGGTATTAGAGAAAACTGTCGATCGAATTGAAAAGCTTTGTTCGGAACCAACAGGCGGTGTTACAGGGGTTTCTAGTGGTTACACAGACTTAGATAAAATGACCGCAGGTTTACAAAAATCTGATTTGATTATTGTTGCAGCACGTCCATCTATGGGTAAAACCACTTTTGCTATGAACTTGGCAGAACATGCCGCTATGACTGAAGATAAACCTGCACTTATTTTTAGTTTAGAGATGCCTTCAGAACAAATTATGATGAGGATGCTTGCCTCGCTTGGTCGCATTGACCAAACCAAAATTCGTACCGGCCAACTTGAAGACGAAGATTGGGCACGATTATCGTCAACCATGGGCTTGTTGATGGAAAAAGGCAAAATGTACATTGATGATGCCGCAGGTTTAACGCCAACGGAAGTGCGTTCAAGAGCGCGCCGTATTGCCCGAGACCATGGTGGTATTAGCTTGATCATGATTGATTACTTACAATTAATGCGCGCACCTCAATTTGCTGATAATCGTACTTTGGAAATTGCTGAAATATCACGTTCACTTAAAGCTTTGGCAAAAGAATTGGAAGTGCCTGTAGTAGCATTATCACAGCTTAACCGTAGTTTGGAACAACGTGCCGATAAACGTCCGGTTAACTCTGATTTACGTGAGTCAGGTTCAATAGAGCAAGATGCCGATTTAATCATGTTTATATATCGTGATGAGGTTTATCACGATGACTCTGAGTTTAAAGGCATGGCGGAAATTATTATCGGTAAGCAGCGTAATGGGCCTATTGGCCGTGTACCATTAACATTCCAAGGGCAATTTTCTCGTTTTGATAATTATGCGGGACCACACGTGCTTGAAGAAGATTAGTTATAGATGACTTTACGCACAGCCACAGCAGTAATTGATTTAAATGCGCTAACAAATAATTTCCGTTTAATACAATCTTTATCACCTAGTAGTAAGGTGTTAGCGGTGTTAAAAGCTAATGGCTACGGTCATGGTTTAGAGCGTATTGCCAAAGCATTGCCTGATGCTGATGCTTTTGGTGTTGCACGTATAGATGAAGCGCTTGCTCTTAGAGCTGCCGGCATAGTTAAACCAATAGTGTTATTGGAAGGTTTTTTCGCTAAAGAAGATATTGATGTTCTTGCTATTCATAACCTGCAAACGATCGTTCACAATAGTGAGCAACTTGCCTCTATTGTTGATGCTGATGTAAAAAAGCCGTTAAAAGTCTGGTTAAAAATTGACACAGGAATGCACCGTTTAGGTATTAATCCTGGGCAATTATCCGACTTTTACAATGCACTAAGTCAGTCCAATAATGTTCAACAAGCTATCGTGCTGATGAGCCATTTAGGTTGCGCAGATGAAAAAGATAATCCAGCGACACCTAAGCAATTAGCATTATTTAAAGAGCTTACTGCGGATAAGGCGTTAGAAAAAAGTTTAGCAAACTCTGCTGGCGTTCTCGCGTGGCCAGAAAGTCATTATGACTGGGTACGACCTGGTTTAATGTTGTATGGTGTCTCGCCGCTTGCCTCTGGAGTGTCTGTTAACGGTATTGCGCCTGTTATGACCTTGCAGTCAAGCTTAATTGCCGTGCGTGATATTGCCGCTGGTGAAGCCGTTGGTTATGGTGGAGCTTGGGTTAGCGAAAAATCGACAACTATAGGTGTGATTGCTATTGGGTACGGTGATGGTTACCCTCGCCATGCACCTAACGGCACGCCGGTATTAGTAAATGGTCGCCGAGTACCGCTAATTGGTCGCGTGTCCATGGATATGATTACCGTTGATTTAGGTTGTGACAGTCATGAGCAGATAGGAGACATTGCGACTTTATGGGGTAAAGGTTTACCCGTAGAAGAAGTTGCTGAGTTTGCGACTACCATTCCCTATGAACTTTTATGTAATATTACCCGCAGAGTTCATATTCAGCTTGCTTAGTTGTTTTGAAGAGGCTTTAACCAGCAACTAAAATAGTACGTGTGAATTATTATTCACCTTGTAAAGTCAGCACTAAAGTTCGCTCACCAGCATGATCTCTATGTTCACCTAAATAGATTCCTTGCCATATGCCTAAATTCATTTTTCCATTTGTTAATGGAATGCTCACACTAGTGCCTAAAGTACTGGCTTTAATATGAGCTGGCATATCGTCAGGTCCTTCATAGGTATGACGGTAGTATGATGCGTTTTCAGGAACAAATTGATTGAAATGACTTTCCATATCAACTCTAACAGTGGGGTCGGCATTTTCATTAATGGTCAACGATGCTGAAGAGTGTTTAATAAAAATATGAAGTAAACCACAATGAATAGTATCGAGCTTGTTGAGAGTGTGTTCTATTTCATTTGTGACCAAATGAAAGCCACGACGATAAGGTTTTAGAGTTAACTCAACTTGCTGCCACATAAACACCTCTTAGGCGGAAAAATAGGCTCTTAACACTAATGATGATTATTTATACCTTAGGATAGACTATCCTAAATAGCTCTGAACATAAAAAAGCCCCGTAATAACGAGGCCAGTTTAGACATTTATTTACTTATTTATCGAAGCTGAATTCAATAAAAGCTTTACCGTGTTCTGAGGCAAGTGGAATAATGACAATTGGGCCGTCGGCCTTATGATTAATAGTATGATCTTTACCTGAAACGACCATAGGTGTCGCCATATCAAATTCAAATCCTTTTTCGCTTAGCATACGTTTTGCACCACCGGTAACCATATTAGTGATTTCGCCAACTAAATCAGTAATTTCTTCATTAATTTCGTCAGGGCCTTCACCCACCATACCTTTCATCGTCGCTAAGGCAAGCTTACCTTCAAATGTAATAGATAATGACCCTTTGGTTTGTTCACTTACCATGCCAATTAGACCAGAAACATCGCCTTGCGCTACCTCATTCTTTTTTAAACGGGGTTTTTCAGGGGTAAGCTCCATTTGTGCCATGGTTGACATAACATTAAGCATTGAAGACAAAAACGGGTTAATAAACTCTACATTCATGAAGTTTTCCAAAACCTTTTGGTTTTAACTAGTTATTCGATTTTGCACGTATCTGAGTAAAATGTAAATCTACTAGTATTAATTATTATCGGCGATTTTATTAATAGTAACTGATCTTTTGAAAGTTAGGCTACCTTTTATCGCTTTATCATGAAAATTAACAGTATTAATCTGCTTTATATAACTATCAGTTAACAATATCAGAGACAAGTTAGTTGCTATAATTTGCTCGTTCACCTCTGTTTTATATTTTAATACTTATTGGTGATTAACTACTTTCGCTAACTAACAGGGTAGGTGGTAGTTCATAGATAAAGAAATAAAGGCCGGTACTAATACTATATAGAATACCAACCTTGTTATTGATTTTACTTGCCTAACTTACTTGCCTAACTTACTTGCCTAACTTACATGGCTCTAATTTTGCTAATTTCTGCTGCGTTAATGCCTAATGATTCTAAGAATTTTTGATGTTCTTTGGGTTCCATAGCTTCAAAGTTTTTGTGCCATGTTTTCATATCATTATCATCAAAACCTGATGCGTGCATTATTTCTACCCAACGTTGTTTAGTTACCATTTTTTCCTCCAATAATCCCGGTTCTTTTAGCGTAACAACAATGGCTTCTTGCTGTTTTCGCAGTATATTTATCTCTTGCTCAAGTTTATAAAATTGATCTTTTAACAATTGAGGTTGAGATGACTCGCTGGTTTGATTGAGCAATGGAGTGATATCAGCAAGTGACATTCCAAATGCACGATAAGCAACAATGCTTGCTAATCTCGACACTTCGTTTTCGCCATACCAACGATAACCATTATCGGAACGAAATTTTGGTGTTAATAAACCAATGCGTTCGTAATACAAAATAGTCGTACGCGATAAATTAAAGTGCTTTGCCAGTTCGGTAACGGTTTGCATGTTATATCCTGCGTTCATCATGCCAGTGGAGGAAGTATCAGCCCTACACTTATAGACGGGTCAATAAGGGATTGCAAAATTTATACTTTTAACTGAATGAGGAGCTAAATAGTTGACTTAATTTTATCTTAATATTTAACGTTTTAAATTCTAAAGTATACTTTTGTAATATAAAGTTATGTGTGATGATTTGGCGATAAAGCAGTCGTTGATATTAGCTAAAACTTAGCCATAACTCCTTTTCATAATAATAGTCTTTTTGGTTTGTTAAGAGGAATAATGCTTCGGATTTTAATATGTTCGCATTACTTTTCATTGCATTATTATGGTTTACCCTAATTATCGCTTTAGTAAAGTCTAAATGTACATCAGGTGGAATTAAAATATTGTGGTTTTGAGATTTTTTATTTGTTTCATGGCCTGCATGGCTAATTTATATGCTAATTGTTCCCAAAAGAAACAATGTATGTTAAATGAACATTTTTTGGAGCTTTAGAGCGTTAATGTAAATGGTAGTTTCTGACGTTCTTTATATTTTTTAAAAATCAAGGTTGTTTGCTATTATTCAGACAAACCTAGCCTTAAACGCACTTGGGCTTAGGCCAATGATTTTAATAAATACTTTACGGAAACTGTTTACGTCGTCGTAACCTACTACCGCTGATATTTGTTCGAAGCTTTGTTTACTGGTTTCCAATAACTCACAGGCTTTTTGTACGCGAAGGCGTTGCAAGTATTGCATGGGTTTGTGTGATGTCGCACTAGTAAAATGTCGCAAAAAGGTTCGTTCGCTTAATATTGCTATCTCCGCCAATGTAGCAATGGTTATTGGTTGAGAAAAGTTAGCTTGCAAGTAGTGTTGTACGTTAAGTATTGCCTGGTTGCCATGATTAAACGATGGCGTAAAACTGCCATAATAACGTTGTTCTCGCTTACCGGTATCAACTATTAGTAACTTACCCAATTTGCGCATAATGTGCGGCTTCATAAATTGTGCTACTAGCTCTAGTCCTAAATCAAGCCACGACATTAGCCCGCCGGCGCAAATAATATCGCCGTCGTTGATAAGTAAACTTTCTATATTTAAATTTACCTTGGGAAAGGTTGCATTAAATTGCTCAGCAAGTTGCCAATGAGTTGTCGCGGTGCGGTTATCGAGCAAGCCAGTATGCGCTAAGGTAAAGGCACTAGCACATGCTGAACAGGTCACGGCGCCAGCTTGATGAGATGCTATTAAAAATAACAGTAATTCTTCTGGTGGTTGACGAAAATATTCTTCATTTGAATTTGGCGGCAGAATAACAAGGTCAAAATGTTGCTTAGTAATTGCATTAAACTGACTAATTAGTTGCTCTGGCTTAATAAGGTGAATGATAAAAGTGCTACTTAGCTGTTGCTGATGGGCTATTTTGTTTGCCATGGTAAATAACTCAGTTAAGCCATGTACCGCACTTTGCAGTGCTTGTGGGTAATCTATCAGAGCTATACTAATTGGTTTTGTCATTTTTAAACTCTTTTATGTCAGTTACGCCATAGGTTTAGCTAGTGCAAGTTTTGCATAATAGCACTCAATAACCAAGTATTAAGCTAATAGATCAAGTAGGAGTTCAACATGACTAATCAACAATCAGAGCAAAAACAAATTTCGGAAAAAGCAAAAAAACAAGTATTAACAGCGGTTAATGAAGCGAGTAATAAGTGGAAGGCGGCGTTTAATAGCGGTGATTACGCTGGCTGTGCACAACAATATGAAGCCGACGCGGTAATGAATGCTATACCATTTGGGCAATTTAAAGGCAGAGAAGTAATTCAAGGTTTTTGGCAGCAATTAATTGCTGATGGTTTTAGTGATGTTGATTACGTGGAACCTAGCGTAGAGGTACTTGATGAAAATAGTGCAGTATTAACATCAGGCTGGAAAATGAATAAGGCGGCAGGTGTTATTACTAATGAACTTTGGGTATTGCAAAGTGACGGTAGTGCAAAGTTAAGGGAAGATGACTTTCAGGCACAGTAATATTGTATTTTTCAAGGAGTAGGAGGAACGTTTTTTATATTGTGTGAATCGTTGAAGTTAGGTTCACGCTATTCCAAAAACTCTTCTGTTGATGAAGTAGTCCTTGGTGATCACATATACTCGCTTCATTGTTAAAAGACAATGGTCGTTACGTTGGTCTGCAGCATAACCTTGATTATTACAGAAAGTGGCCTGACTAGGCTAAAAGAATAGCAGAATATCCAGAAACAACTAAAACATGTCAGAACTCTATGGCACTAATGTTGTTGGTTCCTGGTTACCAGCAAAAAAATACGAAAGCCTATGATAAAGGCGTTTGGAGATTACTACTTAGCTTTGCTCTTAAAGAAAAAGACAGTAACATCGTTGAGTATGACCGTATGACACTTAAATTTATAAGGCTGCGGTTCAGGCTTATTTTCTTTCAATTTGAAAATAATGATTACTGGCTGGTAAAGCGAAATATATTTCAATTAGCTGTGTGCTTCGCTTTTATCTTCAGTTAGCCTTATTACCTTTTGAGTAAAAAACTTTAATACTATGGAGAGTTGAATTTCATGCCTGAGCCGGATTCATTAAAAATAAGATCATTTACCAATTCAAAAGAGTTACGAGAATGGCTCAGTGGTAACCACACAACTGAGCAAGAGTTGTGGGTGAAAATTTTTAAGAAAAACACAGGCATTCAAAGTGTTACTTGGGATGATGTTGTAATTGAAGTGTTATGCTTTGGTTGGATCGACGGAATTAAAAAATCACTTAATGAGCAAGCTTATCTTCAACGTATTACGCCAAGAAAAGCATTAAGTAATTGGTCCAAAAGGAATACAGAGCATGTTGAACAATTGATAACTGCAGGTCGAATGAAGGAAGCGGGGCTAGTGCATGTTCGCGCGGCTAAAGTTGATGGACGTTGGGAGAAAGCGTATGTTGTTAGTAAGATGGAAATACCGCAAGACTTTCTAAATGCATTGGAAAGTAAGCCGACGGTGAAGCTATTCTTTACAACCCTTAATAAGTCTAGTCGTTCTACGATCGCATATGGGCTGACAAGTGCTAAAAAGCCTGAAACTAGACAAAGGAGGTTTAAAAAATATATGACCATGCTTGCTGAAGAAAAAAAACCTTAAACAGAATCATTTAGTAAGTAAAATGTTTCCAAGTTATATTTTGTCGATAAATTTTACGAACAAGGTTGTAATATAGAGTTGATGATAGTTAAGTGTTTGTTTTTGATTGTTATTTGGTTGTTGGTGCTTTTCTTGCTAGGACATTACGCAAAATATGGTAACAATTGACTTTAAGGATTAAGCAATATGAGTAAAAAGATAATTTTAGGCGCAGTTTTTGTACTATTCTCAGCTATAAGTGATGCTTCAATAATAAATTTTGATACTAATTTGGAGGATTCCTATTTTGTAAATCCAATTAGTGCTGGTGGCTTTGTTTTTAATGATCTTACTGGCGAAGATTCACTAGGTACAGCTTCAAATTTAGATGATACTAGTGTTGATAACGGCACTATTCATTTAATGGATTGGTCTAATTCTCCGTTAGTTTCTTCTATGAGAATGAATGCAGTTGATAATTCTTTATTCGACTTAAATGCTTTCGACTTTACGAGTGGTTATCTTAATGGCTCTGATATAGCAGCAACATTAACAATTAGCGGGTTTGACTTATTAGGTAATTTAATTAGTAGTACTACTTATACGTCTGCACAATATAGTCACTTAATTTTTACTACATTAGATCTTGGGAATGCTTTTAAAGGTTTAGGTTATGCCGTTTTTGATGCTACGGGAAACCACAATCGTGTTGGTTATGATAATATTGTTGTTAATCAGTCTGTTAATGTTGCAGAACCATCGACACTAGCTATATTCGCTTTAGGTTTGATGGCGTTTGCCTCTCGTCGTTTAAAGAGTAAACGTTAATTTAATTTTGCTATAAATTCTTTAAAAGCATCAGCTTTATAGCTGGTGCTTTTTTTGATTAAATTATTTCTTCACCATAATAGAGAATAGAAAGCTGCTTAGGATATTCTCTCTAACAAATTAATAATGCACATAAGTATTAATTTACCTCTACTTGAAAATTACCCCACTTATTTCATATAAGAGATAGGGTGGTAAATGGATTTATTAAGCGTAATTGAACTAAAAAGTATTCTCTATTACTTCATTGCCATAGTGTTTGTTTTATTCATATTTCGAGGGATGATTTGGTTGATAAGTTGGAGTAAGAAAATGCCAAAAGGGGCATTTATCTTTTTAGCTATTTTCCCATTAATATCCATATTTCCAATCCCACCTCAAGAAATCAAAAAGCTGGAAAGAATAAAGCAAGAAAAAGTGAAAAGTGAAGGTGAAAGTGGTGAGCCACTTGATGAAGATATTGATAATAAGTCGTTATAAAAATTTATTTAAAAATAATGAACTGTCGAAACAATATGTTTATTCCTCAGTATTTTGAGTAGCTATTATTTTCCGCACCTTCAGGCGTTGTTTGTAGTTAATGCCACTAAAATTACCTCTTCAATAAAAAAAATCAGCAAAAAATCATAGTAACGTCAGGTAATTAAAACTTGTTTTGTTAAGGTGGCTCGCAACAAATATTTTATCAATGAAAGTAACTTCACAGAGAAGTGAACTCACTCGTTGATTTAAATTTAAGGGGATTTTATGAGCCGTATTTACATTTCAACTTTTTTACTTGTTTCTACATTAACCGTAAGTAGTAATAGTTTTAGTAAAGACAGTTCTTCAGCTATAGATAATCACTATTTTGGTGAAAAGCCTCCGGGTTTAATACCAAAGCTATTTGATCCCAAAGTAGTCTCACCAAATGGAAGGTTCGAAGGCGGTTCGTTTTCCCCTGATATGAAAACATTCTATTTCACTCGGAAAAACGGCAAATATAAAGAGCGCGCATTTTTTGTTATTAAATATCAGAATAACCGTTGGGGTAGAGAAACTGAAACGGATATTCGATGGCCGCAATTTTCTGCTGACGGCAAGGTAATGTACCTAGGTAAGGAGTATCGAGAACGAACAGATACAGGATGGTCGCCGCGAAAAAGCAAAGGGAAGTTCTTAAAAGAACAAGCGCACGGCATATCGATTTCAGCTAACGGTACCTATTATTTCCCATTTTTTAAAAAACAAGATAAGGGCCATGGCAACCTTGCTTATTCACGCATAATTAACGGTAAACATGAAATGCCAGTAAAAATGTCTGCGGATATAAATACTGGAAAATACATCGCTCACCCTTATATTGCACCAGATGAATCTTACTTAATGTGGGATGTAGAACGGGAAGATGGGCAAGGTAAGTCAGATATCTATATCAGCTTTAGGCACAAAAATGGCTCTTGGTTACCTGCAATGAATATGGGGCCGATAATAAACACAGTACTACAAGAAAGCTCACCACGCGTGACTCATGATGGAAAATATTTATTTTTCTCTAGAGGGGAATGGAAAGTTAACGAAAGTGGGATTCGTAATTGGGTTGGCAAAAGCTATTGGGTTGATGCGCAAGTCATTGAGAATCTTAGAGTGAAACAATAAAACACTTACAAAGCTGCAAGCAAAATAACCAGCTACTAATGGTTTCGCTGATTTTGTTTCACGCAGCTTTTTAAAGTTAATTGAAAGCCTTTGAAAAATAGGGCTAAGTAAATGGAGGTATTCGTGCAAAAGTTAACTATTTTATTGATCACTTTACTGTTGTCGCTTCCCATTCTGTCAAAAGAACTTACTTGCGATAACGAGTGTAAAAAAATACAAACTGAAAATTACCTGCGCAATATTGTGCAAATTTTTATAAAAGGGTCGACTGTAAAAGAAATAGATAACTTTCTTGATGGATTACACGAAGAGGTAAAATACGAGCATCAAGAGTATGAAGCTGATTTTGATAAAACAAAATGGCGTAAAGCGTTTATTAATCAATTAGAGTTGGGTTCATATGTAAGTAGCCCAAACGCCAGAGCCAAAATATTAAATATTATTTATGGTAAAAATCATGCGGCAGTTGAGTATTCCTACGGTACATTGAATGAGGACGGAAGCTGGACTAAAGGGCATGTAAAGTTCGCTTTGTTTGGCTTTAAAGACGGAAAAGTCTCACTCGTTAGGGAATATTGGTAAGTCTCAAAGAATTTAAGTGGAGCTTTCAGTGGCTTCGCTTATAACTTCAAACTACTAAAAGACATTTTAAAGAAGTGCCTTTTGTCTTTTAGCTATTAGAACGTACTAATTTCATTATTGTTTCTATAGTTACTGTGCAGTCTTAATAAAGATCTTAAAAAATAGTCGTTTACTTTCTTAAAGCGTTAATACTAAATATAAAAATGCTCGTTAAATGTTGTGTATTACGGTGAAATACCACTAATTCTGTGTTTTGTACTCAATTTTCTCTTTTCTAGTTTCTAATACGTTGAAATTGTGTGATATTAATGCAAGTTAAATGAATTTTATGAGATGGGTTTTGCTGAGACGTCTCGATAATAAACGGTTAGGCGTGCCAACAAGGAAGTAGTAAATTGAAATATTTAGTCTTAATATCCATCGTCACTTTATTCGGATGTAGTTCTACACCTAAAATTACTTCAAATACTGATACGGCAAGTATTATGAATTTGATTGCTTTAACTGAAGATAAGGCACCTGAAGGGGTCAAAGGTACGTTTCGATTTCCAATAAAAACTTCAGGTAATCAAAGAGGTGTTATCTATTTTAATACTGAAAATGATTATCGAGATAGAAGAAATATTACCGTAGCAATTCATCCTAAGCTAATTAATGCGTTTATAAAAAAGTATGGTGAATCTCCGGAGTCATACCTCATAGATAAAACTATTGAAGTAACTGGTGAGGCAAAGCGTATGAAAATTTTCTTTTTTTCAAAGGGAAAAATTACTAAAAAATACTACTTTCAAACGCACGTTAGAGTTGCCTCGCTTGAGCAAATTAAAATTTTGAGTTGAACATGTCTAACTAAGCCGTTGAGTGGCAATGCTAACAGTTGCTCGGTTCCGTTTCTCCACACAATTTAAGCAAGCTCGTTTTAGCCCTTAACGGGGCATTTGAGTTATAAGTCGATTTTAGGAAAAATTATGGACAATAGAGATGAATTGATACGTTTTACTAAAAAGGGAATTGGCTTCCCTTTTGCGGGATTAATTGTAATGTGCGTTTGTGCTATTGCTATTAACTTACTTCCACAAAGGCAGGCTTTAATAACAACTATCATTGCTACAGGAAGTACATTCCCAATTGCATTTTTTATCTCAAAAATATTTCGAGTCAACCCATTTGCTAAACTGCCGCCATTAACAAGTTTAGGTACTGTGCTCGCCTGTGCTCAATTCTTATATTGGCCTGTGCTTATTCTAGTACTGCAATTAACACCTAATTGGTTTCCTTTTACTTTAGCAATTCTTTTTGGCTCTCATTTTATTCCTTTTGGTTGGCTTTATAAAAGTAAAGCCTACTATTTTTTAGGTATAACTATGCCTCTAATGGGGTGTGTAATGGCTATTTGGGGGAGTGAGTTCTCATATGCATATACATTTATTGCACTAATTCCATTGTATTTAGCGACCTGTTTGCTTCTTCTTAAAGAAAATTCAACAGCCAAGTGCGCAGTTATATAGCATTAACAAAGCAACAAAGCTGAATTGTTAAAGTACGACTTAATTCCGTTTCGTTACACATCTTGGCCAAGCGTAATTTACTTCTTAGTAGGGCGTTAGCAATATAATATGAAATCACCAGACCGCGATAAAACCTCAAAAATGACAGATTTACCAAATATTGGTAAAGCTATATCGGCTGATTTAGAAAAAATTGGCTTAACTCATCCAAAACAGCTCATTGGCAAAAATGCATATGACTTGTATCAACAACATTGTACTAGACTAGGATGCAAACAAGATCACTGTATTATAGATGTTTTCTTATCGGCAATATCTTATATGGAGGGTGGTGATTCACTTCCGTGGTGGCACTTCACAAAAGAAAGAAAACGTTACATGGGGTAGTGTTTTGCTAATAAGTTGTTCAAGCTGAGCTGCTAAAGTTTGGCTCTGTTCCACTTTACTTCACAGATTAGCTAACTAAATTTTGCCCCTTACATGATTGCTATCCAGTGCTGATTTATTAATATGATTGCAGGGGTTAAATTAAACATAAAGCTTCTAGCGCAGTAAGGCGCACTAATTTAATTCTTATATTCATATTAATGTGGATTTTCACCAATTCCACATTTTGGGTTTCATTCACCTTTTCTGGTTTCTAATTCATTGAGATTGTGTGATATTAATGTCAGTTGAATAATTTTATGGGGCGAGGGTTATGAGTGCGTCTACATGAAAAACTGTTAGGGTTGAAATTAACTATGAGTCACAAAATTGAAATATTAGAAGGCTCTGAAGTAATTAAAGTTACTCACGAGTGTGTTGTGACTTTAGAGAAACGCTCACTCGTTCTTAATGAACTATGTCGTGACTTTAATATTTTTAAAAGGTTTCGGCTGTTAATTGATGTTAGAAATATTAAACAAGGAATGAGTTCTATTGAGCAAGAAGTTTTTGGAAAGTATATCTCATCAAGAGATGAATTAAAGGGGGCTTCAGTCGCTATACTGCTAAATGTTGGCCAGCCTACTGATGAATTACTGAGTAAAGAAGCTCATAAAAAGGGTCTCGAAATTAAGTTGTTTAGTAGTGAAGAAAAGGCACTATTTTGGCTTGGTAATAAAACCTAACAAATTGTTCAGCTGGACTGCTTAAGTTCACTTCAGTTTCACTTCGTTTCAAAGTATAGCAAACAATGACCAACCATCTTAAATGGGCGTTAGTTTACTAGCCTAAGCCTAGCGTGCTTTTATAAATAACATTAATTTACCTGATGGTTATTCACTCATAAATTGGAACAATTGCAATGGTTTACTTATTATCTATTTGCGTATTAGATAGTATCTCTCCAAAATTAAACGTTAATCTATTCGGGAAGTATAAATAGGATGAATAAAATTAAATTACTTTTAATGACTGCTGTGTTGTTTGCCTCTTATTTGTCGTTGCCTAGTCATGCTGAAGCTTTGACAGGTAAGGAATATCAAGCAGTTGTTGAAACCGCTTATAATTACTTTAATGGAGTTGCAAATGGAGATCAAAAGCTTCTTTCTAAAGCCTTTGATCAAGAGTTTGGTCATGTGAAAATGATTACCCTTAGCAAGGAAACAGGAAAGGAAGTCATCAGAACAGTTCCATTAAAAGAGTTTGCTGGTTATTTCAAAAAAGCGACCAAAGATAAGTGGGAAGCGAATATATTGTCTGTTGATATTGTTGACGATCAAATGGCTATGGTAAAACTTGACTTTCATACCCCAAAAACACACTACATCGATTATTTAGTTATGTATAAGCGCCAAAATGAATGGCGTATTATCAATAAAACTTTTACCGCAAAGAACAAAGTCGTTATAAAGGAAAATTAACAAGGCAATCGAGCGGTATTTTTAACTGTTGGCTGGTTCCGTTCTGATTCACATTTTAGCCAAACAATTTACCCTTTATACGGGCAGTATACGGTTTTAGATATTTGTGTAATTATAACTTAAGGTTGCAATGATATGAGCGAAAATAAAGTTAACAATAATATGGGATTGGCTATAGCAATGGGAGCTGGGATTGGTCTTGTTTTTGGGCAGTTTATTTTTGATGATGTTGGCATAGGCTTATCCGCAGGAGCTGGGCTTGGAGTTGTCTACGGCACTATAAATAAATTTAAACATAATAAGAGTGACGATAGCCAATAAATCACATAATTTAACCCTATTACAAGCCAATCAAGTGTGATTTTTAACAGTTGGCTCGGTTACGATACATAATTTCAGCAAACTATTAAAAAGCCCTTTTATGTGGGCGTTAGCATGTCTATAACTTTTTCATCCAATAGAGAGTTTTTATGAAAATTAGGTTTTTGTTATATATTCAAGTCGCAGGTTTTTTATGCTTAGGCTCTACTCTAAGTTACGCGTCAGATTCAACTGCAATCGAAGCTTATATGATGCTTAAAGCTAAAGATTTAAAGAAAGACAATATTAAAGAGTTCTTATGGACAGGAGAAGTTAACGGCACCGTAAGTGAAGAAACCCGGAATTGGAACCGTCCTTTATTTGAAATATGGGGAATTAGTGATCGTTATCCAGGTACGCAAGGAATGCCAGTCCCTCTTGTTCAACCATATAGTGTTACAGACCCTGGATTTAAAGGTCCAAATAATGAAGATTTTGGAGTTGAAATAGAATTTGGAGACGAAACTATAGCTCCTAGAGAGCAGAATAGTAAAAATGTTCGGTTTTATACGGATTTTGGTCAAACTGGTGCAGCAGATTTAGGAATGACTCGAGCAGAAATGCACATTCGTACTACATTACAGAAATTAAACGTCGAAGAAGGCTCAACTTTATGGCTTGGCTGGTCTGAATATTATAGCGATTTAGACAAGTCAAAGGTGACAACAGTATTTCAGTTTAGAAACCAACCTAATACAACTACACTTGCTGAAAAAGGTTTTAATAACGATGATATTGCTTTAATAGTTGATGAACAATTAACTACTGGGGGGCCTGCAATAGGCATTATTACCACTCCAATTAATGGTCAATTACATTACCAATTCACTGCTCGCGACGGAGAGCCAACAAATTGGACTGTCCCTACAGGCAATACCCATATATCTAGTAAGAGTATAAAAATAGGGAAATGGTATGATTTCGTAGTTCAAATTAAATACTCACAAGAATCAGATGGCCGTTTTAGAATTTGGCTTTTTGAGCATGACCCCTTAAGTAACGATAATCTAAGTATTGAAAATTCACTTCCTGAATGGGATTACAATGGGCCTACAATGTATCAATATCCGAATAACTTCGACTTCCCTATACCTTCTCCTGAAATTCGTACAGGGGTATACAGACATGAGCGCATGAAGAATAATGAAATAATAACAGAAGAAGAACGCTATATGACTAAATACTTAGGTCCACTAAGACTTTGGAAAGGTCTTGAAGATGATGGTTTCAATAAAGTTAAATCTAAATAAAAACAAAGAGATAATTATGATAAATAAAAAATGTAAATCATTGGTAGCCATTTTATTCGCTATGACATTTATTCAACCATGCCTTGCCCAAAATAACTCGGGAAAATCCAATATAAATTATTATAAAATAGACGCCAGTAGAATAGTCGTATATGCAGACACTGCGACTAAATTTATTGATAATGAAAACTGCAGCGGTTCAAATGAAGCAGCCGCAGTAGCAATATCTACTGAGCGTGAAAACTTTACTGAACTTTATGCTTCAATAATGCTGGCTCATGCGAATAATAAAAAAATTGCATTTTGGTTAGATGGTGCATGTACTCCGTCAATGGCAGGTGGGCCATTTCCAACAGCAAGCATGGTTTACGTACATTAAATTTCTAGGTCGTCGAAAGGCTTACTAACAATGGCTTTCAAGACGGAAAAATTGCAGTTGGCTTTTTGTTCGTACCTCACTTATTTTAGCCAACTGTGATTTGCCGCTTAAAACAGCGTTAGGCATTCTAAGGAGATATGGTGAAAGTTCACCTAGTTGTAGCACACCCAGAACAAGGTTCTTTTAATTTCGCGTTACACAAAACAGCAATAGAAGTTTTGAACAAAGAGAACATCAAGTTTGAAGTTTCAGACTTGTATGAACAAAACTTCAATCCTGTTGCGGGGAAAAATGATACTACTAATTTTCCAATTGAAGATATATTTCAATTGGCAAAAGCCCAAAGGTTAGCGCTTTCAAGTAACTCTTTTGCAAATAGCATTAGTCAAGAGCAAGAAAAGTTGGCTTCATCCGATCTGCTAATTTTTCAATTTCCTTTATGGTGGTGGTCTTTTCCTGGCATATTAAAAGGCTGGATAGATCGTGTTTTATCTTCCGGCTTTGCTTATGGTAACAATGCAATACTGAAGCCTAAAAAAATCATGTATTCAATTACAACAGGCGGTGCTAACTCTAAAGAGGAGTTAGAATATTACCAAAATAAAATCGATGGATTATATCAAGATATATTTGGATTCATCGGTTGGGAAATACTACCTGCTTTTATCGCTCATGGTGTGCAACGAAAAACAGAAGAAGAAAGGACGTTGTTACTCAAAAGTTATAAAGAGCACTTAGCTAAAAACGTAATTGCTGATAGTTTAGTGCTGTCAAATGCCTAACAAGGGTTTTCAAGTCGGACAAATAACAGTTGGATTTTACTACAGCGTCGCTTATTTTAGCCAACAATTATTTGCCTCATAACGAGGAGTCATTTTGGCCTTACTTACTAAAATGACTGCTGGATTGGACAGACTTTATCTAAACATATAGCTTCTAATGCAGCAAGGTGTACTAATGGTGTACTTTTGATTTTTTTAAAGACTCGAGTGTACTCCTTTAATTCATCTTACTGTGAATTTTCACTAATTCCACTTTTGGGACTTTATTCAGTCTTTTCTAGTTTCTAATGCGTTGAAATTATGTGATATTAATGTCAATTAAATGAATTTTATGGGACGGGAATTACTGAGACGTCTACATAATAAGCTGTTAGGCGAAACATGGAGAGAATATAAACATGGCAGTAGTAAAATCGGTATTGGTAATATTAATTATTTCCTTAATTGGGGTAGTGGTTTTTCACAAAGACATTGCGTCAAAAATATTAGTACCTCAATATATTGAATGGGGCTATGAAATCGAGGAACAAGGGCTTGAATTGGGTGTTCCTTTAGATAGCGAAGGCCTAATGTTAGCAAAAGATATTGGTATTAAATCTCCAGAGAAAATTAGAATTGTTTATGTTGATGAAGTGCCTTTTCCACACGATAACTTTGCTTTAAAGGTGTTAGGCGAAGCCGTAGGGTTTATAGGAGATAATATTACAACCGAAGCGCAGGCTTTTGGTTATTCAATATATGTTAGAAAAGATTTAGAGTTTGATAAACCAAAGTTAGCTCATGAAATCGTTCATGTCTTGCAAATAGAGAGGTCAAACTTTAAGGACGTAACTTTACAACACTTATCTGATCTTGCTAAATATGGATACGATAAAGCTCCACTAGAAGTTGAAGCGTTCGAGGCTAATATAAAGTACGGTGGGTAATCCGCCTAATAAGCTGTTCAAGTGGGAATTTTTACAGTTTGCCTAGTTTCGCTACGCTACACATTTTAGCCAAACATTATCAGCCCCTTAACAGGGCATTATAAATACAAGGAAGGGTCAATGAAAATTTTCACCATAATATTATTGTTCATAGCTTTTAATCTATCAGCCAAAGAAGAAAGTGGGGTTGTTGTGAAAATACTTCCTGATTCTTTGGTTTTAAACTCAAGTTGTAAAGCAATGGCAGATTTAGTTGCCCAAGACTTTTCAATTTTATACGCCTGTAAAGACTCTTCTCAGCGTATGTACTTTTATAATTTCCGACTAAATAATATAGATTTAGTGGCTGACTTTAAGGAAAGTTCAACTGATGTTGTGGTAAATGAAAGCAAGTTTAAGTCTTATACGCTTTACGAATTAACCGCAAAGAACTCTGATAATAAGCAGATCAAATTTGTTTCCTATTGCACAAAGGAGCTTTGCCTTGATTTGGTTAGTGATAATGAATATGACAAATCAATTCAAGACTCTATAACATCGCAATTACGTGGCTAAGTATTTATAACAAGCTAATTAATAAGGACAAAAACTAGTTGATTGTTTTCGTTCCTCAACATTTTAGTCAACAAATTTTTGCCCATTATTAGGGCGTTAGGTGTTCGAAAAATGAAATCTTCAATTACTGATTGGATCCAAGCTCTTGCAGTTACTATTGGGATTGCATTTGCCATGCGGGAGTTTGTTCTACATGACCGAGCACAGGAGCGCTTACAAAAAGAGGCGGTGCTGCAACTCATAGTTAGTGGGCAGAATGAATCAATATCGAAATCCGCACAAAGGATTCAGGAAGTATTTAATGAGCTGATAAAAAAGAAAGATGCTACTAAGGAAGAATGGGGGCACCTGCAAACGATTTATTTTCCAATTCAGGCACACTTAAGTGCTTGGGGATTTTGTTATCACAACAATATGTGCAATCGAAATCTTACTGAAGCTTATATCTGCGAAAACCTCGTAGATTTCGACAAATTTAGAGTCGTTGTGAATAAAAAAGTAGATAAACCTGATTTCACTCGGGAAAAAGGGTATGCGGCATTGCTCAATGTATGCGTATCAAAAAAGTATTAATTGCATCGCACACTTAACAAGACAATCAAACGGATACGCGACAGTTGGCTCGGTTTCGCTTCACACTTTAGCCAACTATTACTTAGCTGCTTATTGTAGCGTTATTTTTGGCCTTACTTACTAAACTGACTGCTAGATTGGACAGATTTTATCTAAACATATAGCCTCTAACGCAACAAGGTGTACTAGTGGTGTACTTTTGATTTTTTCAAAGGTTCGGGTGTACTTCGTTAATTCATATTGCTAAGAAATCATAGCATGACCAAATGTGTAAAATTTTTTTTCAATACTAATTATAAAAGAGCATAAATTTATTCTAAATATCATTTGAAACAATCCACCTCCTTTCTTATTTTCTTGTAATTATTCTTGGCTAGATAAGTGCAGATTATTACTACATAATGGAAATCTTCCAAAATAATTCATAACCAAAGGACTTTTATTGCAGCTTCATGACATAACTCTAATGTTAACTTTATCTTTAGCGTCTTTGGTTGGTGCTATTATCCTGGGAATTTTATCGCAGTTGAGTCGAGCCGTTGAAGGTTCGAAATATTGGGCAATTGGTCTTGCATTATTATCTGTCGCTTATGGCTCCCACTTATTTCTACAGGGAATGCCATTATCCATAAGAGCCAATAGCCATAATTTATGCTTGGTCTTGGGACATGCTTGCTGGTTGATAGGAGCATATAAATTTGTTGGACGACCATTAACAATTCAGCAAAAAACTTGGCTTATTTTTCCTGTCGTTGTTCTTATTCTAACTTTCACCATGATATGGCCAGCAATAGAATATCGGATTGCTATTATCGGCATTTGGTTGATTGTAGTTCGTCAGCACTATGCGTGGATATTGTTTCGATACGCTCATAATAATCGAATAGAAAAGTTGGCAGCCAACATTGCCGCTGTCGTAGCGTTAGCAGAAGTTTGCTTTACAATTATTTATACTATTTACGGTTCGCTCGGACATCTATCTTTTGTGGGTACGCAAATGAGTTGGGTATCGGGCATAACGTGGTTAGGTGCTTTATTAGGTATTACTATTAGTACGCCACTATTAATGTTGCTAAGTGTGGGAAGATTGGTTGAAAAGCTCGATTTTGCAGCCCATCATGATCCATTAACAAAGTTGCTAAATCGTAGAGGTTTCTTTGCTCAAGCTAAACCAATACTGTCAATTTCGAAACGCAATAAGCAGCTGGTCACCGTGATGATGTTAGATATTGATCATTTTAAACGTATAAATGATCAGTACGGCCATGCGATAGGGGACGATGTATTAGAAATATTTTCAGGTACATTACGAAGTACACTACGTGAAACTGATATTGTTGCTCGTTGGGGTGGAGAAGAGGCATGCATATTATTGCACGACGCCAATGCTGATTATGCAATTACGATTGCAAATCGTATAAGAGAGTCTTTCAGTCTTGCTTGCAAAGCAACGTCAGCTTTTGATAACGCTATTACGCTAAGTGTAGGTATCGCCAGTAAACAACTATCAGATGTTGATACGTTTGATTTTATTCAAGCCGATGCAGACAAAGCATTATACAGTGCTAAAAGCCAAGGTAGAAACTGTGTATATGTAAGTGCTATGTAGCGTTTCTGAGCTTTTGTATCGTTAATGATTTCAATTGCTGGATTGAACTGATTTTACCTAAATACAAAACCCTCAAGGCAACAACGCGTACTAATGGTGTACTTTTGATTTTTTCAAAGGTTCGGGTGTACTTCTTTAATTTTTATATTCATATTACTGAGACGTCTGCATAATAAGCAGTTAGGGCTCTGTAGTATCAATTAAGCATATTCATCTAATTTGAATTTTGAGTATCGTAAAAGTAAGTTTATGAAGATAGCAATAGTTTTGGGAGCGACAGGTTTAGTAGGAAAAAAACTTGTCGAAAGATTAGTGAAAGAGCCGAGTATTGAAAAAGTTGTTACTATTACAAGGCGACATGTTGAGTACGCATCCCCAAAAATTGTTAATGAAGTTATCAACTTTGAAAATATTGAGGAATACATTAATGTTTTTAGAGGAGATATGATTTTTTCATGCTTAGGGTCAACAGTTAAACAAGCCGGAACTTTTCAAAAGCAAAGAAAAGTTGACTTCGAATACCAGTACAAAGCAGCAAAGCTAGCTTCAGAAAATAAAGTAAGTCATTATATTTTGGTTTCTTCTAGTGCCGCTAATGAAAAAAGTAAAAGCCCATATTTAAAAATGAAAGGTGAATTAGAGACTGAAGTTTCAGCGTTGCCTTTCAAACAGATAACTATATTACAGCCCTCTCTTCTAAAAGGAGAGCGCGAGTCTTTTCGGTTAGGAGAGACTATTGCAAACTGGTTACTTCCCATTATATGTAAATTGCCATTTCTTAAGCAGTACAGACCAATATCAGGAGAAGATGTTGCTAAGAAAATGGTGTCGGTTAGCTTGTCGCCTGGAAAAGGGAAGGAAATATACCGGCTTGATGAACTTTTTAGTAAAAGGTAAAGTTAAACAAAGCTCTAACAAGCTGTTCAAGCGGGGTAAATAACAGCTGGCTGGTTCCGCTTCGCTTCACATTTTAGCCAATTACAATTTGCCCCTTAATAGTACTTTAGTTGCCAAAGGAGAATCTGGTGAAAGTTGATGATATTAGAGTTTTCATCCCTAGTAAGAATTACGAAATATCTAAGTCCTTTTACCAAGCTTTAGGCTTTAAAATGGATTATGTAACTGATGATTTATCTTTATTCGAAAATGGCGAATGTACGTTTTTTCTACAGCGGTTTTATAACGAAGAGTTAGCAAAAAATTTAATGCTTCAACTTTCAATTTTAGATATAAATGAAGCCTTTGAGGTTATTTCAAGTCTTGATGGTTTCGACATAAAGTATGAACCAATTAAAATTGAGCATTGGGGGAAAGTTGTTTATCTGTGGGGGCCATCAGGAGAGCTTTGGCATGTCACAGAATGTAGCAACTAACAAGCTGTTCAAACGTAAAAATACAGCAGGCTGTTTTCACTCCGTTCAACATTTTAGCCAACTACAATTCTCCCCTTAACAGGGCGTTATGTTACTTAACTCTTCATTATTTCAATCGAGGCACTTGTGGGTTCTTTTAAAAATATTAATGTAGTAGGAACAAGCGCTAGTGGTAAATCTACATTTAGCAAAGAATTAGCGGCTAAATTGAATGTTCGATATATAGAAATGGATGAACTCTTCTGGAAACCTAACTGGGAAGAGTCGAGTAATAATGAGTTTCTTTCTAAAATCGAGGTAGCTATTTTGAAGGATGGCTGGGTTCTTGATGGTAATTACTCCAGAACTTCCTCGTTAAAATGGGCCAAAGTTAACACAATTATTTGGCTCGATTACTCGTTAAGTCGCACTATATTTCAGGCCTTTAAAAGAGCAATTCAGCGAATTATAAGTAAACAAGAAATATGGCCTAATACTGGAAATGTTGAATCATTTAAAAAAACATTTCTTAGTCGAAAGTCAATAATTCTATGGACATTGCAAAATTATCATTCAAATCGTAAGAAATATTTTGAAATAATGAAATCTGAGAGATATTCACACATTGATTTCGTTAGGTTAAACTCGCCAAAGCAGGCAAAAAAATTTATTGCTGAATCTCTTGTGTAGTTAACAATATAACAAACTAATTAACAGGACAAAAAGCTAGAGAGCTATTTTTGTCCTTTATTAGGGCGTTAGCAGTACAGGAAAGTTATGTATCAAGGAAGCTGCCTCTGTGGCAAAATTAAATATCGATTACTAAGTAAGCCGAAAAAGGTTACGAGTTGTCATTGTACTATGTGTCAAAAGCAACACGGTGCAGCTTTTGCTACATACGGAAGCCTTCTAAAAGCAGATTTAGAGTATGTTGTTGGAAAACGGCTTTTAAAATCTTATAACTCATCAGGGACAATTAAACGCAAATTTTGTGGCGAGTGTGGTTCTAATATTGAGTGGTCTGGAAGTTCTAATTTTCCAGACTGGACATCAGTTACGCTATCAACCTTGGATACACCCTTTTATCCTGAAGAAATTTCGAATATCTATACTGAAACAAAGCAGTGTTGGCTAAAATGCAGCTAACAAGCAAGTTAATTAGGATACGTAAAGTTGGCTGCGTTCTGCTTTGATACACATTTCAGCCAACGTTACTTAGCCTATCATGTGGGCGTTATTTTTGGCCTTACTTATATCTGACTGCTGGATTGGACTGATTTTAGCTAAATACATAACCTCTAGTGCGGCAAGGTGTACTTTTGACTTTTTCAAAGGTTCGGGTGTACTTCCTTAATTCTTTATTTCGAAATAGATTGATTTTTATTATACCTTTTTAATATCTTAATGGAATTTCAGATTTTATTATGTCAGGTTTTGAAGACAATTCCCCAGAATTCACTAATGATTCTAAATAAAGCTCCATAGAGTCAGCAGCTAAATCTTGATTGGGATTAGGACCAATAGTTACACTTAAGATTGCATTAGAAGGTATGTTTAATTCGATGTACGGAATTAACATACCTTGTTTGTTTCTGAACTTTAGAGGATTTTTATCTCTTTTAAAAAGCTCGATAAATAGTCTGTATTCTTGTTCTTCAGAAAAACCTTTATCTTTCCAAAAGCTAGTAATATGATATATTTCTTCGATTTTTTTAGTTTGTATACTAGGTGCAGTCCAGCTGTCATTGTTGCGTAAAGCTTGGCTGTTATGATATTCCAGTTCCCACTTTGCTAATTCTTGAATAGGTATAGAAAGTCGTTCAATAGCTTCTTTTTCGTCATAAATACATTTGCCAAAATGACTTCTAGATATAGGAGTATTAGAAAGTTTTGGTTTGCTTAAACCAGTTGAAATGTTACCGGCCAACTCTAATAGTTCTTTTTTGCAAAACTCAATATTGTAACCACCATTTGTAGGGGTATATCCTCTCCACTGGCTTAATAGGTCTCCGTCTTGACAAAAAGATACAGCATAACAATTTTTTTTCTTAGGTCGGTTTCGATATCCTTCATATTTATGTCATTGAATACATCGTCTACAGAAAAATTTTCATTTACGCATAGCTTTTTTACTTCTTCCCAAAGAGTTTGATTTACGTGGTTTATGCCATTTCGTAATTCATTCCCATCATTTAGAAACCTAAGGTTAGAGAGCCATAAGGTTTTGTTTGATAAAATTGATTTAGTTGCATCAAGGTCAGTGTAGTGAAATAAATTCATAGTTATATTAATTAGGGGTCTTAGATTTTCATTAATCTTTTTTGATAATCAAATTGAATGCATTAGTTGATGAAAAACTGTGCTATTTCATTGTTGTAAGTATTATTCTCTTTTACTAACCATCTTTTAAACGCGGTAAATGGACTAGCATTGTTAACTTCATATTTTATATCATCTAGGTCATCTTGATCGCGTTCTTCAAGGTAATCTCTTACTAAGTTTTCAAATTGATTGAGTTCATCAAGTAGGTCTTCAACAATTACTTCTGCTTGAAGCTCTTTTCGCTTATTTGTTCCTTTGTACACAGCATTAAGTAAAGTGATAGTATCTGGAGATATTTGACTTGACGCTAGTTGAGTTAGTTTAACTTGTTGTCCTATTGGCGCTAGTGGCTCTATTGCAAACTTTATATGTGCTTCAGGGAGTTCACTTGTACAATCAATTAGTGTTTTATAATCATCTGATTTAATAGCGTTACAATGTTCGCAGGCATTAAAAATATTATACCAATCAAATTTTTCATCTTTTCCTAAACATTGAGGGCGAAAGTGTTCTATTCGTATTGACCTTGTTTTACTTTCGCATATATAACATTTCATATGAAAATCTATTGCCAATTGAGTAACTACTGAGTCTAAATTATATGTTCCTGTTGTTAAGCTTTTTTGGTGTAATAGCTGGGTTTCGATTGCTGGATTACTAGGTTTTTCAAAATAAATCATTTAGTAATACCTTTATTTTAAATCTAAGTTTTTTAATTCTCTTTCAATAGCTGCATTTTTATATATAGGAACTGATTGCAATTCATTTTTCAATTGCCTTAATAATTTTCGTTCCCCTCTATCTAGCTCTTTTTTTTCCACTAAATTTTTGTATAGTTGAATTTTATTCTTAAGTACCTTGGAATATTTTTCAACCTCAAAATAACCTTCTACTAATGCTTCGTATGAGTATGCCCAGAGCATCTCTTCTTGATTGATTGTTTCACCACTTTCTAAGTCGTATATTACTGCGTTATTCACAGATGAAAGGACGAAAGGTGAGTGTGTAGTTATTATAAATTGGATGTGTGGAAATATAATGTTTAAAAAAGGCAATATTTGTCGCTGTAAAGAAACATGCAAGTGAGTTTCTATTTCGTCAATAAGTACAATGCCACCTATATCAAGCCTGCCAAAACTTATTGCTTCCATTCTAATTATTATTTCTGTAACCACGTTAACTATTGCAGAGTACCCGTCTGAAAGTACTTTCATATCAATAATTTCTTTATTCTCGGTTTCCAAAACAAAGTTTAATTCGTTTCGCAAGAACTTTAATTTTACTTTTTTTTCAAATAAGCTACTAAATAAACTTTCTAGGCTAGAAAACCATGAACGTATTTTATCTGCCTCGTTGGTATCATTGTCTTCATTTGCAAATGCTAACTGAGATCTTCTGTTAACTAAATGGTGAATAAATTTTGTCCCAGCATTGTTCGACCCAATAGGTTCTACAGTAAGCTTAGGTGACTCTATATGAGTAGGTTGTGTTAAGTTTGTAATTCGTTTTGCGGCAAAGTAAGCGAGTACATTGTGATTTTTCGCAGTATCGTTCATGCCAGAGTAACTAATATTTAGTGCTTGACCCATCCGAAAAAGTAAGTCGATTTGCTGTTCAAGGTAGCCCGAAACTGTAGAGTAATCTCTTGATTCGGCTTTAAGCTGTCTTATGCTTTTTTTGTAGTTCTCAATTACGTCTCGTTTATCTTGAGCTTTTTTTTCCATACCTTGTAGGTTTGTTGTTTGGACATTATCTCTAATTGAACGTAAAAGGGTGCTTTTTCCACACGCATTCTTACCAGTTATAATTATGTTTTGTTTTTTGTCTTTTGGTAAATTAATTTCAATATGTTTTTGTTTTATAAATGGGTGGTCATCAGCATTAATTCTAGTTATGTATAAAGTTTGAGGCATTTTTTCTTCCTATCAATTATCACTTTTATAAATGTAAAATTAATTAATTTTTACATTCTTTGACCTGACCACACTACACGGCCAATTAGTTCTATATCTGTTCCATTTAAATGCTTTTTGTTAATTCCCCATGGCTCGTACATGTTGTTATCAGATTTTACTTTGATGCTATGTAAATACATTGGACCGGGTAATGGCAATAAGCGTTTGATTAATAAATTGTTGTCGTGACGCATTACGTAAATGCCGCCATTCTTTAATCTTTTGTATATGCTAGCATTTTTAGACAAACTCAAAAGCAGAAATTATTGATATTTTTGTTTCTATGCTTTCTTATAAATTTTGCTTAACTCTTTTTAGCACATGTTTTAGATTATCAGTGTATAATCGCGTTGTTTTTATGATGTGTGTTGTCATCAGTTATATCACGCGAATCGTTTATAAAGTACATCGAACAAGGTAGAAAATTGTCTAGCTCAGTAAAGTCATTAAACCCAACAAATTCAATAAGTCACAAGCTTTCCATAGCACCCATGTTAGATTGGACGGATCGCCATTGTCGGTATTTTTACCGTGTAATGTCGAAGCAAACGGTGCTGTATACGGAAATGGTAACTACTGGCGCTATTCTATTTGGTAAGGGAAATTACCTAGAATATAACGAGCAAGAGCATCCTGTTGTGTTACAACTGGGTGGTAGTGACGTAAAAGCGATGACTGAATGCGCGAAAATTGCTGAGCAGCATGGCTACGATGAAATTAACATTAACGTTGGCTGCCCGTCAGACCGCGTGCAAAACGGTATGTTTGGCGCGTGTTTAATGGCAGAGCCACAGTTAGTTGCTGATTGTGTTGCAAGTATGCAAGATGCCACTAATGTGCCGGTTACAGTGAAATCTCGTATTGGTATTGATGACTTAGACAGTTATGAGTTCTTACATAAGTTTTTAACAACGGTAAGTGCGGCAGGGTGCCAGCATTTTATTATTCATGCGCGCAAAGCCTGGTTAAGTGGTTTAAGCCCTAAGCAAAATAGAGATATTCCGCCGTTGGATTACCAAAGAGTTTACCAAGTGAAGCGTGATTTTCCTGAGTTAGAAATATCGATTAATGGCGGTATTAAAAGCTTTGCTGAAGCTAATGAACATATGCAGCATATTGATGGCGTAATGATAGGCCGAGAAGTTTATCAAAACCCTTATATGTTAGCTGAGGCTGATAACGCTATTTGGCAGGCCAATACTGCTGTTAAATCTCGACAAGCTATTGTTGATGAAATGTCGGAATATATTGATCGCAATGTTGCTAACGGTGGTCGTGCCTGGCATGTTATTAGGCATATGCTTGGGCTGTGTAATGGCTTAGCAGGCGCCAAGCAATTTCGTCGCTTTTTAAGTGAGAATTGTAGTGGTAAAGAAGTTACTGGTGATATTTTGCATCAGGCATTTGCCAATGTTAAAAACTTAAATCCAGATCTAAACTAATAGCTATTGGCTTTTTAATTATTGTTGATTGATAGCTAGCCCGCAATATATGTATGTCTCGATATCGGTAAGTCATTTCCCGATATCGGGACATTTTTTTGGTTTTTTATCAGAAACTCTTTAATTCACTATTAATTAGTAAATTTAACCACATTGTCCGTAAAACAGGGGGTTTTTAACAAATACAGAAAATTTGTAAAAATTAAATTCAATTTAAAAACAATAGGTTAACTTTTTTTTCGATCCTTGGCACAACCTTTGTAAGTGTTTGTGCAACTTAATTAGTAACAAATTAAAAATGTTACTTTAAAAACTGCTTAAAAGGATTGATGCAATGCCAAGTTTAACCATGTTATTTACTCTATTTATGTTGCCAGGTGTATGTATGTTAGCAACGTCTTTTGTTGTGGCTCGTTTAGAGCAAGGTAAAAAATCTTTATTGTCGTAAGGTGAGTTTGAGACTAAACCTTGCGGCATTTTTGTTTTAAGGCTGATGTACGCCATTGCCTAACGACTTATTACACTAAAACACTCTCCATTATTTCTCCATGTTACTTTGCTGATGGCTGCCAAACTAAAGACTATTTCAAACTAATTTGAATAGAATCCCTAACATTTACTAGCACTGTACATTCTGTTTAAACTCGGTTAATTTTGCTTAATGTTACTCAGCATAGCGTTATTAAAATGACTCATTTTCAACAGTTAATATCTTGTATTGATTTACATTCTATTTTAGATAGATCCGATTTAGTGCTGCTAGATGCTAGTATTCCCCCTGTAGGTAATATGAAAGCTGCTGAATTTAGCTGGCCAACGCATGCCATTCCTAATGCTCGTCGCTTTGACTTAAATAAAGACTTCTCTGATCTTGATAGCCAATTACCTCATACTATGCCGTCAGCTGACTATTTTGAGCGTGCAGCGCAAGCATTGGGTATTAATCAGCAAAGCCAAATTGTAATTTATGATGATCTTGGTTTGTTTTCAGCTGCTAGAGCTTGGTATATGTTCAAAGCCATGGGCCATAAAAATGTTGCAGTATTAGATGGTGGTTTACCTTACTGGGTTAAAATGAATAAACCGTTAGTAAGTGCCGAGAACAACCTTAAAGTAGCAAGTAAATTACTAACAGGAGACTTTATTGCAAAGGCTAACGAAAATTACTTTTGTGATTGGCAGGAAGTTGAAAAACAAACCCAGCAACAAACTGAATTAATACTTGATGCTAGAGCCAATGCTCGCTTTAAAGGCGAGGCTGCAGAGCCACGTGCGGGTGTGCGTAGTGGTCATATTCCAAATTCTAAAAACTTACCTTTTAGTGACTTACTAATAGAAGGTGTTTTTAAAAGCACTGATGATGTGGTTGAAATATTTAAAAGGTTAAATGCAGATAATAAACCTATGATTATGAGCTGTGGCTCTGGCGTTACGGCATGTGTGCTCGCACTAGCTGCTAATATTAGTGGCTTGAATGATGTTCGTGTTTACGATGGTTCATGGAGCGAATGGGGATCACTTGAACATACAAAGGTCGACAAGGGCTAGTTGCCACTATAAGTTTAATTACGACTTAGCTAATAAAGCTTAAATTGATGGCAGTAGCCTAGCTGCCATTTTCTATTTTTATCTTACTTTCTGCTCAGCATTCTCAATTCAATTTTATTCTTTAATATCGGTTGGTCAATTTAACCAATGGTAGTGATTATATTGACCATATTTTCGTGTGACATATTATGTCTGGCGAGGGTGATTTTTATTGATAAAATTAAAAAGTCTTTTATAACAGGTGTTTAAAAGTTTTTTAGCAATTGGCACAGCACTTGTAATAGTAATATCAGAAATCAACAAGAAGAGCTAACAGTTAGCTTTTCATGTGACAGACATAAGGATATTCATAATGAAACTATTACAAAGTAAACGCACTTTAAGCACCGTTTTATTATCTTGTACGTTGCTATTTACAGTAGGTGCTTCGGCACAAGAAGCTTCACTGGAAAGAAGCTTAGCAGCAACGGTACAGGCACAAGGACAAAAGGTTGCACGTGATTTATCTGCAGAACTTTCAAATTCAATTAAAGCTGAGCTGCAACGATTTTCAATGCGCTACACCTTAGTAAGCAGTCAAGACGTGGCAGCAGTTACCAAGCAAAGTAAATTACGTCAACAAAAACAACAAACTTCAGAAGAGTAATAGGAGAAAAACCATGGGCATGTTTTCACGATTCACAGATATTGTTAACGCGAATATTAATTCAATGTTAGATAAAGCAGAAAACCCTGAAAAAATGATCAAGTTGATTATTCAGGAAATGGAAGAAACTCTGGTTGAAGTGCGTTCAACAGCCGCGAAACACATTGCGGAAAAGAAAACGGTAATGCGCAATATTCGTGATATGGAAAGTCGTGTTGCCAACTGGCAGCAAAAAGCCGAGCTAGCGTTAACTAAAGGCCGAGAAGACTTAGCAAAGTCGGCACTTGTAGAAAAGCAAAGTTGTGCGCAAAAGCTTGCTGAATTTAATGAAGAGTTAAGCCAGTTTGATGAATTTTTAACAGCGGTTCAGCAAGACGGACAGCGCTTACAAGATAAGCTAAGCGAAGCAAAACGTAAGCAAGAAGCCTATGCAATGCGTCAACAGTCAGCTGAAGTTCGTTTGAAAGTTCGTGAAAAAGCGGCGGTTTACAATATTGATGAAGCTATTAGTAAGTTTGAGCGCTATCAGCAAAAGATTGACCGAGTAGAGGCAGAAGTTGAAGCTTATGATATGACAACTGCAAAAGACTTAGACAGCCAGTTTCGTGAGCTAGAAACTAATGAAAATATCGAGCAAGAGCTTGAGCAACTTAAGAAAAAAGTTGTTAACGGTTAAGAGATAGGCAAGGTATTAACGTGGCATTTTCATCGTGGTTGATTGCTGGTGTGATGTTTATTACACCAGTGGTTAGCTTCTTTATCGGTGCTGGGCTGCTAGTTTTTTTAAAGTTGATGTTCAAACGCCCCAGAATTGGACATGAGGAGTAAAGTATGAGTTTTAATCGCGAATATTCAGTAAATAAAACCTTAACGAAAGATACGGTTCACAAGAAGTTATCGGGCGTTTGTGGTGGTATTGCCAAGCATTATAACGTACCACGTATTGCGGTTAGAGCTGGCGCTATTGTTGCCTTGCTAATGTTTCCTGTAGCTACTGGCGTTGCCTATTTAGTTGCAACTTTATTAATGCCATCGAAAATAAGTAAATATTAACCTTCTGTTGTAAGAGTTGTAATTAACTTTAGAGGTTACCAGCGCTTTTATAAAGAGGGAGAACCAATGTCATTCTTTAAATCATTATTTTTAGCTATTTTTGCCACGATGTTTTTAACCTATGTTTTAGGTACAAGTTTGATTGAGCTACTTGATGTCGACATCTATATTGGTGAACAATTGATTGAACCATTAAAGGCAATTAGTATCTCAGCATTAGTTGTGGTGTTATTGGTGTTGGTTGCATTGGCTATCGCCATGAGTGTATTTGGCTCACTAATTTTTGTCGCCATTCTGTTACTAGGTGGCGGTGCTATGTTGTTAATTGGTGTGTTTTGGCCAATTATTTTAATCGCTATGGTTATTTGGTTAGTGACGCGAGACAAAAGAGCAGCTCAATATTAACACCGCTTAATATGACGAATAATAAAAATACAGGACGTAAGATGAAAAGAAAATTGGTGGCGCTAGTTATTGCTGGTGCAGTAAGTATGGCAAGTTTTGCTGATATTAATGATGTACAGCAGGCATTGGAAGCTGAAGATAAAGTTGCAGCTCAGCAGGCCTTTGATGGTTTATCATCAGCTGACAAAAACAGTATTGATGGAAAAGTGTTAACCGGTCGACTAATGCTGGTTAAAGAAGATACTGAAGATGCATTTGATTACTTTGAAGAGCTGCAAGACGAGCATAGTAGCAATGTTGATGTGAATTATTACTTAGGTGTTAGCGCGGTAATCATGGCGCAAAAAGCGAGTATTTTTTCTAAGCTAGGCTATGCAAAAGACTTTATTAAAGCCATGGAAAAAACCGTTGAACTTAAACCTGATCATCAAGATGCGCTTAATACTTTAATCGGCTTTCATCTGAATGCGCCAAGTATAGCTGGTGGTGATTCGGAGCAAGCACTTACTTTTGCTAAGCAACTGCAACAATATGATGAAGAACAAGGGTATAGTCAAATTGCCAATGTTTACTGGCAAACAGAAAAGCCGGAACTCGCCAAGCAAATAATGGCTGAGGGCTTTAAGAAACACCCTGAAAGCGGCACGTTATATTTTACTCGTGCCATGGCGAATATTGCCGATGAAGCTTGGCAAGATGCCAGAGCTGATTTAATTTTTGCAGCTAAATATGCAAAAGATGATGAGAAAAAAAGCCGAGCTTTATATCAGCAAGGTAAAGTTTCAGTGAAGTCTGGTGAAGAAGCGGCATTGGGTATTGATGCTTTAACGCAGGCATTACCCATTGCTGATAAACAATATAAACCTTGGGTTACTTATCGGTTAGCGCAGTTATATATTACTGAAAAACAGTTAACTAAAGCGGGTGACTTTATCGCTGAAATTGATGTAAGTGAAGATGAAGAACTTGAAGATAAAGTGAAAAAATTGAAGAAAAAATTAAAGAAATTGATGGGTTAAGAAGCAGGGAAATTAAGAATAAGCTGATATAGAGTTCAGCTTACTCTTTAAAAGGTTTGTAGCTTAAAGTTAGCAACGTGAATGTTATTTAAAAAAGCTATTTAGAATGGTTTTACATTCATCAGTATTCACTAAACGTTTGAACTGCTCAGCTTCATTTTCCATCACTTGCGGTAATAGTGCCTGTGTATGCGCTTTCATTAATTTTCGGCTGGTGAGCAGTGAATCTAGTGGTAGCTTGGCAATGGCTTCTGCGGTATTAAGTGCTGTAGCGAGTAGCTCTTCGGCAGGGCAAATGTCATTAATTAAGCCATATTCGAGTGCTTGCTCAGCAGTAAATAATTTGCCTAAAACCAGTAATTCAAAAGCGCGATTATGGCCTATACGTAACGGTAGTAATAAACTTGAGCCAGCTTCAGGGCTTAAACCTAATTGGGTAAATGGTAGTTTAAATTTTGAGTTATTAGCGGCGTAAACCATGTCGCAATGTAGTAATAAGGTGGTACCTATGCCGACTGCAGGGCCTGCAACGGCAGCAACTAGTGGCTTTTCTAATGCAGCGAGTGCTTTAACAAGATCAAACGCGGCTAAGTCGCCACTTTCGCTACATTTAATAAAATCGTGTAGATCGTTACCTGCGCAAAAGCATTTCTCATCACCTTGAATTAACACGCAGCGAATATCGTCGTTGCTATTTGCTAGGGTAAATAGCTGGCAAAGCGCTAAATACATATCATTGTTTAAGGCGTTTTTCTTATCGAAACGGTTGATGGTAATCGTGAGAACACCATTGTGTTCATTTGAAAGAATTAAGTTATCCATTTTGCTCGAGCTTAGTTACAATAGTGAAGTTGAATCATAATATGGATAAAAAAGGATGTATAGCGGCTTATGATGAATATACTTAAACCTATTTTTTTACTTGCGTTATTAACAACTAACCTACTGTTGAATGTGAGCTTTGCCAACCAGGGAACACAGGTTTCGGCGCAAGATGGCTATGTTAGGGAAACTATTCCCGGTACGAATATTTCTTCAGCTTATATGACGTTGAATAACGCTACATCTAAAAATCGCCGTTTGATTTCAGCCGCTAGCCCGGTAAGTGAGCGTGTCGAGATTCATGAGCACATAATGAAAGATGGCATGATGCGTATGCGTCAGCGAGATTCTGTCGAAATATTAGCTAATGATAGTACGGTATTTCAGCCATCGGGGTATCATTTGATGATATTTGATTTAAAGCAGCCATTAAAAGCTGGTGAAACTATTATCATCACTTTGTATTTTGATGATGAGTCGAGTATTGATGTGAATTATCAGGTAAAAGGCCTTAAACAAAAGCAGCACCATCACCATTAGGAGTTTATTATGAGTGTGAATATTTCAACTAAGGCAGTGATATCTGCTTTCTCCGGTTTAGTTATCGTATTGTATTTTATTGGTGTTTATTGGAGCTTTGAACCAGCCCAACTTGATATTCGTGAAGAAGTAACAAAAGCTGCTACAGCGGAAAATGTAGCACCTGTAGTTGGTTACACGACAACTACAGCATTGATCAGGGTAACTGAAACTTTGCTAAATAAGCCGGGTGGCTACTTAGCAAATGATGCTCTCCCTCCGTCAGTTTTTTTGGATAATATTCCTGCGTGGGAATTCGGCGCGTTAGAAATGATTCGCGATATGGCATTAGTTATGCGCCAGGAGTTTAGTCGTTCACAATCGCAGTCAGTAGAAAATGTTAACTTAAAAGCTGCACAACCTCAGTTTAATATTGACCATACGAGTTGGGCAATTCCTAGTGCGGAAGGTGAATACCAAAAAGCGATTAAAGAGCTTTATGCTTATCGTACAGCGCTAACACAAGTTAATAATCAGTCAGCGCAGTTTTATGCCCGTTCGGATAACTTACGTGGCTGGATTCAAGAAGCAACTAAACGTTTAGGAAGTTATTCACAACGCTTAAGTGCTAGTGTTGGTCGTGAGCAAATTAATGTTGATCTTGCTGGCGATAGTGGTGCGCAGCAATCAACGTCAACTGCGGCGAGTATGCAATTAAAAACCAGCTGGTGGGCGATTGATAATGAATTTTATGAAGCTCGCGGAGCTTGTTGGGCTTTATTGCACTTCTTAAAAGCCATTGAAATTGATTTTAATGATGTTTTAGAAAAGAAAAATGCTAAAGTTAGCGTACAACAGATTATTAGAGAATTAGAAGCAAGCCAGGAATCGGTATGGAGCCCTATGGTGCTTAATGGCGATGGCTTTGGTATGTTAGCAAATCATTCTTTAGTAATGGCAAATTATATATCACGTGCAAATGCTGCACTGATTGATTTAAACGACTTATTGAGTCAAGGGTAATAAAAACATGAAAAAAATAGCATTAGCGGCGGCACTTGCCACTGTTTTATCAACCAACGTACAAGCTGATGCCTTAGGCATTTATTTAGGTGGTCAAGTATGGGACAACCAAGCTTCAGGTACATTTGGTGACGGCAGTTCACTGGTTGATTTTAATTTAGTTGATGAGAAACAAAATAGCTTTTTTATTGCTTTTGAGCATCCTTTACCACTTATTCCAAACGCACGTATTGCTTCAACATCGCTTGAAACAAAGGGTATGACAACACTCGGTGAAGACTTTAAATTTGATGATGAAACTTTCGTTAGCGGTGCAGATGTAAATGCCGACTTTGATGTAAGTTATGTTGATTACACCCTGTACTACGAGTTGTTTGATAATGATTTGTTGTCGTTCGATTTTGGTATAACTGCGCGTGACTTTGACGGTGATGTTACTGTCTCTACACAAGTAATAACAAATACAGGTACAGTGACTCAGTCAGACACTATTGCCGTAACAGATATTGTTCCTATGTTATATATTGCCACTAATGTCGGTTTACCGTTAACGGGTTTAAATTTATATGCTCAAGGTAACTTCCTATCAATCGACGACCATACCTTATATGACTACGAAGTCGGTGTAAGTTATGAATTAATTGATAATATGGTTGTTGATATGAATTTAAATGCTGGCTATCGTTCGGTTAAATTAGAGCTAGAAGATTTAAATGACTTGTATACAAACATTGAGTTTGATGGTGTATTTGTTGGTACAACAATTCACTTCTAAAGCTTAAATTAATTCACTTACAAAAAGCAGAGTTGAGAAATCAGCTCTGCTTTTTTATTGTTTGTTGTTATTTACTTTAATAATTTATCTAGTGTTTTTATTTGAGTGACTAAGTAAGCTTCTTGGCCATAGCTAACTTATAGTGCTGATTTGAAATGTCTGCGATGGCCATTCTTATATAGCATATCAATGAGGTAGCATTTATTACGCTTCGTATTGGGCTTGAGTATTAAATGACCTTAAGGCAAAGATAGAGGGGGAGTATAGTGTCGGCTTGGTAACTTGGCTTTAGTGGATACTTAAGTAATGTTGACTAATTCTGGTTAAATAGAGCCAGCTCTTATTGCGCAAACAGCTTAGTTGTTATTTGGAGTTAATGTTATATCCGTCTTAGGTTTATAAACGATAGTTCAATGTATAAAAAAGCCATCAGACTATGCTGATGGCTTTTTATCTATTAGTTATTTGTTAAATAACAAGCTTCTATATTATTACGCTTTTTTACGACGTGTAAATAACATAGGAGTTAGTAGTAACATTAACCAACCAAATGAACCACTTGATTTCTTATTAACAATTGATACTGAAGTAACAGTTGTATCAGTATTACCGTTACCATCATCAACAGTTAATTGGAATGAGATAGTCTCATCTTTTGATACTTTTGGTGCTTCAAAGCTTATTGATGCAGCACTTGCACTAAAGGTTACTGGAGTACCTGCTAGTTGTACCCATGTGTAGCTAAGCTCATCACCATTTGGATCTGTAGAACCTGAAGCGTCAAGTGAAACATTCTCTTTTTCAACAACTGAAGTGCTACCTGTAATCATAGCTGTTGGCGCGCCTTCAACCTGAATAGCAACACTTGTATCATTAACAACTTCAGCTGTATTTACATCATCAGTTGTACTTGAAATAACAACGTTAGTTGGGCCACCAGCAAAGTCATCAGAGATCTCAGTTGAGAACTTAAATACTGTAGGTTCCTTTGCAATTTCAGTCAATGTATAACACATGATTAAACCTGACTGGATTGACTCAACAGTGCTGATTGAACCTTCAGCGCCACCATTCCATATTGATTTAGCGTAGATATCAGTTTGACCATTAGATCCGGTTGCATCTTCGTAACCAACAGTTGCACCTAAGTTAGAGCCCCAATGATGAGTTACGTTATCGTAAGCAAACATAAAGTTACCTGTTGCTCGTTCGATTACGACTTCAAAATCCATAATATCTGCAATGTCACCAGGAGCAATACCGTTGGCTGCTGAGCCATTAACGCCTAACCAGTGCATCATGTTATCAAATTCAATGATTGCGTAAGAAGAGTTACTTGCTACAGATAATCCAGATTCTGGACCTTTTACGATATGTCCATCTCTCCACATCGGTGCAACTAAGTTATTAGCTTCAGCACTATCAGGAAGTAATTGATTTACCCATGGTGATGAACCTGCGCCACCGCTAAAGTAAACAAAGCCATCATCAGTTACATTGAATGATGAGAAAGATTTACCTAAGAAGTTAGTGCTAATGTTATATGTACCTATTTGGTCATTACCTTCAACATCACCAGGATTAACACCTAAATCTGCTAAGTTGATATATGCGCCACCTGCACCAAAGTTTGGTAATGCACAACTTGCATCATCAACATTGCTAGTCATCGTGTAAAATGGAGCTAAGCCATATAAAGACTCTTGTAGTAATGTCCAAGTAATTTCATTGCCATCAACTACAGCGTCACCCGTAACAGATTCTTCATCAAGTGTCATACCTGCAGGTACAGTTGCTTTAACTGTGTAAGTACGGTCACCAGGTGTTACGTTTGCAAGTACACTTACTTCATAGTCTACACGGTCTTGACGTTCCATATATGCATCTGCATTGCTTGAAATAGAAACATCGTCCATGCCACGCATAAGGTCTACTGTAACTAAACCTAAGTTACCAGCATTATCAGCACTAGTGCCTAAGTCTAAAGCGCCGTAATACATATCACCATACATGCCATCGTCAAGCGACCATTTAAAGCGTATGTCAAATTCAGTTAACGCAGGAACAGTTGCATCGGCTTCAACAGATAGATTATCACCAGCTTCAGCATCAACAATTGCAGTTGCTAAGGTATACGCATCTTCAGCACCTTCTTCAGACGCAGCCCAGTTTTGAACTGATACCCAATAGCTACCAGCTTCTGGCATAAGCAAGTCAACTTTCTCAAGTGCAGTACCTGTTGCACTGATACCTACTTGCTCGTCTTCTTGAGGAATACCATCGCCATTAGCATCTAAACCTACACGTAAGTCTAAATCAGGAGACTCTGATGCTAATATTTCAGCTACAAAGCGTTTAGCTCCTTCAGGAACAGTATGCATAGTGATGTTAATACCGTCTTCTAGGTCATCGTACGCAGAACCATTGTTGCTATCTACAGCAAGTGTAGCTTTATCTTGGGTTGCTTTTGTTAAACCATAAGAGCGACTTGTAAACTCTGATATTTCAATCGCCATTACATCTTCAATTAAGAAGCTGTCGGTATTGCGGTTTGCGTCAAAAGAAACGGCCTTTGGAATGTTACCATTCGAAGCTTGAACACTTACAGGTATACGAGCTGTAGGATGATCATCCGATGTCATTACAACATGACCAAACGACCAAGCGTTACTTTCTGCTTGGATTGCATCAACATTAATCGTTAATGTTTGGCTTTCACCTTCAGCAAGTGTAAACGTCGCCGGAGTGGCAGTAATAACTAATCCATCAGAAATTGAGGCACCTTCAACCGTCCAAGTACCAGCAGCTGTTGCTGTAACTGTACGAGTCCAATCACATAAACCAACACAATTTGCATTTGAAACTGAAGGAATGTTTAGGGTTTTAGGGTCACCACCTGCTTCTGGGTTTGCTGCAGTATAATTAGCCGCAGTTTCGTTCATTACCAAACCAGTCTGGTGTGCTAAATCAACTCGTATGCTACCAGCACCCATATCAAAGAAGTCAGCGGCTGTAGTGCCATCTTCTTTTTTAACGTCTGCCGTTACAGCTGTCATCATCAATGCTGAACGAATGTTATCTGGTGTCCATGTTGGATGCGCAGATTTTAATACTGCACCTGCACCAGCAACATGAGGCGCTGACATTGAGGTACCTTGTAAGAAAGCAAAATCAGAAGGATCTGGGCCTAATACATCGTGACCAAAGTGTTGATCTGAATATGCAGCGTAGATTGAAACACCAGGTGCAGTTACAGATGGTGTCATGATATCTGCTACGAAGTTATTTGGACCACGTGAAGAGAAGTCAGCCATAACATCTGCATTTTCAGGAGTGATTTTTAACTCACCATCAGCTGCTGTGATTGTAGCCATATGGTTATCACCAGCTGCTAACCATGTACGCAATGCATTACCGTTTTCGTTGTTAATATGTATACCAGGAACAACGTAAACATCATTAGCTACGGTATTTGAACCACCGTCAATGTTAGCAAGAACAAAACCACCTGCACCACCAGCTTCAGCATTAATTGCTTTTTGTACACGAGCAATTGCACCACGGTCACAAACAACGATTTCGCCATCAAAGGTTCCAGCTGGGAAAGGTTGTAAACATTGTGCTGGGTCGCCATCTGGATCATTAGAGTTAGTGTAATCACCAGCCCAAACAATGCTAGCTGAAATGCCACCTGACGCACTACTACCATCGATAGCCGCTAGTTCAGATTCACCACCAGTAAATTCACCTATTTGCTTTTCAAACGCTACTTCACGACCATGAGTTGATGCACCAACAACTGTGTACCAAGGAGCACTTTTAGGTGTTGTAAACGCGTCAGGGCCACTGTTACCAGCTGAAACTGAAGAGAAAATACCGGCTTCTTGAGCAGATAAGAAAGCTTGTTCAGAAGAACTAGCCCACGGATCGCCACCACCACTAATCGAGTAGTTGATTACATCAACACCATCGGCAACTGCGTCTTCTAAAGCGGCAATAATAGCAGCACCAGGACAGCCAGCGTATGTATCTGACGCTGATTGCGTTGAATTACCTGGGCTACAAATTTGGTAAGCAACGATGTTAGCGTGAGGTGCTACGCCAGAAATTTGGCCAAATTCAAAGCCTGTTGTATTTATACCGTCACCTTCTTCTTCACCAACTTCTTGGTCGAGTAATGGTACGTCGATTAAAATATTACCGCCTGAAGTACCAGCAGTGTGTGAACCGTGGCCGTTGTAATCTTCACCGTTTTTCGCAGGAGGTGTATCACCAAATACATCTGCATCGTCGTAATTATCAACGACTGAAGCGTAACTACGAACACCGATAAGTTTGTCATTACACATAGATGCGAAATCGGTGGCACAATCACCAACGTATACACCAGCACCCCATGGGTTTGTATGGTCATAACCATCACCGCCAATATCGGCAAACGAAGGGTGGTCTGAATTGATACCAGTATCTACAACACCGATGATGACACCTTCACCCATGTTGACAGCACTTTGGCCTTCACCTTCCCATACTTTAGGGGCGCCAATGTGAATAGGGCCAGTATCTGTATCTAGTTGTTCTATACGTTCACGCTCTACATATGCAACATCAGCTAGCTTTGATAACGCCTGCGCTTCGTCTTGAGTTAAACGAACAGCCATACCGTTAAAGGCGTTTTTGTATTGGTAAATAACGTTTAGACTGCTTCCTAACTTGCTATTTGCTTTGTTTAAAAATGCTTGTTGTTTACTTTCTAAGTATTCGCCATAAGCAACAGCTTCAACAGAATTTAAATCTAGGCGTAACTCTTTACGTATTTCTTGAGAGGTTTTTTTACTATTTGCCAAAGACTTGAAAAGAGATTTCTTTGCGATTTGCGGGTTTGTTGCTGCAAGATTTGCAATAGAACCGTCGTAGGTTGCTATAGGTTGATCTTTAAGTCGCACAATATACGTGTATGTACCAGCAGCTAAATCTTTTTCTACACGAAATTTTTTAGCTTGTTTAGTATTAAATGTGCCGCCTTTATTAATTGAAGTTGCTGCAACTGATTTAAGTGGCTCAGCTGAGTACTTAGTTGGAGCAGTGCTGGCTGACGCCTGCAAAGTTGCCATCGATAATAGCGCTGTAGAAACAGCGATTGTTACTTTGTTATTCACAAAGAACCTCCCTAAATGCACTATCTAGTGCTAGTTATACTTTTTAGTAAGTAAGGTCGTTAGTTAACAACCCTACAGATTTTATAATACGAGATACGCAAGAATTGCGACGCTTAAACATAGCACATGTAAAGATAATGTAAACAAGTTGTGTTAAAAGAGTTTATCTAATTTGAGCTAATTAATTTAAAGTGGAAAATAGAGTTTACAGTAGAGGATTTAATGAATAATTATGAGGGTTAAGCGACCGGTGATTTACTCGATCGCTGAAAGTAGTCTAACGGTTTTAGTGCATAGCACTATCCAAGAATTGTGTTAGTTGTGGGCGTTCAAATTTATATGTTGTAATACAATAATCACAAGTCATTGAAACATTACCTTGTTCAGTAAGAATGTTTTCTAATTCACTTGGTTCTATTTGAGCAATTGCATTTAAGCACTTTTCTGCAGAACAACTACATTTATAACTAACGGTTTGTGGATCGAATAACCGAACTTCCTCTTGATGATACAAACGATATAGTAATGCTTCGCTATCTAAAGAAAAAATTTCTTCATTCTTAATAGTATTTGTTAGCTGGCATAAATGCTCAAAATCTTCATGCTGTTTTTCTTTGTCTTCACCGTCAGGTAAAAGTTGTATTAAACTACCGGCAATTTCCGTCTTATCATCATTGATAAATAACCAAATTTTCGTTGGTATTTGTTCAGATACCTCAAAGTAATGTGCCAAACACTCTGCCAATGTATCTTCTTCAAGAGCAACTACACCTTGATAAGCTTCGCCGTTATTTGGGCGAATAGTAATGACCATATTGCCTTTGCCAATCAGTTCATGAAGCGAGGTCGCAGTTGTTTCGCGAGTTAAACGAGCAATACCACGCATTTCTTGTTGGTGATTACCATTTACGGCCATATAACCTATTGGTCCATCGCCTTGCAATTGCACAGCAATTTCGCCTTCAAATTTTAGCGTTGCAGTCAGCAAACAAGTAGCTGCAACAAGTTCACCTAATAATTGCTCAACGCCAACAGGGTAATTATGCGGTGCAATAATATCTTGAAATGTTTGCTTTAAATTGACTAACTCGCCACGTGCGTGCAAGTTATCGAATAAATAGCGATTTAATACATCAGTTTGCTTTGTCACTGTTTAAATCCTTTCTTTCAAATGTCGAATTTGTCGACGTTGTTTCTTATCGGGTTTTGTATCACTAGCAGGACTAAGTAATATGCCTTGCTTGCGTGCTAAACTATTTTTCTCTCTTGTTTCAATACTGTCTTTGGTTTCTTGATATAGCGTTTGGGCAAAATTAGCGTCTCTTCTCTTATCTGCAAGAGCGATAACGATGACCTGCTTTTCTTCAAAACCTTGTCTTACAGTAATACGGTCGCCTACTACCACGGCTTTTCCTGATTTGCTACGTTGGCCATTATAAAAAACTTTGCCGCCATCAATCATTTGCTTGGCTATAGCGCGGGTTTTATAAAAGCGTGCCGCCCATAACCATTTATCTAAACGAATCGAAAGCTTATCTTGGCTTGGATTATTACTGAATTTGGCCATTATTTTGCGTTTACTCAAAGTAGATGTTATAAAATTGGCGAAGTTACCACAGCTATTGTGTGTAAGCTAGTCGGAAAAATTTGTTTACTAATTATAGCGAAAAAATAATATGACGTCTTGTTGCCAAGCGTCCGGTCAAGTATCATCAAAGTGAATTAAAATTTCCAGACAATAAAATTATTATAAAAATGTCATTATTGAATAACTTATCAAGCGTGTTTGATCAGCTGTCTAAACTCCCCCAGCGAAAAATATCGCAAGCGATTATTTTCTTGCTGCTTGCATACATTGCCTTACTGTGCGCGAAATTAACTTGGCAAGCGATGCCGCAAGAAAATAAAGGCCTGGCAATTCAAAGCAATGCTTCACAGCGTAGCCAAACAGCAAATACTGAAAAAATTAACGTAAAAGCCGTTGAAGCACTTAACTTATTTGGCATTTTTTCTCAGCAAACGGTTGAAAAAGTCGAAGAGGTTGTCATTGAAAATGCTCCAGAAACACGCTTGAAATTAACATTAACAGGGGCAGTGGCAAGTAGCGATAAATCAACGGCGGCGGCAATTATTGAAAGTGCTGGTAAACAAGAAACTTACAGCATTGGTGAAAACATTAAAGGGACACGAGCGGTTCTAGAAAATGTGTTTAACGACCGAGTACTGCTAAAAGTATCAGGTCGTCTTGAAACTCTGATGATTGAAGGTGTCGATTTTAATAAAAATGTTAAAGCAATAAAGCAAACTAATAAATTACAACAAAACGGGTTAAAAAAAGCTCCATCTAAGCGCTTATCTTCCCTTAACGTTGTTGATCAAAGAAACAATAAGGCGTTAACGCAAAGTACTAAATCATTGAGAAAAGACTTAGATAAAGATCCAGGAAAGATTACTGACTATTTAAAAATATCACCTAAGCGTGATAATGGAAAAATTAGTGGTTATCGAATTATGCCAGGAAAAGATCCAACTTTTTTCCAAAGCGCTGGTCTTAAAAGTGGCGACGTTGCCATACAAATGAACGGGTTTGATTTAACTGAGCCTAGAGAAGCTGCTCAGGCAATAAAGTCTTTAAAAGAACAGCGTGAAGTTTCATTATTGCTCGACCGCAATGGTGATATGACCGAAATACTTTTCAGTATAGATAATTAGAATAAAAGGAATAATACATGCGCAACTTATTAAGCGCACCTTGGTATAAGCGAAGCCTTACCGGGGTTGTTACCGCAGTTATGCTAAATGGTGTTTTACTTTCAACAGATATTGAAGCTGCTGAATATTCACCGAACTTTAAAGGCACGGAAATAGCTGAGTTTATCAATATCGTTGGTAAGAATTTGAAAAAAACCATGATCGTTGACCCTAACGTTCGTGGCAAAGTTAACGTGCGTAGTTACGACCTATTATCTGAAGAACAGTATTATCAATTTTTCTTAAATGTCCTTGAAGTTTATGGTTTTGCCGCCGTAGAAATGGATAACAATATTGTTAAAATTATCAGAAATAAAGATGCGAAAACTTCATCTATTCCTGTTGTTGGTAATGATAACCCTGGTGCTGGTGACGAAATGGTTACCCGTGTTGTTGAAGTTAAAAACGTTACCGTACGAGAATTAACACCGCTACTACGTCAATTATCAGATCAAGCAGGTGGTGGTAACGTAGTAAACTACGACCCAGCCAACGTTATAATGCTAACAGGCACCGCTGCTGTTGTTAATCGCTTGGTTAAGATTATTGAACGCGTTGATAAAGCGGGTGACCAAGACGTACAAATTATTAAGCTCAAGTATGCTTCAGCCGCTGAAATGGTGCGTATTATTGAAGCGATGAACAAGTCGAGCCAAGGTAAGTCAGCAGGAACTCCGACCTTTTTAATTCCAAAAATTGTTGCTGATGAGCGAACTAACAGCGTCATTGTCAGTGGCGAAATACAAGCCCGTGAGCGTGTTGCTCGTTTAGTTTCTCGATTAGACAGTGAATTAGAGTCAAACGGTAATACCCGTGTTTATCATCTTAAATATGCTAAGTCTGAAGACATGGTGAAAGTACTGGAAGGGGTAAGTGAATCTATTGTTTCTGATAAATCAGGGGCAAAAAAATCATCGAAAGGCAGCAAGGGGCGTGATGTCAGTATCGATGCTCATGAAGATACCAATACTTTAGTTATTACTGCTCAACCTGATATGTTGCGATCATTAGAGGCGGTAATTCGTCAGCTAGATATTCGTCGTGCACAAGTCTTGATTGAAGCGATTATTGTTGAAGTATTCGAAGGCGATGGCGTTAATCTTGGCGTGCAGTGGTATCACGAATCTGGTGCTATGTCACAATTTACCAACGGTGTTGCACCCATTAGCTCGATTGCTGCAGCAGCTGAGGCAGCGCAATCCACCCCAGGTGCTAAGGGGTCAACAGTGACTTCAGAAAATGGTGCTGTTACTGTTAATCCAGATCAACCTGATGTTGATGGTGATTACAGTTTAGCAGCGGAAGTGCTAGGCTCAGTTAGCGGTACATTATTTGGTATTGTTAAAAATGACTGGGGCGCAATTGTGCAAGCGGTCAGCTCTGATACTAATTCAAACTTACTTTCAACACCAAGTATTACCACGCTGGATAATGAAGAGGCTTACTTTATTGTTGGCCAAGAAGTACCAATCATTACGGGGTCAACTTCGAGCAGCAATAATAGCAATCCGTTTCAAACAGTTGAGCGTCAAGAAATTGGTATCAAATTAAAAGTAACACCACAAATTAATGAAGGTAGTGGCGTACAGCTAACTATTGAACAAGAAGTATCATCTGTAAGTGGTGCAACGGGTGTTGATATTTCTATTAATAAGCGTGAAATTAAAACTACTGTGATGGCAGATGACGGCGCTACCGTTATTTTAGGCGGTTTAATTGACGATGATGTGCAAGAAAGTGTTCAGAAAGTACCATTACTTGGTGATATTCCAATTCTTGGCCACTTATTCAAATCAACCAGTAACAGCAAGCGTAAACGAAACTTAATGGTGTTTTTACGTCCTACAATCGTTCGTGATGGTCAATTAATGAATGATTTAAGTAAAGAAAAATACAACTATATTCGCGCACAAGAAATGGCAAGTCGTGAAGCCGGTCTTGAATTAATGGATGATGAGAAGTTACCTATTTTACCAGAATGGAATGATCAATTGTCATTACCACCTTCATTCGAAGAACATATGAAAAAAGTAGAGAACGAAAAACTCTCGACTAAAAAAGATAAATAAACATGAGTGAAATTGACTCTCAAGCAGAAGCGTTTATTAACGCAAGTGAAGCTGATAGCAAACAGTTATTGGAAAATGAAGACAACATTGATGCTGTAGGCACAAGTCGTTTTCGTTTACCGTTTGGTTTTGCAAAGCGCCACAGTGTATTAATTGAAAAAGACGATAACGCATTGCGCCTAGTCTGTTTAAAAGATTTAAGTGCAGAAATATTGTTAGAAGTTAGACGAGTTTTAAAAGCGCCGTTTGAAATTGATGTAAAGAACGAAGAAGAATTTGAACAATTACTAACCATTGCATATCAGCGCGACTCTTCAGAAGCGCAGCAAATGATGGAAGATATCGGCAATGAAGTGGATTTATATTCACTTGCTGATGAAATGACTGAAACAGAAGATTTGCTTGAAAATGAAGATGATGCGCCGATCATTAAATTGATTAACGCTATGCTCAGTGAAGCGATTAAAGAAAATGCTTCTGATATTCATATTGAAACTTTTGAGCAAGCACTGCAAATTCGTTTCCGTGTTGATGGCGTTCTACGTGAAGTATTGAAACCTAATCGTAAATTAGCATCACTGCTGGTGTCGCGTATCAAAGTTATGGCTAAGCTTGATATCGCTGAAAAACGTATTCCACAAGATGGCCGAATTTCATTGAAAATTGCTGGTCGAGCAGTTGATGTGCGTGTATCAACAATGCCGACAGGGCATGGTGAACGCGTAGTATTGCGTTTACTTGATAAAAATTCTACTCGACTCGATTTACAAGATTTAGGTATGACTGACGGTAACCGTGCTCGCTTTTCTGAACTTATTGATAAGCCGCACGGTATTATATTGGTAACAGGCCCTACAGGCTCAGGTAAAAGTACCACGCTATATGCCGGTTTAAGCCAAATTGATAGTAAAGAACGCAACGTATTAACGGTTGAAGATCCAATAGAATATGCCATTGAAGGTATTGGCCAAACGCAAGTAAATACCAAGGTTGATATGACCTTTGCGCGTGGTTTACGTGCTATTTTACGACAAGATCCTGATGTGGTGATGGTTGGTGAAATTCGCGATTTAGAAACTGCACAAATCGGCGTGCAAGCAAGTTTAACAGGCCACTTAGTCTTGTCGACATTACATACTAATACTGCCGCAGGTGCTATTACGCGAATGGAAGATATGGGTGTTGAACCATTTTTATTATCTTCTAGTTTGCTCGGGGTATTAGCACAACGGTTAGTGCGAACCTTATGTCCTCATTGTCGAGAGTGCTGCCCAACGTCTGCTGAAGAACGTAAACTTTTACAATTAGCTGACGATGACCAAGCGCCAATATTTAGAGCAGTTGGTTGTGAAGAATGTAACTTTAAAGGTTATCGTGGACGAACCGGTATTCATGAATTAATTGTTGTTGACGACAAAGTTCGTGAACTTATTCATAACGGCAAAGGTGAGCAAGTTATCGAAAAGTTTATTCGTAAAACTACACCAAGTATTCGTCGTGACGGTTTTGATAAAGTAATGCGTGGTGAAACCACTATTGAAGAAGTGTTACGTGTAACACGAGAAGATTAGATTATGGCTGCTTTTGATTATCAAGCGGTTGATAGCCGTGGCAAAAATAAAAAAGGTGTCATTGAAGGGGACACGCCAAGGCATGTTCGTAGTTTGCTGCGCGAACAAGGTCTGATGCCGATTGAAGTTACGCCAAGCTTACAAAAAAGCAAACAGCAAAATAAGGCCTCTCGTTTTGGTGGCAAGAAAATATCAGCGGCAGAATTAGCGTTAATTACTCGCCAACTATCAACATTAGTTGAATCAGGCTTACCAATTGAAGAGTCGTTGATGGCGGTTGCCGAGCAATGTGATAAGAACTCGCTAAAAAGTATGGTGATGGCAGTTCGCACTAAAGTTACCGAAGGTTATGGCTTAGCAGAAAGTATGGCGGAATTCCCGCAAATCTTTAATCGCCTATTTAGAGCTATGGTTGCTGCGGGTGAAAAATCAGGCCACCTTGATAAAGTACTTGATCGGTTAGCTGACTATACTGAGCAGCGCCAGCAATTAAGGTCTCAGTTAATTCAAGCGTTAGTTTACCCAATAATTATGACTGTTGTGGCAACAGGGGTTATTGCTATCTTGTTAACTGCAGTTGTACCGAAAATTGTTGGTCAATTTGAACATATGGGAGCCAATTTACCGGGCTCCACCAAGTTACTCATTGCTAGTAGTGACTTTCTACGCGACTATGGCTTAGCAATTGTTTTGGTTATTGCAGCACTCATGTTTTTATGGTCGCAATTACTTAAAAAAGCGAGCTTTAAGTTTGCCTATCATAAGCATTTTTTGGCTTTGCCAGGAATTGGTAAGGTCGCTAAAAGTATAAATACCGCAAGATTTGCTCGTACATTGAGCATTTTAACCGCTAGCGCCGTTCCTCTATTAGAGAGCATGAAAATTTCTGGTGAGGTACTAGATAACCTGTTTATCAAGCAGAGTGTCAAAGAGTCAGCGGATAAGGTCAGGGAGGGGGCTAGTTTACGTGTCTCGTTAGAGCAAACAAAACTTTTTCCACCTATGATGTTACATATGATCGCTAGTGGCGAAAAAAGTGGTCAGTTAGAACATATGCTTGGCCGCGCAGCAGACAATCAAGACCGAGAGTTTGAGGCGATTGTAAGCATTTCACTAAAAGCATTTGAACCAGCGCTTATGGTAGTTATGGCTGGTATCGTTTTATTCATCGTAATGGCTATTTTACAGCCAATTCTTCAGTTAAATACATTAATAGGAAGTTAGAAATGAAAGCAGTAAAAAATACTCGTGGTTTTACATTATTGGAAGTCATGGTAGTTATTGTGATTTTAGGTATTTTAGCCAGTATGGTTGTGCCAAATTTAATGGGCAGCCAAGAGCGTGCTAACATGCAAAAAGCCGTTTCAGATATTAACGCCTTAGAAACATCACTAAGTATGTATAAAATGGATAACTATAAGTATCCTAGCACTGAACAAGGTTTAGAAGCTCTGGTAACAGAAACTGATATCGAGCCAGCACCACGTCGTTTTCCAGAAGGTGGTTATGTTAAACGTTTACCTAACGACCCTTGGGGTAGCGAATATCAATTATTGAATCCAGGCGAACATGGAAATATGGATGTTTTTTCTATGGGACCAGATGGTGAAGCTGGTACAGATGATGATATCGGTAACTGGAACTTAGGCGATTATCAGTAGTTATTTATTACTGTCAGTTGTTCGCTATGAAAACTTATGCCGTTAAGAGGCTTTACATTAAGTCTCAGCCATCTCGAGGCTTTACATTAATTGAAGTTATGCTGGTGATTGTCTTAATTGGCATTATGATATCGGCGGTGCAATTTAGTTTTTCTAGCAGCAAACCTGAGCAAATATTACAACAAAACAGTGCCCGCTTTGCGGGCATTTTTGACGTCGCAGCTGAATATGGCATGCTAAATAATGTCGAACTTGGTTTATATATTGAAGAAAATAGCTATCAGTTTTTAGGATATGACGGTGTGCGTTGGTCACCGATTGCTGATAAACCATTGTTTGAAGTTTACGAGTTGCCAGAAGGTGTTGAAATTTCATTGCAACTTGATGATTTACCAATTGAAGAAGAGTTACTGTTTGATCCTGAGTTATTAAATAACGAAGAAGATGAAGACAGTTTTTCTGAAGAAGACGAAGAAGAAAAGAAGACTATTCCACAGGTTTATATTCTTTCTGGTGGTGATATTACCCCGTTTAGTTTGACATTTGCATTAGCGGATTTTGCCTTTGACGAAAGTGATGATGTAATTTTTAAAGTTACCGGTATTTATGCAACTCCATTAACGATAGAAGGCCCTTTAGCCAATGAAAACCGTGGTTAATTATAGCTACCTCGTTGGTAAGCGATTGAAAAAAGGCTTTACGTTAATTGAAGTGATGCTAGCGATGGCGGTGTTTTCAGTTGCAGGCATTGCCATTTTAGGTACTGCCGATACTAATGCCCGAAATTTAGGTTATTTGGAAAGTAAAATTATTGCCAGTTGGGTAGCGTCAAATCAATTAGTTGAGGCAAATCTAGACAATAGTTGGCCACCAAAGAATAACCGTAAAGGCAAAGTAGAAGTTGCCGGTCAAGAATGGTTTTGGCAACAAAAAGTGATCAAAACAACCGATAAGGATATGCGAGCGATTGTCATGGAAGTGCGATTGGAAGAAAAAGAAGAATCAGCATTGACCACCTTAATGACATACGTGTCAAAGAATAGTAAATGAAAACATTAAGTGTTCATCACGCGCTTAAAAGGCCAGCAATAAAGTTAAGCGGTAAGCAAAAATTGCAAGGTTTTACCTTGCTAGAGGTGCTGATTGCGGTCGCTATTTTTTCTGTTATCAGTATGGCGAGCTTTAGTATCTTTCAAACAGTACTAAATAGCGACACTGTTTCGAAAGAACGCACAGATAGAATTAATGAGCTACAACGCGGCTTTTTAGTTATTGAACGCGACATGATACAAATTACTCGCCGTAGTGTGCGCTTTAATGGTGAACCTCCACAGGAAGGCTTTTTACATACAGACAATGAGAGCTTTTCAAGCAATGAGCAGGCATTAGGGTTTGTACGCCATGGTTGGACCAATCCTGGTCTTTTATTACCGCGTAGTGATGTACAGTCAGTAGCGTACCAACTAAATGAAAACGTACTTGAGCGTTTACACTTTAATTTTGTTGATGCAGTACTGGGCGAAGAACCAAAAGTAAGACCGTTAATTTCAAAAGTTGAAAAGTTAGATTTTGAGTTTTACGACGGCAAAAAATGGCAAAAAACACTGGCCGAAAACTCGTTGCCAATTGCTATTGCGATCGAACTTGATACTACCGATTATGGCGTTATTCGTCGTCAATTCTTAGTAGCTGGAGATAGCCTCGCTGATAAGGAAAGCAGTAATGATTAAAGCTTCTTTGCAAAAAGGTGTGGCATTAATCACGGTTATGCTGATTGTTGCGCTTATTGCCATACTAGCCACGCAAATGACAGCGCGTTTACAGTTACAAATGCAGCGAACAACCAATGTGGGTTCAAATCAACAGGCTTACTGGTATGCTATGGGTGCAGAGGCATTCGCTAAGGGAATATTAAGAAAGTCATTTGAAGATAATGAGGAAGTAACAAATTTAGAACAGATATGGGCTCAAGGAGAAAACACTTTCCCAGTTGATTTCGGTGAAATTACCGGTGAAATAACCGACTTGCATAGTTGTTTTAATTTAAATGCGCTTCGTACTGATAACAATGATGAAAATAATCAAAGCACGAAAAAATCAGCAGCGAGAAAAGGTTTTGAAGAGTTACTTATTGCGTTAAATATTGAAGGTGTTGGAAATTTTGAAGCCGAGTCTATGGCTGATGCATTAACTGACTGGCTTGACGCTGATGGCAGCATTTCAAGCGCAGGCGGTGCTGAAGATAATGATTATGCGGCAAAAGAGTTTCCGTATTTAGCTGCAAATAACTATTTGGCGAGTATTGGTGAACTGCGAGTGATTGAGCACTTTAGCGTTGCTGCCATTAATAAGTTAAAAGATTATGCATGTGTGTTGCCAAATACAAATTTGAATAAAGTGAATGTGAATACTATAGCGCAAGATAGAGTTGAAATACTTGTCGGTATGTTGGGGATAAGTCAAAATGATGCTTCACAAGTGCTTTCCAGCCGTGAAGATGATGGTTTCGAAAACATTGATGATTTCTTTGCGCTTAAAGAGTTAAGTAAAGCTGAGATATCAGCAGAACAAAAAGAGCAGTTTACCGTTAAAAGCGAGTACTTTAAGTTGAAAACAACAGCAAGTTTTAATAACAGTTATTTTGCTATGAACTCGGTGATACAAGTAGAAAATAAAAATAAAATTAATGTCATCAGCCGTCGCATTGGACGAGATTAAGCTCGTGATGAATGTTGTTACAAATTGAAAAGCTAACGTGAATACTAAAGTGAAAAATAAGAATAATATATATGTGGATAGTCGCATCATAGGACGAAAATAATGGGTGAAACCTTATTTATCCGTTTAGGTAGCCAGGTAGAAGACAAAATACATTGGTTAATTAAAACTAACGGACATGAAGAAATTATAGCTAGTGGCGAGTTGCCAAATGCTGATGAATTAACACAATTAACTGAGAAATCAAACTCTCGAGAAGTGATTGTATTTGTTCCTGCATCTGACGTTGCCATAAAAAGTTTAACTGTGCCTGGTTCTTCGCAGCGTGCTATTCGTTTAGCTGCGCCATATATGCTAGAAGATGAATTAGCACAAGATGTTGAACAATTGTTCTTTGCTTTTAGCGAACAAAAGCAAAGTGATGATGGCAAAAATTGTTTTTTGGCTGCATTAGAGCGTGCACAGCTAATGCAATGGCGACAATGGCTTACTGATGCTGAAATATTTTGTAAAGTGATGATTCCGGATGCCTTAGCACTCCCCGTGACTGAAAATTCCGTGACTGCGGTAATGTTAGAACAGCAAATATTGATGCGTCTTGATACATGGCAATTAATGTCATTTGAAGAGAATGCTTGGTCAATTATAGCTGCGCAATTAAATCAGGGTGATGATACGAGCAAAACCATTTACGCCTATTCTCCATTACCTAATATACCGGATGAGTTACTGATAGAATACCTGCCAGAAGAATTGCCTTTAGCTATATTTGCAAATAACTATTCACTTAAATTTAATTTATTGCAGGGTGAGTTTCAAGTTAAAGAAAAACGCTCAGCTACAGCTAATAACTGGCTTTGGGTAGCAGGTATTGCAGGTCTAGCACTGGTATTAAATTTTATCCTAAAAGGTACTGAACTTTACCAATTATCAAATCAGCAGGCTGATATCGAAGCGCAAATTGTTGCTAGTTACAAAAAAGCGTTCCCGGCAACTAAACGAGTTAAGGTGGCAACTATTCGGTCACAATTAAAACGAAAGTTGGCTGAAGTTGGTACAAGTGGCGAGTCAGCAGGTTTTTTACCGCTGTTGATTGATTTGGAGCCAGCATTGGCAAGTGTGCCGGAAATTAAACCACAAACTTTAAAGTTTGATGGCAGGCGTAAAGAAGTGCGTATGCAAGCAACAGCACAAGATTATCAGTACTTTGAAAAGTTAAAGGTCGCACTAGAGAAAGCTGGCTTATCGGTTAATTTAGGTGCACAGAATAATCAAGGTGATGAAATTTCAGGCTCGTTTAGTATAACGGATAAATCATCGAAGGGGCGCTCATGAAAACTTGGTGGCAACAATTAAATATTCGTGAGCAACGACTAGTGATGGCGATGTCTACATTGATATCGATTTTTATTTTATATAGTCTTATTTGGCAGCCAATTAACGAAAACATAGCGAATAGCAAAGCTAAAATTGAACGTCAACAAACACTATTAGCATGGGTACAAGAAGGTACTCAAAGATATCAACAAGCTAAGCGTAATGGTGGCCGAAGTAGTGGTGAAAGTTTATCAAGTATTGTTAATCGAACTTCACGATTGGAAAAAATTACCATTACTCGTATGCAACCTCAAGGGGATGACTTACAAGTGTGGATTGATGAAATCTCGTTTAATCAGTTGTTGTCTTGGCTAGAACGTTTAGCCGTTCGTGATGGCTTGCAAGTAAAAAGTATTGATTTAAGTAAGGCCGATCAAGCCGGTGTTGTCCGTGTTCGCCGATTACAGTTAGGAAAGAATTAATGAAAAAGCACGTTGCTATCGTAGCAATTTTTCTCGTTTTATATGGTGTTTTTGTCATCGCGCTTATGCCGGCAAATTGGCTTGTTGGTCAAATAAAGTTACCAAGCAATGTTGCTGTTGCTGGCGTTGAAGGCAGTATTTGGCAAACGAACATATCTCAAGTAAAGGTTGATGATATCGTTATTAATAATGTCGAAAGCTCATTGTCTTTGTGGTCAGTGTTTATGTTTGACCCTAAACTCGATATTCGCTTTGGTGACGCATTAATCAGTGGTCCTGAAGGGCAGTTAGAGTTAAGTGGTTTATTGGCGGATCTTACCGTAGAAAATGCCAACATCAGTATAGCGGCAAATAATATCTCCCAAAGATTAAATTTACCTATTGATGTTATTGCTCACGAGCAGTTAACGATTAATGTGCCTAATTTTGTGATTGGAAAGCCTATATGTACAGAACTCTCTGGTAATTTACATTGGCAAAATGCTGCAATTACAGCGCTAGATGAAAAAGTAAAACTGGGTAAACTCTCAGCTCAGCTTAGCTGTGAAAAAGGTGAGCTTGTTGCAGAAGTTGACCCAAAAAATAACTTAGGTTTAAGTTATAAAGCGCAAATTAAACAAGGTGGTCGCTTTAGTGGTAGTGGTTACTTAACGCCGGGGCAACAATTTCCTGAACAGTTAAAAGGTGCGCTAAGTTTCTTAGGTAAGGTGGATAAAAAAGGTCGCTACCGATTAAAAATATAGCGACGCTTAATTAATATATAAATAACGTACTGGCACAAAAACTTATTGTTTATTTGAAGCTAGTACGTTTTATTTCAGCTATAAACTCTCGGTAATCTGTTACTGCTGGGTACTCTTCAATAACCTTATTTGCTTGCTGACTATCGGGATTAGCTACCGCTAATAAGTGTTTAATTCCGAATTGCTTCGCTGAATCTAAAATCGTTAGGCTATCATCAACAAATAGTGTTGTTGCTAAGTCGAAGTCATGTTTAGCTTGCAGTTTTTGCCATAGTAGTTGTGATTCTTTGGTGACACCAAATTCATGGGTTGAATATAAGGTATCAAAGTATTGATGAAGTTCAGTACGTTCAATTTTTAGTGACAAGCTATCTGGGTGAGCGTTTGTAACCAGTACAACGTCTCGACCAGATTCTCTTAATGCCGTTAAAAAATCATGGGCATCAGCACGTAATTGTATTAAATGTTGTACTTCTCGCTTTAAATCAGTAATCGATAGTTTAGTTTGCTGAGCCCAATAATCTAAACAATACCAATCTATGGTTCCCTCTACCTTTTGGTAATGACTTCTAAGTTGGCTTTGTGCTTCTTCAAAAGAGATATTGTTACTTTCACTAAAACGTTTGGGTAAATGTTGCAGCCAAAAGTGGTTGTCAAAATGCAAATCTAGAATGGTGCCATCCATATCCAGTAAAACAGTTGAAATTTTTGTCCAATCAAGCATAGATTTTTTCCTAGAAACACGTTTATTATAGGATTATACCTATTTCTATAGATTCATTTCCTGATTTCTGTAGTGTTTGAAGGGCATTATGAGCAAAAAAAAACAACTGCCACAAATTACCGCAATTAAACAGGTTGCGAAAAGTCGATTATTTGCTGTTGAACAGGTTGACCTAACCTTTAGCAATGGCGAGAGCAGAGAGTACGAGCGAATTCCTGGTAGCAGTAATGGTGCAGTAATGGTGGTGCCAATGTTAGATGCCAATACTATGCTACTGGTGCGAGAATATTGTGCTGGTACGCATAGCTACGAACTAGGTTTTCCAAAGGGTTTGATTGACGCTGGCGAGGATGCGCCCACTGCCGCAAACCGTGAGCTTAAAGAAGAGATTGGCTATGGTGCCGATAAGCTAAGCTTTATTCATAAGTTAGCAACAGCCCCTGCTTTTTTTGATGCGAAAATGACTATTTTCCTTGGTGAAAACCTATATCAAGAAAAGCTTGAAGGTGATGAGCCTGAAGAATTAGAGGTGGTGCCGTGGCGTTTAGATGACTACCAGCAATTATTGCAAGCTAGCGACTTTAACGAAGCTCGAAGTATCGCCGCGTTGTTATTAGTGAAAGATCATTTAAGAGGTACTGAATGAGCTCAGAGAAATTATTAGCAATAGCCATAGAAAGTGCAAAAAAAGCGGGAAAAGAAGTTGCTCGCTACTATAAACATGGCGATTTTACCGCTGAAATGAAAGAAGATAATAGCCCTGTTACAAGTGCTGATATCGCCGCTAATGATATTTTAATGGCACAGTTAAAAACTCTAACACCGGATATTCCTGTGATTTCAGAAGAGGTTGGGGCGTTAGAGCTAGCCAAACGTGGCAAATGGTCTCGGTATTGGTTACTTGACCCTATCGACGGCACAGGTGAATTTATTATTGGTAGTGGTGACTTCGCGGTTAATATTGCTTTAGTGGAAAACGGTTGGCCAAGTATTGGCGTTATTCATGCCCCTGATCACCAGTTAACTTATTATGGGCAAAAGAACCTTGGCGCCTTCAAAGAAAATAATGTTGGTAGCCATAGGATTCATGTTGCTGAGTACGATGGAGAGCGCCGCATAAAGGTTGCTATCAGTCGTCGTCAAGATATCAATTTAATGGGGCAATATCTTAGTGATGAGTTTTCTTATGATCATATTGCCTTAGGCAGTTGCTCACTCAAAAACTGTTTAATCGCTGAAGGTGGAGCTGATTGTTACCTAAGAGTTGGCCCAACAGGGGAATGGGATACTGGCGCTAGCCATTGTATTATCGAACAGGCGGGCGGCAGTATTATTGATAGCGAATTTAAGCCGCTGACCTATAACCAACGTGATACTTTAATGCAGCCTGACTTCCTCTCCTTAGGGAATAAGGCTATCCCTTGGCAGAAGGTCATTAAACCACACCGAGCTAGCCGATTGTTAACGTAAAAAATTCTATAATGTTAGAAATGTCACATAATTAGCCTTACAATTAAGTTAACTGAGAAATTGCTGAACGAGTTGAATAACTTAATCAGCAATTATCGTTTAACTTAATTTACGGAGTGCTAAATGCGCAAATCCATCTTGTCTTTAATAACATTCTTCTTATGCTCGGTATTAAGTTTACCTAGCTTCGCCGGTTGGCATTTAGATAATAAGAATTCACTGCTTAATTTTATTTCAGTGAAAAAGGGCGCGATTGCTGAAAATCATCACTTTAAAATGCTAAAAGGCAGTGTTGATAAAAGTGGTCAAGTTAATATCAGCGTTGATCTAACCAGTGTTGATACCAATATTGCAATTCGTGATGAACGCATGAAAAAGTTTGTTTTTGAAACACAACAATATACTTCTGCAATATTTAATGCTCAGCTTGATAAAAAACTGTTAGCGAAACTAAGTGCTGGCGATAGCAAAATGGCAACTATTAACGGCACATTAAACTTCCATGGCCACAGCCAAGAAGTGAACTTCGATGTAACGGTTAGTAAACTTAATAAAGATAAGTTACTGGTCTCCACGTTAAAGCCATTTTTTATTAAAGCTGACGCTTACGGAATTGTTGCCGGCATTAATAAATTAAAAGAGTTAGCGTCATTACCAAGTATTGATTATGTCGTGCCGGTGAGTTTTTCGGTAACGTTTACTCGCTAACAGTGCCAACACAGAAATAAAAAAAGCACTTAACCAGTGCTTTTTTATTGCAAAATTATGCTTAATACTCTTCTTCAACGCCCTCTACAAATTGATCTGCAGGTAAAATATTAACGGTTTCGTGTAGCTCAGAATAAACCAGTAATGCCGTACCTTGTTTTAGCTGTTGATAAACTTGCTGAATTTTATCTGCTAATGCGACATCTTCGCGGCCATATTCTGTGCCTTCACGTAGTACGAAGTTTTCAATAATGGCGGTTACTGTTTCTTTCGGTAAGCTATCTAATGGGATGATCATAAGTGTCTCGCAAAAAATTCAGGGATCCGTGATTCTAGCCAATAATGTGGTTTGAATGGATTGTTACCACTAATAAAACCAACATGACCGCCTCGTTCACTGACTTCAAAAATTATATGGTCAGGTAGACTACTGATTGCGGTGGTATTCTTATGACATAAAAAAGGATCATCGCTTGCATGCATAATTAAGCAAGGTGTTTGAATATCACTAATTACATCGCGGCCACTGGCTTTTTGATAATAATCATTAGCATCAATAAAGCCATTTATTGGCGCGGTTACCATTTGGTCGAAGTCGCGAATAGAACGAATATTGAGTAATTTGTGCTTATCAATATTGTTGACTAAGTTAATACGCATTTTTTCCAGCGTACTATCTTTTAACATATCGACTAGGTATTTTTGATAAACTCGGGAAAAGCCTTGGTTAATTCTATCGCAGCAGCTGGATAAATCGAGCGGCGCGCAAATTACGCTGGCGGCGTGATAAATGTTTTCCTTTTGTTCAGCCAAATAACGGGTAAGGACATTTCCACCCAGCGAAAAACCAACAATAGCCTTTTTTGCTTGCGGGTACTGCTTGGCTATATAGCGACTAAAAAAATCAACGTCGCAAGTTTGGCCACTGTGATAAGATTTTGCCATGCGATTTGGCCTGCCACTACAGCCACGAAAATGCATTAACACTCCAACCCAACCTTTGGCTTTGATTGCTGAAAGCATTCCTCTGGCGTAATGGCTGTTTTTAGAGCCCTCTAAACCATGTAATACCGCCACTATGGGGCGATTACAATCTGCGCTCACTCTCTCGGTCCAAGCTAAGTCAACAAAATCACCATCGGGTAACTCTAGCGTTTCATTGCGAGTATCTAAAGTATGGTTACGTCTAAGGAATTTTGCCGCCATGGTTTGCACATGACCATTTTTAAGCCACCACGCAGGTGAGAAAGAGCTTTCGGTAAACATAAGGTATTTAAGGCTGAAAACAACAAAAGCATATTGTACGATATAAGCATAATAATGCCCACCTTAAGCCACAATGAACTTTACTCAATATGACTTTAGGTGCTGTGACATGCTAACTATTGGCAGACTAACTACTTTTCATCTTCGTTTATATGTTTCAAAAAGTAGTAAACATAAAAACTACAAATACCTAATACAACAGCTAAACCGATAAAAGAATATAGCACTACAGGGTCATTGATAAGCATATCGAAAATGTTCATAACTCACTCCTAGAGATAACAAAAAAGTAAATAGATACTTAACCTATTGTAAATAACCTCTTCGGAGTGCTTATTGATTTAGATCACTGTCGTCCTCTCTTTTAAACAATATTTGCAGTTTTGCTTTGAGGGAGCTTGCGACTTAAATCAATATCTCTATGCCTATGGGTAAAACCATCAAAAGCGTAATAGTATAAGCGAATCGTTGACTTATTTGTTGCTTAAACGGTCGCATTTTTAGTCCAAAACAAGGTCTGAGTAAATTAATACGCTTTATGATTTCGTAGCTAATGAAACAAGAAATGATGGTTGCAAAAATAAGCAAACTAGCCTCTATAAAGGCACCTAAATGATAGTTAGATAATTGATAACCTATAACGACGATAAAGCTTTGATGCAATATATAAAATGGGTACACGGCGTTATTTAAATAACTTAGCGTTGGCGAGTTTTTGTTAAGCACTTTATAGGCAATGGCAAAAAGTACCAGAGCACCGAGTATGCGTAATAAGCTGTAATTAAACATACCTAGCATAAGTAGCCAAGCGTCATGACTATTAGGGTTTGCCTGCTCTGGAAGCCAAACCTGATTATAAAAATAAATGAAACAGATAAAGGCCACGGCAAAGCTACTGCTTAGCCAACCTAAATTACTGGTTAGTCGTTGCCAAAAATTCGGTTGCCAACCAATTAAATAGCCGTAAAGCATAAAAGTGAAGCCAAGCGGGTAACGTACCGTATCCATTGGCCAATTAATTTGGATAATAAATATCGGTAATGTTGCCAGTAATATTGCCAGTGCGCCTGGTTTACGAAACAGCCAGTTAACGGCACTGGTTATTTTTGCGCTATTTAGTAGAGGCAATAGGCAGAGTATCAGTAGTGAATACTGCCAAAGAGAGCGTAAAAACCATAAGTGGTTAACATCAATATGTGGCCAAATTCCAGACTGATAGTTGTCAAATATGCCACTGTTATTGCTAAAAAATGCCTTTAGAAATTGCCAGTAATTCATATTGATATCGCCATTTACAGTCATTTCAACGTAAAGTTGTGGTGGTACGACAACCAAAATTCCAAATAGTAAAGGTAGTAATATGCGTAAAGAGCGCATACTAATAAAATGCCACACTGAAACTTTCGCAATTATAAAGCGAATGGCGATACCTGAAATTAGCCATAATAAGGCCATGCGCCAGGGCTCAACAATTAGCATAATATTTTCAAGCAACGCTGACTGATATTGGCTTTTAACGTGCCAGCCCCAGTTTTCTACGTAGAACATACCGCAGTGGAAAAGGATCAATAAACCGAAGGCGATTACTCTTAGCCAATCAAGATCATAGCGCCTACCTGGCATTTGCCTAATGTCTGGAATGAATAACTTGGTTAAGGTACTTTTAAGGTGGTGCGGTAATAAATTTGGCATTTTTTTAAAAACTCATTCAACTTGTGATAAAGATATCTTCACTGATACACTCAATAAATACTTGCTATAAAGGTTGTAAAAACAATGGCTAGGGATAAAAGGCGATATACAGGGATAAAAAATATAGTCCTGGGATAAATATTATGAGCAAGTTAAAACATTTTCAGAAATACAAGCTACGTTATGAAGTTGTTGCGGTTGTTATTTATTTTTTTATTAATAATACCTTATTAGCAACTTCTGAAATAATGGAAGCACAGCGAAAAAATACCTCATTGCCTTTCGACATATGGGAACCTTTTGTATGGGAATACTCTAGTGCAATAAGTACCTTGCTACTATTACCTTTTATTATTCTATTATTGAGAAAAATCCCTTTTAATTGGCAAGCTGTTAAACGCTCGTTTTTGCAATATTTTGTTGCCGCTTCGGTATTCTCACTATTGCATGTTGGCATTATGGTCGGGCTTAGAAAATTAGCTTATTTTTCAGTGCAGCGTAGTTATGACTTTGGTGATTTGTGGTTTGAATTGCTTTACGAGTATCGAAAAGATTTATGGGCATTTATATTCTTTATTATATTTTTGCAAGGTTATCGTTTTATTTTGGCGCGCTTACAAGGTGAAGCGAACCCTGTGGCGGAAAGTGAAGAAGAAAGTGATAACCAACAAGTAAATAAACCTATTGATAGGCTATTAGTGAAAAAGCTTGGCAAGGAATTTATTATTAAGATTACTGACGTAGAATGGTTAGAGTCAGCTGGAAATTACGTAAATTTACATATAAATGGCCGTATTTATCCAACACGAGCAACTTTAACACAATTAAGTGAACAGATAGCAGAGAAGGGCTTTTGTCGCATTCATCGCTCGCATGCCATTAACTTAAGCTATGTTGAATCAATTACACCGCTAAGTAGTGGTGATAGTGAAGTAAAGCTTAATAACGGTAAAGTTCTAAATTTATCTAGAAGATATAAAGATAACTTGAAAGCACAGTTAGTTTAATTATTTAGTTTTATTTGCAGTGTTAGGTGAATTATTTTCGCTTCAAAAATAATAAGCCCGCTATGTTTGTAGCGGGCTTATTGTGACCATTTAGCGTTAAACGCTATGAGAGTTTACGTAATTTTAATTCTCTTTGATCTAGAATTTTTCGATAAATAGCATCGGCCTTCTCACGATTGGTTTTTATTTGATCAACCGTCAGTTTATGTTCGTCCATATCGCGACTTTTTTCCGCCATTTTATAGCCATTTTTAGCGGCGATAATATTCCAGATATAAGACATTTCTGTGCTTTTTGCTACGCCTTTGCCTTCAAAATACATTAAAGCAAGGTTGAATTGCGCTAGGGCGTAGTTTTGGTCAGCCGCCTTTTGATACCAACGTGATGCTTTTAAATAATTGCGAGTTACACCGTCACCGTTATATAACATAACCCCAAGATTAAACTGCGCACGTGGTAAGTTTTTATTGGCAGCTTTTTCCATTAAAGCATAAGCAGTTTTTAAATCTTTCTTGATGATTTCACCTTCACTATACAGTAACGATAAATCAAACAATGCTTCTGTATAATTTTGTGAAGCGGCTAAATTAAATAACTCAAGTGCCTTTTTAGGGTTTTTGATCACACCATAACCATTTAAGTACACTAAGCCCATTTGATATTGAGCTGGTGCATATTCTTCAGCAACTAAAGGTTCAAATTCGGCAATAGCGGCTTTAAATTCTCCTCGATTTAATTCGTAAATGCCAAGATCTAGGTCAGCACTGTGCGCAAAATTCGTTGTACATAGGGCAATACTCAATATTGCTAAGGTTAATTTTTTCATCATAATGTCCTATAACTGTGTTGTGCCAAAAACTAAAATAACGGAATGCTTTAGGGCGTGTTGAACTTTGTGGTATAAATTTTGTTTGAATTAAAAGTGATTTAATCGCAGCGTAGCGATTGAAGTATAGTCATTCTACATAAATGAGCGACAACAACGAGTAAATCACTTTTAAACGAACCCTAAGGGTAGCGTCTATTGAGTATTTCTACCGTGTTATCAATTGTTTATGTGGAACAACCACACGTTATAAGTTCTGCCTTGTATAAATACTCACTAAACTGCAGCAAAAACATACACCAAAGATCAACATGCCCTAGTTTAAGTGTAGCAATAAATTTATAATGCTTGTGACATTATCTCTTCTATTTGCTCTTCTAAATCGAGCCATTGCATTTCATTCTCTTCAATATCTTGTTTAAGGTTTGCTTGTTGCTTTAGTAATTTTGTTAGCTCAGCCTTATACTCTGCTTGATAAATGTCGCTATCAGCAAGTTTAGCTTCTACTTCAGTTAAAGTGCTTTGATCTTTTTGAACTAATTTCTCAAACTTGTCGGCTTGCTTACGAAGTGGTGAAGCTTTCTTACGAAGTTCTGCCTGCTCTTTACGCAATTGCTTTTTATCGATTTGCGGTTCGCTAACCACTTTGTTTGCTTTTACTGTTTGTTTTTTATCATCGTTCAGCCATTGTTGATAATCGTCAATGTCGCCATCAAAGTCGGTAACTCGACCATTTGCAACCAAATAAAACTCATCAACACATGATTCTAATAAATACCTGTCATGGGCAATCAGAATAATAGCACCGTCAAAGTCTTGTAGCGCAAGTACCAAGGCTTGGCGCATTTCCAAATCAAGGTGGTTAGTTGGTTCATCAAGTAGTAGCAGCTGTGGTTTCTCTAGAACAATAAGCGCTAGTACCAACCGAGCTTTTTCACCGCCAGACATAGTGCCAACACTGTCGAGAGCTTGGTCACCACTAAAGCCAAAACGCCCTAAAAAGGTTCTCGCCTGTAATTCAGTTAATTCTGGCTTAGCGCGAATAATATGCTCAATTGCACTACTTGCCATATGCAATTGTTCTAACTGGTGCTGAGAGAAGTAGCCAACGCGCAACTCTTGTGCGCAATAACGCTCACCTTGCAAAATGCTTAAGTCTCCAGCCAGTGATTTTATCAAGGTTGATTTACCGGCACCGTTACGACCAAGTAAGCCAATACGACTGCCTGGTACAAGTGTCATAGCAACATCTTCAAGAATTATTGCCTGATCACTATAACCACACTGGCTTTCTGTTAGTGCCAATAACGGGTAGGGTAGGGTATCAGGTTTTTCAAAACTGAAAGTGAACTGACTATCAACGTGTGCAGGCGCTAAATCTGGCAGTTTTTGTAATCTTTTTAATCGACTTTGTGCTTGCTTTGCTTTACTTGCCTTAGCACGAAAGCGGTCAACGAATGAGGTTAAGTGCGCCACTTCCTTTTGCTGCTTTTGAAATTGTGCGTCTTGTTGGGCTAAATGCTCTGCGCGCTGGCGCTCGAATGCTGAGTAGTTGCCAGAGTATAACTTCGCATTTTGTTGCTCAATATGTAAAATTTGGCCGATAACATCATCTAGAAAGTCGCGGTCATGTGATATTAATACCAAGGTGCCGGTAAAGCGCTTTAACCAGCGTTGTAACCAAATGACTGCATCTAAATCTAAATGGTTAGTAGGCTCATCGAGTAATAGTAAGTCTGCTCGGCTGATTAATGCTTGTGCTAAATTTAAGCGCATTCGCCAACCACCAGAAAATGATTTTACTGGGTTTGATAACTGTTCTTGCAAAAAACCTAAGCCATGAAGTAATTCACCTGCTCGCGCTGGTAAGCTATAACCGCTAATAGCGTCTATTTGGTTGATAATAGTCGCTTCTAGTGTTCCGTTGTCGTCTTGTCGTGCTTGCTCTAACTTTGCTTCTAGTTGACGATATTCGTGGTCGCCATCAATAACATAATCTAATGCTGACTGTTCTAGTGCCGGCGTTTCTTGCTTAACGGTGGCAATTTTCCAACTTGCAGGCATTGATAAATTGCCCATGTCTGGCGGCAAGGTGCCTAATAAACTTGCAAATAATGATGATTTTCCACAGCCGTTCGCACCAACAAGCCCAACTTTATGGTTAGGGTGTATTGTAAAGCTTGATGATTTTATAAGGTATTTTGCACCTCGGGCTAAACTTAAGTCTGTGGCTGTGATCATTTATCAATTACTCTTTTCAATGCAGGGCGCTATTGTCGCTTTTCCTTAGGGGATTATTCAAGGTAAAATAAAGCAGCAGGACATTTATCTTGCTTTCTTAACTGAAATTGAAATGAAACTTACCTTAAATTGAGTATTAGCGTGAAAAAACGATTTATAGCCGGGGCTACTTGCCCAAAGTGTCAGGCAATGGATACCATGGCGTTAACCAAAGAAAATGACGTTGAAACTGTTACTTGTGTAGATTGTGGTGAACAAATGTCGCAATCACAAGAACATGTTGCGCAAGAAGTGCGACCTAATGAGCAGGTTATTGGTATTTTTAAGCAGGAATAACGAAAGAACATTAAGCTAAACAAATATTTATTTAGCTTAATGTTTGCTTAACTGTGTTTAGTAGTGCGGTGGTGGAGGCTCTATTTCTTCTTTACCTGATTGACTCGAATTGTTTTCTTTAAGTCGTTTGGCAATTAAGTTCAGTTGTAATTTTAATTCTGCTATTTCACTTTGGTGCACTGATAATTCATGGTTGAGTTGCTCAATAACATCGTCTTGAAAAGCGTTACGAGTTTCAAGCGATTCTATTGCTTGAGTTAGGTCATTAACTGATTTCACTATTTATTTACCTGCCATAATTCGGCGTATCCGGAAGAACTTTCTGTAATTACTTGGTTATTATCTCTAAAAGCAACGCTGTAAACAACAGCACCAGCGGGTCGAATGTCTTCACGTGGCGTTACTCGCCAACTGGTAATTCTATCGCCAGTTGAAATTGCCCAGACACTAACTTTACGTGATGGCGCACCAGTAAGGAGCTTAGTGCCATCTGGCGAAAATTGTACGGCACTGAAAACTTCTTGGCGATTAGTGTAATTTAACTTTGTTATTAGCTTTCCGGTTTTTAAATCCCATATATTTGCCGACTTTTTGCTGTCAGCGGTAAATGCATATCGGCCTTTAGGGTCGAGGGCAACCATGGTGACTCTACTTGGGTGATTAAAGCGATAAATTACTTGCCCTGACTCTGTGTCCCAAACATAGGCAACAAAGTCATTCGAACCAGAAATGGCAACGCGACCATTCGGCATCATATCTATGGCATTGATTTTTTCTTGATGACCTAAAAACTCCAAACGGCGACCATTGTTGGTATTAATATGAACCACTTTGCCATTACTTTGCCCAACTAAAACATAACGACCATCATTAGCAACGGCAATGTCACGAATGTTGGACTCGCTAATTGCCCAAAATCCCTCTGAATTACCATTGGTTATATTCCACAAAGAGAAGTCATTACGATTTGCAATCAGGGCGTGGCTATTGTTGTCGGCAATATCAGCAACGAGCACTAAGTTATCGGCACTGTTTTGCTGCTGTGACCAACTATATTTTAAGGCATTCTTTTCAAGATCCCAAAGACTGACACCATGATGAATAGAAGACACCACACTATATTTGCCGTCATTTGAAATATTGGCAGCGTAGGCACCTTCAACCGCATGTTGCCAACGTTGCTCTGGTGTTTGGCCGCTAGGTTGGCAAGCAGTTAGTAATGTTAGTAAAAACAGTAGTTTGAGCGTTCGAATAGTTAAGTTACAGTTTAGCAAAATATTAATACTTTTTTCTTGTCTCATTTATCGTTAGTATAAGCCGCATTGTTTCACAATTCACACATATTTAATGACTTAGCGGGAATTTCCGACTGAGTAGTAAAACGGAGATGTAAATGAGATTTTTTAAACCGACTGTAGTCGCCATTGCTTTATTATCAGTAATGGGTTGTCAAGAACAAGCAAAACAAGAAGAAAAGCCAGCAGTTCTTGAAACTGAAATACAAAAGCAAGCCTATGGTTTAGGCGCTTCTATTGGTATGTACATGGAGCGTAACCTAGAAGAACATAATAAAATGGGTTTAGCGTTAGATAAGTCACTTATCCTTCGTGGTTTCACTGATAGCTTAAATGGCAAATCTCAAATAGAGAAAGAAGACATTCAGGCGTTGTTAATGAACTTAGATCAAGCGATGAAAGCTAAGCAACAAGAGCAAGCATTAGTAAGTGCTGAAGCAAGCCTAGCTGAAGGTCAAAAGTTCTTGGAAGAAAATGCTAAGAAAGAAGGTGTTAAAGTAACAGATTCAGGTATTCAGTACCTTGTAATGACTGCTGCAGAAGGTGAAAAACCAGCGGCGACTGATACCGTAAAAGTTCACTACAAAGGTACTTTCTTAAATGGCGAAACTTTTGATAGTTCATACGATCGTGGCGAGCCAGCAGTATTCCCACTGAATCGTGTAATTTCTGGTTGGACTGAAGGTGTTCAGTTAATGTCAGTTGGTTCTAAATTTAAATTTACTATTCCATCTGACTTAGCGTATGGACCAAACGGTAACCCACCACGCATTCCTGGTAACTCAGTGCTTGAATTTGAAATTGAATTACTTGAAATTCAAAAGCCTGAAGCAGCAGCACAAGTTGGTGATAAGTAATTTAATGTTATTAAATGCTTAACCTACAGCGTTAATATGAAAAGCCAGCCTTAGCGCTGGCTTTTTTGTGCTTAAATATTATGAATTGAGTAAGCCATCAACATACTCAGCAATCGCTAGGCTTGAGGTTAAGCCCGGAGAGTCGATGCCAAAGAGGTTAATTAGCCCTTTCACATTGTGTTGTCTTTCATCTTGTATACAAAAGTCTTTAAAGCCTTCATTAGGGCCCTGTAATTTAGGTCTAATGCCAGCATAGTCAGGTATTAACTTATCGTGATTAATTGTAGGGAAATATTTTGTGATTGCTTCAATAAACTTTGCTTTTAAGTTATCGGAAACTTGGTAATCAATATTTTTGATATATTGTGTATCTGGGCCAAACTTTAACTGCCCAGCTGTATTGAGCGAGGCGTGAATACCAAGCCCATTTGCTTCTGGTATTGGATAAATGAGCTGTTGAAAAGGGCTTTGCCCTTGATAGCTAAAATAATGTCCTCGACAATAGTAAAGTTTAGGGATTTTATTAATTGGCATATCTGTAATTGCTTTTGCAACTTGTGTTGCGTGCAAGCCCGCACAATTAATAATTGTTTTACATTGCAGTTTAATTTTTTCTCCTTGGCTATTCAGTGTGACAGCAATACCAAGCTTGTTTACGGTAGCTTTAACAAAGTTGGTTTGTGCGACAAATAATCCACCTTGATTTTCAATATCGGCAAGTAAGCTTTGCATGTAGCTGTGTACGTCGATAACCCCCGTTGATGGAGACAATAGTGCGGCAGTAGCGGCTAATGCTGGCGTGGACTTAGCTAATTGCGATTGGTTCTGCCACACTAAGTCATCAACACCGTTGCGCTTAGCTTGGGCTAAGGTTGTTTTTAACTGCTCTTCTTCTTGTTTATTATGTGCTACTAGTAATTTTCCGACTCGTTGATGTGGAATATGGCGCTGTTGACAGTATTGATATAGTAGCTCTTTCCCTTTCACACATAACCGCGCCTTTAAGCTGTTTTTTGGGTAGTAAATGCCAGCATGGATCACTTCGCTATTTCGGCTACTGGTTTCCTCACCAAAGCTTAGGTTTTTATCTATTATAAGTACATTAGCGTACCGCATGCTTAGTTGGGCAGCGATTGCTAAACCGACAACACCTGCACCAACAACTAATACGTCAACTTCTTCCATGCATATTGCTCCGTATAACGATTCTCTCTATGTGTTATAACACAAAACTTTTGCATTTCGTTCATGTGTATAATTTGAACTGCCAACATAATTTTAATGTAGGGGAGTCATAGGAATTATATTAATTGAACTACTAGGAAAGCGTAAAGTTATTTATAACTGAGAATTTAGCCAAGCAATAGCATCAATACGATTGTTAAATATGGAAATATTTTGTTTTTCACGTGATGGTGCGTACTTTTCAATTATAGCCAAGGTTACAGGGGAGTCTATAACCATTGCCTTGGCGCGCATATTCTGAGTATTTAGCCATTGATTGTATAATTCAAGCTCGGCATATGCTTCCGGTGTGCCACCAATAACTTCTAAATCATCAACTAAAATTGCAAATGGAGCACCTTTGAAACTTAGAATTGCGTCTTTCATTCCTTTTGTAAACTTTGCTGCACCCATTTCATTAAAAGAACCGATTAACTTCAAAAGAATTATGTCTTCTTGAATGTCGATGGTATGTTCGCCGTGTGCAACTGTCATAATTAGACTCTAGCTAGTAACCTGATTAGTACAAAAAATATATGTGCTACTTTTAATATACTACTTTTGTTAGTGATGTTAACACTCACTTATTGATATAAATCATTATCGATGTTTATTTTGTAAAAGCGCAAGGGGTAGTTGTTGGACTAATAATTGAGAAGCAACGTAGATAATCCAATTGATATGACTCACCATTGGGAAGTAACCTTGCCCTTGATTACCAAAAATCCAAAACTGGCCAATAATTGCATCTGCTACCATAGCGAGTAATAAACCAAAGGCGACTAACCATATTTTTAGCGAAGCTTGTCGCCATTTAAAAGCTTTTAATAACCAAATTGCTGACACGGCTAGAATACTCACTAATACTGAATATGATGCGGTAATAAGTGTTAATAGTGTACTGCTATTAGCAATGTGCATATCAAAGTAAGTATATAGCGCTATAAAACTTGCCAGTGCAGCCGTAGTAATTAAGAAGCGATTTGATACGCCTTTTAATTTGGTAATATATACCACTGCTGCAATTAAAATGAGATAGCCAGGAAAGAAAAATACTACCGAGTCAGCTAGGTAGCTGTGTTTTATTTGGCTGTCATACTGATAAAACTGCTGTAAAAAATTGCGATTAATAATATCGCCTATAAAACAAAATAATAATGAGTAAAAGCATAGCCGGCCCAGTTTATGCGCAATAGGATGTTTCTCCTTTGCAATAATGCGCTTAATTGCTGCTAAATTGGCTATCACTAGCACCATCGTCATTAACTCTAATAGACCAAAGGTTATACGCTCATAAGTTGTGTTTGTAATACCAAATATACCACTAATAGCTAATAAACTTTGTGTGACAGCGATTAGCCAAATAATAATAGCGGTTTTCATTATGCGATTACATTCGATTACTGTTGGCATGCTAACTCTCTATTATTTTATTAGTATTTACGGTATTAAATATAACCACATTAGTATATTGGAAGTGCAGACTATAATAATTTAGGCAATAAAAAAGCCTTACCGAAGTAAGGCTTGAAATGCTCGCTGTATGGTCTAGTTAAACTAGCTTCTTTTTAGTTATTCTTGATTTTTATTATTGTTTTTCTGTAGCGCGGGACAATTTATAGCAAAGGCTTTTTCATGCTGCAACAACTTTAATAGAGCATATATTCCACGAATTTTTTCGTACGTAAGGTGCCGTCATTAGCGTTATTTTTACTAGAATTGCTTTTTTGACAGAGAAAATTTAAAAAGCTTTTTTCATCAACTAATTCGGAAGCCATTTTTACTAAAAATATGCATGTAAAAAAGTGTTACCTATCAAGAGTTAAAGATAATGTCTACGATTAATCAGATGAGAATTCTTGGTTCGCATCTGGTTAACCACTGGTGTGGAAGCTAATGAAAAACAACAAAAAATCTGTAAAATATATTGACACATATGTTTCTTGCTACCGTTAAAAAAATTTCACAATTTATTAATTTATTTTTTTGTTGCTTGTTTTTTGTACCTCAAATTCTGTGATTAAAACGTAAAGTGTATTTCGTTAATGAGTTCTTTTAGCTGTACCTCGAATATTGCAAATCTAGTTTTTGTCATTAATTTTGCGAAATATCACAAAAAAAGTGCTTTGAGCTGGAAGAGCGGGCCTAGATTTGATTTGGGACATAGATCAATAAATTTTGAAGTGCTAGAATGCGCGCATATTATAGCGGAGAAGAACTTTCATGACTGAATTAAAAAATGATACTTATTTGCGCGCACTATTGCGTCAACCTGTTGATTACACCCCTGTATGGATGATGCGTCAAGCTGGTCGTTATTTGCCTGAGTATCGTGAAGTGCGTAAAGACGCTGGCGACTTTATGACGGTTTGTCGTGACGCAGACTTAGCGTGTGAAGTGACTATTCAGCCATTGCGCCGTTTCCCGCTTGATGCTGCAATTCTGTTCAGCGATATTTTAACCATTCCAGATGCGATGGGATTAGGCTTATATTTTGAAACAGGCGAAGGTCCTAAGTTTGAACGCCCAATTACCTGTAAAGCCGATGTTGATAAAATTGGTATCCCTGATCCAGAAGGCGAATTGCAATATGTCATGAATGCAGTTCGTACTATTAAGAAAACTTTAAATGGTGATGTACCATTAATTGGTTTCTCTGGCAGCCCGTGGACTCTAGCGACTTATATGATCGAAGGTGGTAGTTCAAAAGGTTTTACCAAAATCAAAAAAATGATGTTTGCAGAGCCACAAACATTGCACTTGTTGCTTGATAAGTTAGCTGATTCTGTTATTTCTTACTTAAATGCACAAATTGCTGCTGGCGCTCAGTCTGTAATGGTATTTGATACATGGGGCGGTGTATTGTCGCCACGCGATTATAAAGAATTTTCACTACAATATATGGCAAAAATTGTTGATGGTTTAACACGCCATAATGATGGCCGCCAAGTACCAGTAACTTTATTTACTAAAAATGGTGGCATGTGGTTAGAAGATATTGCTGCAACAGGTTGTGACGCTGTTGGCTTAGATTGGACTATTGATATTGAAAATGCCAAAGCACGCATTGGTGATAAAGTGGCGTTACAAGGCAATATGGACCCTTCAATGTTATATGCACCATTACCACGCATTGAGCAGGAAGTATCAAAAATACTAACCGGTTTTGGTGATGGTGGCACTGGTCACGTATTTAATTTAGGTCATGGTATTCACCCTGATGTGAATCCAGAACATGCTGGTCACTTTATTGACTCAGTACATCGTTTAAGTAAGCCATTTCATAAATAGGCTTAACGAGTTGCCAAGTTATTAACTGGTAGAAAAAGTTTTAAGAAAGGGAGCCATAGGCTCCTTTTTTATTATTTATATCTTTAGTAGCCTCTTCAGAGGTTTTTTCGTGTAATTTTACGACCATAATTAAGTTATTATGAGTAATGGAAGAGTTGGGTATTCGTTTTGGTTTAGTGCATGTTTAAGGTATGCTTAAGCTAAAGGCTTATTTTAGAAATGGAAATTATAATGATGATAAATAATAAGGTGATATCAGCGTTAGCAGTTGCTTTGCTAGTTGCCGCTTGTGGCAGCAACACAAAAGATGAGGAGGATAATGTGCCTGACAATGGTAACGAGGCAGCGCAGCAAGTAACCGACAGCAACCCTAAAGAAAACTCAACTAAACTTGTAGCGACACCAATTAATACCGAAGAACGATTAAAAGAGCATGAAATGGTAGAAATAAAAGATAAATTGAAAGGAGAGTACTCTGGTTGGCAGCGAGGCCGTGTGCAGTTTTTGAATTTAGAAGGTGGCTTTTACGGTATTATCACTGATTCAGGTAAGAAATTATTACCAATGAATATGAAAAAAGAATTTGCTCAAAATGGTGCAATTGTTAGGGTTAAAGGTAAAGTTAAAAATATTATGACCATTCAGCAATGGGGTACGCCGTTCACCATTACTGAAATTGAACTTATTAGTCCTGGTACAATAGGAAATCCTGCTGACCTTTAATTGCTATCAATAACAAGTTAGTGGCTGAGTTAGTAAAGTTACTGTTTTCGCTCTGCCGCTAATTTGTATTTGGTATAAATTTTGATATTCCTTTTCAGATATTTTCTTGATATCACTACCACTTAATAGAGCCGCTAGTTGTGGTGTGGTATTGCTGTGACCAACCACTAAAGCATTTTCTTTATTAGCAAGTAATTCCTTGGCAAATACCTTTAGCTTTACTGGCGAGTAATGTTGAGTTTCTAAGGCATATGTTTTGGCTGTTGGCTGCGCCGTTGCAAGTGTACGATTATATTGTGTGCTATAAATTTTTTTGAGCTCAGTCTTAGCTAATAAACTTGCTAATTGCTGTGCGCGCTGTGTTCCACATTGGGTTAACTTTGGATTTTCTTGCTCTTTTTGTTTCTCAGCGTGACGAGTTAAGTAAATGGTGAAGTTATTGTCAGCATGAGTCGCGAAGGCTGATAGCAATAAAATGAGCATTAAACTATATTTCATGAGTTCCTCTAAGTGTTTGGGCTAGTATAAAGCTAACTTTTATAATTCAAAGTAAGAGTGAGCAACGCTGAATAAATAAAGCATTGCTCACTTTAATTACTAGAATAGTCGGTTTAAACCATTTAATGCTGCAACTCGGAATGCTTCTGCCATGGTTGGGTAATTAAAGGTTGTTTCAACAAAGTATTCGATATTGTTGCCGCCATTTACCTGTTGCATTATGGCTTGACCAATATGAATAATTTCAGCTGCATTCTCACCAAAACAATGTATGCCTAAAATCTCTTTGGTTTCTCGGTGAAATAAAATTTTCAAAGAGCCAACTAAGTTATTGGAAATCTGTGCTCGCGCTAAGTGCTTAAACTGCGCTCGACCCACTTCATAAGGAATTTTTGCTTCCGTTAACTCTTGCTCTGTTTTACCGACCGAGCTAATTTCTGGGATGGTATAAATCCCTGTTGGAATATCAACAATTAACTTAGCTTTACTATTACCATCGAGCATAGCGCTGGCACAAATTCTGCCTTGGTCGAATGCGGCACTGGCTAAACTTGGATAACCAATAACGTCACCAACGGCAAAAATGCTTTCAACTTCGGTTTGATATGTTTCGCTGACTTTTAGTTGCCCACGGCCGTCGGCTTTTAACCCTGCATTTTCAAGTTTTAAATCTGCGGTATTACCGGTTCTACCATTAGCAAATAATAGACAGTCGGCACGCATTTTTTTACCAGACTCAAGATGAACAATTACTGATTCATTACTTGCTTCAACCCGTTCAATTTGCTCACCATGGCGAATAACAACACCATTGTTCCATAAGTGGTAACTGAGAGAGTCAGACATTTCATCATCTAAAAATGACAGTAAACGATCACGGGTGTTGATCAAGTCGACTTTTACACCTAAGCCGCGAAATATTGACGCATACTCACTACCAATAACCCCTGCACCGTAAATGATAATATGTCGTGGTGAATGCTCAAGTGATAAAATACTGTCTGAGTCATAGACACGAGGGTGTGAAAAATCAATATCATCAGGATGGTACGGACGTGAGCCAGTAGCAATAACAATTTGTTTTGCCGTTATGGTGTCGATAGAGCCATCATTTCGTAGTACTTGAATAGTATTTGCATCAACAAAAGATGCTTCGCCATAAAAATGCTCTACTTGGTTTCGGTTATAAAAACCGCTTCGCAAGTTAACTTGCTTACGAATAACTGCCGAGGCGTGACTTAAAATATCTTGAAAGGTTAATTGCTTGGCACTTTGACCGGCATTGAAAAGTGGATTTGAGTTGTACTCAATAAGGCGGCTAACCGATTGTCTCAGTGCTTTTGAAGGAATGGTGCCCCAATGAGTACAGCCACCGCCAACGTTATGATATCGCTCAATAATGGCAACATGCTTGTCACGTTTTGCTAAGTTCATTGCAGCGCCTTCGCCGCCAGGACCTGTCCCTATGATAATAGCGTCAAAATCATATTGCTTCGGTGTTTTTGCTGTTGTTTTGCTTTGTGCTTGCTTACTCAATGATCAACCCTGCTAATTCCTGCCATAATGTCGAAAATTTTAGCAGGAATTAAATACAAGGTAACTGTTTTTATGCTAGTTTCTCAATCGTAAGTTGCCAGCTGCGTCGTTGCTGTGCCAAAAGCTGCTTAATTTCTTGGTATTGAGCCATCGCTTCTGAGTTTTCAACATCAGCAATTAATTGATCACGTTTACTAGCAAGTAAGGCTTTGCGGGCGGCATAAAATGCATTTACTTTATGAATAAGCTCGTCGTACTCATATTGTAAACGCTCAAGTAATTGTTCAGCGTCAGGGTGAGTAGCTATTTTTTGCTGGCTACGTAATAACACCATAGATAAACGGGCTTTTTCAATTTTATCTTCAGGTGTTACTCGTAATTTAGAGGTAAGTCTTAAATGTTCACACCCTTTGATTAACCATTTAGTAGGGTCAAACTGCCACCAACGAATACCATTACGATAATCATTCTCAAATATATGATGGTAATTATGATATCCCTCACCAAATGTAAAGAATGCCAAGAAGCCGTTATCACGCGCTGTATTTCTCTCGGTATAGGTTTGCTTACCCCAAATGTGGGCTAAAGAATTGATAAAGAACGTTGTATGGTGGCTAAGCACAAGTCTTAAAAAGCCTAGTAATAATAAACTGCTAATGACATCACCATGCCATAAACCAAATACTAGTGGCACGCCAAAGTTCATTATGATGGTAAGAAGCAAATAGTACTTATGTTGCCAAACCACGATTGGATCTTTTTGTAAGTCGCGAACATTATCGTAGTCGTTGTAACGCTCAGGTTGGAAATCTCTTAGCATCCAGCCAATGTGTGAATGCCAAAATCCCATTTTCGCTGAATATGGGTCAACATGATTCTTATCGACATGTTTATGGTGAATGCGGTGATCTGAAGACCAGTGTAAAGCACTATTTTGTAAAGCAAATGCGCCGCCTAATGCGTATATTATCCTTAGCGACCAATGCGCTTGATATGTTTTGTGTGACCATAAGCGGTGATAGCCAGCAGTAATCGACATACCACAATAAATAAAGCAAATAATTGCTGCGGTAATTTCTGCACTATCAAAACCGTGAGTAAATGCTCGGTAAGGTACCGCAATAGCAGCAAATAAAAAGGTAATGCTAAATACGAATACATTTAGCCAAATTACAGGAGGTTTTTTCATTAATTTTCCAATAAAGATTAAACACTGCTTATTTCAGTGTACACATGTACGCTATTTTAGCTTTAGTGGTACTAGAGTCAAGTGTTGATTGGTGATTATTGCCTTGTAATAAAAAATTCAAAGTTGTGATATTTATCATCGTTTTAATTCAATTTACTGGCAATATCAACGGTTTTCAGTATCATGATAACTTTGCTGTATAAGAAAAACGAAGATTAGGTTTACAACGTTATGAGTGGAATTCGTGCACTACAAAAAGAAAAAACTCGCCGTCAATTAATTGATGCGGCGCTGGGGCAACTCAGCAGTGAACGAAGTTTTTCCAGCTTAAGTTTACGTGAAGTAGCTAAAGAGGCAGGATTGGCACCTACATCATTCTATCGACATTTTAGTGATATGGATGAATTGGGCTTAACACTTGTTGATGAAGCGGGTTTAACCTTACGACAGCTCATGCGTCAAGCAAGGCAGCGTATTGAAAAGGGTGGCTCTGTTATTCAAATATCAGTACATACCTTTATGGAATTCATTGAAAACAATGGCAATATATTTCGCTTATTGTTACGTGAGCGTTCTGGTACATCGGCAGCCTTTCGTGCTGCGGTTAATCGAGAAATTCGTTATTTCACTTTAGAGCTTTGTGATTATTTACAACAAGCAAATAAGTTAGATGCTGAAGTGGCTTATTTACAAGCCAATGCCGCGGTAACTATTGTTTTTAGTGCTGGCTCTGATGCTTTGGATTGCGATAAAAAAGATTTAGAAGTATTAGCACAGCGAACAATCAAACAGCTTAGGTTTATTGCTCGCGGTGCTTTTGAATTTGGCCTACGAAACGAATCCCGTAAGTCGGGTAGTGATAGCACTAAAGGCGAGTTAAAATAACCCCTGTTTCCACGTGGTGGGTATACGGAAATTGATCAAATAGTGCAAAGTGCTCTATTTTGTGAGTTTTAACTAACTCTATCAGGTTGCTCTTTAATGTTTCAGGGTTACATGAAATGTAAATGATACGCTCAAAGCGGCTAATGAGTTCAACACTGTCCGGATCAAGCCCAGCACGAGGAGGATCAACAAGTACGGTTTGGTAGTTATAGCTAGTTAAATCGAAACCCTCTAACCTGCGAAATACTCGTTCACCATTCATTGCTTGGCTGAAATCTTCACTGGCCATTCTAACGATATCAACATTCTTTAACTTATTGGCTGCAATGTTAACTTGCGCAGATTTTACCGAAGACTTTGATATTTCCGTACCCAGTACACGATCAAAGTTTTCTGCTAACGCCATGCTGAAGTTACCATTGCCACAGTAAAGTTCAATTAGGTCACCGCCAGTATTTTTAGTTGCTTGTTGTGTCCACAACAACATTTTTTCATTCACGACCGCGTTAGGCTGTGTAAAGCTATTTTCAACTTGTTGATAATGGAATTTTTTGCTGGCAACAGTCAGTGTTTCTATAACATAGTCTTTATCAAGTATAACTTTTTGCTTTCGAGCTCTACCAATAATATCTACAGGGGCAATTGTCGATAGGCGAGCCTTTAACTGTTTAGCATGCTCTATCCATTCATCATCTAATTGTTTATGGTAAAGCAAACTTATTAAAATCTCACCACTTAAGGTAGAAAGAAAGTCAACTTGGAACAAACGCTGGCGTAGTACTTCCTTATCTTTAATATCACTAAGTAGTGCCGTCATAAATTGATTGATCAATTCACTCGCTACAGGAAAATCATCAACACGAAATTTTTCTTTCGTCTCACTATTAAACATAATGTAATAAAGATCATCCCCTTCGTGCCAAACCCTAAATTCCGCTCGTTGGCGATAATTTAGTGCTGGCGAGGTAAATACTTCAAACGAAGGCAAATCAAATTGTGCAAAATCGGCAGCGATGGCCTGCTGTTTTTCATCAAGTTGCTGCTGATAGTTATCTGGGTGAATGTGGCTAAACATTGAAATACCTTGTTTATAGTGAACATACGAGTTGCGAGGGCGCAGATTTTAGCGTTTGTTCAGTTTTTGTCTACTAATTAGTGATGATATTTTAGGATAAATCCCTAGTTACGGGTAGTAGTGTTACAGATAGTGGAGAGGAATAAACTGAATAAAGGAGGCTTGTCTCATCGTTATATCAAAAAGTAGGTATTAAAAAGCCCACATTCGTGGGCTTCAGAGGAAAGTTTTTCTGACTATTAATCAGTTACTTTCTCAGGACGTTCTTTTGCTTCACGAACTTTTAGTGTTCTTTGCTGAAATTCGCTGTCATTGAGTTCTTCGATGGCTTTATCGGCGTCATTAGCAGAAATTTCCACAAAGCCGAAACCACGTCTTTTACCTGTGTGTTTATCTTTCATTAATCTAACAGATTGAACTTGCCCGTATTCAGAAAACAACTCTCTAACGGCTGCTTCATTTGCTCGATATGGTAAGTTACCGACATAGAGTGTTGTAATTTTTGTGTCGGCTTCTTGGTTGTCGCTATCAGCTTTACCAACAAGAGGTGCGATAAATGCACAAACAAAAGCAACAATAGCAACACTGATATTGCTTAGTTCAAATGCACTGCCCGCCAAAAAGTAAACGGCAATAGCGAATACCAACGCTACAATTAGCGTTAATGCTTGAGGAGACTTCATAATGGATACCTAATTATTATTTTATAAAAAATCTAAATTGCAATTCTATGTTACCCACCTTTTAGTAATGTGCAACTATAAGTGTAATTTTTATTCAATTTAATCAGGCAAATACATGTTGTTTTTTTAGTTGATTAAACAACCCAACTTAAAAGGATACTTATATAAGTAATTTTTTAAAATAAGGAGTCATTATTTATGCATGTAGTTAAGCTACAATCCTTACCAAGGGGCTAAACTACGCCTTTGTAGCATCTGTAAGCCGCGGAATTACCGGTAAACAGCCTAATAAAACCACGGTCTGTACAAAT
>NZ_BAAJLZ010000010.1:0-92942 GCF_057537295.1 Colwellia meonggei
AGAAGCCCGTTACGAAAGTGACGGGCTTTTTGCTGTTTGTAGAATAAAACATCTATCGAGTTTTCTATACTATATTGAATAGTTATCGGTTTTGTAAGCTCGTAAATAGACCTACAAAGCCGCCATGAAATACTATTCATTTCTGGTCCACCTCTAGATATTTGGTCAAGTTTTTTATCAATTGTAACTGTATGTTTAATTAGCAATTTTTTGCTTTATTTTTTTAAAACTGACTTTATGATTGTGTATGAATTTTAATCAAACAAATTATCAAGGATTGATATGTCTAATTACCTTTTATTTATCTGCCTTTTACTGACTTTATGCTTAGCAGCATGTAGCGGTTCTAGTGAAAAAAGTGCTCCCGTTGAAGTAAACCGAGCTCCGGTGATCGTAGCAAATACATCGCAAATTGTTTCGAGTGGCGAAACCGTGACTTTGGAGGTGAATGTTTCTGACCCAGATGGTGATGCAATAGAGATAAGCTGGCAAAGTGACAATGAAAATGTGAGCTTTTCAACTAAAGAAGGCTCATCAGTAGATGTTTCTTTTCCTACCTCTAGTGTAGAACAAGTTATTGTTATATCCGTTGTCGCAAAAGACAGCCAAGGTAATACAAGTCAACAAACAATCACTGTGACATTACAAGCGGGGGCGCAAGCTAGCCAAGCACCAGTGATTTCTATGGCATCTTCACAACAAGCAAGAGGTGGTGAGAGCATTGTTATAATTGCTAATGTTCAAGATCCACAAGGAGATAACGTGGTTATTGAGTGGAGTGCTGATGATGATGAAATAGCATTTTCGGATAAAAATGTTTTATCTCCAACCGTTACTGTACCTGATGTTGCTAGTACTAGAGTTGTGTTGTTAAGTTTATCGGCAACAGATAGTGCTAATCATCGTAGTGAAAAAACGCTGGAGCTTACAATAACACCTGCCGATGATAACGAGGAACCAACTGTATATATTGAGCTGTTAGAGCAATTTGACACCTTGTCGGGCGATACTACTGTGCTTAATGCACGTTTAACGAGTAATGTCACGCTAGACTCTATCGCATGGGATTTAACATCCCTAATGGTTTCAGATGCTATTACCGAAATTATAACAACCAATAATATCACAACTATGACCGCTACTTTTACCGCGCCAATCGTTACTGAGTTAACAAAGTTTCCAATTAGTGTTATCGCTATTACAGAGAATGATATTCAATTTACCAGTAATAGCCAGGTATATGTTTCAGCTGAAAGTTCGCAAAGTTTAGAAGTGTCGCTACCGAGTAACATTGAAATAACCGAAGATAGCACTACATCGATTACTCCTACGATTGAAAGTTCACATAGTATCGATTCATATCAGTGGCAATGGACGTCTGACCAAGAGTTAGAATTACTTACACCAAAAAATGAAATATTAAGTGTCTCCGCTCCTAGAGTTGATACTGATGTGAGTGGGCAACTTTCACTAACGGTCACTATGGGGCAGCTAAGTAAAACTGTCAGCACTGAATTAACAATTAAAAATGATATAACATTGAGTGAAATGAATTATACCATTTCTCGTCTTGTCGCTGTGAAAGGACAAGCCATTACTTTTAATGTGATAACAGAAGATTATGAGCAGATTAAAGAGTGGTCTTGGGATACCTCAGGTGTTCAAGGCGCTAAAGTTAGTGATTCAAAGCAACACTTTGAAGTTATCGCTCCAGGAGTTAGTGGCCAGCAAACTTTGAGCATTATTTACCGTGCTAAATTAGTCGATAATTCTGAAGTGCTTAAAACAGCCAATGTAACAATACTTTCAGAAGCTATTGCCAGAACATCTTTATCTTTAGATACCTCAACAGAGATTGTTGTGCGTGAAGGAATTGAGACCCAGGTAAACTTAATCTTCTCTGATCGTCATGGTCTGGTAGATGCAATGTCTCTTGATACCACTAACACCAGCAATACTTTCGATGTAGCTGAGGTTATACGAACTGATGATGGTATCCAACTGAGACTACAAGTTGATAATTTTATCTTTGACTTTGAACATACTGATTACTTGTTCTTGAACGTTAACTACGGGGATTACCAACTACCATTTTTTATAAAAGTGAAAATGAAAGTTGATTAAAGGCAACTACGCTAAGGTAAATCATAACTTGCGTTTATTTACAGCCTGTATACAATGACAGTGATACTGTTTAAAAACACAGGCTGCCTAATAGTTGCTTAAGGAAAAAATATGCGCCCTTTAACACCCAGACAACAACAGATATTTGATCTGATCCGAGAAAAAATTTCTGATACCGGCATGCCACCTACACGAGCGGAAATCGCAGATTTTTTTGGTTTTAAATCGGCTAATGCGGCAGAAGAACACTTAAAAGCTCTTGCTAAGAAGGGTTATATCGAAATGTTGCCAGGTACCTCCCGTGGCATTCGTTTAGCGGAAGAATTTGCTGAAGAAGATGGCTTGCCATTGATTGGTCGAGTTGCTGCAGGTGAGCCAATATTAGCTCAGGAGCACGTCGAAGAGCATTATAAAATCGACGGCAGTTTATTTCATCCAGCCGCCGATTACTTACTACGTGTAAATGGCGAAAGTATGAAAGATATTGGTATTTTGGATGGTGATTTACTCGCGGTGCATCAAACAACTGATGTAAAAAATGGTCAAGTTATCGTTGCTCGCGTTGAAGAAGACGTAACAGTTAAACGTTTTAAACGTGAAGGAAATGTTGTTTATTTGCATGCCGAAAACGAAGATTTCTCACCAATAGAAGTTGACCTAACTTCACAGCATTTTAATGTTGAAGGTATTGCAGTTGGCGTTATTCGTTCAGCTGATTGGATGTAAATCTATTTACTTTAAATCGAATAAATGAAATTAAAAATTGATTAGTTATTGTGCAGGTTTTAAAGGCTTTTGTTATTTGAAACCTGCACTTTCCTTTCGTTAAGTTTATTTCTCTTCTCTAAGCTTTGTTTTTTAAGAATAATTATCATTCATGTTACTCAACGCGTATAATAGATTATTTTTTGTACTGTTTTTGAGTTGTGATTTTGTTAAATTTTCTGCATCATGATCACATAATGAACAAAAAACGAACATTCACTACACCCCTTTAAAAATAAGCTTTAAGCCATGTTTAGTGTTTTTACACTATTGTATTTATTAGCTTTTATTTTTTCCTTCGTTGAAATTTTAAATTGACCCAGATCAAGTTTTAAGTAATTCTAGTCTAGAAAACGTACAAATATAACAATAGGGCGCATTTGACGATTGTTCAAAATTGCACCACTTAAATAATAATAAATGTATGAGCAAAATCACTGGTTTATCAAGGTAAATTAAAGATTAGCTGCTGTTTTTGCCTTAAAGGGTGAAGGAGATGTCGAGTGAAAAGACGTAACCTAGGTTTGCTGTTGCTAGGGGGCTTGTTGTCTAGTTCAGTTTGGGCAGATATGCCGCTGAACTTGACCAAAGGTGTTACGGACGTTAGTAGAGACGTATATGATTTACATATGTTGGTGCTCTACATCTGTACGGCTATTGGTGTTGTGGTATTTGGAGCCATGTTTTGGTCTATGGTGTTTCACCGTAAATCAAAGGGCGTTAAACCAGCAACCTTCCATGAAAGCACAAAAATTGAAATTCTATGGACGGCGATTCCTGTCGTTATTCTTATCGCCATGGCAGTACCTGCGACATATACGCTTATCGAAATGGAGAATAATGATGATGCCGATTTAACCGTGCAAATTACCGGTTCGCAATGGAAGTGGCATTATAAATATTTTGATCAAGATATTGAGTTTTATTCAGTACTTTCTACTCCTAGAGAGCAATACGAAAACCTTGACGGCAGCTCTGCTGAAAAAGGTGAAAATTACTTACTTGAAGTTGACCGACCTTTAGTTATCCCAACCAATAAAAAAGTACGCTTTGTTATAACTTCAGATGATGTTATTCATGCTTGGTGGGTACCTGCATTTGCTGTTAAACAAGATGCAAACCCGGGCTTTATTAACGAAGCATGGACTAAAGTTGAGAACCCCGGCACTTATCGTGGCCAATGTGCTGAACTTTGTGGTAAAGACCACGGCTTTATGCCAATTGTAGTGGAAGTTAAATCGGAAGCTGATTATGCGCTTTGGGTTGATGAGCAGAAACAATTGAAAGCTAATGCAGCAGCTGCAGAAGCGGCATCGTTAAATGCATCTGTTTCTATGGATGAATTAATGCAGCTTGGTGAAACAACATACACCGCATATTGTGCAGCATGTCACCAAGTCAGTGGTCAAGGTTTACCACCAGCATTTCCAGCACTTAAAGGTAGTGCGATTGCAACAACAGGACCTGCAAATGAGCATATTAACATTGTTTACAATGGTATAGCTGGCACAGGTATGCAAGGTTATGGCAAGCAATTAAGCTTAAAAGAGATTGCTGCTGTTGTAACTTATGAGCGTAATGCTTGGGGTAATAATACCGGTGACGCCGTTCAAGCCTCTGATGTTAAAGCCGCTGTTGGTGGTGCTATTGAAAGTGCAACTGATACGGTAAAAGACGCAGTAGCAGAAATAAAAGAAGAAGTTGCGAAAGTTATTCCTGAAGAAGATTTGTCTAAAGTTTACACTCAAGATGAATTGATGAGCATGGGCGAAAAAGTTTATATGAGTGCCTGCGTTGCTTGTCACCAAGCGAATGGTGAAGGTATGGCTCCAGTATTCCCAGGACTAAAAGATAGTGCGATTGTCAAAGGTGATGTTGCTACACATATTGATATGGTCGTAAACGGTAGCAAGAAAAATCCATCGATGGCAGCTTTTGGCGGCCAATTAACGAAAACGCAAATTGCCGCGGTAGTTACCTATGAGCGTAATGCTTGGGGAAATAATACCGGTGATTTAGTCCAGCCAGCAGATGTTGCTGCTAGTGCGAAGTAGGGAGGCGTTATAATGACTACAGATGCAATTAATGATCAATCAGAGCATGATTCACATGGCGATGATCATCACGATCATAAAATGACTGGCCTTAAGCGCTGGTTATATACCACAAACCATAAAGATATTGGTTCACTATATTTATGGTTCTCATTTATCATGTTTTTAACTGGTGGGGCAATGGCACTTGTTATACGTGCCGAGCTTTTTCAACCAGGATTACAGATAGTTGAGCCTGACTTCTTTAACCAAATGACTACTGTACATGGTCTGATTATGGTTTTTGGTGCCATTATGCCAGCCTTTACAGGCTTAGCTAACTGGATGTTACCTATGATGGTAGGTGCTCCAGATATGGCTCTACCGCGATTAAACAACTGGAGTTTTTGGATTCTACCATTCGCTTTTAGTATTTTATTAGCGTCTTTCTTTATGGAAAGTGGTGCACCAAACTTTGGTTGGACATTCTACGCACCGTTATCGACAACCTATAGTAACGGTAGCACAGCTTTCTTTGTTTTTGCTGTTCATATCATGGGGATATCCTCAATTATGGGTGCAATTAATATTGTGGTAACTATCATGAATATGCGTGCTCCAGGCATGACATATATGAAAATGCCATTGTTTGTTTGGACATTCTTCATTACGGCCTATTTATTAATAGCGGTTATGCCGGTACTCGCCGGAACTGTTACTATGGTTTTAACAGATACCTATTTCGGCACAAGTTTCTTTGATGCTGCTGGTGGTGGTGATCCGGTAATGTTCCAGCATATTTTCTGGTTCTTCGGGCACCCTGAAGTCTATATCATGATTTTGCCAGCATTTGGTATTGTTTCTACAACCATTCCTGCTTTCTCTCGTAAGAAGCTATTTGGTTATAGCTCTATGGTATACGCAACAGCGTCGATTGCTTTCTTGTCTTTCATCGTTTGGGCACATCATATGTTTACCACAGGTATGCCTTTGTTTGGTGAATTGTTCTTTATGTACTGTACTATGCTAATTGCGGTACCTACGGGAGTGAAAGTATTCAACTGGGCAGCAACTATGTGGCGTGGAGCAATTAGCTTTGAAACCCCAATGTTGTTTTCAATTGCCTTTGTTATTCTATTTACCATTGGTGGTTTCTCTGGCTTGATGCTAGCTATGACACCAGTTGATTTCCAATACCATGACACTTATTTTGTTGTTGCTCATTTCCACTATGTACTCGTAACAGGTGCCTTATTTTCTATTTTTGCTGGTGCATATTACTGGCTACCGAAATGGACTGGGCATATGTATAACGATAGCTTAAGTAAATGGCACTTTTGGTGTTCATTGGTTTCGGTCAACTTATTGTTCTTCCCAATGCACTTTTTAGGATTGGCAGGTATGCCTCGCCGTATTCCTGATTACGCTTTGCAATTTGCTGATTTTAATAAATGGGTCAGTATTGGCGGATTTGCCTTTGGACTGTCGCAATTAATTTTCTTGGTTTTAGTTATCAAGTGTATTAAAGGTGGTGAAAAAGCCTCGGCGAAACCTTGGGATGGTGCAGAAGGACTAGAGTGGACAGTGCCAAGCCCTGCGCCGTATCACACTTTTGAAAAACCACCGAAAATTGATTAATTGGATTGAATATGACTAACGGCGGATCGCAAAAAATGCAGCCTGATCAAGAGCAGTCAAATGCTAAAGATGCATCGGTGCAAAAAACAGTTAAAAAGCTGATGCTAATTGTGTTTGGTATGTTTGGCTTTGGTTTTGCGATGGTGCCGTTATATGACGTGTTTTGTGATATCACAGGGTTAAATGGAAAAACTTCAAATGTGGCAGCTAGTTACAGTGCTACCAGTATTGATACTGAACGTACCGTTACCGTGCAATTTTTGACTCGAACGGCCAAGGGGATTCCTTGGAAGTTTGAACCAATGATTAACAAAGTGAAGGTACATCCAGGTGAACGAAAGGTCGTGAAGTTTTACGCTAAGAATGAATCGGTAAGTGATATTGTTGGTCAAGCTGTACCTTCAGTATCACCAGGTAGAGCCGCTGTTTATTTTCAAAAAATAGAGTGTTTTTGTTTTAATAATCAGCCATTAAAAGCAAGTGAAGATGTAGAGATGGGCTTGCAATTTTATGTTGACTCAGATTTACCTGAAGATGTTTCTACCATAACGTTATCTTATACCTTGTACGATATTACAAGCGCAGTTGATTCTTAAGTGCAATGCACTTAAATGAGGGGAACAACAATGACAACAAAAGAATACGAAAGTTATTACGTACCAGCGCAGAGTAAGTGGCCAATAGTTGGTGCGGTTGCGTTATTTCTGATTGCGGTAGGAGCTGGTAGCTATGTCGCAAATTTAAATAATCCTGAAAGCGTCGGCGGTGGCTGGGTATTAATAGCTGGTATCGCCATGGTTATTTACATGATGTTTGGCTGGTTTAACAACGTTATTACCGAATCGATGTCGGGTAAATACAGCCACCAAATGGACAATTCTTTCCGTCAAGGTATGAGTTGGTTTATCTTTTCAGAAGTAATGTTTTTTGCCGCTTTTTTTGGCGCCTTACTTTATGCTCGAACGTTTTCGGTGCCATGGCTTGACGGCGCTGGCAATAACGCAGCAACAGCCGCTATTTTATGGCCTGAATTTACTGCAACGTGGCCATTAATTAAAACGCCTGATGGCACAGAAACCACTGCTATGGGTTGGTATGGTTTACCGTTGATTAATACCATTCTTCTGCTGACTTCTTCAGTTACAGCTCATTTTGCTCACGTTGCTTTAGAGCAAGAAAAGCGTGGGTTATTGAAGTTTTGGTTAGGTACAACCGTATTGCTAGGGATGGTTTTCCTTTATTGCCAAGGTTTGGAGTATGCTCACGGATACGCAGATGAAATGAAGCTGTATTTAGACAGTGGAATCTACGGTAACACCTTTTATATGCTAACAGGCTTTCATGGTATGCATGTTACTTTAGGTACTATCATGCTGTTGGTGATGTTTATCAGAGTATTGAAAGGTCATTTTACGCCGAAAAATCATTTCGCATTTCAAGCGGCTAGCTGGTATTGGCATTTTGTTGATGTGGTTTGGGTATTTCTATTTGTTTTTGTATATATTATTTAGTGGTTTAGGTCATTACGACTAAATAACGTCAGTAATAGTTTTCAGGTACGTATTTTTTAATACGTACCTGTTTAGTCTAAAAAGGGCGCGGATTAGGTGTAATGACACCAGTGACAATTCCTAATAATAATAGTAATACAATAACAACAGATGTAATCACGCGTCGACCAATAAACTTAGACATAGGTGGCTTGTTAGGGTCGTTCTTATTCATAATAAACAATGCTTTAAATAGGTTGTAAGTCATAAAGGCTAATAAGCCGACAATAATAATTTTAATTAACACAGCATTCTCTCTTTTATAGTCTGTTTTTAGTTAGTGAACATGCGGTAGTCTATGAATTTCGAATCACTTCAGCACAATTTAAAGTACGTTAATTGGCCGGTTGTTATATTTACCATGCTGGTATTTTCGTTATTAATCAAGCTTGGATTTTGGCAAAACGCTCGGGCACATGAGAAAGAGCAGCGTCAACAACGCATCAGTGAATTAAGTCAAACGCAAGCATTGTCATTGCAGCAAGTACTTGCTTTGAACGATCTAAAAGACGGTATTAATGATTTGCCAATTAAAATAACCGGTAAATTTATTGATGAAAAAATTTTCCTGCTGGATAATCAACCAGATAAAGGGCGCTTGGGTTATCGAGTTTATCAACTTTTTGAAAGCCAAACTGAAACAATCATGATTAATTTAGGTTGGGTTCCGGGTTCAATTGATCGCAACGTATTGCCAGAATTGGAAGCTATAAAAGGCCAACATTTATTATCAGGGCACGTAAGAGAAGTTGAAGTAGGCATTCAATTACAGGACCAAAACTTGGCGGGTGCAACATGGCCATTACGTGTACAACAGATCGAATTAAATAAATTTTCACAATTAATTGGTAAGAAACTATTGCCCTTTGTTGTCTACTTAGATAAAAAAGAGAGTATTGGTTATAAAAAGAACTGGCAGCCGATTGTAATGCCACCAGAAAAACATCGAGCATATGCCTTTCAATGGTTTAGCTTGGCGATTGCGTGGTTAAGTTTAATGATTTGGGCTGCGATAAAAATGGCAAATAAAGAACGAGAGAAAAATTAAAATTTAGTTTAACGAGAAAATAAGAAAAATACCGAAACCAAATAATAAGAATATAAAGGCTGAGTTGTATGAGTTCTTCAGAGTTAAAAAAATCGCGCCGCAGTATGTTAATTCTGCTTGCTGTATTTATTATCCCCGTCGTATTAGCAAAATTGGCGTTGAACCAAGAGTGGTTTAATTATGGTGTTACTAATAAAGGTCAATTAATTGAAAATGAACTTACCTTAGAAAAGCTTGGACTCAATGTTGAAGATTTCGACCATCAATGGCTATTGCTTTATATCCTACCTGAAAACTGCAATCAGCAATGTGAAAAAACCTTAGTCAGTGTTAATAATACTTATATCGCCTTAGGTAAAGAAATGCCACGGGTAAAACCGGTAGCACTAACGCAACAAGACTTAACGCCCGCCCAGTCAGATAAAATTCAAATTAAAAAGTGGTATATTCAGTCTATGCCAACATTAACTAAAAACGCTATTACACAATCACAAGTACTGATAGTTGACCCGTTAGGCAATGTTATTCTTAGCCATTTACCACCTGAAAGTGCTGAGCAGTTGCCAAAATTCGGTAAAGCTATTTTAGCGGATTTTAAGAAGCTACTTAAGTATTCGAGGATTGGCTAAATGAGAACACAAAGTTTTTCCGATATTAGAAAACTTGTTTTTGTCAGCATTTTACTCGCCATTTTAGTGGTAAGTTTAGGGGCTTATACTAGATTAACTCATGCCGGCCTTGGTTGCCCTGATTGGCCGGGCTGCTATGGTTTAATTGACGTGCCAGAGACCACAGAGCAAATAGTTGCTGCTGAACAAGCTTTCCCAGAACGACCTGTAGAGCCAGAAAAAGCATGGAATGAAATGATCCATCGCTATTTCGCTGGCTCGCTAGGGTTGTTAATTTTAGCTATTGCTTTGATGTCACTTAAGCGACGATCTCAAGGAGGCCCTGTTGGCTTGCCCTTATTGATTTTGTTCGTTGTTATTTTTCAAGCAGCACTTGGCATGTGGACAGTTACCATGAAGCTAATGCCTGTGGTGGTTATGGGCCACCTGTTAGGTGGTTTCACTACTCTTTGCTTGTTATTTTTGTTGTATTTACGGCTAAGCGATTATCGTGTTCCAGGTGGAGATTTTGCATTAAAAAAATATGCAAAATTCGGTTTTATTGGCATATTTATTCTTGCTGGGCAAATTGGCTTAGGTGGTTGGACGTCATCGAATTATGCCGCGTTAACTTGTACAGAGTTACCTATTTGCCAAGCGGGTTGGACTGAACAATTAACCTTTGAAGAATCATTTGATCTAATACCGCCAGAAAAAGAAAGCTATGAATTTGGTCATTTAGATCATGCATCAAGAGTTACTATTCATGTTATGCATCGTATAGGAGCCATAGTGACAGCTGTTTATTTATTATGGCTGGCTATAAGTATTTACCGTAAAGCACAGTCGCCATTTTTCAGAAATGCAGCAATGAGTTTAGGTTTTATTTTAAGTGTGCAAGTGGGGTTAGGGATTAGTAACGTTTGGTTCTCATTACCACTAAGTGTTGCTGTTAGTCACAATGTAGTGGCTGCAATGTTAATGATGTCATTAATCACTATGACATATAGTTTAAAACGTAAAATTTAGGGGCAAAATATGAGTCAAAGTAATACTTTAGAAGCTAGTCATAGCGCACCTAGTACGCCAATTTGGCGCGATTATTACGAAATTACCAAACCACGTGTTGTTGCATTGTTAGTATTAACGGCACTGGTTGGTATGTGTTTGTCTGTTCCTGGTGTCATTCCGTGGCAAGTGTTAGTCCCTTCAATGATAGGTATAGGCTTTTTGTCATCAGCGGCGGCGGCAATTAATCATATTGTTGATGAACGCATTGATAGTGAAATGGGACGAACGCATAATCGCCCGTTACCAAATGGACGACTTTCAGCACGCAATGCTTCAGTGTTTGCGATGACATTAGCTGTGACGGGGTTTGCAGTGCTCTATAGTTTTGTTAACCCTTTAACAGCATGGTTAACATTTTCAGGTTTAGTTGGTTATAGCTTTATTTATACCATGTATCTAAAACGTGCAACGCCACAAAATATAACAATTGGCGGCTTAGCAGGGGCGATTCCTCCGCTACTGGGATGGACAGCAATGACTAATGAAATACATCCGAATGCTCTGTTACTTGTGCTACTCATTTTTACTTGGACGCCACCACATTTTTGGGCTTTGGCTATCCATCGTAAAGATGATTACGCTAAGGTAAATATTCCAATGTTACCAGTCACGCATGGTGTCAACTTTACTAAAACACAAATTTTACTTTATACCGTATTATTGTTTGTTGTAGGCCTATTGCCTTACTTAGTAGGCATGAGCAATTGGTTATATTTAATTGGCGCAGTTGTGCTTAACCTAGTATTTTTTGCCTATGCTTGGAAGTTGAAATTTAATGCTGATGAGAGCACCGCCATGGATACTTTTAAGTTTTCTATAGTGCACTTAATGGCACTTTTCATTATTTTATTGCTGGATCATTATTTACTACCGGTTGCTGGCTAATGAACAAATTTATTACCATTATTGTTGCTTTGGGTGCACTTGTTGCGGGAGTAGTGCTTTTTGGTCAACTGAATCAAAAAGCACCTGCAGAATTTGCATTGCACTATCAGCAGCCAAGAGTTATCAAACCATTTCAATTAACCGATCACAGTGGTGCAACGTTTGATAATCAATCACTGAAAGGGCAATGGAGTTGGATTTTTTTCGGCTATACCTCATGCCCTGATGTTTGCCCAACCACGCTACAAGAAATGAACTTTATCTATGATGACCTGAAAAAAGTTACTGTTGATACTCAAGTTTTATTGGTTTCTGTTGATCCTCAGCGTGATACACAAGAAAGGCTTGCCAGTTATATTGGATATTTTAACCCGGAGTTTAAAGCCTTATTTGGCGATCATGGGGCGTTGTTCCCGTTTGCTCGTAATCTGGGGTTAATGTACGCGATCACTGAACCGGATGATCAGGAAAAAGAAAATCATGGTCAAAGTGGTCAAAGTTACTTGGTTGACCACAGTGCTTCAATGGTGTTGATTAATCCAGCAGGACATGTAGAAGCTATTTTTAAACCTGAGCAGGCACTTGGGCAAGTGCCTGTAATTGAAGGTGATAAACTCATTAGTGATTTTGCAAAAATTGTCGCGTTATATTGAGTAACTTAAAGTTTAAAGCGGATACCATTGGTTGTTTTCTTTAAGAATGAACCATGGTTTTGAAAACCAATAATAGCGCCCTGGCTCACTAATACTTGGCGCCGTACAATTACAGCGTACACGACCTATAGGTAACGGTGCGCTATAATTAATCGTAAACATTTCATCGCCTTGCCATTCTATTTTCTGGCGACCTAAACCTGAGATATAACAATTTAACTGTGCCGGGTTAAAGTCATCAACTTCAACATTAAAAGTTACAGAAGTTGATTGGCCTTTTTGAAACAGTGTTTGTTGGCTTTCATCAGCTAGAGTAATGCTAAAAGGCAATGAATTTAACTTATCGCGCAGGCTCGATATTTGATCATACGGCTGCGATGCAGGAAAACGTGGGATAGTTGTTGTGTCTGTATCCAGTCCAACCGCTCCTGATTGCTGGCTAAAAGCAACAAAGTTATTTTCTTTTACCCATTGTTGAATGTTTGGTGTGTATTCACCATATGGATAAGCAAAGTAGTGCCAACTTTGCCCGGTTTTCTCTTTAATTAATTGTTCAGCGGCTAATAGCGATTTGGTATTTTCTGCTAACCATTGCTGCTCTGATATTCCTTCGGGAACTCTGGCTAATGAATCATGCTTCATACCATGGTTGGCAATAATGACCCCGTCGTCTGCCATGGCTTTTAGCTGCTGCCAAGATAAATAATGTGTTGATTTACTTTCAACAATACTGGGATTTACAAAAATAGTAAAAGGAAAGTCATACTTATCAAGTATTGGTTTACCATTGGTAAGAATATCCAAATAGGCATCATCAAAGGTGATCACTACCGATTTATCTGGCAATGCTTGTTGCTGCTTAATTGACTGTATTAATGTGGATAATGGAATGACTCTAAAGTTGTTATCTTTAAGGTATTGCATGTGTAATGAGAATTGATCCGGGGAAATACTGGTACTCGCTGGGGTTGTCTCGCTGACATGATGATATTGTAATATGACAGTGGCAAAACTGCTCATGTGAAGACAATAGCATAGTGCTGCCAACAAACGGTATTTCATGGTAATCTTCCTAAGATATTAAGAGGGCTTCAAGCTCTTGCCTAAAATAGCGTTTTTTCTACTATTTATATAGCCCATTTGCCAACAAAGGTCGGCTTTTTTTGAAATTCCATGATATAGAACGTCATAAGCAGTTATTTATTCTTGCTTTGCCGATGATTTTGTCAAATATTACTGCGCCATTGCTTGGTTTGGTCGATACCGCCGTTATTGGCCACTTAGATTATGCCTACTATTTAGGTGGCAGTACTGTCGGTGCAATGATCATAACTTTCGTCACTTGGTTATGTGGGTTTTTACGGATGTCGACCACAGGCTTATCTGCACAGGCTTACGGACAAAATAATAGCCAGTTAAACTGTTTGATTTTACTGCGCGGTATTATCGTGGCATTTAGTATCGGCATATTCGTTATTTTATTTCAGAGCTTCTATTTAGACTTAGCATTGTCATTGGCTGGTGGCTCAGAGCAAGTTCAATTTTATGCTCGAGAATACAGCACTATTAGAGTGTGGGGATTACCGGCAGCATTAGCCAATTTAGTTATTTTGGGCTGGCTACTGGGAAATCATAAGGCAAAAATTGTTATGTGGTTGGTGATTGCCACTAATCTAATTAACTTGCTGCTTGATTTAATATTTGTGCTTGGCTTTTCATGGCAGGTAAAAGGCGTTGCATGGGCAACTTTACTTGCAGAATACAGTGGCTTAATCATTGGCCTTTCACTGGTTTATGTAAACTTTAAGGACAGGTTTTTAGCCGCATTTTCTAGTTTACGACAGGTGGTTAATGCCGTAATTGAGCGTGTTGCATTACTAAGCTACTTTAAACTCAATCGCGATATATTGATAAGAACCTTGTGCCTAGAAATATGTTTTGTTTTTATGACTTTTCAAGGTGCCAGGCTTGGTGATGATGTTGTTGCAGCCAACGCTATTTTAATGAATTTTCTGTTGCTAATATCTTTTGGTTTAGATGGTATAGCCAATGCAGCGGAAGTTATGGTGGGCAAAGCAAAAGGAGAAAAGAACCAACAAAGTATGTTCGTGAATGTTAATGTCGCACTTTTTTGGACTGCACTTTTTGCCGTTGCTTATAGCTTAGTTTTTTACTTTTTCGGCGATTACTTTATCGCCACAATTTCAAGTATTCCTGCCGTTGTCGATTATGCACAGCAGCATATTGGTTGGATTATTGCACTGCCAATACTTGCTTGCTGGTGTTACCTTTACGACGGTATTTATGTTGGTCTAATGCAAGCCAATATAATGAGAAACAGTATGCTTATTGCTACGTTTGCTTGCTTCTTTCCGGTTTGGTGGTTATTAAACGATTATGGTAATCATGGCTTGTGGGCAGCATTTTCGGTATTTATGCTGGCTCGGGGAGTTACTTTAGCTTGGCATTATCAAACCAATAGACATCGTTTTTAAGGCTTCTTTCTATTGAAGCTATGATACAAACGATTGGCAAACATTCCGATATAGCCGTAAATAGCAAATAAGCAACCTAGCGCTAATACAGCAATGCCAACAATCTGCCAGATATGGCTATGGTACATACCTATGAATATTAAGCCGGCGCCTAAAGCAAAAAGACCAAGCCCACTTAAAAAACGCTGCATGCTGCGCTGTGGATCTTGGCCTAATTTTTCTAATAATGACATTGTTATAGCTAACTGTTGCTATAACAATTAGTAATACGAATGCTCACCACGTTGGTGCTCAGTCATATCTTTAACACCTTTGATTTCACCAGCCATTATTTCAAGTAATTGCTTTTCAATACCATCTTTAACCGTGACATCGATTTGTGCACACCCGTTACAGCCACCGCCGAATTGCAGCACAGCATAGCCATCTTCAGTAATTTCCATCAATGTACATTCACCGCCATGACCAGCAAGCTGTGGGTTTACTTCAGCTTTTAAAAAGTAGTCAACACGGTCGAATAATGGCGCGTCATCACCTACTTTGCGTAATTTGGCATTAGGTGCTTTTAAAGTTAATTGAGAACCCATTTGATCCGTGGTGAAGTCAATTTCTGCTTCTTCCAAAAATGACTTACTATCGGCATCAATATATGCTGAGAAATGCTCGTATTTTAATTCGATATCGTCTGCTTCTACTGCGTCTGCTGGGCAATATGATACACCACACTCAGCGCTAGCTGTTCCAGGGTTTACAACAAATACACGGATACTAGTCCCTTCAGCTTGCTGAGAAAGTAGTTTTACAAAATGCTCTTGTGCAGTTTCTGAAATGTTAATCATCATACTTTTTTACTCTTCACTACTGGGATTGAATACATCAATACCCGACTATTTTACTCAAGTATGACCATTTTACTCTGCTCTGACTGTTGGCGCTAGTACTTGTTGGCATAATTTATATATCGATATCAATAAGGTTAATAAGTTGCCTTGGTTATCGCTGTTAATTGCTGATTTTAGAAGATAACTGGTTCACAGAGCATTATTTTGCTATTTTATCGGGCAATAGAATAAGGAAACTTTTTATGTTGTTATTGTCGTGTCGTTCTTTGTTGTTAATGCTGCTTACCATAGCTGCATTAGCTAATTTTAAAGTATATAGTGCAGATGTAAGTACCTACTTACCTAATGATGGTGATTACAATGCACAAATACCAACGCCAGAATCGTCGTTAGGCTTTGGTATGGGTGAACGTCACCCTCGTCACGATCAAGTTTTGCACTACCTGACCCAAGTAGCGGCAACATCGCCGCGAGTGATGATAGAAGAAATGGGCAAAACAACTCAGTTTCGCTCGCAAGTTCTACTGACTATTTCTAGCCCAGAAAACTTGGCAAATATTGAGCAAATACTTGCACGGAGAAACGATATAACAGCTTCAGCTAATGACCCACTTGTAGTTTGGCTGGGTTATAGTGTTCACGGCGATGAAATTAGTGGTACTAATGCGGCTATGGTAGTTGCTTATCATTTAGCGGCATCTCAAAACAAAGCCGTTGAAGATATGCTTAACGATACTATTGTTGTGATTGAGCCTAGCCTTAACCCGGATGGTATGGATAGGTTTGTAAATTGGGTTACTACGCATCGCGGCATCACCGAAAACCCTGATCCAAACCATATTGAGCATCATCAAAGCTGGCGTACCGGTCGTACTAACCACTTCGGTTTTGACTTAAATCGTGATTGGTTATTGTTGTCTCAAAAAGAAAGTCAAAATCGTATTCCATATTTTCATCAATATCAGCCGAATGTGTTAGGCGACTTTCATGAAATGGGCGCTAATGGCAGTTATTTTTTCCAACCAGGTATTCCAACTCGCACTCATCCGTTAACACCAGCAAAAAATACCGCACTAACGCAATTATTAGCAACCTATCATGCTAAGGCACTTGATACTAAAGATCGCTTATATTACAGCGAAGAAAGCTTTGATGATTTTTATTACGGAAAAGGTTCTACTTACCCGGATATTAATGGTGGTATTGGTGTTTTGTTTGAACAAGCGAGTAGCCGTGGCTTCCAGCAAGATACAGTAAATGGCTTATTAACCTTTGAATATGGCGTGCAAAATCATGTGTTAACTTCGCTATCGACCATTGAAGGTGCTTGGAAAAACCAAGAAAAATTTAAAGCTTACCGAGAGAAGTTTTATGAACTTGCCAAACAGCAAGCAAGTGATGAAAATTTTAATGGTTATATCTTTACAGAAGATAAAGACAATTATCGACTGAATGCTTTTTTAACTAAGCTTAGTCAACATCAAATTCAAGTATACCCGATAACACAAGACATTAAGATTCAAGACAAGAATTATCTCGCCAAACGCAGCTATTATATCCCATTGGCGCAAGCACAATACCGTGTTATTAAAGCGTTGTTTAACCAACAGAAAAACTTCCAAGACAATACTTTCTACGATGTTTCTGGCTGGACTTTACCGTTAGCAATGAATATTCAGTTTGCGAAAGTAAACAGCACTTGGGGTCTGAAAATTGCAGATTCATCTTGGCAGCCTGAAGCTATTGCAGCTGAGAAAAGTGATGCTTCAGCTTATGCATATGCTTTCGAATGGCATGACTTTTTAGCACCAAAATTACTTTATAAACTTTCAGAAGCAGGTATCAATACTAAGGTAGCAACGAAAACCTTTTCTGCAACAGTAAATGGTGCAACAAAAGCGTTTGAAAAAGGCACCATCATCATCCCTGCAAGTAATCAAACTGAGAATAATTGGCGTGATTTAGTTGCAAACCTTGCTTCTAAAAACAATATTGCACTGTTGGCATTAACAACAGGACTAACGTCAAAAGGTATTGATATTGGGAGTAGTTCATTTCGCCCAATTTCTACGCCAAAAGTGTTAATGATTGGTGGTAAAGGTACATCTCAGTACGAAGCTGGTGAAATGTTGTATTACATTGACAACTTACTAGAAATTCCAGTTACTGTGGTTGAAATGCAACGTTTAGCAACTATCAACTTGGCTAATTATAGTCATATTATTATGGTTGATGGTAAGTACAACAAGCTAAACGGTGTGGCGTTGAATAAGTTGAAGTCTTGGCTGGCATCAGGTGGTGTTGTGTTTGGCCAGAAACGTGCTGCTCGCTGGTTAGCAGAAAAAGAACTGTTAAAAATGGACTTTGTCAGCAAAGATCATTTGAACCAACTATTTGATACTGAAAACCTAACTTACGGTGATAAAGAGGCTTTGGCTGGCCGAAAACGCATTGCTGGCGCTATTTTTCAAGCGCAATTAGATACCAGTCATCCTTTGGCTTATGGATATCAAGCAAGCGTATTACCGGTATTTCGTAACAGTACGGTTATCATGGAGCAAACTTCGGCCCCGTTCGTTAGTGTAGCTAAATACAGTAATACACCGTTATTAAGTGGCTATACTGATCAAAACTTAGTTAACCTCTTAGCAAATAATCCAACACTGGTTGCGCATAATGTTGGCAGAGGCAAGGTTATTGCCAGTACTGATGACTTTGCATTTAGAGGCTATTTTTTAGGTAGCATGAAAATTATTGCCAATAGCTTATTTTTTGCCAAAACATTTAGTGCTAATCCTGCTGATTAGCTAATAAGATGTAGCTTAACTAGGCAGGGCTAAACAAATACTGAGGAGGGTAATTTTTTGCGCTCCTCTTTTTTTGAGCAATTTGCAAATTTCATTTGCAGTTGTGCCGGTTGTAACCACATCATCAATAAGTACAACATGGTCGGCATGTATCTCTTTATTTCTAGGGTTGATAATAAAGGCCTGAGCTAAGTTTTTCCTGCGCTGTACTCCCGATTGTCCAACTTGGCTGTGTGTGGCTTTATCTCGTATTAGCAATTCTGGCTGATAAGAATAGTTAAACTGATTGGCAAAGTGCTTAGCAATTAAATGTGCCTGATTAAATCCGCGGCTTTGCCATTTTTTTATATGTAAAGGCACGCTGACTACTAAGATATTCTCGGAAGCCGGTCTTTGCTTCTGCTCGGTAAGGTAGTTGTTCCAATGCTGGCTCAATAAATAGGCTAATAAGCCACTTAGCTCAGTTTGGCCTTGATATTTCAATTGGTTTATCCAAAGAGCAAAAGGCCATTGATATGGGCCTAAGCAAAGTAAGTGATCAAACTGCGCTTTAGGTAATACTTGATTAATTGCCGGCCATAGTAATAAGTCGAATCCGACTAAATCTCGTTTGAAATAAGGTAAGTCGTCTTGGCAAAACTGACAAAGTAATTGATGCTGCTGGCAAGCATTACCACACAAAGTGCAACAACTTATTAATAGTTTAAACCTGTGAATTACTAAAATTAATTTTTGTCTTATTTTTAAAAAACTATCACCATTGATGTAATTGCCAAATTCCATTTTTAGCACCCATTCGTTAAACTATGCGTTCACTTTATATAGAGCGTAGTAAGCATGGCAGAAAGTTTGAAAATTGCGAGCCAAGGGCAAGGTCTTCCGTTAGTACTTATTCATGGTTGGGGATTAAATTCCGCCGTTTGGCAACCGTGTATTGAACAACTAAAAGCTAACTTTGAAGTGATTACCGTAGATTTGCCCGGCTTTGCAACTAATAGCTCACATTGCCTTGCAGAATACTCGTTAATTGAAATTGCCACTGCTATACAGCAAGCAATTGGCAAACCAGCTGTTTACATTGGTTGGTCATTGGGTGGTTTAGTTGCTAGTCAAATTGCCACGAGCTACAAGGAGCAAGTACTTGGCCTAGTTACAGTGGCGAGTTCCCCACAGTTTGTAGAGCGCGAGAACTGGCCAGGCATTAAAGAAAATGTCTTGGCAATGTTTCATCAGCAACTGGCAAAAGACACCACAAAAACTATTAATAATTTTTTAAAAATTCAGGCGATGGGCAGCCCGCATATTCGTCAAGATATTAAGAAAATTCGTGATTTGGTAATGCAATATGAATTACCAAGTCAGCAGGTATTAGATGACTCGCTCAAACTTTTAGAAACATCAGATGTTTCTGAAGATATTAGTAACATTACTCAACCCTTTTTAAGGCTTTACGGCAAACTTGATGGCTTAGTACCAAAGCAGGTTATTCCCGTCATTGATGGTATAGCGCCAAATAGTCAGAGCTATATTTTTGAACAAGCATCACATGCACCGTTTATTTCTCATCAAGCTGAATTTATATCCGAGCTTAAAAATTGGCTGATAGAGTATATTCCCAATGGCCATTAGTTTACTTTTTACCGGTTTTGGTTAATAATTAGGCAAATGATTTTAGCTAATATATTTGCACTTTGAATCGTATTTAGTAAATATATTTGGGAGAAGGTTATGGAAATACAATCAGCTTTTAATGCTGGCGTACAAGGCTTTCAAACGGCAACCGAAGAAGCAAGTAGAGCAGCGAGCGATATTGCACGAAGCACTGCTGCAGACGCTGAGGCTAGCGCAGAGCCGGTCGCAAGTAATACTTCCTCTCCGTCATCTGTAACAAATGAACCAAACGGATTAACAGAATCTATTGTTAATTTACGTGTAGCAGAAGTGCAAGCACAGGCTTCTGCTGAAGTTATTCAGTCTGCTGATGAAAACTTAGGCACGCTAATCGACGTACGTGTTTAGTCTCTGATGAATATCACTCCGCAAGGCTTTAATTTAACCATTCAAACTGCAGTTAACCTGCAAACGGATAGCTTGCGCCGTGATAATCAACAACGAGAAATAATTACTAAGCCAGAAGCGCTTAGTCAATCTGCGGCTGAAAAGGGCGTAGCGTCAGATAAAGAGCGAGGTCGAACGCCCGCTCAAAACAATGAACAAGTCGACTTCACTAGTCTACGTAAGCAAGCAGAACAAGCTAGTGCTTCTATAAATGGTGATTCTCGTGACGCAAACGGTAATGAAGGTTCTCAGCAAAACGCCTCAGATAACTCGGCTGAAAATAACAATGAAGATAACACAGCTAATAATTCGCAAGAGAATGCTGAATCAGTAGAAAATGACGGTAAGTCAGATGCTGAAGTGTTTGCTGAAAAACAAGTTATTCGAGAATTAGAAAATCGCGACAAAGAAGTTCGCACGCATGAAATGGCACATGCTGCAGTTGGTGGTGCATTTACTGGCTCTCCATCATATTCTTTTCAAATTGGCCCCGATGGTAAAAAATATGCAGTAGAAGGTGAAGTTTCTGTTGATTTAACGCCTGTGCCAGGTGACCCGAAAGAAACTATTGCTAAAATGAAAAAAGTGCAAGCTGCTGCACTTGCTCCGGCACAACCTTCAGCACAAGATGTGCGAGTTGCTGCGTCTGCTTCAAACATTATTCTTGAAGCACAAGCTGAGCTGCTAGCGGCAAGTGCTGAAGATGCTGAAACCAAGTCTGAGCCTGGAAACTTATATCGAGATAAAGCAATATTTCAAGATGATGATAATCTTGGCAGCAATGAAAGTAGCGCCGATTTTGATCGCCACATTCAAGATACATTGTCATCGCAAGAGGCAATTGCTCCAAGTCGTTCACTTGAAGTAGATGAAAGAGCAGGGCGCATTGAGCAGTTTTACTCAAATATTAATCAAGCATACGACAAACAAGCAAGCCATCAATTTGAACTGACGGCCTAGAAACTTATATTCATAGTACTAAAAAAGCCTGCAATTGCAGGCTTTTTTAGTTTCGTATTTAGCTATAACTTAAATACCGTAATCTTCACGATATTTTTTAATACTAGCTAAGCTGTCTACCATATCTGGCTTTTCTTCTAAGTAACTAATTAAGTCAGCCAAGGTCACAATAGAAATAACCTTAGTGTTAAAGTCACGCTCTACTTCTTGAATAGCAGAAAGTTCAGCTTTGCCTTTCTCTTGACGATCTAAGGCAATAAGCACGCCTGAAAGCTCTGCGCCATGGGCTTGAATAATTTGCATTGATTCACGAATAGCTGTGCCTGCAGTGATCACATCGTCAACCAACATCACTTTGCCTTCCAGTGCTGAGCCAACTAAGCTGCCACCTTCACCGTGAGTTTTTGCTTCTTTGCGGTTAAAACAATATGGCATATCAATATCGTAACCATCAGCCAATGCTACGGCTGTTGTTGTCGCAATTGGAATACCTTTGTAAGCAGGGCCAAACAACAAGTTATAGTCGATTTTTGAATCCTGCAAAGCCGCAGCATAAAAGCGACCTAAACGGGCTAAATCGCCACCAGTGTTAAATAAACCAGCATTGAAAAAATACGGGCTAGTGCGACCAGACTTTAATGTGAATTCACCAAAACGTAATACTTGTTTAGATAAAGCAAATTCAATAAATTCGCGTTGATAATCTTTCATTATTAGCTCCTATCTCTAGCTTAGTTTAAAGCCGTTTTTTGGATATCAAATAACTCGTTAATACCATCATTAGCAAGTTTAAGCATTTGCTGCATTTCGTCGAAGCTAAATGGTTCTTCTTCTGCTGTACCTTGCACTTCAATTAACTTACCCGTTTCGGTCATCACTACGTTCATATCAGTATCAGCAGCTGAATCTTCAACATATTCTAAATCAGCAATCGCTTCACCTTTGTAAATACCTACAGAAACTGCAGCAATCATGTGCTTAAGTGGGTTGTTGTTGATAATGCCTTTAGCGCGCATATGGTTTAATGCGTCAACTAATGCCACACAAGCACCAGTAATAGATGCTGTACGAGTGCCGCCGTCAGCTTGAATTACATCACAATCAACAGTAATAGTATTTTCGCCAAGTGCCACTAAATCAACCGCCGCGCGTAATGAACGAGCAATTAAACGAGAAATTTCTAACGTACGACCACTTTGCTTACCATTTGCAGCTTCACGACGCATACGGGTGTGTGTAGAGCGAGGTAACATGCCATATTCAGCAGTAATCCAACCTTTACCTTGGCCTTTAAGGAAACGTGGCACACCTTCTTCAACGGTAGCAGTACAGATAACTTTGGTGTCACCAAACTCAATAAGTACTGAGCCTTCTGCATGAGCTGTAAATTGACGAGTAATGGTTACAGGACGAATTTGCCCTAAAGTTCTGCCGCTTGGACGCATGTGGAATTTCCTATCGTAGTATAATTGCTGCGCATTATAATCGTTCGGCTACCAATTTGACATAATGACATTACAAGTAATTTGAATTATTAAGAAAATAATATCTTTGTGCGACGAAGAAAGCTGATTTAGATGAAAATAGCTAGCTTACGCAGCATTAGCATTGTCTAATTCAGGAAAAAATGTTTTGCGCATTTCTTCTACGTTATAGGTATATTCAACCGTAAAACGATGTAATTTTAACGATGATGAAGCACAAAGGTCATTGATAAAGTCATCTCTTTCGACATTCTTAGGCTGTGTATGGCGGCTATTGTCGAGCTCAATCACAGCTAGTACAGAAAGGTTGATGGGATCACAGAGAATATAGTCAAAATGCTTTGAAGATATTTGATTAAAAGCTGCTTGCCACTGGTTTTGATTCAGCCCGGCTTGTGGTTTGATAACATCAGCAATTCTCACCTTGCCAAAAACAATAGCATTAACACCACATGCTTGGTTAAGTGCCGCCAGAAATGTTCTTTCAGTTGGAGTAAATAATGGCCCTTTTAACGCATAAGAAATAGGCGCTTCTTTGATACCAGTACCCTTTAGCAACACAGCGAAAATAACGAATACAACGAGAAACACTATAATATAAAGCATAAATCACCTTCAATATTTACCAATTCTTTAGTTGGTTTTGATATTAGTTTTTGTCGTACCAGCGCAGCAGAGCTGTTACGTTTGAATGTAGCTATCAAACCAAAAAATTTGATGTACACATTTATTACTGATTAAAGTTGCAAGTCAGTTGTTATGAAAACAAAACGTTACTTACCCTTTAAACACAAAAACTATTTTTTAATGAAATAGGCTAACAGCATGAATAGGCTCATTCAATGGCGTGTAATGTCGTGTAATAATTTTTAAAAGTCGGAATATCAGTTTTCTGAGTACAACAATTAACTATTATGAAATATAGTTAATTAATGTAAGGTCATTCTATTATGTGTTTATTGTCAGTTGGTATTGAATGCCATCGAAATAGAGAAAATTTATGAAATTTCATCTGCTTATTGTTTTACTTTTATCCAGTTTATTTACCCTAAATGACGCGAGTGCCAAAGATGCCGTGCAAAGCGTTGCTAAAGAATTACCCTTATATAGCAAAATTTATAGTGACAAACGTGACCCGTTTAAAGATGCGCAAGCCGCAATTAAGTTGGCACAAGCAACTGATCGCAATGTACTAATTGAAATAGGTGGCACTTGGTGTACTTGGTGCCACAAAATGGATGCGTTTTTAGAAAAAAATCCAAAGGTGTATAAGCAACTGCATGAAAACTATGTGGTATTGAAAATAAGCGTCAGCGACAGTAATGAAAATGAAGCGTTTATGAAGTCATTACCGCCGGTACAAGGCTATCCGCATATGTATGTATCAACGAATACCGGTCGTATGCTGTTATCAAAAGATACTGCCGAATTATTAGATAATTTGGAATATTCCGTGGAATATTGGTCAACATTTTTAAATAAATGGCAGGTTAAAAATAATCAAACGAACGACAGTAGCTCAACCGCAAAAGGTGAAAATAATGCCTCAAGTTAATTCATTTTTTGATAATAATTATCGAACACCTAGCTGGCTGAAAAAAAAGCTTTCACGCCGCAGTGCTTTAAAGTCTGCCGCTGGTGCAACTATGGTAGCGGCGATGCCGATACGCAGTTGGTCAGCAGCGCTTAGCAACAAACTTGACAGTGCTTTAAAAACTGACCCTTGGCTTACTTTAGATGCGGTATTAGCACACTTACTTCCTGAGTCACCAACAGGACCAAGCGCTAAGGAAATTCAAGCAACACAATATTTATATAATGTGGTGTTTCAACAGCCAACAGAAGAATCTGAAATTGAGTTTATTTATAAAGGTGTTGGTTGGTTAAATGGTTTTAGTAATAGCCAATTGAAGAAAAACTTTATTGCGCTAACGTTTGAAGAAAAAGAAACAATCTTACGAGCGATTAGTAAGTCAACCGCTGGCGAGAACTGGTTAAGTAATTTAGTCGGTTATATTTTTGAGGCCATGCTATCACCGCCTAGCTATGGTGGTAACCCCAACGGCATAGGTTGGCAATGGTTAGAACATCAAGCGGGTTTTCCGCTACCACAAGCTGGGCAGCGTTATTATGAGTTGCCGGGGCAACAACCGATCAATTTAAGTGGTCGACGCCCATTTTCAAATAAAACCACCACACAGGTGGTTAGTCATCAGCAATATACCCGCAAGCAAGTAGGAACTCGAAAAGCATGAAATATGATATTTGTATAGTGGGCAGTGGTGCTGGCGCGTCACCTGTTGCATATACCTTGGCAAAAGCTGGCGCAAAAGTGTTAGTACTTGAAAAAGGCGCTTGGTTAACTGAAAAAGAATTCTTTAAAGATGAATTAGCCATTAGTTTACGTGACTCATACAACCCAAAGCTTGAAGATGAACAGCACGTTATTGAAGAAGAGTATGAAACTGATGATGGTGAAAGTTACTGGCAAGGTGAAGCGACTAGTGAGTCAGGCTGGAGCTTTTGGAATGGTCAGGTGGTTGGCGGCTCATCAAACTTTATGAGTGGTTATTTTCACCGCTTAAAGCCGATTGATTTTCGCTTAAAATCTGAATTTGGTGCTATTAAAGGCGCTAATGTTGAAGATTGGCCAATTAGTTATGATGAACTTGAACCCTATTACGCACAAGTTGAGCAAGTTGTAGGTGTTTCGGGCCGTGTTTCAGAACACCCTCATCAAGAGCCACGTTCAACGGACTTTCCGTATCCACCCGTTGCAGAGCATGCAATATCGTCTTGGATAGACGAGGGGGCAAAAGAAATTGGCTATCACGCGGTACCTGTACCACGAGCAATATTGTCGCGACCAGCCATGGGGCGAAATAGCTGTGAATATTCTGGTTATTGCAGTAGTTATGGTTGTTCGTCAGGCGCTAAAGGAAGTGGTCGAGCAGCGTTACTGAATCATGCAGTTGCTACAGGAAACTGCACTATAACACCGCATGCAAAAGTTTATAAAATAGAAACTGATAGCCAAGGCGAAATATCAGGTGTGCTTTATTATGACAAAGCAGGGCGCAAGCAAGTAGCAAAAGCTAAATATTATGTTGTGGCTTGCCAAGCAGTAGAAACATCACGTTTATTGCTGGCGTCGAAGGGCGAAAAGTTCCCTAACGGTATTGCCAATAATAACGGTTTAGTGGGTAAGAATTTAATTTTTAGTGGTGGCGGCACAGGCCGAGGTGATTTCTTTTATAAAGATTTAACCAAAGAGAAACAGGCGCAGTTGAAGCAAGTTGGGCCTTTTATCAATCGTGCTTTACAAGATTGGTATCAAATTGACGACAAAGCTTTTACCGGCTTTAATCGTGACGGCAAAGCTAAAGGCGGCACCATAGATTTCTTATTTTATCAAAACCCTATAGCGCGCGCGCAAGGTACTAAATGGCAGTATGATGAAAACTTAGATAGTGAAAAGCTACTATGGGGTGAAGAACTTAAGCAAAGTATGAAAACGGAATTCACCACTTATAAAACCCTACGTTTTGAAGTGTTTAACGATTGGTTACCAAACGACAATTGCTTTGTTAGTTTAGACGATGAAGTTACAGATAAGTGGGGTGATCCTGTTGCTAAAATACGTATTGGCGCACACAGCCATGACATTGATGTTGGGGAATATTTAGCGGAGAAAGCTGAAAAACTATTGGTGGAAATGGGCGCAACCAATGTTTCATCATCAATAAGCAGCGCACCAGCATCTAACTTAATGGCTGGCGGCTGTCGTTTTGGTGATGACCCTAAAACGTCAGTATTGAACAAAAACTGCCAAGCGCATGAAGTTAATAACCTATTTGTGACAGACGCTTCATTTATGCCAACTGGTGGTAGTGTTCCATACACATTTACCATTTATGCAAATTCATTTCGAGTTGCCGACCATCTTAAACAGCGTTGGCAGCAACGTCGCTGAAACCACGGCTTCTATCTACTACGATCAATACAGGGGATTTGTCATCAACAGTACGTCTATCGCTCATACCATCTTGTTTTCTAGGCTTACGATCATATATCGTCTGGTTGCCTTTAAAGCTCACCATGAAAAACATTTCATCAACTTCGATGACTCCCGCTACTTCTGATGGTTTGGGCTGTGTTGGAGCTTTGAGTAATCTGCATCGCCATCGAAATTTGAACAAAACAAGTATTTACTACTGCGTAAAATGCATAATTCCATTGTATATATTGGATTTATTTGTTTTCTATCGAGACTTTGAATGGAAATACAGAAAACAACCAAAAAAGACTAATTGAATTCAGTATTTAAAAAGCAGTACGCTATCTACTAGCAATTTAGGCGTCAATGATTGCAAAAACGGTATTTATTAGTAAAAGATCTGACACTTTATAAAACCCTATAATTCTATCAACAAAAAATAATAAGCTTCTTGACTTAAAAACGATACTTTTGACGTTTATGAGTTAACGATGAGTTTCTCCTCTTTGTATTATTGAATCGTTCTAAAATGATAATTTAATAACGAGAGGTAAAAATGAGAAAGCAAATATTCGTTTGTTTGTTGTTTTTCATATCTATTCCGGCTTCAGCTGTTAATGATCCTGAAAAGATGCTGAATAACTACTTCAAATCATGGAATAGCCATAATAAAACAAGAATTACTAATTTTTTTGCGCAAGATGCTATTTGGTATGATTTAGCGTCTGATAACGAAATACAAGGTAAAGAGAAAGTCGCGCCTGCAATAATCAATAATTTTATGGGCTATGTCGCGGATATGTATTGGCATAAAAGTGGTGAAGTTTATGTTAGCGGTAATACTGTCATTTATGAGTGGGTCTATGGTGGAACTTTTAATGGTAACTGGGGCGATTTAGCCATTGTGAATAAAGGTTTCTCATTAAAAGGAATAAGTACAACCACGTTTAATGAGCAAGGGAAAATTACGGTACAAAAAGACTTTTATGATATGGATAGCTTTAAGCGAGCATTAGGAGTGTCACTATGAGTGTTACGGTTATTTTAGAAGCACAAGTTAAGCGAGAGAATAAAGCACAATTATTACAACGCTTACGCAATTACTTACCTGAAACTTACGCGTTTAAAGGCTTTATTGATATCACTATTTTTAGTGAGGCGAATACAGAAACTGTACTTTTTATATCCAAATGGCAATCATTTTTTGACTATCAATCTTACTTGCAATGGCGAACAGAAACAGGAGTAATGGCCACATTAGGTGCATTATTGACTTCTGCACCTGTGATACGTCAATTAGAAACGGAAATATCATTTTCTGCGGAGAAGTGTGATGAGTAAAAAATACTTGTTACTGGGGCGAATGGCGAATTTGGACAATTAATTGTAAAAAAATTACTTGCTACAGGTAATGTTGTCATTGCTTCTATGCGTGATATAGACACCAGAAACTTTCAACAGAAGCAGCAGTTAGAATTTTTGGGAGCGCATGTTGTTGAAATTGATGTTACTGATGATAGAAGTGTAGAGAGAGGTGTGCATCTTGCTATTGAACATGCCCAGAACTTGGATGGCGTTATTAATAATGCAGGATTGGGGTGTTATGGTATTCAAGAAAACTTCACTGATCGAGATTGGCAGAAAATATTTGATGTTAACGTGTTTGGTGTTCAAAGGGTTAATCAAGCGATTTTAGAGCACTTTAAAGAGAATAAACAAGGGTTATTATTGCATGTCTCTAGTTTAATTGGGCGAATGGCATTGCCGTACTGGGGGCCATATAGCGCGTCAAAATGGGCGCTAGAAGCACTAGCGGAAACTTACCATATAGAATTGACCCAATTTAATATTGATTCATGTATTGTTGAACCGGGCCCATATGCAACGAGCTTCTTTGAAAACATAGCGTTACCTAGTAAGGGTTGTAAAAATGCTGTCGACGCAGATCAAGAGCAAGAAGCCCGTAAATTATACAATAACTTAACTAATACTTTAGCTTCTTGTGCTACACAAAACGCAGTGGATGTTGCTAATGCGATTGTAAAATTAATAGAAATGCCTACAGGAAATAGACCGTTAAGGACAGTAGTGGACAATTTAGGTATTGGCAAGCATGTTGTTCGCTACAATGAATATCATCAGCAACTAACCTCTGAAGTATTTGAGCAGTTTGGAATCAAAGATATGCTTGGCATCAAGTCTAAAGAATTAATGAATTTTGCTTGAGTATCGTTTATTTCAAATTAGGCATGAATAATTTTATTGTAAAAAACAGATGTCAGGAGAAATGATGATTAATTTCAAAACATTAAGTGTTATTACAGCATTTATATGCGCTGTGTTATGTATGACACTTATGTTTTACCCTGAAATAATATTCTTACTGTTTGGTATTGAACAGAACTTCTCCGCCTTTTTTGTAGGTAGAAGAGCTGCAATGCTATTTTTAGGAATTTCTGTCTGTACATGGCTTGGGAAAAATGTGGCTCACTCACAAGCAAGACAAGCTATATGCATAGGTCTTGCAGTTTCAATGTTTGCTATGGCCGTACTAGGCATTGTGGAGTATTGTAGAGGGTATGTTAGTTCGGGGATTATGTTAGCTGTTTTTACAGAGAGTCTGCTTGCTTTTTTCTATTTTAAAATATGGTTAAGTTGTAAGAATAAGCCAATATTAGAGGGTGAAAAATGAAAACTATATTAGAATATAGTCAGAATAATGTAATGCTAATACCCCATGCTTTGTATGCAATGAGTGATGTAAAGGCATTGATGTTTGATGGAAATTCAGGTGTATTTTATAAAAACCTCAAATATGATTTAGTTGATGTTGAATTTTATACTAACACCCCATGTCTGATATATATTGAAACTGGTTGTGAAACAATTACGACTAGTGATAACAAAGCTTTTGAGCTGTCAGCGCGTACGGCATTTTTTTTACCTCAAGGGATCAATCTACATTCAGATTTTGTAAACAGCACTGGTATTCTTAAGGCATATTTAGTGTTTTTTCCTGATGATGTGATTACACGTTTTATAGGCTCAGTGAAAATAAGAGAAATAAATAAAAATAAATTGTATAACAAGCTAAAAGTTGAATGTGACAGACAAATTGAGGTGTATTTCGATTCTATTCAACTCCTAAACAAGCGTGGTTGTAACTCTCCTGAAATTCTTAAAGTTAAATTACTAGAGTTGTTACATCTGCTGAGTTTATATGACGAGCAATTCTTAGTTTCAGCACTTCAATCAAAGAAAACGTACAACTCGACCAAACGCAACCTTATACGCTTACTAAGTGATGACAATATATTTAAATTGAAAATTAGTGACTTGGCTAGCTTGTCTGGTAGAAGTCTGTCGACATTTACGAGGGATTTCAAATCTCTATATGGCCTTCCACCTAAGCAATGGCTGCAAGATAAAAGGCTAGCTCGTGGTAATGAATTGTTATCGAATACCGAATTAACAGTCACTCATATTGCAGCTGATTTAGGTTATGAAAATGTGTCTCATTTTATTAAGTCTTTCAAAGATAAATACAAAATAACACCGAAGCAGTTTAAGCAAAGCAATTGAGTGAAAATCGATATTTTTAGTAAATTCTGAGTAGTTTTGGTTTTTTATTGTAGTTAAATGGACTTTGTTAATTAATCAATGGAGAAAAAAATGAGTGTACGAGTAACGTTAAATTGCAATGTTAAACATGATCAGCTTGACATGTTATTACCATTCTTAGAACAAAATTTACCAAATGTTAGAGGGTTTGACGGTTGTGTTGGTGTCATCGTCTATTTTGATGATTGTCGTTCTGAAATGTTGCTCGAAGAAGAGTGGTTAAGTACTGAGCAGCATCACGCTTATATTAAACATATTGATAATAATGGCGTTTTAGGTGAATTAGCTCAATTTTTAGAGTCAGCCCCCACCATAAAGTATTTTATAAAAGAAGGAGTTTAAATTTCTTGATTGATGACTGAACATTTTCTTGTTGTCTAGAGAAAATGAAAGTCGGAACGAAAATCAATTCGGATTGTAGTCCAGCTTACTATACAACAGAGAAGTGTCGCATGATACTTCTTTATTTTTCTTGCGCCTTAGGCTCTATTTTCAGGCTTTAATTCGCATGCTATTACAAATAAGAACAATGAATATATTTGCATTTACTATCGGGGCTTTAGTGTCAGTTTTTATTATCTTACGGTTTAAAAAAAGTCGACTAGAAAATAGTAAACTTGCTTACCCTGCATTACTAATCACATTTCCCTTTTACTATTTTGCGTTTGCAGCTTTTGAGGAGAGATCGGTATTAGCACTAGAGTTATTAGTGGCGATAGTTTTTTTTATAATCGCAATATTTTCAATAATGTTCGATGGCCCTTTAAATTATTACCTGTTAGCTTTTGGATTTATATTACATGGAGCATATGATGTCACACATAATTTGTTTTTCGTTAATCCAGGTTCGCCTATTTGGTGGCCAGAATTCTGTGGCGTAATAGATGTAATATTAGGGGGATATTTGGCTATTTGGGCCTTTCGGTCTCGAGTTAACTTTAGCTAGTTTAGGGTTAAAGATAGATAGACCGCAGAATTAAACAGGGATATATTCGATATGAAAACTTTTGGACCACTATTTTTTTTACTACTTTCTGGCTGCTCTGCACACTATACAACCGAGTCATTTATTTACCAAGATAGTCAACCAGAAAAACAACTTAATATCGCGAAAATTCAATCTGAATTAAATGCTGTAGATATTTCGGCTGTTGTGTCATCTGTGAGCCTACAAGCTGAGAATGGCATTACACTTCGAGGCATTAAACTAATGAATAAAGATGCGCTGGTAAATATCGTATTTTTCAGTGCAAATGGAATGAAGATAAGCTCGTCATCAAGAATACTAAATAAATTTTCATTAATACCTGCAAATGTTATTTGGTTTGACTATCAAGGGATGGGAGTCAGCGATAAAAATGAAAAATTATCCATTACTAGCTTACGAAATGACGCCCTACAAGTTTTCGACTTCTCTAAAAGTGCTCTCCCTGCTAATTTACCCATAGTTATCCATGGATTATCCATGGGTTCTGTAGTTGCTAGTTATGTTGCAAGTAGTAAAGAAACAGATGCTTTAATTCTTGATGGCGCTATAACAACTGTGTCAAGGATCGCAGATAATTTGATGCCGGCGTGGTCAAAGCCATTTTATTCAATTACTGTATCACCTGAATTGGAAGAGATTAATAATGTCGATTTTCTTAAGAAATATCGTAAACCACTACTTTTATTAGTTGGGGAAAATGATTCAACAACGCCTGCCAAAGATTCGGAAGAACTCTACAATATATCGCCAAGTAAACTCAAATTTTTATCGATTATTACAAATACTGAACATGCGCAAACGATGAAGAAAGGTGAGACTATAAAAGCATATCAAGACTTTATTAACAGATTGCTTAAATGAGTATATTTAGCCCCAAATCCAATTAATAAACCTCAGAAATATAGACTGTAATAGGGTTGAAAGTACCTAATCCTAGCTATGAAACAGAAGTCGCTTTGTTAAGGAGCAATGAGTATTAAAATTTTAACATTTCTACAAATATTATTAGCGTTGAATCTACTTGTTGGATGCAGCCCAAACCAAACTGTCAAGGAAATTCGCATACGTGGCTTAGCTATTGGCACAGTATATAATATCACCTATCTGCCTCCCGATAAGCCTTTAAAGGTTGATTTGAATAGGCGGTTAGTTGAGTTATTTGAGCGAGCTAACCAAACCATGTCTACTTATCACAGCGCTTCTGAGATATCTAGATTTAATCTATCATCAGGCACCGAGCCCATTGAAGTTTCAAAGACGTTGCGTCAAGTAGTTGCTGAAGGGATTAGATTGCACAAGTTTACCTCAGGAAGCTTAGATATTACATTGAAGCCGTTGTCTTCTTTATGGGGATTTGGCCCTGATGGAGTACCACACACGATACCTACAGATGCGGCATTAGCTGCTGTTCGTAAATTCGTTGGAGTGGAAAAATTAATCATTAATGGTAATGAATTGTCCAAAGCGCACCCATCAATCACAGTTGATCTCAATACAATCGGTAAAGGATATGTCGTCGATTTGGTGGCTGAACTTTTGGAAAGCCTCGCAATTAATAACTATATTGTTGAAATAGGTGGTGAAATGAGAGTAAAAGGACGTAATAGTAAGGGGGCTTTGTGGAGAATAGGCGTACTTAAGCCCGTAAGCAATGAGCACAAGGCGACACTAGAGGTTTATCCTGGCAACAATGGAATGGCGACCGCCGGAGACTATTACCAGTATTTTGAACAAAACGGTAAACGCTTTTCTCATATTATTGATCCAACAACTGGTAAACCAGTCGATCATGACCTGGCCTCTGTTACAGTTATTCACCCCTCATCTATGACTGCAGACGGCTTGTCAACAGGACTTTTAGTTATGGGAGAGAAAAAAGGAATTGAATTTGCTGAAGAGCACCAAATTGCTGTTTACATGATTATTAGAAATGGCGACAAATTTGTTGGCAAAACAAGTACCGCGTTTGATGCGTATTTATCACCCATGTAGATGAAATAATTAAGGTATATCTATGTTATTTAAAAAAATCACTATAAAATTTGTTAAAAATCATTTGGTTTTTACCCTTGATTAATTCTAAATGCCCTTCTTTATATTCTTTCGAATCATAAATTTGGGTTAATATTTTGTCTACTTTATCAATTAATTGACTGGATAATTCTGACTTGCTACAAGCTATCCTTCCAATAACAAGAGGAGCTGTTTTGGGTAAAGAAGTGCTATATAGCTCGGTGTTTTGAGATAGCTTAATTTAATTACAATAAATAACGCTCATTTATAGATTGAAACTTTTTGTCAAGGTATGGTTTTATTTTATGTCAGTATATGGTTTCAAGTGATAGATAAGTACTTGTTTTACCATTGTGGCTTATGTCAGTGCATGGTTTCAGCGACAAGCAAAGCGTAAGTTAGCTGCACAGCTAATTATTTTAAAAAGGCGAACGGTAAAGTTCGCCTTTATTCGTTCTAATCTAGTAGATACCAATACCGACCTCAGGCATAATTCCTATATTAGATAAGTTTAAAAATTTAGGAAATTCTATGATCCACAGTATGACAGCATTCGCCCGCCATGAAGTTAAAGGGGAATGGGGGAATGCAGTATGGGAAATTCGCAGCGTAAACCAACGTTTCCTCGAAACTTACTTTCGTTTACCTGAGCAATTTAGAAGCATAGAGCCAGTGTTACGTGAACGTTTTCGTAAGCAATTAAATCGCGGTAAAGTTGAATGTAATCTGCGCTTTAACGCCAAAGCTGGCGAAAAAAGTAATTTAACAATGAATACCGCACTTGCTGAAAATTTGTTAAAGCATGCAAATTGGATCAACGAGCAAACATTAAATAGTCAAATTAATCCTGTAGAAATTATGCGTTGGCCGGGTGTGATGGAAGCTGAAGAATCGGACATGAATGCCATTCAAGCTGAGATTCTTGCCGGTTTTGATCAAGCATTGAAAGACTTCATCGTAGCGCGAGCAGATGAAGGTGCCAATATGAAATCACTTATTGAACAACGCCTAGACGGTATTGTTGAACAGGCTGAGCTAGTAAAAGGCCATATGCCAGAAGTTATTGCTTGGCAGCGTAAACGTATTACTGACAAGTTTGCTGATGCGAATATTGAACTGGAATCATCACGTGTTGAGCAAGAGCTAGTATTACTTGCACAAAAAATGGATGTTGATGAAGAAATTGACCGCTTATTTAGCCATGTTAAAGAAACGCGCAGCATTTTGAAAAAAGGTGGCGCACAAGGTCGTCGCTTAGACTTCATGATGCAAGAGTTTAATCGTGAAGCGAATACCTTAGGTTCAAAGTCTATTAACGCAGAAATCACCAATTCAGCCGTTGAATTGAAGGTGTTGATTGAACAAATGCGTGAGCAGATCCAAAACATAGAATAATTTTCTACTTAATTCTTCTATTCATAGAAACCACAGTTTAACTTATTGTTAGATTGTGGTTTTTTATGAAAATTGCACGCGAATACATAGTAAAGTGGCATATTGCTTGGTATAACTAGGTTCTTTAAAAAGGATGCCTTCAATATGATCACATTATCCGCCGAGCAGTGCCGCATTATTGGCGTTATGCTAGAAAAAGAAACCACCACGCCAGAGCAATATCCACTTTCTATCAATGGCATTACTACGGGCTGTAATCAAAAAAGTAACCGTGAACCTGTGATGTCGTTGTCAGAAGCTGATATTCAGAACAGTGTTGACGAGCTGGTCAAAATGAACCAGCTAATAATCGACCACAAAGCGTCCGGACGAGTGAGTAAATATTTCCATCGTTTTTGTAATACTGAGTTTGGTAATTTGCAATTTACGCCTCAACAACGAGCCATTATTTGTGTGCTATTGCTACGCGGGCCGCAAACCCCAGGTGAACTTAGAACCCGAACAAATCGTTTAGCAGACTTTGCAGATGTTGGTGAAGTTGAAACAGCTTTAAATCAACTGCAAGATTTAAACAATCAAACACTAGTTAAGAAACTTGAGCGGGAGCCCGGTAAACGTGAATCTCGTTATGTGCATTTATTTTCTAATCTGGATGAGAGCTTTTGTGTTGAAGCTAGCGCTACTCAGACAGTCGCTAATTCTTCAGAAGTCACAACATCTGCAAGTAACATTCAATTAGCACAACGAGTGACAGAGCTAGAAAAACAAGTCGCTTCATTAACTGAACAAGTAGTCTGTTTAACAGAATTGCTAGAAGATAAATGACAATAGGTTTGTTATACCATCGGAAGTGATAGAGAAGTTTGTAAAGTTAAAATATAAGGATGTAGTAATTGAATTATTGGTGGGTTAATCAAAATCAAACTTTTAAAGAAGAATTTCAAGGCAATTATCTATGGTCGCCAAAAAGAAAGTCTAATGGGCAAAAGAATCAATTTTATGAATACATGAAAGGTGTTGTTCCCGGAGACATAGTTTTCTCTTTTGCCGGTACTTTTATAAAAGCGATTGGAGTAATTCAATCTAATGCTTATGCGTCTCCTCAGCCTATTGAGTTTGGCAAAATTGGCGCACAATGGGGAAGCGATGGCTGGAAGGTGGATGTTCATTTTATTCTATTAAACAGTAAAATACGTCCAGCTGATCATATGGAAAAACTCGAGTCAAAACTCCCTAATAAATACTCACCTTTACAATCAACAGGACGTGGTAACCAAGGTGTGTACTTAACTAAAGTACCTGAACTATTAGCTAATGAATTGATCTGGTTAATTGGAATTGAAGCTAGTAACTTAGTTGGTACCCTATTGTCTGTTAATGAAACTACTTCTGAGTATGAATCTAAACCTACGAAGGGGTTGAGTGAATGGGAAGAAGATCTAGAAGACAATGTTAGAAATGACTCCTTAATACCTGAAACGGAAAGGAAGTCGATCATTATGGCTCGTAGAGGGCAAGGTGTATTTAAAAAACGAGTCGCACTCCAAGAGACTCATTGCCGTATAACCGAAGTAAACGAAATCTCTCATTTACGCGCTAGCCAGATAAAACCGTGGCGATATTGTGAAGATCATACCGAAAAACTAAATGGTAATAATGGTTTGCTTCTCACTCCAACCGTTGATCATTTATTTGACCGAGGCTTCATTTCATTTGAAAGTGCTGGAGGGATTCTAGTTTCTCCTGTCGTAGAGTCCTCATTTCTTTCTCGTATGGGAATTAATTTATCGATTAAGAATAATGTTGGTACATTCAATGAAGAACAACAATATTTTTTAGAGTATCATCGAAAAGAAGTTTTCTTGAGTTAACACATATACAGTTCTGTTTTATTGAAATACCCCTTATTGCTGATGCACCAACCCAGTTTCATCATTTTCAAAGCCATGGCATATATAGCCGATTAGTTGGCGCTTTTTCTTCGATATGTGATGGAAATGTTCATAGCCAATAGAAAATGCAAAAGGGTTAGCGTTGTAATCAGCATAAGATTGATCGGCACCGTTTTTAGCTTCACGAACGCCGGCCGCAAATGAACTTAAAAAGTCATCTCGGTTATTAATTAAAATGGTGGTGACGCCAGTGCCACCTTCCACCAACTCTAACGCGCCTAATTCTATGTACTTATCAACAACGGTGTTATTGAAGTAGCCAGAGTATTGCTCGGTTTCAATATCATAACTAACAGAAGAATCGTTTGATGTTTCCATTAATGATACAAATAGCTCTCTAACCTTTTTTGAAATCATAATTCATTCGCTTATATGCTAGGTTAACTGCCAAGTATTTTTAGAGGTAACGACAAAGCATCGTTGCCTGATTGGCCCACCAACCAAATAATACCGCCTAAACCCGCAACTGTTATTACATACCAAATAGCTGAAACAATTTGGGCATAGCGATTAAGGGGCAGTAATTCGCTTAAGTGGCGGCGTTTATATTCAAAAAATATTTCTATACTGCCGATTGCCAGTAAAAAGCCTAATAGTGCTAAGCCAAAGTGGTAACTAATATAAATACCGAATATCGCGCCTAATATGCAAGCCACTAGGCCTAGTTTTGAGTTGATGGAAAAGGCAATGCTTTTCAGCACGTGGCCACCGTCTAATGGTAATATAGGTAATAAATTGAATAAATTAAGTAGCGCATTAAACACTGCAATACCGGCAAGTATTTCGATATCAGTTAGCCAATACCCGACTAAAGCAGCGACCGACAGTATTAGGCCAAAGAAGGGGCCCATGATTGAAATAACAATGTCTTGCCAGCGGGTATTAATTTTGTCGTCACTAAGGGCTAAGCCACCTACGAATGGGATAAGGTAAATGCCTTTGGTTTTTAGGCCAAAATACTTCATGGCTTTGATGTGGCCATATTCGTGAAAAACTAAACAAAGTATCAGGGCAATGGCGAACTCGATGGAGAATAACCAACTATAAGCCGCTAAACTGCCTGCGGCGAATAGTACTTTAATCACTTTGGCACTTTTTAGTAACTTTAAGCCAAGGCCTGCTAAGCCAACAACGCTAAACTTAATCGGTTGTTTTTCTCCTTGCACAACTTGGCGTTGTTCTATGTCTTTTTCATTAAGTGAATTATCAAGTACAAGTTCGTTATTAATTAATAGTTTGAACTGCAGTGCAAAAGGTTGCCATTGTAATGCTCCGCTTAGTTCAATGTGTATTTCACCTTGTTCACTTTGTAAGGAAAATTGGTGTAAAAAAGATTCATTGTTAGCGCTGGCGTTAATTTGTGAAACGCATTGGTTGTCCCAAAAAAGCTCTTGCCACCCTGCCATTGAACCTTCTAGTCGCAATGTTTTGCCTAAACATTCTATTTCTAATAATCGCACTTCTAACCCACTAATGATAAACACGTAATAAAACCTTGCCCGATTATCACTATATTTAGCTTTGCAGCAAGGTTTATTGAAAAATTAGTGACAAGAGTAGCGCCAATTTATTGATTGTCATACCATGTACTTACATTCTATTGATTGAACTTACTTTATGCGTTTTTGTTTACTTATTTTTCTTTTTACCGCGATATCATATGAAAGCTTTTCGCAAACGCATGGTGGTTTTTTTACCCTAGATAACAAACCTAATTTCGGGAAGATGTCAGGCTTTAAAGCTAGCGCATTGTGTGATGTTGCCGATGAAACTCAACACTATTTAATGCAGTCAGCAGCGGATAATTTTGCGGTGCATGCAGGTAAAGTGTTTGATGAAAAAGTTACACTGAAAAGAGTAGAGCAGACGTTGGCTTTTATTTGCAGAACTTATAGAGAAGATGTGCGCGCTAAACGTAATAGTCGCCTACATGATGATGAGTTCTTACGTGATAATTTTGAATTTTATCGTTGGACGCCAGATATTAAAACTGCGCGTGCTATTGCAGAAAAAAGTACCAATGATATTAAATCAAGAATGTTAAATAACATTCCAACGGATAAAATTTTCTTAACTAAGTATTACACTAAACTACTAACTGCGAGTGCCGTAAAAACATCAGATTATAACCAAGCGCTTTATGCTGTGCCTTTCGATGAAAGTGGTTTGACGTTAGATGAGGCTGATAATGATTTATCTTTAACTCGTCACCAGTATACCCGACAGCAAGTTATCGCTGGGGTATTAGAACGGAAGAAATTGGCGAAGCCATTGATATGGTTAACAGAAGAAGCACTTCATGATGTATTGTTACAAGGTACTGGTGTAGTTGATGTTAACGGTGTTCGACGATACTTCAATGTACATCGTAATAACGGTATTGCTTACGACTATGCAATAGGAAAGCGTGAGCAAGCGCGATATTGGTATTTTTCTGAGGTGCCAAGCATTATGGGCTATGGTGAAACACTTGATAGCAAAATAGCAATTCAGCCGCAAGTTTCATTTGCAGGTAACGTAGCGGAATTGGGGCTAGGTAAATTGTTTATGGTGAGCTATGAAACGGCTGGCGAGAACACTTCTCGGTTAGGTATTTTAGCGGATCAAGGTGGCGCTTTTGACAACAATTTATTCCAGCTCGATTTATTAGTTGATAGTTATTATGGCTGGAAAGACTATCATCAAGCGAATAAACAGCTACCTGATTATGCAACTGCTTGGTTAATGCTAGTGAAGTAGTAAATAACCTTTTAGGATGCTACGTCGTAATCAACTTCTTTGGTTTATCGGTCGAAGAGGGTTGATAGTCAAGCGGTGCAGCAATTAGTAACTCTCTAATTTTTGCCTCATTTTCGTCGCGCATAGCATCTTTTAATTGATCGATAATGATAGCAACGTCACTCCAATGCAAAGAGCGCTCGTTGGCGGTTAAAATACGCTGATGGGTGGTTTTTTTGGCGTTGTCGTCTATCAACAGTTCCTCATAGAGTTTTTCGCCAGGACGTAAGCCACTATAATGTATGGCAATGTCACCATTGGGCATAGTGTCATCTTTAATTGTTAGCCCCATCAAGTGAGTCATTTTATAGGCTAAGTCGACAATCTTAACAGGATTACCCATATCTAAAACAAAAACATCGCCACCTGTTCCCATCGCGCCTGCCTGTATAACCAATTGTGCTGCTTCTGGGATGGTCATAAAGTAGCGAATAATGTCTGGGTGAGTAATTGTGATAGGGCCGCCACGCTTAATCTGCTTTTTAAATAATGGTACAACCGAACCCGATGAACCTAATACATTTCCGAAACGCACCATTACAAAACGGGTGTTATGATCTTTCTTGGCAAAGCCCTGTAGTACAAGTTCGGCTAAGCGTTTAGTTGCGCCCATAACATTGGTGGGTCTTACCGCTTTGTCGGTAGAAATGAGGACAAAAGTTTCTACCTCACAGTAAATTGCGGCTTGTGCTATTTCATGAGTACCAAGAACATTATTGGTTACACCAGCAATAACATTGTTTTCTACCATAGGTACATGCTTGTAGGCTGCCGCGTGATATATGGTTTGCACTTTATGCTTATGGAAAATATGCGTCATTAGCATGCCGTTTTGCACATTACCAATTAGTGGTTCTATGTGAAGATCGTTGCTAGTTTCTTTTAGAACTTCGCTGAGCTCTTGGTGGATTTCGTAGAGTAATGCTTCACTAACGTCGAGTAAGATAAGCTCTTTTGGGTTGTTGATAACTATTTGCCGGCACAGCTCTTTGCCAATTGAGCCACCGGCACCAGAAACCATAACAATTTTATCGGTGATATTGGCACTAAGTAACCCGGGGATAGGTTTTACCGGTTTACGCCCTAACAACTGGTCAACAGAAACTTCTCTAAGCTCATCGATACTGCGTTTACCAGAGACAATATCAGATAGGCTAGGTATGGTAAGCAGTTCTAGGGCAAAAGGTTCCAGTTTATCAACAATTTGTTTTAACCGAATAGGATCTACTTTCGGTATAGCAATGAGTACCTTAAATTGACCATACTTTCTTATGAGCTTTTCAATATTTTGATGAGAGTGAATTTTAAGCCCTAATACAGTTCTGCCAACATAGCGCTTTTTCTCATCTAAAAATGCCAGTGGTTGATACTTATTGCCTTGTGATAGCGCGTGAAATAACTGCCTACCAGCACTGCTTGCACCATAAATGACTACACCCTCACGTTCATCAAACCAATGTTTTTTGGTGACCAAGCTAAATAATGCTCGCGCTCCAGCAATTTGAATACTTGCAAGCACAAGGAAAACTATTGGCACAGAACGAGGTACAAAAGCGTCAAAAACGAAACTTGTCAGGTATAAAATTGTGCTGGCGATGATTAACAACAGTTGTACTTTTAAAAATGCTTTGGCGTTGAAAAACCTTACGACAGAATTGTAAACATCAAAAATATAAAATAATGCTAAAGTTGAAGTAACAACGGTAATAAAACCAACATTTTCATGCCATGATATTTGAACGCTATCAACACCTAACCTGATAATATAGGCGAGATAAAATGCGATGCTCAACGCCATCAGATCATAGGCAATAGCCAGCATAAGTTTAACCGAACTCGGTATTAAATCTATTCGTCTTACCATGGGCACACCTTACAACACGTCGTTTTAACGTAAAGTTACACTAACGATCTTTTAGCTTATATTCTTGCAATATATTGTTACATTGTCATTAGTTAATTGCTAACTTAATGTGAATAATCAGTTTTAGGACTTGATGTTGTTAATTTTATCTAACGCTTGCTTTAGTAATTTGCATATTGTCGTCATTTCATCATCTGTAAGAGTTGGATGCACAAGAAACATCAGGCTTATTTCGCCTAATTTTTTAGCATTCATTAAATCTGTTTTTGGTCGAAAACCAGTATTTTCGAATGCTATTTCCTTATACACTTCAGAACAGCTTCCTGAATAACAAGGCACACCGATCTCATTAATGGTATTGATAATATCATCGCGAAAAATGCCTTTAGGAGATTTGTTTTCATCCAACATGACGTAGCACTTATAGTAAGCATGAACAATATACTCAGGGGGCTTTGGTACAACTAACCATGGGTATTGTTGGCAAACTTGAAAAATTTGCTGAGCATTTTTATTACGCTTTTTTGTCCAGTCAGCCATACGTTCAAGCTGAATCCGTCCGATTGCCGACTGCATTTCTGTGAGGCGCCAATTTGTACCGAAACTTTCATGTAGCCAACGATAACCGGGAGGGTGTTGTTTCTCGTAAACAGCAGCATAAGATTTACCGTGGTCTTTATAGGCCCATGCTTTACGCCATAGTAGTTCATCGTTAGTGGTTAGCATGCCACCTTCACCACCTGTGGTCATAATTTTATCTTGGCAAAATGACCAAGCGCCAATATGGCCAATACTACCGACAGAACGTCCTTTATATTTTGTTCCGTGTGCTTGAGCACAATCTTCAATAACAAACAAATCTTTATCTTTGGCTAAACTCATGATGTCGTCCATTTCACAAGGCCAGCCGGCTAAATGAACACAGATGACGGCTTTTGTTTTTTTAGTTAATACTTTTTTGATTGTTTCAGCACTGATATTTTGGCTATCGAGTTCGACATCGGCAAAAATTGGTGTAGCGCCAGCATTGATTATACTACTGATTGAGGCAATAAAAGTTCTGGACGTTACGACAACTTCGTCACCGTTACCTATATCTAAAGCTTGCAGGGCAAGGTCTAATGCTAATGTGCCATTGGCAACAGCAATGGCGTATTGACTATCAGTGTATGCAGCAAATTCCTTCTCAAACTTTCTTCCTTCTTGGCCTGTCCAGTAATTTACCTTGTTTGAATGAAGTACTTTGGTCACCGCTGATGTTTCTTCTTCAGTAAAACTTGGCCATGATGAAAATTGAGTATTTAGCACGTTTATTCCTAATTATTGTTATTTTAGTGGGCGGATAGCTCTGGCAGGCACGCCTAGATAAAGAAAATTGCTTTCAGTATTTTGAGTGATAACTGCTCCGGCGCCAATTTGGCAGTTTTCAGCAATATTGATACATTCAATGATTGAACAGCCTATACCTAACCAAGACATTTTTCCAACATGGACGCCGCCAGCGAGGTTAGCACCAGGAGAAACATGGCTAAATTCGCCTATTTGGCAGTCATGATCTATAGTTGCCGCGGTATTGATAATACAGCCATCAGCTATATTGCTACCGATATTAACCACGGCATTAGCAAATACAACAACGCCTTGTCCAAGCTTACTATTTGAGCTGATAGAAGCCGTTGGATGAACTATAGTAGCAATGCTTACGCTAGCCGCTTGTAATTGTTTTAATATACCTGATCGCAGCGAGTTATTACCTAATGCGACAATAAAGTCAGCTTTATCACTATATTTACTCCAATCACTTATGGGTCCTTTAATTTCCCATACAGCATTATTTTTGCGTTCAATAACACTATCGTCAAGAAAGAATATTTTATTATACTGGTCAGTTTGCTCTGCGCAATCAGCGATAACTCGGCCATGACCACCTGCGCCAACAATTATTAATGTTTTAAATTTCTTCATTCGTTACCCGTGAACTTGCGCATGGTTGCTTCTCCATTGGCATTAATATCAGCCTGTGTGAATACTTTCTTAACCGTTAAGAAAAGTATTTTGATATCTAACCATAAAGATTGATTATCGACATACCAAATATCTAATTCAAACTTTTCTTGCCAGCTTATGGCATTACGTCCGTTAACTTGTGCCCAGCCTGTAATGCCCGGTTTTACTTCGTGCCTACGAGCTTGTTCTTTTGAGTAAAGAGGTAAATATTCAACTAATAACGGTCTTGGTCCAACCAAGCTCATATCACCCTTTAATACTGACCATAGACTTGGAAGCTCATCCAAACTAGAGCTTCTTAATTTTCGACCAAAGTGAGTGAGGCGTTCAGCATCATTTAATACTTGTCCTTGTGGTGTTAAGTCATCTTTCATCGAGCGGAACTTTATTAATGAGAATACTTGTTTATTTAATCCAGGACGTGGTTGTTGAAATAAAATGGGAGATCCTAACTCTTGCTTTACTCGATACGAAATCACCAGAATGATAGGTGATAGTAAAATAAGTGATGTAAAGGAGATAATAATATCAAATAGCCTTTTCATTAATTCCTCCTAACACTTCCTTTTCCCACAATAGGGCAAGTTTAGCGCGATCAAATTCTTTAGCCAGTTTTGAAGCGTTCTGACCAAAGGGTGCAATTTGCTCTTTATTCTGGCTTAAAGAAACTAGGGCTTCAGCAAATAAATTAGGATTTTCAGGTGGTACTACAAGGCCACACTGATGGTTTGAAATCATGTCTGCAACCCAGCCAGGATAATTGTTAATTACGGGTAAACCTGATGCAATGTAATCAAAAAATTTATTCGGAGATGTACCGTAATAAAAGGCTGGGGTGTTTGTGAGTACTTGTAATCCGACATCAGCGCTATGCATTAATTGAGATAATTTTTCCTTATTTACAGGCTCAAGGAAAATTACATTTGTTAATTCTAGTTCTTTCGCTCTACGAATTAAATTTGGCTTCTCTCTTCCCTGACCCACCAAAACAATTTTAATATTTTCAATGTTTTTATTGTGCAGGACTTTCGCCATATCAAGTACAGCATCTAATCCATTTGCTTTACCATGGGTACCAGCAAATAGTGCCATAATGTCTGTACCATTTACACCATTAGGTCTGTATGAACATTTTGGTGAAGAAAATAGGCCTAAATCACAGCCATTTGGTATTAACGCTATTTTTTTAGCGTTAGACGTACGAGATTTTATACCGTCGACTATTCCAGGAGATAGGCCAATACACCTATCTGCTGTATTGTATGAAAGCCACTCAAGCCACGACATTAATGTCAGTATTATAGGGTTTTTGATTACGCCCATTGCTTTGGGAAGTTCAGGCCATAAATCTCGTACTTCAAAAACAAAGGTTTTTCTACGAAGCAATTTGGCAAAAATGCCTGGGATACCTGCAGTTAAAGGTGTTGTTGTAGCAAAAACAATATCGTACTTTTCGGTGAGTGCTAGATATATACTTTTAGCTGCGTACTTAATGAATACAAGACTGCGCGAAAGAAATCTATCTGAATTAGAGTAAGCCAAATCAAACTCTATAATGTGTATTCCGTCCGTATAGCCTTTTCTGACGCCACGAGTGAAGTTATTGCTTAAACCTGTTTGTCCGCCGTCATAACTGCCACAAACCATGGTGACATGGTGGCCACTGTTGACCAAACGCTTAGCCATTTCGTAAGAGCGAATGCCCGTAGCCCCTTTTGGGGTTGAAAAATGCTGGTGAAAGTACAGAATTCTCATTGCTTATAATTATATTCCGTAGTAATTGTGCCTGGTTCATTAATTTCGATTTCTAATACGGGAAGTGAACTTTTTTGGAAGTAATAAATCGATTCGATACCACTAGTCATTTCTATTCTTTTTATTTTTACGCTGGATTGAATTGTTATGCAATGAAAATCATCAGAAATTTTATTACCTGTTACCCTCCATTGGCCTGGCTTTAGTCGCCAGCGAAGTATTGCCGTTTTTTTAAATCCAGAAACAGTATCCGTAATCTTCAAATGGGTATCTGTCAGTGCCAATGACCTTTCATGTGTACAACCCAAGTAATCACTGTAAGTTGCTGAAAAATTTTTTAGGGATTCACTAAAGTTGAATGACTTTTTACTGGTTTTCAGCCAATGCGATAACAAAAACCTGCTAATTCGGGGCATTTGTTCATGATTATCAAACTCGATAGTATTGTGTGATTCTACACCATTAAAATATCTTGTTGTCTCTTCTGAGTGGTTGTAACTATATGTACCTGCATCTCGAAGTAAATTTTCGCCGTCTAACCAAAAGTCAATATGTAGAGCGTCATTCTGATGAGGCCTAAATCTATAACGAGGGTAATTAATCAGTGCAAATGCTTCTGAGTGTATCAACACACCGTAGCCACCATCAGAGAAGTCTTTTGAAGTGGGGAGAGCTAACTGTTGTTCTGGAGTTGCAATATTTAGCCAGTTTAATGGTGCATTCCATTGCTCGTTTTTATCGTATGCACGTTGATGTAGAAATAAAGCGCATGAAAGCTGGATACATGGTCTGAAATCTCTGTAATTAGCATTGGTTAATGGCAATAGCCGTGCACCATCATTTGAACCTAGGTTAGGTGCAGCGCCTGTCGACGATTGTGTCATTGAATATAGCCAAAAAGTCGCTAGTTTAAGTTTTCTGTATAGCGAACAGTGTAAATTTGGCAGTTTTAAATGCCTGCGCCACGCTTCAACCATTGAGTAGCTGTCGAGCATTACTCGATGATATGTCATAGAGTATTGGCTAAAACTACCGTCATCAGCTATTAAGCGATTCGCTCTATTGACTAACCATTTTTCACCAAGTACTTGCCATTTATGCCCTGTTTTACATCCTTGCTGTGCTAACCAACTCCCGCCAATATATAGCGCTGCAGCTTCTGAGGTGCCGTGATTGTTATCTTGTGCAAGGCCGTATAACAGTGTTGAAGATATTCGCTGTAAATGGACGTAAATAAACTTACGAGATGAAGCAGAGCAGTCACTTGCCTGATCTAATATTAGTGCCGCCATAGCGAAATGCATGAGACGTATAGATGCTTCTTGTCCACACTTCCAATTAGCGCCCATCTCCGTAGGGTTATTACTTACCCAGTCGTTTAGCCATAGGTTAAGCTTGTTTAGACTATCAGAGTTACCAACAGCCGCTTGTTGGGCTAGTGCTATTGCCCAATCAAAACGTGATGTTTCCCACACACCTTTGATGTCGCCTTGACGTTGATCAAAGTCAGAAATGTCATACCATGGAGTATACTGGCTATCTAACTCTACCCCATTGAGTATGTTGCTATGCCAGTTAGGGGGGCTGATTTCTTGTTTATTCAAATAACTAAAATATATATGGTCATTTTGCCAATGGGTGTTAAGCACAGACCATGACTTCTTGACATTGATGGTGTTAAAAAATACACCATTCTCCATCTGTAAATACTCCGGCTGTAGAGTACTTTTTTTAAATTTTAATAGGGTTTTATATAGGATGATACGACCTATATTATATAAACCAAGGTTCAGTGCTAGCTTTCCTTTTATTAGCAAAGCACCAAAATGATTTTTGAATTTAAGAGCAGGCTTAAAGGACAGCATATATTATGAAAGCTCGCCAAAATGTTTGCTCATACTTTGCTTGAAAAAGTTAGCAGCACTAGTTTGAGAATAATATTGTTCAATAAGTGTGGACCCAACTCCCGTCGCAGGGGCCGTTGCCGCCATAACATCTATTAATGTTTTTTCTAAAGCATCTGGGGATGTAATAGTTGGTTGAACTCCCGCCTGTTCACAAAGAGAAAAGAACTCTTGGTACGCTGGAACATCTGAGCAGACGACCTTCTTGCCATAGTAAATAGCTTCAAGCAGGGTTGCACTGAGTTGGTCAGTTTTGGGAAAATTAATACAAACATCGCTGCCATTGATTAATGCATGTATTTCGCTTGGTTTGAGGAGCTCGTCAATAAACATAATATATTCTGAGTCATAATCACTTTTTAGCTTATTAAAATAACCTTTATCCCCATTTCCAAGAATAATAATGAGTTGTGGTTTTTCTCCAAGTTGATTTTGTAGCGTGGCATTCAGAAAAGACTGTATTACTGTTTTTGTTTGATAATGTGGAGCAGTATTTCGCATTGATAAGCATTTGAAGGAACTATTATCTTGCCATAAGGGACTTGATCTTTTATTTGTGTTTAACAACATGGTATCAATTCCTGTATGGAATAGGCTTATTTTTTCTTCATTTACACCAAACTGAGTCATTATTTTTTGCCTAGCTGCTGTTGAAGTAACAGTAATTACCGATGCACGGATAAAAACTAGCTTCATCATTAAGTTATAAAAATAGTTATGACTTGCAAATACTTCGCTACCATATACTGTTACAACAAACTTTTTTCTACTAATCAAGGCTGACAAGCCATAACCAGAGGCTCCGTGAGCATGTAATATGCTTTTTGAAGGGAGCTTAAATAATAAATAGATACCTAGCAGTATGTATGACAAAATTTTTGATAAGAAGTAAACTTGCTTAGCGTTGATATGCTCATCAACAAGAGGGTGCACGGAATATAGACCTTTATATGGTAAATTCGCTTGCTGATATAAATTAAACCAAGTAGATAAATGAACTGAACTTAAGTTACCCAAAAAGTGCATAGCTATAATTCTACTTTATTAAACGGAGAAAGTGCTTTTTTGTATATAGCTATCAGCTTTTCTCCATTTACTTCAGGGTTAAACAACTCACTAACTAATTTATTTCCTTGCTCGCCCATGTCGTTCCTTTTTGGCTCTGGGGTATTCAATGCTAATTGCAGTGCAGAGTTCAGAGAAGTGGTATCTGCAGGTGTACAAAGCCATCCAGTTTGATTTTCAATAACAATATCTGTTAGCCCACCTATTTTACTCGCGACAACGGGAACCTTCATTAACAATGGCTCAACGGCTCCACCACAGTTCTCCGAAAGTGATGGCACAGCTACGATGTCCATTGCAGAAATAAGTTGAGGAATGTCTTTTCTAAAACCTGTAAAAATAAAGTTTGCCTCTAAATTTGTTTGCGAGACAAGTAGCTTTAATTTTTTCAAGTATTTATCACCACCGTCAATATCTTGCCCGACAATGAGAAATATAGTGTTTTTTTGTTTATTGACTATTTCTTTGGCTGCAGCTATTAAAGTTTCATGCCCTTTTAAACCGACATTTTTAAACTGTCTAAAATTTGAATCATAAAGATAGGCGACCATACCAATAACATTTGAAGACTCTTCAATATTAAACTCTGCTCGTACTAATTCACGTGCTTCTTTTTTATTGGTTGACAAGAAAGGGGTAAGTGGAAATGCATAATGTAAAACTTCACATTTATGACGAGAAACGCGATATTTAGTATAAATATCGCGGATGTTATAACTTGAACAAATAATTTTATCATCGAACATGGCTGTGGCCAAATCAAGTCGTCGGAACATTTTCATTTCTAATGTAAGCGGCCCACCAAGCTGAGAAAAAGTTTTAACAGATTTTAAAAAGGCGCATGAAAGTCGACCAACAATTATTGCTTTAATTAAGTGATAGTGAACAATTTGAGCTTGAAAGGCTTTGATAGCTCTTCTTATTTTCCAAATGCTAGTCAATATTTTTGGAATGTCACTGATTTTAGCTCCTTGAAAATCTATGAACTTAACGTCGATATTTAGTTCTTTTAAGCTGTCTGAAAAAGGACCACTTGATGGACAGATGACTAATAAGTCATGTTGCTGCTTTTTTAACTCTTTTAACTGAGTTATTACAAAATTTCCACCATAAGAGTGACCATATATGTGTACTATTTTCAAACTATAATCCTTTTTTTCTGTGATTTTTCATGCTTGATGATTGCGTCGAAATAGCTGTAATCGAATTCAATAAAGCACTGTAAAGTAAAATAAATATAAATTTACTATATCCATACATAGGATCGCCAGACATGGACATAATCAAAAATAGAATAAGCGTCGAAATAACAAAGTTTTTCTCACCTATAGGTAGCCGCTTAGCCATTACAGGAACCATTGTGAAAACGGCGAATGTTAATAATAAACCGATTATCCCAAGTTGGAAAAATTGTGTAATAAAGTAATTATGAGCAAATATAATATGTGCTGAATGTTCGCCTACATAGTCACTATTCCAAAACGGTGATCTGCCATGACCCACACCAAAAATAGGATGTTCAAAAGCCAAGTTAAGAGCGTGATCCCAAATAACGACTCTTAATGAGGTTGAGTCATCGTATTCACCTTCCGTATTTCCCGCAAATGTATATTCAAGTCGGTTTGCAATGGGATTACCATCAATTGAAATAATGAGGATTATGACGATAATGAACGCGAAAATCATCCACATTCTATGCTTACTTTTTAAAATGAAGTAAAAGCTGAGTAAAAATAAGGATAGGTATGATGATCTGCTAAAAGTTAAAAGTAATGCAACAACTATGACGGCAATAGCGATTAATTTTAACTTTTTATTTATTTTAAAGTTGAGAAAAACAAAGCCACATAAAGCCACTAAAAAGAATAGCGACATATCATTTCTATTCGGAAGTACTTCTGTAGAAACAAATGCCCAGCCTCTCCCACCAGAGTGAGACAATAAAACAGGGATCACAATAAGGATATAAATACTTGCAATTACAAATGTACTTTGACAATAAATAGAAAAGTAGCGGGTTAAGTTTTCTCTATTTAAGTGATTAGAGACTAAAACCCAAATACACAAACTAAAAGATAGCCCTTGAACGAGTATTGGTTTTAATCCTAATTCTGGAGAACTTAATACAACGTAAAGGCTTGAAAAAAATATGTACGTAAAAAACAATGTGATGATAATTCTGGGGGTTGTAGCTGATTGAGTGCGGTATTTAGTGGGGAACCCTAAGCTTAAAAGTAGTAAACCTATTGGCGTCAACATTAATATGCCTTCAGGTAACTGATGGATTTTGAAATAGTTAGAAAGCAAGGCTATAAATGGTAATAATAATAATGTTAGCTTTACTAAAATCATTTCTTAAAACCTATACTCTCAAATAGTAGAGTAAAATCGTCGCGCTTTAATAATACAATATCTCGTATTCTCACATCAGAGAGGTGTTTCAAATATAGCACCAAAATAATAGTTAGTGACATTGCAGAAAGTACAGCTGATATTGCTATTCCCATTGCACCATAGGTAGGCGCTAAAATTAAAGAACAAGTAATAGCTATACACATGGCTATAAACTCAGAACGGGAACAGATTTCAGGTTTGTTGATGGCAAAAAGAAAGCTCATAAACATTTTGTTGATGGTATAAAAGATAATAGATATTGATAAGACACTAAGGATGTTCACTACATCAGCATATTGTTTTCCGTAGATAAGGGGGATGATGATAGGTGAAATCAATTGAATGCTAATAACCATTATAAGTCCGCTATAAACAGAAAATTTGGTAAAATTTATAAATGACTTTTCTTGTTCTTTTTTCTCCAAATTGCTAATCGAAGGAATAAGTAATGAACTTAACATTACGGGCAAAATGAATAACGCTTCGGTAAAGCTTTGGGCAACTGAAAATATACCGAGACTTGAAGGTATAGAAAATGCTGAAAGAATAATTATCTGAATTCTTAGGCGAATGACGCCGGAGATGCTTGCGACATAAGAGCGGCGTGCGTAAATGAATAGATCTATATTGAGTGTTTGAGTGGATGAGCGCTCTAACCATTTCACATCTTTTGTTATAAGAACAAGAAATATGAATGATATAAATACGTATGCACCAACAATTGTTGGATAGTTTTGGTAATCTGCTGGAAGAATAAAAGCGACAAAAATGAAAAATATTCCATGACAAAAAATAAGACATTTATTAATTAAATATAGTTGCCTTTCACCAGTTTTGATTGCTATAACTAAACTTTGCAACATTTGAAATAGCATTACTAAGCATATTAAATAACCGTTTTGTAAGTCTAAAATGCTAAAACTGATTAGGATAGTTATGATAACTGCAACGAGAAAAGTAAAACAAAGAGCGTAAGTTATAGACAACTTAATGAAATGATCGCGATTTTTAACGTTTTTGCTGGTGAAGTAGAGTAATGCCGATTCAAATCCAAAGGATAGGAGCTGTGCTAATAGCATTCCTGAAGCTAATATAAGTGCATAATTACCAACACCTGATGCTCCTAACTTTCTGGCAATTAAAACGTTAGTAAGAAAAGTCACTATTGCAAGAATTAGCCTAGTCGCATAAGTTTTCATAGTGTTAGACATATGATTACATTTATTCCTATGACACTCAGGAAAACTCTATTAAATGTGTTTAGTTACAGACTGTAATAAACACATTAATTGGAGGTGAAAGCTAAATTTATATTTAAGCTCAAATTTTCATCGTAATGATGTATTTTGTTTTTTTGTTAACCTAATAACGAGAATGAAGCTCAACATTAGCATAGCAAAGGTTTGCGGTTCGTTTACTTTTACGAGGTAGGTGCTAAAGGCTGGGTTACCCGAAGTTCGAAATGCCTCATAATCAAATTCCCAGTCAGTACCAATAATATTAGTACCTGCAGTGTAAACTCCTGCATAATTTAAAATACCAAACTCATTGCTATATAGACCATATGAGAAGCTACCTAAGTTAGTACCAAATAAAGAAGCAAAAGAAAGTGCGTCTACTCTTATCTCTCCAGAAACATTAGTGGCGATACCTATAGCTAAATAATCAGCGGTATCAAATCGAGAAAAAAGCTCTTCGACTTCTAAATGCGTGGCATATCGATAGTTTTTGTCAAATTGACCGGCTTCAACATAGCTTAAACCCGCTGTTTTACTTAAATCCAACCAGGTTAAACCGGTATCCGTATCAAAAACAGCACTACTGTCGTTATTTATCAGGTAATCAGCCTCTATTAACGTTGCGTTTGCAGATGTAATAGATATTGACACTAAAAAAGCGATTAAAGTAAAACTCTTAAGTAAATTACACATTTATTCTTTCCACTAAAATAGATTAATTTATTGTTGTTGTGCTCTTGCATTCACAAGTAGTTCTTGTGCGAATCGCAACATTTTTTGTCCATTTTATTTAGGTAACTCTGAAATATCCGTTTCACTGCTTTAACACCTTCAATAGTAATGAATTTAACAGCTTTTTAACACTCTTTTTTAATAAGAATACGTGGAATTTTGTACAAATAAGGACTAATTAGAGTATTTGACGTTATTAGGGCCATAATCAGTGCGTTGGCAAATAATAGTTGGTCGCTAGTTGAAAGTAAGTTTAATGTTAATCAGGCAAATGAAGTGATCACTAGTATAATGAAGATTTAATTCAAATTGTTTAAATGTGAGCCTGTCAGGTATTAATTTGACTTATATCAATCAAGCATTATAAATAATGCAAATGATATTGATTCTTGTTTGATCTCATGGTCTAATGCGCGCAATTAAAATAATTGTTTCTTTTATAGGCTTAGTCATGCGAATTTCTTCTTTTTTTCAACCAGCTTTGATTGCTTTATCAGTTGTTAGCGCTATTTCGAATTCTGCAGTTGCAGATGATGATATGGAGCACCTTACTATTTTTGGTAATGCACAATCTGTAAATGATGTTCCTGGTAGTGCTCATTTGATCTCTCAAGAAGAATTAGAGAAGTTCGACTTTACTGATATTATGCGTACATTAACATCTGTTCCTGGTGTGTATGTATTAGAAGAAGATGGTTACGGACTTCGCCCAAATATCGGTATGCGTGGCACTGGTCAAAATCGTAGTGAGAAAGTCACTATTATGGAAGATGGTGTTTTAGCGGCTCCCGCACCTTATGCTGCTCCATCCGCTTATTACTTCCCAACTTCTGGTCGTATGCAACAAATCGAAGTATTAAAAGGCACTTCAAGCGCAATGTATGGCCCTCGTACAACGGGTGGTGTGGTAAACATGTTATCACGCGAAATTCCAGAAGAGGCGTTAGCAGGGCAAATTAATTTAAGCGCAGGTGAAGACGGATTTGGTAAAGCACACGCATATGTGGGTGGAGCTGGTAAAAATGTTTCGTCAGTATTTGAAGTATTTCGTTACCAAGCTGATGGCTTTAAAGATATTAATCATACAAATGCTGATACTGGTTTTGTAAAAAATGACATCATGGCGAAAGTTAAAATCAATAGCGACGCTGATGCTAAGTATTATCAAGAACTTGAGTTTAAATTAAAGTATTCAGATGAAGATTCAGACGAAACCTATATGGGTTTAACAAAAGCAGATTTTGATGCTAATCCTTATTCTCGCTATTCAACGTCACAACTTGATAATATGGATACTAGCCATAAGCAATTTCAAGTTAATCATCATATTCAATTATCAGACCGTTTTACATTAGGCACAACGACATATTACAACGAGTTTAGCCGTAACTGGTATAAAACCAGCAAAGTTAATGGTTTAAGTTTAAGTAAAGGTGGTATTGAAGACGCTGCTGCATTTGACAACGGTACATTTGTTGGTGATGAAATTAACGTTGATGTTAAAGCAAATAGTCGTGATTATGAGTCAAAAGGTATTCAAACGGTATTAGATGCTGATTTGGGTGATCATCAAGTGAGGTTTGGTGCCCGTTATCATGAAGATGAAATGGACCGTTTCCAGTGGGTTGATAAATATAGTTTAAGTAATTCATCTTATGAAATGACATTGACTGAAGCTGGAATTCACGGCGCAGATTCGAATCGCATTGATTCAGCTGAAGCGTTAGCGTTGTTTGTGCATGACGAATATACCATTGGTGACTTTATTGTTAATGCTGGTTTACGTTATGAAGATATGACTATTTCGCGTAAAGAGTGGAAAGGTATTATCGACCGTAATGAACCAACGACGAAAGATATTAGTAACGATGTTGACGTGTTATTACCGTCACTTGCGGTAACTTACCGTGTAAATAATGACTTAGTTATTATTGGTGGTGTGCAAAAAGGTTTCGCGCCGCCAGCACCTGGTAATGATAAAGCTGAGAATGAAGAAAGTATCAATTACGAGCTAGGCTTACGTTTTAATCAAGATACATTGAGTGCAGAAGCATTATTTTTCTATTCTGATTATGACAATATGCACGGTAACTGTACCGCCAGCCAAGGTTGTGATGATGAAAATGTTGGCGACCAATATAACGCTGGCGAAGTGAAGGTTTCAGGTATAGAAGCTAAAGCTGGTTATGAGTTTACTGCTGACACAGTATCAATTCCGGTTAATTTAACCTATACATTTACTGAAACTGAATTTCAAAATTCATTTGAATCAGGTTTAGATACATGGGGTGATGTGATAGCTGGCGATGAATTGCCATATGTGCCTGAAAATCAATTACAATTGAGTGTTGGTGTTGTCGGTGAAAAATGGCGTGGTGATGTACTAGTGCGTTATATGGATGAAATGCGCACTTCTGCAGGCCAAGGTAGCTTAAATGCTGATGAAGCTATTGCAAGCCGCACAGTAGTTGATATGGCTGCACATTACAGCATTGCTGATAATCAAGAAATTACGTTCAACGTAGATAACTTACTTGATAAAGAGTACATGGCAACGCGAACTCATGGTTCTATTATGGTAGGTAAACCACGTAGTGTTACTGTAGGTTATAAATATAGCTTCTAAGGCTAATAATGAATTTGATAAAGCGAGCGACTAAGCTCGCTTTTTTTATGTGCAAAATAAACCTAACAATGACTATACTGTTGTTAGCAGTTTGTTAACTTATGAAAATCATAACAATAAATAGGAATTTGTGATGGAAATGAATGTCAGCACCATAGAAAGGTATGCCACTATGCTAGGAGATTTAGCAGTACAGTTTGGTACTAAGTTATTAGTCGCCATAATTGTTCTTCTAGTTGGACTTTGGGTAGTTAAGCGAATATTAAAATTATTTGACTTAGCAATGCAAAGAAAGAAAGTAGAAATTACCTTACATCAATTTTTACTAAGTATCGTCGGCATATTATTGAAGTCGATTCTTATTATTATATTTGCCTCTATGGTTGGGGTTGAAACCACTTCATTAATAGCTGTGCTGGGTGCTGCAGGTCTTGCCGTTGGTTTAGCACTGCAGGGAAGTTTGTCGAATTTCGCCGGTGGTATTTTAATTTTATTCTTTAAACCGTTTAAAGCTGGCGATGTTATTGACGCACAAGGTTATGTTGGTGTGGTACAAGAGATTCAAATATTCAACACCATTTTATTAACGCTAGATAATCAACGGGTTATTATTCCAAATGGCTTATTGTCAAATGGTTGTGTTAAAAACATTTTTGTTGAACCAACTCGTCGTGTCGATTTAACATTTGGTATTAGCTATGGCGATGATATTAAAAAGGCAAAAGAAGTTTTACAAAGTGTGCTTGATGCCGATGAGCGGATATTAAAGTCGCCAGCAGCTGATATTTTTGTATCTGCCCATGCTGATAGTTCAGTGAATTTACTGGTGCGTCCATGGACGGATTCAGAAAATTATTGGCCAGTATATTTCGGTGTTATTGAGGAAGTGAAACTTGCCTTTGATAGAGAAAATATTACTATCCCGTTCCCGCAACGCGATGTACATATGATACAGCCTAAATAATTAAGCAGTTAAACCTATGACGGAAGAAATTAAAAACATGCTTGCGCAAACACCGTCGCCGCCTTATTACGCTGTGATATTTAGTTCGATAATGAATAAGGAGTTGGAGGGCTATCATGAAATGGCGAATGCTATGGTGGAGTTGGCAGAGCAGCAAGCTGGTTTTTTAGGAATGGAATCAGCTAGAGAAGAGGTTGGTATTACCGTTTCATACTGGCGTAGCTTAAGTGATATTCATAGTTGGCAGCAAAATAGTAAGCATCTTGCTGCCCAGAAGTTAGGTCGCTCGGTATGGTATAAAGACTTTACTGTCCGTATTAGCAAAGTGGAAAAATGCTATGGCTTTTCAAGCTGATTTTTGGCATTGAGTAATTGAGCCAGCTCTTGTTCATAAAGCTGGCTTTTTTGTTTATTAAAACCAACATGCGCGTTTACAAGCTTGCCCGTTCGATCATAAATAAAACTACTAGGCATACCTTTGAGCTTATATTTTCGCGCGATAAGGCCTTTGCTGTCATATATAATTGGAAAGTCCGCAGGACTATCTAGCAAAAACTTATCAGCTAGCTTTCGATCATGATCTAAATTTACACTCAAAATAGTTAGGCCTTGCTCTTGGTATTTTTGCTGCAGTTTGTTCATCCAAGGGAATGATTTTCGACAAGGCCCACACCAAGAAGACCAAAAGTCTAAATAAATAACTTTACCTTTATGCTGATTAAGATGATGATCTAATCGCTCTAGTGTTGTTTCACTAGCATATGTGAACATTGGCAATGTGAAAATCGCATTGCATAGTAAGAACAAAGATACTTTAGTAAAAGATGTGATAACCATAACATCGCATATATTATTATTTAGTGAGTTATTTAAACATGCAATGTGCTTTTGGCAAAGCTTAGTCTTTGTTTAGACAATGATAAAGTAATAGATGAAGACATTTGTTACAGACAGTATCGCTATGTTTTTATATTATAGTGTTGATGTTAACCACATGGCCGAACTATGAATAATCCAACTAATTTAATCAAAAAGATTACCTGTGTAATTAGCGTATTTACAACTACATGTATGCTGGTGTTGGCTATGCCGATAAATGCAATGCAATCACAACAATTAGATAGAGATCAGTGGTTAAAGGCTCGCTTTGGCACGCAACATGAAAAGCTTATTCCTATTGTTGCTGTTGCCGATATGTACTTTAGCTGTCAACAACAAAAAGCGCCTGATGAAAGCCTAACAATAAAAGGCTTGATCACTGAGGTAGATAAAAATACCTTAGCTGAGCAATTAATGGAGTGCCTTGATGGCGCATCGCCTAAATCCGATATTGCATTAAATTATGGTTTGTCGGGATGTTTTCATGAGCAATTGGCTGACTTACCGATAGCGGATAGAGAACAAAAAATGCAACTTGTTGGTAAGGCAATAGCGTCACTTTCTCGTGCCGAGCGACAAAAAAGTTTTACTCAGTGCGTTACCGATCAAGCGATTAACTATTTGCAATAACTGTTATGATTTGTCGTTGTTTTTCTTATCAATAAATGAACTGGGTAATATTTCAACGCCGACCATGCGACCAACCTTGATCATAATCGGAATAGTAATTGGCGAAAATGGCAAAACTGCAAATACCCCTAAACCTAATCCTTTTAAAATATCAACAAATTGCTGATTGGCAACTCGCATTTCATCGGTACTAGCCTGACGTTTAGTGTAACGCTTATAAATGCTTAGCATTTGTTTGGTTTCTATTTTTTCCTGCGCTAATGCAATTTTCACTTTCAGCATATTCCGCTTCAGGCGCACGAAATTGCGCCTTTTGCTAATCAGCAAAACACGAATAGGTGCCTTGTGGAAATAAACCCAAACTCTCATGGAGCTATTCTCCCACAATCGTCCAGCAATGTAAGTACTTGCAAATGACTAAGTTATAACTTAGTCACTATTTCATTGATGATTTTTAGTGCTTGTTAAGCGAGAATAATTTAACTTGCAGCTAACTTGTTGCTATTTGTTATTAAATATAGAAAAGTTTATATAATCCTATACCTTAGCGTATTAACTCGATAACATAATTTGTAACAAATGCAAGGAAACTGACACAGAACAGGTTTTTCTATTTGTAACAATATGGCTTATAGTTAAACCAAGTTGAAAAATAACAAAATGGAACAGGCATTATGGGACATGAAACACCGAAAGTATTGGTAGTAGACGACGATATGCGTTTACGAGCATTACTAGAGCGGTATTTAGTAGAGCAAGGTTTTGTTGTGCGAAGTGCAGCAAATTCAGAGCAAATGGATAGATTACTTGAACGCGAGAATTTTCATTTGTTGGTGCTTGATTTAATGCTACCAGGGGAAGATGGTTTATCTATTTGTAGACGCTTAAGGCAAGGCTCAAACGATATTCCAATTGTTATGCTAACAGCAAAAGGTGATGAAGTGGATCGTATCATCGGCTTAGAGCTAGGCGCTGATGATTATATGCCAAAGCCGTTTAATCCTCGTGAGTTATTAGCCCGTATAAAAGCTGTATTGCGCCGACGTGTACAAGAAGCTCCTGGTGCGCCTTCACAAGAAGAGAATGTTATTTCCTTTGGTGACTATCAATTAAACCTTGCTACTCGAGAAATGCTGAAAGGCGATGTTAATATGCCACTAACGAGTGGTGAGTTCGCAGTATTAAAAGCCTTAATAACACATCCAAGAGAGCCTTTATCACGGGATAAGCTGATGAATTTAGCTCGCGGTCGAGACTATTCTGCACTTGAGCGGAGTATTGATGTTCAAGTCTCCAGGTTACGGAGAATGTTAGAAGAAGACCCTGCAAAGCCTCGTTACATCCAAACAGTTTGGGGCTTAGGTTATGTTTTTGTTCCAGAAGGGAAATCTGTCGCCTAATTTTGCCTATGTAATTTAAATGAATCCTATCTAGTAGAAATCTATGAAAATATTGCCGCGTAGTGCTTTCGGCCAAACGGTGCTATTAATTGGTGTCTTGTTGTTAATTAATCAGGTTGTCTCTTTTATATCGATGTCGATATATATTATTCAACCGAATGCGCAACAAGTTAACCAGTTATTGGCAAAACAAGTTCGTGTTGTTTTTATTGATATTGCTGATGAAGAGCTTAGCCCTGCCATGGGAGATGCTTTTACCCGCGAAACAGGTATCGGGGTCTATCGAGAAGCTGCAGCGATGAAGTTGGGATTACAAGATGCAGTGTATTACGCATTTAGGTCCTCTGAAATGTCTAATTTATTAGGTGGTCCAGCAGAGGTTCGTATTTCTCAAGGTGATGAATATCTGTTTTGGATCAGGCCTCCACAAGCTCCCGATTACTGGGTTAAAATTCCAATTAATGGCTTAGAAGAAGAAAATTTCTCACCACTTATTTTAGTGTTGATGATTTTAGGGATTTTAAGTGTTATGGGGGGCTGGCTATTTGTTCGACAACTAAACCGCCCGCTAGGAGCTTTGCAACATGCTGCACATGACGTTGGTCGAGGAGATTTTCCGGAGCCGTTAAGCGAACGTGGTACCACGGAAATTGTCGCTGTGACACGCGCATTTAATCATATGTCAAAGGGCATTAAACAGCTTGAAGATGACCGAAATTTATTAATGGCCGGTATTTCCCATGATTTACGCACACCATTAACACGGATCCGTCTAGCGACTGAAATGATATCTCAACAAGATGAATTTTTGAAAGACGGCATTGAAGGTGATATTGATGATATGAATACCATTATCGATCAGTTCATCGATTATATTCGCCATGATAGTAAAGATAAGGCTGAACTTGCTGACATTAATGTACTTATTGAAGAGGTGGTTCAATCGGAAAGCATACTCGAACGTAAAATTGAATTTAGTGCTGAAACCTTGCCTAAGTTGCCGCTACGTTATGTTGCGATAAAACGAGCACTTTCGAACCTACTGCAAAATGCCTTACGTTACAGCGACGGTAAAATTATGGTATCAACAAGCCATAACGCCTTAAAGCAAGAAATATGTGTTTGCGTTTGTGATGAGGGCCCTGGCATACCTGATGTTGATATTGAGCGTTTGTTTCAGCCTTTTACGCAAGGTGATAAAGCCAGAGGCACAGAAGGTAGTGGTTTAGGCTTAGCAATTATTAAACGTATTGTTGATACCCATAGTGGCCGGGTTGAGTTATCAAATAAACCAGAAGGTGGTTTAATGGCTAAAATATGTTTACCAATAACGCATAACTAGCCCTATTTGCTTTTCGCGTACGGTGAAAGTAAGGCATAGATAAAAATAACGGGTAATAAGAAAGTAACAAAAAAGCCATCATAAATTATGATGGCTTTTTCAATTTTACCATAGAGTAAATGCTACTCTATGGTAAATAAGTCGAGTGTACTAAGTGATTAAACTTTAGGACCCGCATTAACTAATGATTTACCGTTATCAGTATCGGTAAATTTATCAAAGTTGTTAACGAAACGGTTAGCTAAATCAACTGCTTTGCCGTGCCACTCAGCTTTTTCTGCATAAGTATCACGCGGATCTAAAATGCCGTTATCAACACCTTCGATGCTCGTAGGAATATCTAAGTTAAATAATGGTAAAACTTGTGTTTCTGCATTATCGATAGAACCATCTAAAATAGCATCAATAATTGCACGCGTATCTTTAATTGAAATACGTTTGCCTGTGCCATTCCAGCCTGTATTTACTAGATAAGCTTCAGCGCCAGCAGCTTGCATACGTTTGCGTAATACTTCTGCATATTGTGTTGGGTGTAAGCTCAAGAATGCAGCACCAAAACAGCTTGAAAATGTTGGTGTTGGTTCTGTAATACCACGCTCAGTACCCGCTAGCTTCGCTGTGAAACCCGATAAGAAGTAGTACTCGGTTTGTGCTGGAGTTAACTTAGCTACTGGCGGTAAAACACCAAATGCATCAGCCGTTAAAAAGATAACTTTTTTAGCATGGCCAGCACGAGAAACTGGCTTTACGATGTTATCAATATGATGAATAGGGTATGAAACACGAGTGTTTTCTGTTTTTGAATTATCATCAAAATCAATTTTACCATTCTCATCAACCGTTACGTTTTCTAATAATGCGTCGCGACGGATGGCGTTGTAGATATCAGGTTCATTTTCTTTACTAAGGTTGATAGTTTTTGCGTAACAACCACCTTCAAAGTTAAACACACCATTGTCATCCCAACCGTGCTCATCATCACCAATTAATTGGCGTTTTGGATCTGTTGACAATGTAGTTTTACCTGTACCAGATAGGCCGAAGAAAACTGCAGTATCGCCATCAGCACCAACGTTGGCACTACAATGCATTGAAGCAATACCCTTTAATGGTAATAGGTAATTCATCATAGAGAACATACCTTTCTTCATTTCGCCGCCGTACCAAGTACCGCCAATTAACTGCATTTTTTCTGTTAAGTTAAAGGCGACAAAGTTTTCAGAGTTTAAACCTTGTTCTTTCCAGTTAGGGTTTACTGTTTTTGCACCATTCATTACCACGAAATCAGGTTCGTAATTTGCTAATTCGGCATCTGTTGGACGAATGAACATGTTCTTAACAAAGTGTGCTTGCCATGCGACTTCAGTAATAAAGCGAACCTTTAAGCGAGTGTCGTTATCGGCACCACAAAATGTATCAACAACAAATAGACGTTGACCAGATAATTGCTCAGTGACTAAACCTTTTAAGCTGTCCCAAGTTTCTTGAGTCATAGGTTTGTTGTCGTTTTTACCTTGATCTGACCACCAGACAGTATCGCGCGTAGTATCGTCACGTACTATGTACTTGTCTTTAGGAGAGCGACCAGTAAAAATACCAGTGTCAACAGAAACAGCACCTAGTTCAGTAACTGTACCTTTATCATAACCTGTGAGATCAGATTTTGTTTCCTCAGCAAAAAGTAACTCATATGACGGATTGTAAACAACCTCAGCAACATTGGTGATGCCGTATGAAGATAAATCGATTGAGTTTTCTAAAGCTGCCATAGCGAATTCGCTCCTAAAGTATGACGATTTTTAAAGAATTAGTTTCGGTATCCCGATTGAGGGCGCAATTTTAGGCGATCGTAGCGCAAAACGAAAGTTTTTTTTCTTTCGTTGTGAAAGTTTTCAAGGTAACTTTCATTTTTTTGAAATGAAAGCATGCTAGTAAGATGAGCAATGTACGTAAAAGAAGAAAATTAATCACCGCATAGTTGTGATTATTTATTTATTTTACAGTGCGTTAGTGGTTTTGTTGGGTTGACTAAATGGTCAGGTAATTACAGGTGTTATTGAATTGTTATGAAGGGAAAATAATTCGTAATATTGGAGAAAAAATAGCGAATGAAAACAATTTTTTCATTCGCTGTGTTGTATAACGAAACTTTTTAGTGGTTAATCAAAAATATCCTCTTCAGGCTCTTCATCATTATTGTTGCCGTCTAATATTTCTCGACTGTGATCTTGGCTTATATATTCTGTTGGTGCAGAGCCTAATTCAAAGTACTCGAAGCGACTAGACTTATCGGTTTTAGTACTTAATTTTCCTGAAATTTTATCAATACGAACTGACATTAATGCGTCGGGTTGTTCAAATGGCTCAACTGGTAGTTCTGCTAATGCTTCTTTCATATAGCTGATCCAGGCTGGTTGAGCTGATTTTGCACCAAATTCTTTACCTGTAATCTGGTTTTTACCTAAATTGCTGTTGTAAGTGGTTTTACCTAAATTACGGCTTGGGTTGTCAAAACCTATCCAAGATGTTGTGACTATGCGACGGCTATAGCCTGAAAACCAGGCATCTTTTGCTTGGTTTGTTGTTCCTGTTTTACCGGCAATATCACGTCGTTTCAATGCACGCCCACGAAACCCAGTGCCTTGCCAAAAAGGTTTTATATTCCAATCAGCACCCCAAATTGCAGAATTTAGCGCTTCAGTAATTAAGAAAGCATTTTGTGAACTGATCACTCGTTCAGCCTTATTCACTATAGTCGGTTCGTCAACATTTTCCGTTGCCACATTTTCATTGAGTTCTTCAATATTACTTCCTGCTAGTAAAGCAATGTCGTTTTCTTGTATACACTCATCACATGCAATTGCAGGATTGGCTTGATATAAAACTTTACCGAAGGAGTCTTCAATACGCTCAATAAGATAAGGTTCAACTAAAAAGCCTCCATTAGCAAAAGTGGCAAATCCGGTCGCTACTTCTAACGGTGTTAATGACGCTGAACCAAGCGCCAAAGATTCGTTGCGTGGAAGATCGTCAGGATCAAAACCAAATGATGCTAAATATGGAATAATTTTATTTAAACCAACATCGCGCAGTAATCGAACTGCGATAACATTTTTCGATTGAGCAAGCGCTAAGCGTAAACGTATTTCACCATTATAAACTGGTGGTGAATTTTTCGGCCGCCAAACGATACCTGAACTTCTATCCCACTGGTTAATTGGCGTGTCATTTACAATAGAAGCTAAGGTATAACCACTGTCTAAAGCGGCAGAATAAATAAATGGTTTAATATTTGAGCCAACTTGACGTTTGGCTTGTGTTACTCGGTTGAATTGACTTTGCGCAAAACTAAATCCGCCAACAGCGGCTTTAATCGCGCCATTATCAGTGTCAAGTGAAACTAAAGCTGAACTCACATCAGGTAATTGACTCAGCCTATAACTACCCTCGTTATTTGGCGCAACCATAACAACATCACCATAAGCGACTACTTCATCCGCTGTTTTTGGTGGTGCTGCTTGTTTGTCGTCATTTAAAAATTCTCTTGCCCAAGATAAACCGTGCCAGTTAATTTCAATAACGGTGCCGTCTTTAAGTTGCACCATAATTGCTTGTTCAAATATGTCTGTTACCACTGCAGGCGTTAATGATTGATAACTTTTTATTCCTAATAAAGCTTGTTGAATTTCATCTTCAGTTAAAGGAAATTCTTTAGCGGCTAACGTATTATCATTTGTTATTTCATCAGTATTAGGGCGCAAAGACGCAATTGGGCCGCGATAGCCGTGGCGTTGGTCGTAAGCGAAAATATTATCAACAACGGCCTTTTGGGCTGCATGTTGTAATTTTGATGGCACAGTGGTGAATACCTTAAAACCGCCAGTATATGCCGCTTCTTTTCCGTAGCGTTCGATCATTTCCTGATGCGCCATTTCAGCAATATATGGCGCATCTAACTCTATTTCTGCGCCATGTTTTTTAGCAGTAATTGGCGCAGCGTTGGCAATAGCGAGTTGATTTGAGTCGATGTAACCGGCGATATACATGCGTTGCAATACAACGCTACGGCGGCTTTTTGCCCGTAACGGGCGGCTAATTGGGTTCATGGTTGATGGCGCTTTTGGCAAGCCTGCAAGCACTGCAATTTGTGCCAAAGTAAGCTCTTTTACATCTTTACCATAATAAACTTGTGCAGCAGCACCAAAACCAAAGGAACGATGGCCTAAGGATATTTTATTCATATATAACGCTAGAATTTCATCTTTCGTTAATAGGCTTTCAATATGAAAAGAAATAAATATTTCACGAATTTTACGAACATATGTTTGTTCACGTGTTAGGAAGAAGTTTCGGGCAACCTGCATGGTGATGGTACTAGCACCGCCTTTATTTTGCCCCATTAGCTGGCCCGTAACCGCTCGGCCCATACCAATAGGGTCGACACCAAAGTGCAAATAAAACCTGTCATCTTCGGTCGCCAATACCGCATTAATTAGTTGTTCTGGCATTTCTTCTAATGTTAGGGGAATACGCTTTTTTTCACCGAACTGTGAGATTAATTTGCCATCGGCACTGAATATTTGCATCGGGGTTTGCCATTGTAGATCACGAAGCGATTCAACACTGGGTAAATTAGCGCGCATAGAGAAATAAATGCCAACGAGCGCTAGAACTCCAAGAAATATCAGCAACGAGGCTGCTTTTAACAGGTTTTTTATAGAAAACACAAAAAAATGCTCAATAAAGTTTATAAAAATGGTGTAATAGTACTAGTATATCGTGTAAAAGCATGTAATAAATGTATTTATACGAATTTTATGCCTAATATTATTATAATAAAATGTTCTAGTAGGGTTCTATGTTAAGTAGTTTATGGAAAAAGAAAACCTCCTTAATGGTCGGGATCGACATTGGTTCACATTCTATTAAAGCTGTTTTATTAAACCAGAATGACAATGGTTATGTGCTCGAAACTATCGCTATTGAACCTATGCCCAGAGGAGCAATAGTTGACAGAGAAATTCAAGATATTGATGCTGTTGGTAAAGTTGTCGCTAAAATTCGTAAAAAAATATCCTCTTCGATTACCCATGCCGCTTCAGCCGTTTCTGGGCAAACTGTAATCACTAAAATCATTTATATGGATGTGGCGCTAACTGAACATGAATTAGCAAGCCAGATAGAAATTGAAGCCGATAGCTTAATCCCTTACCCGCTTGATGAAGTAAGTTTAGATTTTGAATCACTCGATATTAATGAATCTGATCCAAGTAAAATTAATGTTTTATTAAGTGCGGCGCGAACTGAATCAGTTGAAGCGCGGGTTGCGGCACTAGAAGCTGGTGGTTTTGATACTAAAGTTATTGACGTTGAATCATATGCGGTTAGTCGAGGTTATGACTTGACTTTGGCACAATTACCGGATGATGCTAGCGACAAAGTTGTCGCAACAGTAGATATTGGCGCAACCATGACGTTATTCTCTGTTAGTGAAGCGGGCAATCATATTTATAGCCGAGATCAATTATTCGGCGGAGAGCAATATACTCGTTCGATTGTTTCCTACTACAATAAGTCATTTGAAGAAGCAGAAATTGCAAAGTTAACAGATGATTTACCGCCCAATTATACCTTTGAAGTATTAGCACCTTTTCATACCATTTTAGTACAACAAATACGTCGTGCAATTCAAATGTTTTTAACCACCAGCGGTAAAGAGAAAATAGATTATCTAGTTATCTCTGGCGGTAGTGCTTTAGTTGAAGGGGTAGAACAATTACTGACTGAAGAATTAGGTATATATACTGTTATTGCTAACCCTTTTGAAGGCATGGAAATTTCTAGTAATATCAATAAAGATGAATTAGCTAAAACAGCACCTCGTTTGATGGTTGCGGCAGGCTTAGCATTAAGGAGTTTTGTTCCATGGCATATATAAATTTATTACCATGGCGAGAAGAAGCCGAGAAAGCTAAACAACGTGCATTTTTTAGCGCTTTAACCGCAGTAGCGTTAAGTGCTTTTGCCATCGTATTTTTAGTAAACCAGTTCTATCAAATGCGTGTTGACGGCCAAGTTGCTCGCAATCAATTTTTGAAAAACGAAATTCAAGTACTGGATTTACGCATTGCGAAAATAAAATCGTTAAATGAAAAGAAAAAGGAACTGAAAAAGCGTACCAGTGTTGTTGAACAGCTACAGCGCAGTCGTAATGTGGGTACGCAAGTATTAGATGAAATTGCTAAAATTGTTCCGAATGGCATTTATTTAACGCGTCTAACAAAACAAGATAATAGCTTAAATATCACCGGAAAAAGTGAGTCTAATAACCATTTAGCAAATATGATTAGAGAAATTGAACGCTCAGATTTATTTGATGATGCGGTACTTGAATCGATCACTTCCAACGACGCAAAAAGTAAGTTACTAAGTGATTTTAAAATGCGTGTTCGCATTAAAGGGCTAATTAATCTCAATAGCGCTAAATCACAAGGAGGCTCATAATGAATTTTGATTTATCAGAGTTTATGGAGCAATTTAGTGGCTTGGAGCTTGATAACATTGCGCAATGGCCGAAAGCGGCAAAAATATTACTTTCAGTGTTTATTGTTGTTTTGGTATTAGGGTTAGGTTACGCCTTGATGATTAGCGATCGTATTAGTCATTTAGAGCGTGTTACAGCTGAGGAAGTTACTTTAAAGCAACAATATCAGGCCAAATATCATATTGCAGCTAATTTAGAGCTATTTGAACAGCAAATGATCGAAGCAGAATCAATGTTTGCTAATCAATTGAAAAGTTTACCTGAAAGCCACGAAACACCAGGTTTACTCGACGATATTACCTTTGTTGGTACCACAACGGGGCTTGATTTTGTTAAATTGAATTGGCAACCAGAAATTGAGCAGGAAATTTACATTGAATTGCCAATAGATATAGAAGTATTAGGTACTTATCATGAGTTTGGTGAGTTCGTTAGTCGAATTGCTGGTTTACCAAGAATTGTAACGTTACATAATTTTGATATCAACCTTAAAGGTTCAACCCCTGGCGAATTAAAATTAAAGTTACAAGCTAAAACCTACCGTTATCGAGAGGCTACCGCACAATGAAAAAATTAGCGCCACTTCTTGTTGTTTTACTAACGGGGTGTTTTGACGATACTAGTGACTTGAAAGTACATATTGCTAATGTACAAGCGAGTGCTACAAGTAATATTGCTCCTATGCCAGCCGTTACAGTTTTTGACCACTTTGATTATTCAGCACAAACGCTGAGAAGTCCATTTGATGTTCCTAAACCTGAGGCGATACAAGAAAAAATTCAACAAATGTCAGGATGTTTGAGCCCAGATCCGCGTCGTAGGAAGCAGCCTTTAGAGAAGTTCTCATTGAGTGATCTAGTCATGCGAGGAACGTTAGGTGAACTTGGCGTAACTTGGGCGTTAGTAGAAGCGTCAGACAAAACCTTACATCGCATTGCGGTTGGTAGTTATGTCGGGTTATTTCACGGTCGAATTACTGCGGTAAGCCAAGATAATGTCAAAGTATTAGAGTTAATCCCAGATGGCGCTGGGTGCTGGGTGGAACGTGAAACAGTCGTTACCATGACGGAAACAAGTGCAGAGGGGCAAAGGAATTAATGTTGCTATTAAAAAAAATGAAAATTAAAAATCTTATGACATGTGGTAAAAGAATGAAGTTAATTGCTGTCACTTTGCTATGTTTTGCGTCGAGTTTTTTGTCAGCAAATGAGCTAACAGGAATAACATACAATACTATTCAGAATAACGAAATTGATCTTGTTTTCGAACTGTCTGAAAATATTGTTATTCAGCCGGAAATTTCAACCTCTGTTACGCCAGCACAAGTGAAAATTACCTTTAATGCTGAGCAATTTAACCCCAATCTTTCCTCAACATTAATTGACCATGCTGGTGTTAAAAACGTTAATGTGCAAAAGCTTGCAGGCAAAGTCGTCGCGACAGTCAATTTAAATCATTTATCAATTTTTGATGTTAACCAACGTGATAATACATTTGCCTTAACCTTAAATACTGGCGAAGTAAATAAAACAGTAACCCAGTTAATCCCTTTAGGAAGCGGCTTTATTAATCAAATTGACAATATTGATTTTAAACGCGGTGCGCAAAATGAAGCACAATTATTAGTGAAATTAATAGATAGCAAGGTTGCAGTAGACGTTAGTGATAAGTTGGGCAAGCTTTATATTGAATTTCATAACACAGAAATTTTAGAAGATTATATTTATAAACTCGATGTTACTGATTTTGGCACTTTAGTGTCAGGTATTGAGACTTTTAAAGAAGGGCGTAACGCACGCTTAGTCGTTGATATTAATGGCGCCTTTGAATTTAAGCATCAGCAATTAAATGATGTATTTTCACTAACACTATCGGCAAAGGAAAAAGAAGTCGGTTACCTAGATGAAGAGGAAGATTTTAGCGGTCGGGCAATTTCATTAAATTTTCAGGATATCTCAGTACGTACTGTATTACAGATAATAGCCGATTATAACGGTTTTAACTTAGTTACCAGTGATACAGTTGCTGGCAATATTACTTTGAGGCTTGATGGCGTTCCATGGGACCAAGCACTTGATATTATTTTAAAAGTGAAAGGTTTAGACAAGCGCATGGAAGGCAATATTTTAATGGTTGCGCCAAGTGATGAGTTAGCGGCTAGAGAAGCGCGTGATTTACAAGCGCAACAGCAGGTGGAAGAATTAGCGCCGCTGTATTCTGAATATGTGCAAGTTAACTATGCAAAAGCAGCGGAATTTGCTGCTTTAATTAAGAATGAAGAAAACAGCATTCTGTCTGACCGAGGCAGCGTTAGTGTTGATGAACGTACTAATACCCTATTAATTCGAGATACCGCCAATAGTATTGAAGATATTAAACGTATGGTGGCTGTGCTTGATATTCCGGTACGTCAGGTCATTATTGAATCACGCATGGTAACAGTGAAAGATAACATTAATGAAGAGCTTGGTATTCGTTGGGGCGTAACAGATACCGGTAGTGACTCGGCAACATCAGGCTCATTAGGTGGAACCGACAGTGCCAATAACGGTACAATACCTGACTTAAGTGATAGGTTAAATGTTAACTTACCTGTAGCCAACCCAGCCGGTAGTATTGCTTTTCAAGTAGCACGGCTTGCTGATGGTACTATTCTTGACCTTGAGCTTAGTGCTATGGAAAAAGAAAATAAAGGTGAAATTATTGCTAGTCCGCGTATTACCACCGCAAATCAAAAAGAAGCTTATATTGAACAAGGTGTTGAAATTCCATATCAAGAAGCGGCGTCGAGTGGTGCAACATCAGTACAATTTAAAAAAGCGGTTTTAAGTTTAACTGTAACACCACATATCACCCCAGATGATAGAATTATTCTAGATTTAGTTGTTACACAAGATACTGTTTCTGATGTTACCAATGGTACCGCACCGGCAATTGATACGCAGCGAATCGGTACGCAAGTATTAGTTAATAATGGCGAAACTATCGTCTTAGGCGGTATTTATCAGCAACAAATTATTAGTTCAGTATCAAAGGTACCAGTATTAGGTGATATACCTTATTTTGGTTGGATGTTTAGAAACAGTAGCAATTTTAACGAGAAAAAAGAGCTACTAATTTTTGTTACACCGCGCATAGTTACCGAAAGATTTTAAGTTAATTTGCATGTAAGGTGGTGTTTTCATCTTACATGCTTGCAATTTGTACCCAACAATTGCGATAATTGCGCCCTTAAAATTTTCGAGGGAGGTTCCCTCTTACCTGTTCACGTAATAAATAAAACGAGTATTAATTAATCTAATGGCAGAAAAACGTAATATTTTCCTTGTAGGCCCTATGGGCGCAGGCAAAAGCACCATTGGTAGAGAATTAGCAGATAAGCTACATCTAGAGTTTTTTGATTCGGACCAAGAAATTGAGCGTCGTACTGGTGCCGATATCGCGTGGGTTTTTGATCTTGAAGGCGAAGAAGGTTTTCGTAGAAGAGAAGAGTCGGTTATTGAAGACTTAAGCGAAAAGCAGGGTATTGTTTTAGCGACAGGTGGCGGATCTGTGATCAGTAGCCAAGTTCGTAATCGCCTATCAGCCCGTGGCATTGTGGTTTACTTAGAAACAACTATTGATAAACAAGTTGCCCGTACGCAAAGAGATAGACGCAGACCTCTTCTACAAACCGATGAAGAACCAAGAAAAGTACTTGAAAACTTAGCTGTTGAACGTAATCCGTTATATGAAGAAATTGCCGATGTTATCGTGCAAACGGATGATCAAAGCGCGAAAGTTGTTGCAAGTAAAATAGTAGAGCGTTTAGATTTTTAAACGAAGCTACTATGACCACACTTCAGGTTGAACTCGGCACACGTAGTTATCCAATCTATATAGACAGCGGGCTATTATCAAATAGCGACCTGCTGTCTAGTCATATCCGCAGTAAACGTGTTTGTATTGTTTCTAATGATGTCGTTGCGCCTCTTTATGCTCCGACATTAAAAGAAGCCTTAAAGCATTTTAATATTGACGAAGTCATTTTACCTGATGGTGAAGCGGAAAAAAGCTTAGCAAATTTCGACGTTATTATGTCGCATTTACTTGCGGGCAATCATGGTCGCGATACAACGTTAATTGCGCTTGGTGGTGGTGTTATTGGTGATATCACAGGTTTTGCCGCAGCATGTTACCAGCGTGGCATTGACTTTATTCAAGTACCCACAACGGTGTTATCACAAGTAGATTCTTCAGTTGGAGGAAAAACAGCAGTTAATCATCCATTAGGTAAAAATATGATTGGCGCTTTTTACCAACCTAAAGCGGTATTCATTGACTTAGCATCTCTAAAAAGTTTGCCAGCACGTGAATTTAATGCTGGTATTGCGGAAGTGATCAAGTATGGCATATTAGGTGACGGTGAGTTTTTTACTTGGTTAGAACAACATACTAACGATATTAAAAAAGGCGATACAGGAACACTAGCTTATATGATTGAGCGCTGTTGCCAATGTAAGGCTGATATTGTTGCTGCAGATGAAACAGAATCAGGTGTTCGTGCATTATTAAATCTAGGACACACCTTTGGTCACGCCATTGAAGCCGATCAAGGGTATGGAAAATGGTTGCATGGTGAAGCCGTTGCTACTGGCATGGTACTTGCTGCAAAACTTGCAGTCGCAATGAATTTGCTTGAAGTGTCAGATCTTCGTCGCATTGAAGCACTGCTTTTAGCGTTTGACTTACCGTTAGTCGCGCCAGAAAATATGGGCTTTGAAGAGTTTATTTGTCATATGCGTCGTGATAAAAAGAATTTAGCAGGTAAACTACGTTTTATTCTTCCGACCGCTATTGGCCAATCTGAAATAAACGATGACGTCAGTGAGGAGTTACTTCAGCAAATTCTGTAATATTCAGAATAGGTGAAGCATGTCTGCGTTAATCAAAAATATTGGCTTATCCGACGATAAAACCAGTGTCACTAAAATTAGTGCAAATGCGCGTATCGATTATATTCTAAGATTTTCAAAGCAAGCAATAATTGTTGTTGATGAAAGCCCAGAGCAAAATGGCCAAATCACTAATCAATTTATTGCAACAATCCCCGAACAGCATAATGCTGCGTATATTTCTTTATCTGCGCAATTTAATGACATCCAAATTCGTTGTCGTATCATTGAACAGCTTTCGGCCGGTGAATTATTTGATCCGGAAATTTCTCTTGCGGTTAGTGTTATTAATTTGGCGCGTAAATCTCAGCAAGCGATTGCAGTAGTTCTTGATAACAGCCAGCATTTATCTTTACAAATATTACATGAAGTCGTGCAATTGGCAGCAATTGCTAAAAAAGCGAACTTGGTTATCAATATTGTTATGTTTGGTTCACCGCAAACAGGTATCAAGGTACAAGAAAACAAAAGTTTGTTTCAAAACAAGTTAACCTTATTGTCGGCGCAATCAGGTCAGCTGTTACCAATTAATTCTGCTATTTTCAATGCGCCTAAGCCTAAATGGTATGCACTTAAAATTAATAAGTGGTTAGCATCATTTGTTATTGCTTTGGTTTTAGTAGCTGCCAGCATTATTATTTTATTACAGCAAAATAGTTTTAATTTCGCTCAGCCGTTAAATGCTGAAAGTAAAGGCAGTAGCATTGTTGAACTAAACACCGTGTTAACAAAACCACAACTAACCGTATTAATTAGCGAACCGAAACCGACAGTGCAAATTGCAAAAGCAAATGACATATTTTTATCACTAACTGAACCTGAAAAGTTTAAGGAGCAAGTTATTGAAGAAGAAATCATGCCGGCAACAGCTAATGATATTATGCTAGCGATGACATCTATTTCGGTAGAGGAAGATGATGGTGAGGTAAATGTTATAGAAGCACTAGATGCCAATGTTGATAAACCATTGGCATCTAAAGTTGCAACTCAACAAGCGACTGAAGTCAATAACAACTACTACCTTAATAATATTGATGGATATGTGATTCAAATTGCTGCGTTTCGCGAGTTAAACTTACCCGCTGAATTTTTAGCAAGCTTAGATGGTGTTGATTTTCATATATATCAAAGGCTATTAAACAACGCGCCTGTTTACGTTATTACCAGTCCTGTTTTTAGTGATAAATTATTAGCCCAGCAAGAATTATCAGCTATGCCTGCAACAATTCAAGCACGCCAGCCATGGATTAAGTCTATTAAGGTAATTAATAATGAAATCAATGCATTTCTAAGCTCCCAATAAAAGGTAATTCAGGATACAATCCTCGCTTACTTTTCAGCTGTAAATTATCTGCTATTGAACTTTGGGTTATCATGAAGAAAAAACATCGAGCTTTTTTAAAATGGGCAGGCGGTAAATACGCTCTAAGCGATGTCATTAATACCATGTTACCGAAGGGAAATCGCCTTGTTGAACCTTTTGTCGGGGCTGGTTCAGTTTTTCTCAATAGTGATTATGACGAATACTTGCTTAGCGATATCAACCAAGATTTAATTAATCTGTATCGTATTTTGCAGCGCAGCCCTGATAAATTTATTGAAGATGCTCGTCGATTATTCTCACCGGAAAATAATCAGGCAGAAAGCTATTACCAATTACGTAAAGAATTCAACGCTAGTAGCGACCCCTATTTTCGCTCTCTTGTTTTTCTTTATATGAATCGTCATGGTTACAATGGCTTATGTCGCTATAATAAATCAGGTGGCTATAACGTACCGTTTGGTAAGTATAAACGTCCATATTTCCCTGAGGCGGAATTAAACTTTTTTGCTGAAAAAGCCAGTAAAGCCATTTTTATTTGCGATGGTTACCGACAAACCTTTGCACATGCTAAATCGGGGGATGTTATTTATTGCGATCCTCCATATGTGCCTTTAAGTAAAACAGCTAGTTTTACCAGCTATGCAGGTAATGGTTTTGGTTTAGATGAACAAGCCGACCTTGCCAATGCAGCTGAAGAGGTGACTAAAAAGCGTAATATAGCTGTACTGATCAGTAATCACGATACTATTTGGACACGCAAAATATATGAGCATGCTAAAAAGCAACACTCAATTCAAGTGTCGAGAACAATCAGTCAAAAAGCAAATAAGCGTAATAAAGTTTCTGAACTTCTGGCACTTTACTAATATTCTTGACTGCGCTTAACTAGGCATTACCAGTGAAACAATGGCGATTAAAGCTGCAATAAATAACACAACAGCGATAAGACCGGCGATGATAAAATAGCTAAATTTGCCGTGAGTAAAATCTCTTTCTCTATTCTTATCACTTTGCACACCAAAAAATGCAGCTCCGACACTTTTAAATGTTTCTTTAAAGTTTTGTGAACTCATATCTATCCTTAGTAAAAACACAATTTTTATAGTTACATATAAAATATGATGTGTATGCAGTATGTTCTAATGGCTGATATGAATCAAGGTAAGCTGATTCTTCAATTAAAATAATAGATTGGCTCAATATAATTTAATCGTTATAGTCGCTCTGGTAAAATTATCAATCTTATCGTGATATTATAAATTCATGGACACTTTAGTTACTTGACCAAAATGATATGTTGCATTGGGGAAAGTAGTTATAGCTGTTTAGTCATTATTGATTAGATATAAATAACGGAACGTATGTCAAAATTCTCTAAAGGTGATACCAACTTCACAGAGCAAGTGAAGACGCTATTAAATAAAATATATGGTCGTAGTCCATCAAAAGACTCTGTATTGGAACGCGCCATCGCCTATTATGACTTACGTGATTTTACCCAATTAAAGTTGGATGACTTAGCGCGTAATATTGCTGAATTAAAAACTAAAGCTGATGCAAAATCATTAGCGCGAGTAGAAAAACTAGAACGCGATCAGAAAGAATATCATCGCGAACTTGCTTTTGAACGTCATGACCGTTTTCAGCACTTACATACCATATGTCGCGAAATTATCGAACTATCTGAAGCTGAAGGCTTTAGTGAAACTCACCGAAAATCTGCACAAGTTCTGGGTACCATTCAGCTGCTATCGCCTACGGAAGGTAAAAAGGTTGCCGTTGCCAATGAAGTTAATAAGCCTTTATACAAAGGAATTTTAACATTGCGTTTGCTAGATCAATTGTGTTTGAAAAAGTTATTACCTAATAGCTATATAGACCAAGTTATACAGCAACATGAGACGGCAAGTTTTACTGAAATTGTTAGTGAAAATAAAGCGTTGTATCAACACTTTGTTGATACCGTAAAAGTGCCAGTATTAATGGCAGCAATATTACAAGATATTGGTAATTATCATCCTGATGCACAAAAAATTATCCGTGGGGATGACAAGCAAAGTGATAATTTTAGAACCCTGAAAGTAGAAGAGCGTAAAGCCTTATTACAAATAAATTATCGTGAAACAGTGAAGTACCTGGTTGATGGTATTGGCGCTGGTATGTATTTGGGTAACTCGAAAGCCGAGCGCGATAAATTTAATAAAGCAGAAGCTAGTAAACTGTTATTTATAAAACAACTGCTAAAAAGTAGTGTCCAGCCTAAACAAGGTTTAGGTAATTTATTAAAAGTACCACAAATATATACCTCCATCGTTTTATCAACCAAAGACAGTTATAACTACAAACTATTGCCGAAAGTTTATCAGGCATTGTATCAAAATGCCGAACGTGGCATTTGTCGCAAAGATATTGTTGATTTATTGTATGAAATTACCGGTGTTTTCCCACAAGGTTATGGCATTACTTATATACCAGGTGAAGCTGATGATAATGATCGTTACGAGTATGGTGTGGTTACTCAGTTGTACCCAGAGCATCCAGAAGAGCCAATTTGTCGCTCAGCGACACGTAATTTAACTTTTATTGGCCATGGTCATGATATTACTGTTAAGAAAGGCGGTAATCTATATTACGTAGAAACAGCAAAGAAGTTCTCCAGTATTAGCAAAGAACGTCTGAATGAGATTTTAGAACTATTGTCGTCAAATTATCAAGAACGTCAGAGTTTAGACTTATTACCTAGGTGCTGGCAGCCAACTGAATATTTTTCAACGAAAAACCATCAAAAATTGTGGAATCGCCCAAGGTAGCTGGGCGTATTTCACACATTTAAAACGTTTGCTTGTAATCACCTAATAACAATAATGCTTTATCATCCTTGCTAACAATTGTTCGGTTTTAATTATTTCGCTGTGAGCTAAGTACTCATTAGGCTGATGTGCTTGCTTGATGGAACCAGGTCCCATTACGATTGTTTGGCAGCCAAGTTGTTGAATAAATGGTGCCTCAGTGGCGTAATTTACCGCACAACATTTATGACCTGAAAATTTCTCTGATGTTAATACCAATTCACTTTCACTAGCTTGTTCAAAACTAGGCGAACTTGGGTCAAGTTCTGTAATGGTCAAACGGCCAGGATATCTTTTAGCAATAGGCGCTAGTATCTCAGCTAACCATGCAACTAAATCGCTATCTTTCATTCCCGGTAATGAACGCATATCTATATCTAACTCACAATGGCCGCAAATTCTATTAGCATTATCGCCGCCGTGAATAGCACCTAAATTTAATGTCGGTGCCTGTACGTCAAATGCCGTGTTTTGGTAATTATTTTCTAGCTGCTCTTTCAGTTTAAATAATTGGCTAATAACTTGATGTATTATTTCTATTGCATTTACCCCATTACTCGGTTGGCTAGAATGGCCAGCTTGCCCTTTAATGGTAATCTTATGCGACATATGGCCCTTGTGCATTACTACGGGTACTAAGTTGGTCGGCTCTCCAATTATGGCAACATCAGGTTTTATTTCACTGTTATTGGCGAAGAAACGTGCGCCAGCCATTGTAGTTTCTTCATCTGCGGTGGCTAAAACATATAGCGGTTTAGTTAGTTTTGCAGGATCTATTTTTAAACAGGCCTGTAGAATAAAGGCGAAAAAACCCTTCATATCACAACTACCTAAGCCAAATAGTTTGTTATCACGATCGGTTATTTTTAACGGATCTGATAACCACCTGTCTTCATCAAAAGGCACAGTATCACTATGTCCTGCTAACAATAAGCCACCTTGCCCAGAGCCTAATTTGGCCAACAAGTTATATTTGCCAACAGCATTTGGCACCATCTGAACATTAATACTAAAACCTAACGTTTCGAACCATGCCGCGAGCAAATCAATAACTTTCTGATTACTCTGGTCCCAACTAGCTTGCGATGAGCTAATGCTTGGTAAGGCGATTAGCTGGCTAATGGCTTGGCTAAAGTTAGGTAAGTTTTTTTTATTTTTCTGCATGGGATGAATAACCTAAAAAATATTTAATGGGTAGTTATGCTAATTAGTTGCATAACTAGTTGTATGGTGATACTTTAGCTGCACAATGTAAATAGCCTAATTAAAGCACACTATGAAAAAGTTTGTAATGTATTCAACTAGCCGACGACGATAGTATTCATATTAGGTCTTGTAAGTGTTGATTTTAAAGATAAGCAGTAAAATTTCTGTTTTGTTAGTGAAATCAAATAGTGATAGTTGAATAGAATTGCAAATTTGACGTATGAATAACAACGTTGACGGTAAATTCTAGAATTAGCCTTTAGTTAATGTAAAGTGGAAAATTAATGAACGTCGTAGTAATAGGTGCAAGCGGTTATGTTGGAGCTGAGTTAATCGGCTTATTAACACAACACGATAAAATTTCGATACAGCATTTGTTGGTATCAGAACACAGTGATTCTAGTGGTAAAACCTTTGCGGAATTGCATGCTCGCTGGCAGGGGATATGTGCATTACCCCTGTATTCTTTTTCTCCGCAATGGTTTGAACAACATATTGCTATTGAAAGCCACAATATTGATGCCGTTTTTTTTGCTACTCCCCATGACTTCAGTGCGCAATGGGCACAGGCTTTTATTGAAGCTAAAGTAAAAGTATTCGATTTATCAGGTGGCTTTCGTTTAAAAGACCCAAGCCAATATCCTATTCACTATGGTTTTGAGCACCATTCAATTGCCGCATTACAACAAGCGCAATATGGCTTAGCTGAATGGCAAGCAGATGAAATCGTTAATAGTCATCTAATTGCTGTACCTGGTTGTTACCCAACCGCAAGTCTTTTAGCACTAAAACCAATAACCGATAAACAATTACATATCGAAAATTCACTAATTGTTATTAATGGTATTAGTGGTGTTAGCGGTGCAGGTAGAAAGGCGTCTTTAGCCACCAGCTTTTATGAAGTTAGTTTAACACCCTACAATATTTTACAGCACAGACATCAGCCGGAAATTAGCCAAGAAGCACAGGCGGAGGTGATCTTTAACCCGCATTTAGCACCTTACAAAAGGGGCTTGTTAGCAACGGTAACGTTACAGCTGAAAACTGGGGTTAATACAGCACAAATTAATGCTGCCTTCTATGAAGCTTATCAAGATCAACCGCTGGTTAGATTAGTGTCAAGTTGGCCAAAAATTGACAATGTTGCTCATACACCGTTTGCCGATATTCATTGGCAAGTAGATGAAGAAAAACAGGTTCTTGTTGTGAGTTGTGCAATTGACAACTTGTTAAAAGGTGCTGCTTCACAAGCAATTCAGTGTGCCAATATTAGTTTAGGACTGCCAAGTGAATATAGCTTGCTACCCAATGGAGCAAGCCATGAATAAACCTATAGTGATAAAAATAGGCGGTGCAATTCTTGATGGTTATAGCCAAGGTAAGGTTGCCGCGTTAAACGCGCTACTGACTGTCATTGCAAGTTTGAACAATCAACCGGTTGTTTTAGTTCATGGCGGCGGTTGTATTGTTGATGAAATGTTAGCGCAAGCAGGTTTTGTTACTGAGAAAAAACACGGCTTACGTGTTACGCCAAAAGCACAAATGCCAATGATCAGCGGTGCACTGGCGGGTAATGTCAATAAAGCTATTGTGGCAAGCGCGGCAAGCTTAAAATTACCAGCTGTAGGCTTGTCATTAGCTGATGGCGAAATGGTTCAATGTCAGCTTAGCCCAATGCAACTAGGTCAAGTTGGGGTGCCGTACCCTTATAACAGTGCTTTATTAGACACTCTACTTAAAGCCAAATTTCTGCCGATTATTTCATCTATCGGCGCATTAGAAAATGGTGAATTAGTTAATGTCAATGCGGATGACGCAGCCGTTGCAATATGCCAGTTACTCAATGCGGAGTTAGTACTATTAACAGATGTTAATGGTGTTAAAGATGGTGCTGGCAAATACCTTAGTTCACTTGACCAACAATTGGCGCAAGAGTTGATCAGCAGTGGCGTTATTGCTGGCGGTATGACAGCCAAAGTTAACGCAGCACTGCAGGCAGCGAATAAATTACGACGAAGTATCGCGGTTGCCAGTTGGCAATCGCCTGAGCAAATTGTTGATTTGCTCAACGGGGCCAATATTGGTACCCGCATACAGCCAAGCTTTACTTAGTTTTGCCGTGATATTTCGTTTTTAATAAATTTTTCGCACAGGAACAACCATGACCACTTTGATGAACTTACAACACTATTTAGCTGATGATCAGCTTTCAAAAGTACAAATATTAGATTTAATTACCCTCGCTAGAGATATTAAGCAACAACCTGAAAACTATAGTCAAGCATTAGCAGGTAAGTCGGTGGCGATGATTTTCGAAAAGCCGTCATTAAGAACGCATGTCAGTTTTGATCTTGGTATTAATAAGCTTGGTGGCCATGCACTTTATTTAGGTCAACAAAATGGCAAACTCGGCGAACGAGAGCGAGTGAGTGATTACGCCAAAAACTTATCGTGTTATGCCGATACAATTGTGGCACGTGTTTTTAGTAATGAGTCTATTGAACAATTAGCGCACCATGCAAGTGTGCCGGTAATTAATGCTCTTTGCGATTTATATCATCCGTGCCAAGCCCTGGCTGATTTTGTCACTTTAGCAGAAAACTTCGCTGACCTATCACAAGTAAAATTGGCTTATGTCGGTGATGCTAATAATGTTTCCAATTCATTAATGTTAATGGCGGCGACAGTTGGCGTCGATTTTACCTTAGTTTGTCCTGAAGAACATGGGCCAGCAGCAGACATGCTTATGAAAGCGCAAACCTTGGCAAAAACTAGTGGTGCTATGTTCAATAGCATTTCAAATATCGATGCCATTGGCCAACAAGATGTTATTTACACAGATACTTGGGTGTCTATGGGTGATGAAAACCCTAGCCAGAAAGCAGCGATATTAGAAAAATTTGCTTCGTATCAAGTCAATCATCAATTAATGGCAGCAACGGGGGCTAGCTCTGTGATGCATTGCCAACCCGCTCACCTTGAAGAAGAGATTACCACTGAGTTGTTTGACAGTGATATGTCGGTAGTTTTTCAATCGGCGGAAAATCGCATGTGGGCGCAAAACGCGGTGTTAGTAACCTTGTTGGCAAGCAACTAACAGTAGACGAAAGCCTAATTGTAGCGAAAGTTACTAGTTTTAAAAATATTAGTTATTGAGCCAAAAGATGATGCTCGATATATCAAAGAATTTTGTTAAGGAAAAAGTCATGGCACTAGCAGCAAAGAAACAAATTAAGAAAGTCGTATTAGCCTATTCTGGTGGTTTAGATACATCAGCAATTATCCCGTGGTTGAAAGAAAATTATGACGGCTGTGAAGTCGTAGCGTTTTGTGCTGATGTTGGCCAAGGCGATGAAGAGCTTGAGGGCATTAAAGAAAAGGCGATCGCATCTGGCGCATCTGAGTGTCATGTTGTCGATCTGAAAGAAGAATATGTGAAAGACTATATCTATCCAATAATTAAAACTGGTGCGGTATATGAAGGGCAATATTTACTAGGTACATCTATGGCACGTCCTGTGATTGCTAAAGCGCATATTGAAGTTGCCTTAAAAGTGGGTGCCGATGCGGTTTGTCATGGTTGTACTGGTAAGGGTAATGACCAAGTTCGTTTTGAGTCATGTTTTGCCGCACTTGCGCCGCAACTCACCGTGATTGCACCTTGGCGTGAATGGGATATGGTTTCTCGGGAAGATTTATTAGCTTATCTTGCTGAGCGCAATATTCCTTGTGCAGCTTCATTAACAAAAATTTATAGTCGTGACGCAAACGCTTGGCATATTTCACATGAAGGTGGTGAATTAGAAGATCCATGGTGTGAGCCATCAAAAGAAGTGTGGACTATGACTGTTGACCCACAAGAAGCGCCTGATGAAGCGGGCAAAGTTATGCTTAGTTTTGAACAAGGTGAGTTGGTAGCCGTTGATGGCCAGCCAATGTCGGCGTATCAATCATTAATGTACCTAAATGATAAAGCTGCCGCACATGGTGTTGGTCGCATAGATATTGTTGAAAACCGTTTAGTGGGTATGAAATCACGTGGTTGTTATGAAACACCAGGTGGTACTGTATTAATGGCAGCCTATAAAGGGCTAGAGTCATTAATTCTAGATAAGGAATCGCTAAAATACCGTGAAGCAGTTGGGCATGAATTTTCTCACGTTATTTATGATGGCCGCTGGTTTACACCATTGGCAAAAGCACAGCTTGCCGCTGCCGCGTCATTTGCGGAAAAAGTTACAGGTGATGTTGTCATTAAGCTTTATAAAGGTATGGCACAGGTTACTCAACGTCGTTCGCCGAACAGCCTATACTCAGAAGAGTTTGCGACATTTGGTGCTGATGATGTTTATGACCAAAAACATGCTGAAGGTTTTATTCGTTTGTTTAGTTTATCAAGCAGAATTGAAGCGCTTCATCAGGCAGACTCCGTTGTTAGTAACGATAAATAAAGGGTAGAGGAAGTTATCATGGCATTATGGGGCGGACGCTTTAAAGAACAAGCCAGTGTACAGTTCAAGAAGTTTAATGACTCTTTACCTGTTGATTATCGTATGGCGGTGCAAGATATCGTAGGCTCAATTGCTTGGGCAGAAGCACTAACGACTGTAGATGTATTATCACAAGCTGAGTTTTTATCTTTGAAAACAGCATTGCTGGAGCTAAAGGCGTCAGTAGAAGAAAATCCACAACAAATTTTAGCTTCAGACGCTGAAGATATTCATAGTTGGGTTGAAATTAACTTAATTGAGAAAACTGGTGATTTAGGTAAAAAGCTGCACACTGGCCGTAGTCGAAATGACCAAGTAGCAACTGATTTGAAACTGTGGTGTAAAGAGACTGGCAATGACTTGTTGTATGCGTTAGTGAATTTGCAGCAAGCGATGCTAGATCTTGCAGAGCGCGAACGTAACACAGTTCTGCCGGGTTATACCCATTTACAGCGCGCACAACCAGTAACCTTTGGTCATTGGTGCTTAGCGTATGTTGAAATGTTTAACCGTGATATTGGGCGACTAAAAGATGCTTTATATCGTGCAGATACTTCGCCACTTGGCTCTGGTGCTTTAGCGGGGACTGCTTATCCGATTGATCGCGAGCAATTAGCACATAATCTTGGTTTTCGTAGTGCCACGTTAAATAGTTTAGATGCGGTTTCTGACCGTGATCATGTTATTGAACTACTATCGACTGCGAGTATCTCGATGATGCATTTATCGCGTTTTGCCGAAGATCTTATTTTCTACAATTCGGGTGAAGCTGGCTTTGTTGAAATGAGCGATTTAGTTAGCTCAGGTTCGTCACTTATGCCACAAAAGAAAAACCCTGATGCTTGTGAGTTATTGCGTGGCAAAGCGGGTCGTGTCATGGGGTCGTTGACGGGTATGATGATGACGATGAAAGCGCTCCCCCTTGCCTACAACAAAGATATGCAAGAAGACAAAGAAGGTTTATTTGATGCACTAGATACGTGGCAAGAGTGTATGCAAATGGCGGTTTTGGTTGCTGAAGGTTTAAAAGTTAATCGCGCCAGAACATTAGCAGCTGCTCAGCAAGGTTATGCTAATTCAACTGAACTCGCTGATTATTTAGTCAGTAAAGATATTCCATTTCGAGAGGCACATCATATAGTTGGTGAAGTCGTGCTGGCAGCAATTGATGCAGGGCACGCATTGGAAGACTTTTCAATTGCGCAATTACAGCAGTTTAGTGACAAAATTGAGCAAGACGTATACCAGCATCTTTCCATAGAGTCATGCTTAGATAAAAGAGCAGCGCTAGGTGGAACGTCACGTGTGCAAGTTGAAAAAGCTTTAGCTGATATTCAGTCTCCAAATGGCTTGTCAGATAACCAAGACACTCTAAATACCCAAGTATTAGGCGCGCCAAGTAAAGCTCAAATTAATTTAACTTTGAAGCAAGTGAAACAACGTTTAAATGCACAACGTGCTGCAGCAATGTCTGTGCGTCGTGCCAGAATGTCAGATGTAGAGAGCATCTTTTCACTTGTCAGCTACTGGGCAGAGCAAGGAGAGATACTCCCTCGCAGTCGTGACAATACTATTCACGATATACAAAATTTTGTTGTTGCCGAAGTAGACGGTAAAGTCGTTGGTTGTGCCTCATTGTATATTTATCAAACAGGGTTAGCAGAGATTCGCTCAGTGGTTGTTGATAAAGCAACACACCAGCAAGGGCAGGGGCGAGCATTGGTTCAATACTTACTTGAATTTGCTCATCAAATTGAGTTACAAAAAGTTATTGTTCTGACTTATATTCCAAATTATTTTGCGCAATTAGGTTTTAACTTAATTGATAAGAACTCATTGGCTGACAATATTATTGAAGACAGCGAGCAAAGCCCGCACAAAGACCCGGCTGATGAAGTAGCGATGGAATATAATGTTCAGCGCTGCCCTGTTTCAGTGTAATGTTAAACGAACTTCAGTAAAGAGTAACCTGTAGTTAACGATTATGAATAGTAACGAAGATAATGTTAAATGGTTTAGAAATGCCGCACCGTATATAAATGCTCACCGAGGCAAAACATTTGTATTGATGTTTGGTGGTGATGCTGTTGAGCACCCTAATTTTGCCAATATTATTCATGATATTGCTTTGCTTAGAAGTTTAGGGGTTAAGTTGGTATTGATACATGGTGCTAGGCCTCAGATCGAAAAGCGTTTACAAGCACAATCACTGGTACCGCAAATTGTCGAAAATATGCGTATTACCAATGCTGAAACCTTGCTTTGTGTTAAAGATGCTACAGGTTCGTTACGTATTCATATTGAAGCATTGCTGACTATGGGGTTAGTTAATTCTCCTATGCATGGCTCACAAATTAGGGTAAGTACCGGGAATTTTGTTATTGCAAAGCCAATTGGCGTACGAGATGGTGTAGATTTTAAACATACAGGTGCTGTGCGTAGAATTGATGCTGAGGGCATTAAAACCCAATTAGATTTTGGTTCTATTGTATTGTTATCGCCAGTAGGTTATTCATCAACAGGTGAGGTTTTTAACCTAGCACTGGAAGATGTTGCGGCAAAGACAGCCATTGCCTTAAAAGCCGATAAGCTCATTGCTTTAACGAAGCAGCATGGTTTGCTTGATCAACAAGGAGAGCTTATTCGTAGTTGCGGTGTGGCAACAGTGTCTAGCTTGTTGGATACACAGCAAGATTATGTTGGCCAGTTATTGTTACAGGCGATTGTGCAAAGTGGTAAACAAGGAGTTGAGCGTTGTCATTGTGTTAGCTATGCCAGTGATAGTGCGTTGCTACAAGAGTTATTCACACGTGATGGTGCTGGCACTCTGATTGCCAAAGATCATCATGAACAATTATCTGCGGCAAGTATTGATGATGTTGGCGGTATTTTAGAGCTAATAGCGCCACTAGAAGAAGAAGGGGTTTTAGTAAAGCGTTCTCGTGAATTGCTCGAGGTTGAAATAGACCGCTTTACAGTGATTAAAAAAGAAGAAGTAATTATTGCCTGTGCAGCACTGTATCCATACGCCGAGGCAAATACTGGTGAAATTGCTTGTTTGGTAATACACCCAGACTATCGAGGTGGAAATCGTGGCATTCGCTTGATTCTCGCTTTGGAGCAAGCGGCAAAGAGACAAAAACTTTCTTCAATATTTGTACTGACAACTGTTAGCGCTCATTGGTTTATTGAGCAAGGTTATGTTGAGCAGGCCATTGAGAATTTACCTGAGGGTAAACAAAAAATGTATAACATACAGCGCAAATCAAAAGCGTTTACCAAAAATATTTAACCTCTGAAGTTTAACTCTTCAAGAACTATCGCTATTTTAAGCAAGTTTATCCACGGCGATAAACTTGCTTTTTTCTTGTTTCTTTCATAAATCATTCACAACTAATTTTGAACAAAGCATTTTAAAGAAATTGCTTTTTGTGCATACTGGCACTCAATAATACGATAACAATAATAATAGGCTATTGTCGGCTATGACGATTTCTTCGAATGCAAGTAAAAATTTCTTATTCACACCTTTGTTGGCAATCAGTGCATGTTTTAGCTCTTTGGCGAGTGCTGAAACTGAAAATAACTTAGACCTTCAGGTCGCTGCAGAAGCTGGTTATATTGATAATTTTTTATACCAAGCTAAAAACGAACAAAGCACCGGCTTTTATAAAGTTTCTTCTGCAATGGCACTAACATCGAAAAGTAAACAGTCTGCTTTTGATCTGGATGCCACCATTGCTTCATACGCGTTTCAAGACTTTGAAAATGATGACCATAGTGATTTTAGCTTAATGCCAACATATCAATTTAAATTTGCCCAAAATCAGCGACTCTATCTGTCAGCACATTGGCTAAATAGTTATAACTATCGTGGCACAGGCCTATCGTTAGGTGATGCTAATAGTTTAACTGAAGGTGATGAAAGAGAAGATAAAGGCGCGAAAGTTGGGTTTGAGTATGGTAATGAAGACTCACAAGGTAGATTAAACTTTGAAGTGGCCTACAGTGAAGGGGAATTTACCACTCGTCGCGCCCAAACTCGTCAACTTGATAGTGAAACCTTGAATATTAAATCTAGTTTTGATTATTTGCTTTCAGGTAAGACTTATTTGGCATTTGATGTTGATTATCGTATGACAGATTTTGAATATGCACCCCAAAGTAACCGTGATGCATTAACTGGTTTGGTTGGTGTTAAATGGCAAACAACTGTGATCAGTGAGTTAAGTTTTCTTATTGGTTATCAAAATTTTAAATTTGAAAATAATACGTTAGCAGATGATGATGCCTTTAAATGGCGCTTTGATTACACCTGGCGGCCGTCTGATTTTACCACAATGCATGTAGTATCTAATCGTAAATTCGACGAAAGTAACCGTTTAACTAATAGTTATCGTTTAGCTGAAGTATACCAAGTTGATATTAACCATGAGTTTACTGAAGAGTTTAATGTTTTTGCTGCTTTCGGTTTAAATCGTGATCAGTTTATTACTCCAGAGTCTAAACGAGATGAAGATTATTTCTCTTCAACAATAATGCTAAATTATCAACGTACTGACCGACTTAATTTCCATTTACGTTATCAATATAAGTCTTTAGACGCTAACTACGGTGATCTTGATTATTCATATAATAGCCTAACATTAGGAATGGATGTAAAGCTCTAGTTGTTGCTATGTACAAATATGAAAACTTAATCATATCGAATAAAAAGTCGTATAATGCGCTAAATAGCCTTAAATAAACTAAGGGTTTACTCAAAAGTAAAGTGAATAACAATACTGTAGTTTTACGTATCTTTATAACTTTAATTTAATTAATTCAGTAGTTTATTTTGTTTTTATCTTGTTGATAATAAATGTTGAAGATTAAGCGTTAACTGCCCATTGATAGAAAGTTAGTATTTGTTTAATAGATAATGTTACTATTTGTAACTCGATTGGGTGAAAAATATGCGATTTTTAATATTTTGCTTGCTCTGCATTTGTGGTCATGTAGCAGCAAGTGACTATAATTTAGGTGCCGGTGATAAAATTCAGATAGTGGTTTATGGTGAACCTGATTTAACAACCCGAGTGAAAATCGATAAGTCAGGTATGATTTCTTTTCCTTTTTTATCTGATATTTCTGTATTCGGATTTACAACGAAAACGTTGGAGAAAAAAATTGCAGATGGTTTGCGTGGAGATTATCTTATTGATCCTCAAGTAGCTGTTTCAATTATAGATTACCGACCATTTTTTATTCATGGACAAGTAAAACGCCCAGGCGGTTACCCTTTTCAGGAAGATTTAACATTAGATAAAGCCATTGCTATAGCAGGCGGCTTAGCGGCGAGAGCGTCGAAATCGGACTGGAAAATTACTCGGGTTGTTGACGGAGTAAAACAAACATTTACTGCAAATGTTGCCAGTTCAATTTTGCCAGATGATATCATTGAAATAGAGCAAAGTTTTTTTTGAATACTCCAGAAAATGAACAGATAGCCTTGGTAAATGACGAAGTAGCGTTAAATGAAATTTTAACGCCGCTTTGGGCGCGCCGCTGGAAAGTTATTTTCTTTACCTTAGTTATTTCATTTTTAGTGGCATTTTATGTTTCCTTACTAAAACCTTCCTATAAAGCCACAGCAATTCTGCAAATTGGTAGCAATAAGCCAGCAAATACGCTTTCGATAAATGATGCCTTTAATGAGTCAAACGCCAGTAAAGAGCAAATTCAAACTCAATATGAATTATTGCGCTCAAGAAAGTTTGCTGAGCGAGTCATTTCTCAATTAAATCTGGTCGAGCATAGTGAGTTTAATAGTGGCAAATATAATAATAAAATTGCCTTTTTCGCTAATATCGGTCGTCCGAAGAATACACCGTCAGTAAGAGATATTGTCACTGCATTTCAGGCACGGCTTAATATAGCGCCTATTGCTAATACTGAATTGGTTAAAATTTCTTTTTCTTCATATTCGCCAGAGCTTTCGCAAAAGGTCGCAAACCAAGTGGGTATAACCTATCTACAATATCAAGACGAAATTCACAGCGCATCGAAGGAAACGACCTCTCAATGGCTTGTTGATCAATTAGAAGAGCTAGGAAAGAAATTAGAAATTTCTGAACAGTCGCTACAGGAATACCGTGAAAATGAAGGTATTGTTGATATTCAGGGGATTGTTGGTCTAGTGGGGGGGCAATTATCTGAGTTGACGTCAGAGGCTTTGAAAGCAGAAAAGTTGAGAGACGATTTAAAAGTCACGTATCAAGAAATTAAAAAGAATCGTTCAGACTTTTCTAAACTGATAGAAATGCAGGAAGTGAATAATCAGTCAGCATTTTTACTATTGAAGCGTGATGAAGAAAAAGTAGAACGAAAATTAAATGAACTATCACAGCGTTATGGTCCAAAACATCCGAAAAGGATTGCGGTTCAAGCCGAGTTAGACTCGTTAGAAAAACGGATAAAGTCGCAAATTCTTGCTATCGTTTCATCTGTTGAGAAAGATTACTATCATGCGGTTGAAAAAGTTAATGCCACCGAGCAGCGTTTAGCACAAGCTAAAAAAGATTATATAAGATTAAGCCGCTTACAGAATAAGTTTTCGCAATTAAGCCGAGAAGTAGAAACTAATAAAGAGCTTTATAATAACTACCTAGTGCGTTTGAAGGAAGCTGACGCGATGGGGAATTATAAGGCAAATTTTTATGTTCGTTTTATCGATAAAGCGATAATGCCTAAATCTGCATTTGCGCCAAATAAAACGCTATCGGTGATGATCAGCTTTATTTTGGCTCTAGCCTTTATTTCCGTGGTCATTATTATGCGTGAACTATTAGTTGATACATTAAATTCACGTCGTAAATTAGATAATTTCAATGAAGCGCCTATTCTCGCTGTATTGCCAAAAATTAAGGCTAGCTCAAGCGATAAAAAAGAAGATGCTTATATTTCTGATAACCGCTTTACTGAAGCGATTCGTACATTGCGAACAGCATTATTATTTAATAATGAGCAAACGCCACCAAAAATTATTGCGGTAACATCATCGGTACCGAATGAAGGTAAATCTACCGTTGCCTTACACTTAGCCCGTTCCTTTAGTGAGATGGAAAAAGTATTGTTGATTGAGGCGGATATGCGTCACCCTACTATCGCTAAAAATATGAATTTGAACCAGCATCGCCCTGGACTTTCAAACTTGCTAGCGAAAACTCACCAAATCAACGAATGTATTATTCGTGATAAGAATGTCAAATTAGATATTTTAACCTCAGGTATCTCTCCAGCAAATCCGTTAGCATTTTTATCAATGAAACGCTTTAATATGTTGATTAAGGTATTTGGTAATTTCTATGATCGAATTATCATAGAAACACCACCCGTCAATGCCGTAAGTGATGCTGTCATTATTTCTAAATTAGTGGAAAGCGTTCTTTATGTTGTCCATGGTAATAAAACTAAGCGTGAACAAATCTCCTCAGGTTTGAGAATGTTAAAACAAGTTAACGCGCCAATTGAGGGTGTAGTGATTAACCATAGTGAAAATATTGATACCGATAAATATCAGAACAAATATTATAATGAACGGAATAACATTATTAAATTAGCAGCGAGAAAACGCGGTTAATAAAAGTAACTATGGTTTATGCATAAGTCATAATTGCGTACAATAACAAAAACTCCCTAAATTCATCGTTATGAAAATCCAACACCAATTCTCGCTGCAAGCTATGAATAGCTTTAATATAAACGCTGTTACTCCCAAGATTTTTTTCCCTACTAGTATTAACGAACTGGTAGAGCTTTCGCATCTGCATATTGAGCAATATTACGTGTTAGGTGAAGGTAGCAATACATTATTTTGTCAGCAAATGGCACCAGTGATCATAAAGCCAAGCATTAAAGGCATTAGTGTTGAGCAAGATGAAGACTATTTTTATCTAAGTGTAGGCTGTGCTGAGAATTGGCACGATTTAGTTGAGTATTGCATTGAACATGAAATTGATGGTTTGGAAAATTTGGCATTAATTCCAGGGAGTGTTGGCGCCGCACCTGTGCAGAATATTGGTGCTTATGGTGTCGAAGTTGAGCGTTTCGTTGACTGTGTTTCATGGTTTGATTTTGCTAAACAGGAAGTTATTGAATTTAGCCATAATGAATGTCAATTTGGCTATCGAGAGAGTATTTTTAAACAGCAACTTAAATCATCAGGTGTTATTACCCATGTGCACTTTAAATTGCCGAAAGTGTGGCAGCCAGTATTAAGCTATCAAGGTTTGAATGAACTTGTACCTCCCGTATCAGCAAGTGATGTCATGCTAAAAGTGATCCAACTACGCCAGAGTAAGTTACCCGATCCTAAAGAATTAGCTAATGCTGGTAGCTTTTTCAAAAACCCTGTTGTTTCAGCGACATTGTTTTCTGAGCTGCAACAACAGTACCCTGAAATGCCGCATTATCCGCAAAAGAATGGGCAAGTTAAACTTGCTGCCGGTTGGCTAATAGAAAAATCAGGCTTAAAAGGTTATCGAATTGGCGATGTTGGTGTCCATGAAAAGCAGGCATTGGTACTTGTTAATTATCATAAGGCTAGCGGTCAAAATATTGCAGAGCTAGCACATTACATACAAAAAAAGGTGAAGCAGAAATTTAATATTTTATTGAATACTGAAGTACGCTTCATCGGTGAGCAAGGTGAAGTAACTTGTACTGAAATAGGAAGTCAGTTGTGAAAGTGATTAGAGAAAAATTAATCAAAAAATTGGTACAAGGCAGTTTTTTGTCAGGGCAGACACTAGGTGAAGAACTTGGTGTTAGCCGTGCCGCTATTTCTAAGCATATTGCCGCTTTACAAGAGATGGGGTTTGATATTTTTAGCGTTACCGGCAAAGGTTATCGGCTTGCTGAACCCATTGAATTATTAAGTGAAGCTAAGATAACCGAGCGTCTAGCCCAGAAAAACACAACGACTAAAGTGGAAGTGCATAGCGTGATTGATTCCACTAACAGTTACTTAATGCGACGCTTGCCAAACCAAAATTCCCTTGGACAAGTTTGTATTGCTGAGTATCAAAGCGCTGGCAGGGGGCGAAGAGGTCGGCAATGGATTTCACCTTTTGGCTCTCATATCTATATGTCTATGTATTGGCATCTAGAACAAGGTATGTCTGCGGCTATGGGCTTAAGTGTTGTTGCAGCATTAGCGGTAAGTGATGCAATTAAAGGCTTATACAATGCTGATGTTGAGTTAAAGTGGCCAAATGATATTTACTATAATGGTGTTAAGCTTGCTGGAATCTTAATAGATCTTGAAGGGCAGGCGATGGAGCCTTGCCATTGTGTTATCGGTATAGGTTTAAATATTAATATGCCAGCAAAAAGTGCCGAACTTGTTGACCAGCCTTGGATAGACTTAAGCAAGGCAATAGGCGCAGATATTGATCGAAATATTTTAGCAGCGGAAATAATTTCAGCCTTAATTAAGCGCCTAAACGTTCATGCTGAAACTGGCATAAATACCATGGTGTCTGAGTGGCAAGCCCAAGATTTTTACCTAAATAAAGCCGTTGTATTGATAACTGGCGACAGGTCAACGCGAGGTATTTGTCATGGAATTAACGCACAAGGCGCATTGTTGTTAGAAGTTAATGGTAAAGTAAGCCCTATTTACGGTGGTGAAGTGAGCTTACGAGGCGAGCAATGAAACTTTTAGTTGATATTGGTAATACTCGTATTAAGTATTTGCTAATGCAAGATAATCAATTGATAGATGCATCTGAGGTAAAGCGTCTTGATTATCAATTGCTATCTCAAGCATTAAGTAGTGAAGAATTTTCAAAAGTCTCTGAAGTTATCGTTGCCAGTGTTCAGAGTCCTGAAAATGTCTCGGCCATCGAGTCATGGGCGTTGGCAGGTAACATTAAATTTTTACAGGTGCACAGTCAGTCAAAAGCGTATGGTGTTTCTTCTCGTTATCAGCAGCCTGAGCAATTAGGTGTAGATAGATGGTTAGCATTAATTGCTGCTCGTCAATTATATCCAGCGAGTAATGTACTTATTATTGACGCAGGAACGGCAATAACTATAGATTTACTTGGTAAAGATGGTCAGCATCAAGGTGGTTGGATCATGCCAGGCATACAAACGATGTTTGGTAGCCTACTTAATAACACTCAAAAAGTTATTGCGGAACAAGACACAGTGGAATCATTATCGTTTGGTGATAGTACCTCTCAGTGCGTTAATTATGGTATTTGGGCAATGGCGATTGGGGCTATTAATAATGCTATTGAGCAAGCCAATAAAACGTTAACGCTTGATCAAATATTACTAACTGGTGGTAATAGTCAGCAAATAGCTAGACTCATGCCTAATAACTATAAATTAATTCCTGAGTTATTATTTCACGGATTAAGCTGTTTTCGGGACAGTTAGCTGGTTTTTCCAAGTTTCAATTTAATAATTTGGAGAAAAAATCAACAAACACATAAAAACATGGTTTTTTTTGCATTTTCCTGTTGCATGCAAGAAAACATTACTCTAGAATTCGCACCACTTAATGTAGTGCCGACTTAGCTCAGTTGGTAGAGCAACTGACTTGTAATCAGTAGGTCGCCAGTTCGATTCCGGCAGTCGGCACCATTAATACTTTTAATTATTAATATAGTTAAAAGTGATAAAAATTGGAGGGGTTCCCGAGTGGCCAAAGGGATCAGACTGTAAATCTGACGGCTCCGCCTTCGGTGGTTCGAATCCACCTCCCTCCACCATTTTTATTGAGATTTCGAAAAGAATGTGCGGACGTCGTATAGTGGTAATACCTTAGCCTTCCAAGCTAAAGCTGCGGGTTCGATTCCCGCCGTCCGCTCCATCTTTAAAAATGAATGCTGATATGGCTCAGTTGGTAGAGCGCACCCTTGGTAAGGGTGAGGTCGGCAGTTCGAATCTGCCTATCAGCACCATTCCTAAAGACATTCTTTGTTATCTCAAAAAACTTATAATTTAATTTTTGTTAATCTACCCTGAGGTATTTTAAG
>NZ_BAAJLZ010000011.1:0-89832 GCF_057537295.1 Colwellia meonggei
CTTGTTTTAATTCTAGTTTAAGAATACGCCAAGGTGCAAATGCTTGCTCCCTGAAAGCGAGGCGTATAATAAGGATACATTCTGTAATTTGCAACCTGTTTTAAGTTTATTTTCCGCTTTAATCTTATTTATTTTTCACTTGTTGTTTTTTTGTTCTCGAATGACTCGTATTTCATTCAATTACGGATATTTAAGCAAAATTAGCATAAATATTTTCTTAGTTTGTTGTTACTTTGCGCAAATTTGTAAAATGGCTATAAGTAAAGTGCTTCTTTAGTTTATAATCGCGGGCATAAATTAGATTGGAAAACCTTATGCAGCAATTTTTAGCATTAACCTCTCCAGGAATAGAGATATTACTGGCGCAAGAACTTAAAGATTTAAACGCGGAACAAGTTGTTCAAAAGCCTGAAGGAGTTTATTTTTACTCTAGCATTGAACAGGCTTATCATATTTGCCTTCATTTACGTTTAGCGACACGTGTATTGCTTAAGCTAGGCGAGGGCGCTGCAGAAAATAAAGATGAGTTATATGCTGCTGCAAAGTCAATTGTTTGGTCTGATGTTTTTTCAGTAGATAAAACCTTTGCAATCGATTTTGTTGGTACAAGTGATGAAATTCGTAATACGCAGTTTGGAGCGTTAACGATAAAAGATGCCATTGTTGACCATTTTAGAGAGTTAAACGAAGAACGTCCTTCCGTTGATAAGTCAGCTCCACAAATTAGCTTTCAAGCTAGATTACTAAAGCAGAAGGTAGCTATTTACTTAGACTTTTCCGGACGTAGTTTATTTAAGCGTGGCTATCGAGAAAATACTGGTGCTGCGCCATTAAAAGAACATTTAGCTGCGGCAATCATTGCCCGTTCAGGTTGGTTGGAAGACACCACTAAACCTTTAGTTGACCCTATGTGTGGTTCTGGAACAGTCGTGATTGAAGCTGTTTTAATGGCAGCAGGTTACGCGCCAGGTATAGACAGAGCGCAATGGGGGTTTGATTATTGGTTGGGTCATGAACTCGACGCATGGAAATCTGCAAAGTCGGCCGCCATTGAGCAATCGCATGTTGGTTTAACACAACTAAAAGCAAAAGTTTTTGGTGTTGACCTTGATAGTCGCGTATTAAAAACTGCACAACAAAATGCTAAAAATGCTGGCATACAGCGTTTTATCGAGTTTTCTTGTAAAAATGCCAATGATATTAAAAATGCTTTTGGCCCAACAGGTACAATACTGTTTAACCCTCCTTATGGTGAGCGTATTGGTGAGTTACCTGAACTTGTAGAAACTTTTGCTCTGTTAGGTAAAAAGTTTAAATCACATTTTGCTAATTGGCGTGTTGCCGTGTTAACGGCCAATGTTGAACTGCTTGCTATGATGAAAATGGTTAGTTTTAAACGTTATAAGTTTAAAAATGGTCCGCTAGATTGTCAGTTTGCCTTATATAACTTAGACAATAAGCAAGTTGCTAGTAGTAATGTTAATGCTGAGTTTGAGCAAAAAGATTCTGCGTTTGCTAACCGATTATTAAAGAATAAGAAAAACTTAAAAGGTTGGTTGAAACAAGAGCAAGTAGAATGCTATCGCTTATACGATGCTGACATTCCAGAATACAATGTTGCTGTTGACGTTTATGCTGATCATCTTGTTATTCATGAATATGCTGCTCCTGCAAAAATAGAAGCTGAAAAAGTTGCTAAACGTTTACAAGAAGTGGTTTATTTCGCGCCTAAAGTGCTTGATGTTGCAACAGATAAGGTGATTATTAAAACCCGTGCCAAGCAAAAGGGGAAAGATCAATACCAACGAGTTGAGCAATCAAAGAAATCAATGGTTGTTAATGAATATGGCGCAAAGCTTAAAGTTAACTTGTGGGATTATTTAGATACAGGCTTATTCTTAGATCACAGAAAAACCCGTCAAATAGTTGCTAAGAAAGCAAAGAATAAATCACTATTGAATTTATTTTCTTATACCGGCTCGGTATCAGTGCAGGCAGCCTTGCATGGCGCGAGCTCTGTAACAACGGTTGATATGTCAAATACTTACTTGAGCTGGGCGCAAGATAATTTTGTTTTAAATAATTTATCAGGCCATAAGTATCAGTTTATTCAAGCTGACTGTTTACAATGGTTGAAAAATAATGAACAAAAATTTGATGTGGTATTTATCGACCCGCCTACATTTTCGAATTCAAAACGTATGGGCGAAAGCTTTGACGTTCAGCGTGACCACGTTAGCTTAATTACTGATGGCTTGAAGTCTTTAGAAGAGGGCGGTGAATTAATATTTACCAACAATAAGCGTAATTTTAAAATGGACTTTGATGCCATGACTGCTTTGGGGCTTAATGTGCAAGAAATGAGTGACAAAACAAGAGACAAAGATTTTCAACGTAATAAGCATATCCATAACAGTTGGTTATTAACGCGTAAGGCTAACTAGTATGTCGGTTAAGTTTAATTTATACGGTACAGATGGTTGCCATTTATGTGAGGACGCATTGGCCTTGTGCGTGCAAGTGATGCCTGAAATCGACATTACGGTTGTTGATATTATTGATGATGAAAAGCTAGTGGATTTGTACCGGATCAGTATTCCAGTATTAGAACGTCTAGAAGATCAAAAGAAATTATTCTGGCCGTTCGAACAAAAACAAATTTTGGAGTTGTTGTAATTTATGGAATTAATTCGTATTTCACAAGGTGAACTCGCCTTTGGTGAAGACAAAGTCTTAGATAAAGCAGACCTGAGTGTACAAACGGGTGAACGAATTTGTTTAGTCGGAAGAAATGGCGCCGGTAAATCGACATTAATGAAAGTGTTAATGGGTTTGCAAGTTTTGGATGATGGGCAAGTGCTAAAATCTAGTACTATGCAAGTTGCTATGCTTGAGCAAGATCCGCCAGAATCTTCAAATATCAGTGTTTTTGATTATATTGCCCAAGGGGTAAAGAAAAATGCCGATTTAATTAAACGTTACCATGTGATTATCCATGATGTTACTGAAGATCCTTCAGAAGAAAACTTAGCTAAACTATCCAGTGTTCAAGAACAACTTGAACTGGCTGATGCTTGGCAAGATGAACAGCGTATTGAGCAAGTAATGACTACATTGTCATTAAATGCCGATGATAGTATTTGTGATCTTTCTGGTGGTTGGTTACGCAAGTTAGCACTAGCTAAAGCACTAGTAACTGCACCAGATATTTTATTGCTTGATGAGCCAACTAACCATTTAGATATTAAAAGTGTGTTGTGGCTAGAGTCATTTTTAAAAGATTTTGCCGGGACAATACTATTTATTAGTCATGATAGGGCGTTTATTCGCGGTGTTTCAACACGTATTCTTGATCTTGACCGTGGAATATTGAAAAGCTATCCAGGTAACTATGACTTATATATAGAACAAAAAGCTCATGACTTACAAGTAGAAACACAGCAAAATGCGTTGTTTGATAAGAAACTGGCTGAAGAAGAAGTTTGGATAAGACAAGGTGTAAAGGCACGTCGTACTCGTAATGAAGGTCGAGTTAGAGCACTTGAAAAGTTAAGGTTAGAGCGCCAAGCTCGTCGTGATGTTCGTAATCAAAGTACTATGAATATTACCCAAGGCGACCGTTCTGGTAAGCTGGTATTTGAAGCTGAGCAAGTATCTATCGCATTTGATGATAAAGTTATCATTAAAAACTTGGATTTATTGATCACTCGCAATGACCGATTAGCATTTATTGGCGCTAACGGTACCGGCAAATCCACTTTGATTAAAATGATCATGGGTAAACTTGAAGCCACTAGCGGTAAAATGCGCTCAGGCGTTAATTTAGAAGTTGCCTATTTTGATCAACACCGCGATGCATTAGATGTTAATAAAACTGTGCAAGAAATTGTTGGTGAAGGCAAGCAAGAAGTCATGGTAAACGGTAAGCCTCGCCATGTATTGGGCTACCTGCAAGACTTTTTGTTTAGTCCTAAGCGCGCTAGAACGCCTGTTAGAGCTTTATCCGGTGGTGAGAAGAATCGCCTATTACTTGCTCGTTTATTTTTACGCCCAAGTAATTTATTGATACTCGATGAGCCCACTAATGATTTGGATATCGAAACCTTAGAGTTGCTGGAAGAAGTCGTTGCAAATTATGCAGGAACGGTTATTTTAGTCAGCCATGATCGTGACTTTGTTAATAACTGTGTTAGTAGTTGTTTGTATTTTGATGGCACAGGGCATATCACGCAAATAGTTGGTGGTTATGATGATGTTGATGAATATGTTGCTTATAAAGAAAAACAACGCGAAGCCATGATAAAGCCAGCTATAAAAGAAGAAAAAGTGAAGACTACTGCTGTAGTTAATACTGAGTCTACTAATAGGAAAAAGCTGTCTTTTAAAGAAAAAAGAGAGTTAGAAAATTTACCCAGGCAAATTGACGAGCTTGAAAACCAGATTGACGACTTGCAACAGCAAGTGAATCAATCTGATTTTTTTAGTCAAGAACAAGCGCTAACAAATAAAATATTGAACCAGTTAGCCGAAAGTGAGTCCAACCTCGAAGCTGCCTATGCTAGGTGGCAAGAATTAGATGAATAATAACGATAGTGAGTTTAGTAGTTACATGAACAAATTTTTAAAATCGATTTTAGCATTAGGTATCACTAGTGCATTAGGAATATCCGCTGTTAATGCTGCCACATACCAAGTTATCGATAAAGGCGCAGTCTCAACTTTAAAATATACCTACTCACAACAAGAAAATAATAATGGTGAAGCAGCAATTTCCGGTACTGATATATACAATTTTCCTGTTCAATTTCAGTATCTTGATGAAGACGATTTCGATGCCATTGTCAAGTTAGCTAATGATACATTTGAAGCTATTCATGAGCTTAATGATATTGAAGATGAAACAGCACTTAGAGCTGGAAGCCCGACTGCGAATGACTTATCTTGGGTTATTCGTTTTTTAAGGTCTAGAACGAGTAATACTCTATATCAAGAAGTTGGCGATGTTTTCGCAATGACAAATTTTAATGGCGAAACAACGCTATTTAACGTTTTTGATAAAAAGTTCGTAGGTACCGATGTTTATACTCGCTCAACGAAAGAGTATATTAACGGTATTACCAATGAAGGCTGGGTTTATGGCAACGCTTCTGCACCATATTTACCTATTGACTTTACAGAGAGTGACGGTGATGAAGTTACTCACTGGGCTCGCGACTTTACAACTCGTGGCTTTTTCTCTCCTGATGGCGGCGCAAGTATCATCGAAATTATTCCTCCGAGTGAATTAGAGTTGCCAGTTGAGCAGCGCTTTGGTGGTGAGTCAGCAATTCTAGATATCAGTGAGTCGAATATTGCGGTTGGTTACGCCAGTACTAGTATTGATCAAGATGCTATTGACTTTATTACTGATGACACGGGAGGTTGTGCCGATCCTGATGTTATAGATGATATTCCGTTTGATATCTGTGTTCAGCGTATTATTGCTAATGTTTACAATACAGAGGCGATAAAGTGGACTATTGATGCGCAAGGAACAGTCACGTCAGAGACTTTAGGCCATTTAGTTACACCTCATGAAAGTGACAATCGCGAGTATGTTAATTATGCTCAGGCAGTAAATAACCATGGGGTTGTTGTTGGTTATGCCCATGGTTGGTGGGATGAAAAAGTTACCGAACCAAGTTCTACAGAAACTAGACACTTTTATGCAGTAGTATATAAAGATGGGACTGTCACTGACTTTACTGATGATCATAGTAAGTATTTTGATTCTCGCGCATACGATATCAATGATGCGGGAATTGCAGTAGGCCATGTAAATACTTTTGTTAATGGTAGTCAAAGAACTAAGTTCTATCATGTAGATACTAATGCTGAAAATATGGAAATGACATTTCCAGAGGACTTCTTTATTGGTAGTGCGAGTACAGCCCGTGCGATTAATGAAGCCGGCATGATTGTTGGTGAAGGCGAGTATGAAACTCATAATGATAGTTCGAGTAATCCTCGTCGAACCCATGGTTTTTTATATGATATGACTGCAAAAACATTCACTGATCTTAATGACTTCTTAGCCTGCGATAGCGATTATACAGTTATTGAAGCACGTGATATTAATGACTCGAATGAAATTTCGGCGACTGCAATTGTCAAAGTGCCTCGTCGTGATTCAAAAGGTGAATTAATGCTGGACGATAAGGGTGAACAACTATTTGAAGATGTTGTTCGTGCAATAACCATGAAACCAATTGAAGGCGAAATTGAAGATTGTAGTATTGTAGAAGAGAAAGTAGAACGACAAGGTGCAGGCTTTGGTTTTGCAGGATTAATGTTATTAATGTTTGCGGGAATAAGACGTCGCTTTAACTAAAGCGCTTTTCTCTATATAAAAGCCAGCATTAATGCTGGCTTTTTTGTATTATTCTGTAAATTACAGTATTACTACTGCTTTGCACGCAACGCCTTTTCACCTCTGGCTATACCAACACAACCTGAGCGCACAGATTCGATAATCTCAGTTTCATTCGCTAACGTGGTAATAAATGCGTTTAGCTTCCCAGTATCTCCCGTTAATTGAATGGTATAAACTTGTTTACCAATATCAATTATTGCCCCTCTAAAGATGTCGGTAATACGTTTAACTTCTGTACGGGATTTGTCGTTCATCGCAAGAACTTTAATTAACAGTAACTCCCGTTCTACATGCTGACGCTCAGTCAAGTCTGTAATTTTTATTACATCAATGAGTTTATTAACCTGTTTAACAATTTGCTCAAGAATTTTATCATCGCCTTTGGTTGCTATGGTAATACGCGATAGGCTTGCATCTTCAGTTGGTGCTACAGTTAAACTTTCAATATTAAAAGCTCGCTGAGAAAATAAACCGACAATACGAGATAATGACCCCGCCTCGTTTTCCAGTAATATTGCTAAAATTCGGCGCATTATGCCTTTACTCCTTTCTTTATCCACATGTCATCAATGGCTCCAGTGCGTATTTGCATAGGGTATACATGTTCCTTTTCATCAATTAAAACATCAACAAAGACGAGTTTTTTCTTAATAGCAAAAGCTTTTTCTAGTGTTGGCTCTAATTCGTCTAAAGTATTAATTTGCATGCCGATATGGCCATATGCTTCGGCAAGCTTTACAAAATCGGGCAGCGATTCCATATAAGATGAAGAGTGACGGCCGCCGTATATCATATCTTGCCATTGGCGTACCATCCCCAAAGAACGATTATTCAAAGATATAACAACTACAGGTAAATTATATTGCATGCATGTTGACAGCTCTTGAATGTTCATTTGAATTGAACCGTCACCAGTGATACAAATTACATGGCTTTCTGGAAAAGCCATTTTTACGCCCATAGCCGCTGGTAAACCGAAACCCATAGTGCCTAAGCCTCCAGAATTTATCCACTGACGCGGTTGCTTAAAAGGGTAATACTGTGCGGCAAACATTTGGTGTTGGCCAACATCAGAGCAAACATATGCTTCACCCTGTGTGGCTTTATACATTGCCTCAATTACACGTTGAGGTTTAATTTTTCCATCGTCTTGTTGGTAACTTACACTTTTCACTTCTCGCCAAGTATTTATTTGTTGCCACCAATTTGTGTTACTTTCCTCGTCAATAGCAAAATCAACGTCAGCTAACTCTGTCAATATTTGCTGAATGACAATATCAACTAAGCCTACTACTGGTATATGAGCATTGATGGTTTTAGATATTGATGTTGGATCTATATCAACGTGAATAATAGTTGCGTTAGGGCAGAATTTTTTAACGTTGTTGGTGACTCTATCATCGAACCTTGCCCCAAGTGCCAAAATAACATCGGCATGAGCCATAGCTTTATTCGCTTCTAAACTGCCGTGCATTCCCAACATACCAATAAAGTTATCATGTAGGCCTGAAATACCGCCTAAACCCATCAAAGTGTTGGTAATTGGTGCATTTAACTTTTCAACGAGTGTTGTTAGTAACTCTGCAGCATTAGCAATAACAATACCGCCGCCAGAGTATACAACTAAGCGTTTCGCCTGTGTAATAGCTTGCACTGCTTTTTTAATTTGTCGATGGTGCCCTTTAACCGTCGGATTATAAGAGCGCATTTTTATGTTGCTTTCTAACTTATACTCGGCGCTATTTCCTGGCATTAATAAGTCTTTAGGTAACTCAATAACAACGGGGCCAGGACGACCGGTTTTAGCAATGTAGAACGCTTTTGCGATAATATTTGGAATCTCCGCAATATCTCGACAGTTAAAGCTGTGCTTCACAATCGGACGAGAACAACCGACAATATCCGTTTCTTGAAACGCGTCATCACCAATTAAACCTGTTGGCACTTGGCCCGACAGTACCACCATAGGAATAGAGTCCATATAGGCGGTGGCGATCCCTGTTATGCAGTTGGTTGCTCCAGGACCTGAAGTTGCTAAAACAACACCAACCTCTCCGGTAGCACGAGCAAAACCATCTGCCATATGGGTTGCAGCTTGTTCATGACGAACGAGTACATGTTCGACATCTTCTTGTTGAAATAATGCGTCGTATATATCTAGTACCGTGCCACCTGGATAGCCAAACAAGTATTTTACTTGAAGCGCTGAAAGTGCCTTTACTACTAGCTCTGCGCCTGTGTAAAGCTCTTTAGTCATACATAATCCCTTTAATTGAAAGTTAAATTGCCATAAAAAAACCCTCGGTCTTTGCAGAGCGAGGGTTTTATTTTTGAAACTTGTACGTTTACTTTTTACACACAATATCACCCACGCTATGTTTGAAAACCACGACGACGTTGAGGAGCGAGTTAAGTGTATTTATTGATATCATTTTATAATAATTATTTCTTGCTGTTAAAAAGTAACTTTATTGTGAATGCTTATAGTATTAAGGGGTTTAGTAATTGCTGTCAATGGAAAATTACAAATTTGCTAATAAAAATATTGTCTAAGTTATGTTCACTGCTATTATCGTGAACTTAATTAGCTAAATCTCAGGTCATCTAAGCTAGCTATATAAGAGTGCTTCGTATTATTTAGTTCACAAATTTTAATTAAGTAATCTCAACAAGTCGCTGATTTTTAAAAGTTTACTATTATTATTTGGCTTAATCTATTATTATATTTTCAGTATTTATAGTTACAAAAATCAACAGTTTTTTGCTATTTGTATGTTAACCTGTTGATAGGTTGCAATTCATCAAAGTTATTGGAAGGACTTATGTTAAAACGTAAATTAATTATTCTTTTGGCACTTATCGGCGGTATTGCAGGTTGTGCATCAACTCAACAAGCTAGAGTAAACTTTGATCGAAATAGTGAAATTTCAACGAGTCACTATAAAACTTTTGCATGGCTTAATGAAACGAAAGTATTAGCAGAGCCTGTTGATGTAAATCCAGTAATGAAAGTGAGAATTGATAATGCCATTGAACAAGCTTTTGTTGCTAAAGGTTATCAGCTTGTTGATAACGCAGAAAAAGCAGATTTTACTATCTCTTACACCATGGGAAGCCGAGAAAAGGTAAAAGTTGATTCATTACCTACAACATATCGTACGAATTTAGTATGGGGACATAGATATTATGGCGGTATTGGCATCGCTAATGAGACTCATGTTAGGAATTATACTGAAGGTAAGCTTGCTATTGACGTTTATGATGTTAAAAGCCGCCAGCCGGTTTGGCATGGTTGGGCAGTTAAACGCATCAAATCAGCTGATCAAGACAACCCGAGTAAAGCGATTAAAACTGTTGTTGAACAAGTCGTTGCTCAGTTTTAACACTTGATAATTAGAGCATTGATTTAAAGTAAGAAAAGCGCAATTAATTTGCGCTCTTTTATTGTCCAAATTTAGTTGTTTCTAGGGGGATTATAAGCAAATTCAATTCTATTGCCGCTAGGTTCTCTAATCATCATATGAATTGTTGGCCCTTTACCGTTTAATTCTGGCGCAAACTCTATCATCACATTTGGCATTAACTTAAATCTTCGATGTAATTCATGCAATGCTTCTTCACTGGCTACAGTGAGTGCAAGGTGATGTAATCCAACATTGTTTTTTCTATTAAATTCAATAGTTTCATTTTTAGATTTAGTTTGCCAAAGAGTCAAAAATAACGCGCCATCTGTTACGAATATCGATGGGTAATCAGGGTAACCACCAGCATTTTTCCAGCCAAGTGTTTTGATAAAAAAATTAGCGGAAGCCGGTAAATCTTTTACCGTTAGCCCTAGATGATTAAGTCCCTGTGTCATCGGTTTTTGTGTAACTGCTGCTGCCAGGCTTATCGTAGTTAAAAATAAAAACGATAAGGCGATGCTATTAATTAGTCTCTTTTTCAAACTCATTATACTCTCGTTAGTTACCTGATTAGGCGGTAGCTATAATGACCTGAAAAAGCTCAATAGCAATTCATTTTATTTTAACTTATTGTTATCATTTTAAATTAAATCAATAATTTATTTGATAATAATACTAAAAATTATACTGAAGGAATGAGCTTACGTGAATGTTTCTAAATTTGTCGTATTAGTGCTATTTTGTTTATTAATGGCTTGCAGTCAGACTTATGTTCATATTACCAATCAGGGATTTTCTAAAGAAAAAATCTCGGCAATTGAAAGGCAATTGCTGGCCTTAAATGTAAAGGTAAAGCATACAGATATTACTGTTCCTGAGGAGTTTTTGACAACAACAATTACCACCCATCCAAATTATAGACAGCTAAGTATGCTACAAGCAATTGAGTCAATTTTAGTAGCTGAAAACCTAAGTAGACCGCAGCACCTCTCGTTTGCACAAGGAAGGCATTTTTATAGTGAAAACCATATCGGTTTATATATACGCAATGAAAATAATACTAAAGCAATTATGCCGCCATATTTAAGGACACAATATTGTGCTTTTGCCGACGCAACAATAATGTTTAAAAATAATGGGCGATTCATACTTGAATATGAAAAAGGTATCTATGAAGACGAGCTAGCGCTAGTAAATGGAAACTATGTTTTTAACGGTAAGCAATTAAAGATAAAAACTGATGATGATATATCTCAATCTTATTGGTTAACACGTGAATTGAAGCAAACTCACATGGGCCAGCGTAATGCTGATGTTTTTAAACCCAAAGAGGATACTTTGGAGTTAGCACCGTTAAATTGCGAATTGCTAATTATATATATGGATTAAAGGGCAAATAGCCTTTATTAGTTTGTGATTTAATTAATGCTTCAATTCGCAAGTTATTTTCATAATTCCAGCTAAACTTAAAGCAAAATCACTGCTGATTGAGTTGCGAGGTATTTATGAAGTTGTTCACTACAATTTTTATTCTGACCATACTCTGGCTAAGCTTTTTACCAAAAAGTTATAGCTTTAATGTCGCCAAAAATATTTGCGAATACGTTGCAGTAGATGACAAAAGCCGATTAAGAAAGTTGCTGAAGGCAAGTAGATTAAAGCTACGAAATGTTTATAAAGATGTAAGTTGTGATAAAGATAATATTTTGATATTTGCTGCGAAAAAAAAGGCAAATGAAGTAGGTCAACTACTCATCAAAAAGCTACCAAAAGCGGTGTTAGAAAGTGAACTAAATGCTTTGTCAAGCTTGTCGCCACAAATGGCAGATATGGCCAAAGCACGTATTAAGTAACAATACGTGCTTATAGCAACTTTATACTTTAAATGGATGCTCAACAACGGTGAATTTTGTGTCATTTTCACCATAAATAAAGATATTACATTGCTGCCATGATTCTGGAATTTGCCAAGTATTGTTTTCTTCAACAGTGTAGACATGGCGCTTGTTAGCACAGCGAATATCCATTTTTGATAACTCCCCGTCAATATTCGTAAGACTAAACTCATTACGGACAAGCGGATATTGCCAGTAATCGTTAGTTCTTATATTAGCATCTACAATGATATTTTCATTAGAGCCAATAAGATCATCTATTTGATTAATGAGTAATTGATATTGTTCTAAATAAGGCTTTGCTAGTTTGTTCTTTTTTAGACGTTCAAAAGTTCTAAAAGCTGCTTTGAACCGATTGAGTTTCACTTCTAAGGCAAAGCGCTGTTGTAAAACTGATAACTCTTGCTTACTATTTCCGTCATCAAATGCAAACCTGACTTTATACAAATGTGATAGTTGCTTACTTTCATTACCTAGAACGCGTGCGTATTTCGCGAGTAATAACTGTAAATAATTATTCTCAGACATATGCATATATTTAATTTTTTTCAAACTAGTTAAATATTTATCGACTTGTGTGAAATCTTCTTCCACCAATGCTCCTTGAGCTTTTGAAAATAAACTTCTAAAGCGTTTAGTTGCACCAGTTGTGCCGTTTTCGTTCATTCTAAAATCCATTTGCACGCTATTCACACATTGTTGAATAGGTTCGCCATTTTCCATTGCAGGTTCATACTTCCATTTTAATAGTGCTTTTTTGGCTGCTAGGGTAATGTCTTTACTACCTGAGTTTTCTGTATTTATTACATTAGAAACAGTGCCGTCTTTTTCTATAATGAAACTAAAGCGTGCCCAGCCTTCTCGCTGATTTCTAGCTGCATCAATTGGATATTTAGGGTTGATTCGTGAAATGGGAACTGGATCAGTTGTAGTGCTTAAGTGCTTTGATAGCTCAATAGCTTCAACTTTAACAAATAATAATGGCGCTGAAATTAGGCCGAAAAGGCAGTACTTATTCATTTTTTACATCCTTGTTATTTTGATCACTCTTATATTAACGCATTCTGTACTGTAGAGAAATACTGGATCTAGCCTCAGAAGGGGTTATTTATTTTTCAGCCACGTATTAAATGCATTTTCTACGGTTTTAATTAACTCTGGATCAGAGTTGTTGCTTAGTGCCATACAATGTTCAGTATTGCCTTCTTTATGCAATTGAAAGCCTATATCGAAGTCAGCAATGGTTACGCCGCTATCTTTAATTCGGTATAGCAGAGCCTCTCTAGATTGGATTACGGCATCTATTTTACCACTTAGTAAATGATGAATGTTATTTTCTTCATTTGATGAAACGAGTAAATTTTTTCCTTCGATAAAGCCTTTATCTAGCATATAGTTATGGCTATTGTCGTTTCGAAGTACGCCAACAATAGCATTTTCGAGTGAAATTAAGTTAGTAATGTCGGTTTGGTTATTTTTCAGCTTATAGATATTTACCGGGGTTTTATCATGAATAGGGCAAAACCATTTAAAGTGCTTGGAGCGTTGCTCGGTTTTATAAATTGAGTAAATAAGGGTGTTTGGCTTGGTTTTCGCTAGATAATAACTACGTGCCCACGGGTATGCCGTAATTTGATATTTAAGTGTTGTATTGTCAAATATGGCTTTAATTTTTTTTGTCACTATACCGGAAATTTCACCTTTTACATCAGACGCTTGCACTATATAAGGCGGCCAATGTTCGGTTACAATTTCTAATGTTTGTTCTTGCGCAAATACGGAAGAACTAAAGTAACTAATAATAATTAGCGAGTATAATAATTTCAAAATGCATTTCCGAATAATTCCCTTAATAAAGATAAGGGCATAGCGCATTTTATTTCAAATAAATAATAATTTCATTTAATTGTACAAAAAACTGTGCTTAAAACGCCATTTCTGAATATATTTTAGCTATTTTTTCTGTGATAACAATGTTGATATAACTGCTGCTGTTTCAATTGGTTGTTCCATAGCAAAACAATGGTGTTCACCAAACATTTGCCATTGTATGTTGTTGTTAATTTTAGCTGCGCGCTTCACCGCTGAAGGAATAAAGAAGTAAGTGTTTTTCGCTAATAAAATGTCGACTGGTATGTTGATTTTCCGTACCGCTTGCCAAAGGCCCTTCGGATATGAGCCAAATATAGACGCTTCCCACTTAGGATCACATGATAATTGCACTGATTTATCCACACGAGTGATAGTTGAATATTGACAGTAATCTTCGACAACCTGAGGATGCCAGGGTTTATAGAATGATTTACTGCTAATTTCATTGCACATTGTTGCCATATTTGGCCATTTCGCTGTACGGTTGCTTACCGATTTTACTAACGCCCTGTGACGCCATGCTCCTGTTGCTCGCATTAGCTGCTGAGCAACAATCATTTCATTTTTAAATAGCACAGGGTCAAGTAAGATTATTTTGCTAAATAGATTCGGGTATTTAGCAGCGGCAAGTAAAGTTAAAACAGCCCCCATAGAGTGTCCTATACCGATTAATGGGCCATTTTTTTCTACATCAGCTTGCTGGTAAATAGCGTCAGCTATGGTATCCGCCATTTTTTGCCAATTTGGCATACGTTTAGAGGGTTGAGTAGATAAGCCATGGCCAGGAACATCTGTTAACCAAATCGAGCTATCAATTGGTAGATTAGATGCCATTGCTGCAAGTGTCATAGCAGAAAAGCCAGTACCGTGTAGTAAATGAATACGCTCACCTGATGCATCACCAGCTCGGTAATAACCATTTACGGTCATTTGGCTTTTTGATTTTTGCTGCCAATTAACTAACTTACCTAACGTCATTGGTTTAATGTTTTTAAATGGTGTAATCGATGATTTTTCAGACATTATCGGAGCTTTTAGCATTATTAATATTTAATTTTCGTAACATAGCAATTAACTGGTCTGATGTGAATGACTGTTTTGAAATACATGTATTCTTAATAGTTTTCTTATTGAATAGTTATTTTGTAGTAGCAAAAAAATTGTTCTTTTAACTACTTATAAATAGTGCGAAATAAACTCTTTAAAATTAGTCATGTAATCGTAGCTAAAAATTTATAAAGTAATGTGAATCTTTAGGTGCGATTTTATTAAATCTATTGATATAATGGCGCATTATCGTAATTTATTCTCAATTTTTAGGGGTTCTGTGGATGTCGGAAGTAGAAAACCGTCCAACAAATTTTATTCGTCAAATTATTGATGCCGATCTTGCTAGTGGTAAGCATAGCAGTGTGCAAACACGTTTTCCGCCAGAGCCAAATGGTTTTTTACATATTGGTCATGCGAAATCAATTTGCTTAAACTTTGGTATCGCACAAGATTACCAAGGCTTATGTAATTTACGTTTTGACGATACAAACCCTGAAAAAGAAGACATTGATTACGTTAACTCTATTCAAGAAGACGTTAAATGGTTAGGTTTTGAATGGGCGGGGGATATTCATTATTCTTCTGACTACTTTGACCGTTTATATGGCTACGCTGTTGAGTTGATTGAAAAAGGCTTAGCGTACGTATGTTTTTTAAATGCCGAAGAAACACGTGAATATCGTGGCACATTAAAACAACCCGGTAAAAATAGTCCTTACCGTGATACTTCAGTTGAAGAAAACCTAGCATTATTTGAAAAAATGAAAGACGGTGGCTTCAAAGAAGGCGAATGTGCATTGCGTGCAAAAATAGACATGGCGTCAAGCTTCATGTGTATGCGTGACCCAATTATCTATCGCGTTAAATTTGCTCACCATCACCAAACGGGTGACAAATGGTGCATTTACCCAATGTATGATTTCACTCATTGTATTTCTGATGCTATTGAAGGCATTACCCATTCAATTTGTACGTTAGAGTTTCAAGACAACCGCCGTTTATATGACTGGGTAATTGAAAATATTTCTATTGAAAGTACACCGCATCAGTATGAGTTTTCTCGCTTGAACCTTGAGTATACGGTAATGAGTAAACGTAAACTCAATAACTTAGTTGAAGAAAACTTAGTTAGTGGTTGGGATGATCCTCGTATGCCAACCATTGCTGCATTTCGTCGTCGCGGCTTCACGCCTGCGTCTATGCGCGAATTTGCCAAACGCATTGGTGTAACAAAAATGGATAACACCGTGGAAATGAGCGTACTAGATGCTTGTATCCGTGAAGATCTAAATGACAACGCACCACGTGCAATGGCAGTGCTTGATCCAATTAAATTGGTTATTGAGAACTACCCAGAAGGGCAAGTGGAAAACCTTGATGTTAAGAATCATCCAAGTGATGAAAGTCAAGGCTCTCGCGTTGTACCATTTGCTAAAGAGCTATTCATTGAAGCGGAAGATTTCAGAGAAGAAGCAAATAAGAAATACAAACGTTTAGTGCTTGATAAAGCCGTGCGTTTACGTGGTGCTTATGTGGTAACTGCTACCCGTTGTGATAAAGACGAAGCAGGCAAGGTAACTACGGTTTATTGTCAATACAATGAAGACACTTTAGGTAAAAACCCAACTGACGGTACGAAACCAAAAGGGGTTATTCATTGGGTTGCTGCTGAGCAAAGCCTTGATGCTGAAGTTCGTTTGTATGACCGTTTATTTACTGTACCTAACCCAGGCGCGGAAGAAGACTTTCATACTGTAATTAATCCTGATTCGTTAGTTACTATCTCTAACGCGAAAGTAGAGCCAAGCCTAGCTGCCGCTGAGCCAGAAAAAGCCTTTCAGTTTGAACGCCAAGGTTACTTCTGTCTTGATAATAAAATTTCAGCAGAAGATAAAGCCGCGGGTAAGTTAGTATTTAACCGCACCGTAGGTTTACGTGATACTTGGGCGAAAATCTCAGGCTAATCAATATCAAACGAAAATTCTGTTAATATTTAAAAAGCTCATAAGTTAACGCTTATGAGCTTTTTTACGCTCAGGAAGAGCCGTATGTCATGATCGCATGGATGTGAAGGAATGGCGATGCTCATGCCTCTCTCAGGCATCCTGCCTTTCGAGGTGTTAGTGCGTCCATGCACGTCGATGAATTGTTATTTTTTAATGAATAAGTCATGCGTATTATTGGAAATTCCTAGTAATAATATCGAAAGTGGCTGATTGAACTTAAGTTATTGAAATAGTTTTATAAAAATAAGGTTATTATAGGCATATTACTAAAGCTTCTTAGTATTATACCTAGTTACTCACAAGTAGGGTGAAAGGTAAGCTTATTGAAAATAAAGGATATTGTTTTTTGGTTCAAATGGTAATAGGTGATAATTAATGAGACATCTACATAATAATCTGTTAAATGGCAGTGGGTAATCATGGTAGAAATTATATTTCAGCACACGCAAAACAATTTTTCTGAACGCCCAGCGATTGAAATTGGAGAAAGTCAAAAAATTTGCCGATTTTGCAAAGAAAGTAACTGCTCTTTTGAAAATATTTCACACTCAATACCTGAGTTTCTTGGTAATAAAAGTATCTTTACTCTTGATGAGTGTGACTCATGTAATCGTTTATTCGGCCAAGGAATAGAAAATGACCTGAGTAAATTCATTCCTCCGTCTTGGTTTACAGGATTAAAAGGGAAAAAAGGTTATACAAAAAAACAAGTGAATGGAAATGTTACACTATCATCGGATAATCTATATTTAAATATTGAATCTAAAGAAGTTGGAAAATTTGAAAAGAATATATTATCAAAAGGAAGTACATTTTCTACTTTGAATGTATATAAATCACTACTTAAGATTTTGGTTTCACTACTTCCTACTGAATATTTGCTGGAATTTAAAGAATCAATTAACTGGCTAAGGTCTAATGCTGACTTTAATGCTCTCAATCATAAGCCAATAGTAATTGTTGGGTACAAAATTCCTGACTTTCGTATGCCAAAAGTTATGAATATTGAAGTTATAAGGGAGCAGAAGAATGAAAACTTTATTTATCAATTAGACGCTCAATTTAATAATTTCTATATAAAATTTGCTTTTTCTCCGAAAGCAAAATGTATTTTTCGCATAGGGCAAGTTACTCCTACTGAGAGTAAACTTGATGAAATTAGCTTTCAAGAAATAGATTTATCCGACTATAAGAGAAAGCACCATTTTGAATTAAGTATATCTGGTATCAATCCAATAGATGTTTAACAAGCTGTTAAAGTGGGGAAAATAATGGGAGCGATACCCTTGCTTCACAACATGAATACGCCTGTATAACTATGTAACAGTTACTCTACATCGTCATTAAATCGAAAATAGCCTAATCAAATTCTGCTAGATTAGGCTATTTCATTAAGCCACAACTAAAGCTTAGTTGCTGCTTTCATCGAAGTAACAAATTCAGCTAATGCTGTTAGCATAGCGTCATTATCGCCTAAGTTATTTTCAATGATTTTAACCACTGCTGAGCCACTAATTGCACCATTTGCGCCCGTTGCTAATGCTTCGGTTACTTGTACTGGCTTTGAAATGCCAAAACCAATCACTGATGGCGCTGCTTGAAAGTTGTTTAAGGCATTGATCAGTTTATGTCCGGTCATTTCCGCATCCGTTTCTGTACCCGTTACACCAACACGGCTAAGCACATAGGTATAACCTGCACCCAATTGCGCGACTTTTTCTAATGTTTCTTCACTAGCATTAGGTGGGGCGATAAAAATAGGCGCTACACCATGTTTAATTGCCGCTGCTCTAAATGGCTGACTCTCACGAATTGGCAAGTCGGCGATTAATACTGAATCAACGCCTGCTGCGGCTACATCAGCATAGAACTTATCAATACCACGGGCAAACACTAAGTTGCCGTAAAGTAATAGGCCAATTGGCATATCAGGCGCATAAGCACGCACACGCGCTAGAATATCTAAACAAACATCAGTATTAACATTAGCTTTTAAGGCACGTAATGCTGCCATTTGAATAGTTACACCGTCAGCACTTGGATCTGAAAACGGAATACCAAGCTCAAGGGCGTCAGCACCAGCGTCAATTAGGGTTTTAATTATCTCAAATGACTGCTCGGCATTTGGGTCGCCAATAGTGACAAATGGGATAAATGCGCCTTCATTTTTTTCTGCTAAATTTTTAAAGGCTTGGTCATAACGGGTGGTAATTTGGTTAACTTGGCTCATTACGCTTCTCCTCTATGCTTTACTTTACTGCCATCGAGAGTACTTTGCTCTGCTGTTTTCGGAGAAATTATTGCATTTACGTGCGCTAAATCTTTATCGCCACGACCAGATAAATTAACTAAAAATATTGTTTCTTCAGTCACTTCGTCAGCCATTTTTAATGCTTGTGCTAACGCATGTGAAGACTCTAAAGCGGGAATTATACCCTCATTTCTAGCCAGTAATTGAAATGCTTCAAGTGCTTCATCGTCATTAATTGGCACATATTGCGCTCGACCTGAGTCTTTTAATTGTGCGTGCTGTGGGCCAACTGCCGGGTAGTCTAAGCCTGCAGATACTGAGTAAGACTCTTCAATTTGACCATTGTCGTCTTGCATAATGTAGGTGTAGTTACCGTGTAACATGCCTTTTGTACCTGCAACCAGTGTCGCGCCGTGATGCTGGCTGTCGATTCCTTTACCACCGGCTTCTACGCCGATCAATTTAACGCCTTCATCTGGAATAAAGTCATTAAACATACCAATAGCGTTTGAGCCGCCACCAACACAGGCAATAACGTAGTCTGGCAGTCGACCTTCTTCGCTAAGCAATTGTTGCTTTGCTTCTTCGCCGATCATTTTTTGAAATTCACGTACTATGGTCGGGAAAGGGTGAGGGCCGGCAGCTGTACCTAATAAATAGTGCGCTTTATCATAATTGGCAGACCAGTCACGTAGTGCTTCGTTAACGGCATCTTTTAATGTGCCACTGCCAGCAGTAACAGGAATAACTTCAGCGCCCATTAACTTCATGCGAAATACGTTAGGTTGCTGACGCTGACAATCTACTGCGCCCATGTAAACTTTACATTTTAAGCCAAGTAACGAACAAGCTATAGCGGTGGCAACACCATGTTGGCCGGCACCGGTTTCAGCAATAATCTCCGTTTTCCCCATACGTTTTGCTAGCAAGGCTTGGCCAAGCACTTGGTTGGTTTTATGTGCGCCGCCGTGTAATAAGTCTTCACGTTTTAAGTAAATTTTTGCTAGTGGGTTTTCAACAATATTACGGCATAAAGTTAGTGGCGTAGGACGGCCCGCATAATTAGTTAATAAGTTATTAAACTCGGTTAGAAAAGCTTCGTCACTTTGCGACTCAATAAATGCTTGTTCTAATTGTTCTAGTGCTGGCACAAGTAATTCGCCAACAAACATGCCACCGAACTCACCAAAGTATGCTGGTAAGATTTTTTTCCCTTTATTTTCTACAGTCATTTTAATAATTCCGAATTTGCGCAAAAACATTTGCTAGTTTTTCACGGCTTTTTACGCCTGGGCTATCTTCAACACCTGAATTGATATCCAGACCAAATAAATCTTGTGTGGTTAGCTGTATTACAGCATTACTAATATTGTCTTGGTTTAATCCACCTGCGAGCAAGCAATGTGACAAGTCTTGCTCACTTTCGGCTAACGCTCGCCAACCAAACGCCTCGCCGCTTCCTGGATTTTTACCGTCTAGGATCCACTGGTCAACATGCTCAAGTGTTAATGGTGGAATGTCGTTTTCAACTTTAGTTGCTTTCCAAATTTGACAATTTTCTGGCAATGCTGCTTTTAGCTCATTGATAAACGCCTGATCTTCACCACCGTGCAACTGCACTGCAAATAGCGCTAATAGTTTTGCATGTTCAACAATTGTCTCTATGGATTCATTAACGTAAACACCGACATAATTTAGGCTAGGCGCAGCGTTAACAATACTTTCAGCTTGTGAAAGTGAAATACAACGAGGTGATTTTTCTGCGAAAATAAGTCCACCAAATTGTGCGCCACTTTCAATAGCCGTTTGTGCAAACTCTGCTGCAGTTAAACCACAAACTTTATTCTCACCATAAATAAGCGTTCTGCAGGCTAAATCAATATCATCCTTCGCCATTACCGAACTTCCGACTAAAAAGCCATCGACAGCTGGCGCAAGTTCGCGCACTTGTGCATTGGTATAAATACCTGACTCTGAGATAATAATTCTATCAGCAGGAATTTTTGGCGCAAAATCAAAGGTACGAGAAATGTCGGTCGATAAATCGCGTAAATTACGATTATTAATGCCGATCAATTTCGCATTAAGGTTGATGGCACGCGTTAATTCTTCGTCGTTTGATACTTCGGTTAAAATAGCTAAATTCAGTGATTTAGCAACGCTTTCTAGTTGCTGGTATTCTTCGTCGTTGAGTACGCTTAACATCAGTAAAATAGCGTCAGCACCGTAATGACGAGCCAAATATACTTGGTAGCTATCAACAAAAAAGTCTTTATTTAGCACGGGGCAGCTAACAATGTCAGTAACCGTTTTTAAATAGTCAAAGGTGCCTTGAAAGTATTTTTCGTCGGTTAGTACAGAAATAGCAGCGGCATATTTGTCATACGTTCTACAGATACTAGCAACGTCAAAGTCGGGTCTTATTAAACCTTTAGAAGGTGATGCTTTTTTACATTCTAAAATAAAACCAGCGTGTGATTTGCCACTGTTTCTATCAAGTGCTGCATACATATCTTTTTCTGTTGGAACTAGTGCACTCTTAAAGCTTGCTAGTGGCATATCAATTTTTCGTTGTGCCACTTCAATGCGTTTATCAGCAACAATTTTTTCTAATACGTTAGCCATGTTACTTATTACTCTCGTTATTGCTGTTTGAAATATCAACTAATAGTTCTAAGCCCTTTAATGCTTCACCTGATGCTAGAACCGTTTTTGCTAATTCAGCTGCAGCGTTTAAATTGTCAGCTTTGCCGTGTAAATAAAGAAGTGCAGCACAGTTAATAATAACGGCACTGTTGTGAGCAGTTTGCCCTTTACCAGATAAAATCGCTTTGATGATGTCGGCATTTTCTTGCGGAGTGCCGCCTTTGATATCTTCAAGTTCATAACGAGCTAGACCAAAATCTTCAGGTGTTACCACTTTATGTTCGAGTTTACCTTGATTGATTTCACACACATGAGTTTCGCCATGTAATGCTATTTCATCTAAGCCACTGCCGTGAACAACCCATGCACGCTCAACCCCTGTTAACATTAAGCTTTTCGCCATTGTAGGTATAAGTGTTGGTGTATAAACACCGAGTAACATTATTTTTGGCGCTGCTGGGTTAACTAACGGGCCGAGAATATTAAATAAAGTTCGAATGCCCATAGCTTTTCGTACTGGGCCTGCATGTTTAAAACCTGGGTGGTAGGCTGGGGCGTAAAGAAAGCAAAGGTTTGCTTTTGCTAAACACTCACTGGCAGTTACTGGCGACATTGTTAAATTAACACCAAATGCTTCTAGTAAGTCAGCAGAGCCAGACATACTAGAAACGCTGCGATTACCATGTTTTGCCATAGGTAAACCACAAGCGGCCGCTAATATCGCTGCGGTGGTTGAAATATTAATTGTATTTGCTCCGTCACCACCTGTACCAACACAATCGCTAACTGCATGTGTTTGTGGCGGAAATGACGTGGCATATTCTCTAACTGCGACTGCAGCACCGGCGATTTCTTCCGGCGTTTCACCTTTTATTTTCAATGCTGTTAATACACTAGCAAGTAATTCTGGGGCAATGTTTCCTTGCATGACTTGAGCAAAAAATGCTTGAGATTGAGCTTGAGATAGCGATTTTCCGTCAACGAGTTGTTGTAATATATTGTCCATGATTAATCCTTGCTCAGCATATTGTTATTTACTAACTGCTTGATGCTTTGTGCTAAAAGAGTGCTGCCAAAAGTTGTTAAAATTGATTCTGGATGAAATTGAAAACCAATGATATTGTCTTGACGCTGCGCAATAGCCATCACCAGTTTTTCGTCATTATCTGTTGTGAAATACGCTGTTGTCTCAAGCGTATTTGGCATAGTTAACGCGACTAAAGAGTGGTAACGGGCAACGGGAAGAGGTTGCTGTACATCTTTAAATTCATCACTTTCAATATGCGTAATGTTTGATGCTTTACCATGCACAACTTCTGAAGCTCGGCCAACTTTACCACCGTAATATTCAATTAATGCTTGATGACCCAAGCAAATGCCTAAAATAGGAACATTGCCCGCAGTAAGCTTGATTAATGCCATTAAACAGCCGGCGTTTTGCGGAGCACCTGGCCCAGGCGATAAAACTAATATTGCGCCAGCTGGGTTAGTATTTTGTTTTTCTTGTAGCTTTTGAAAAATAAACTCAGCGCTTAAGGTATTGCGATAAATGGTCAATTGATAGCCTAAACAGCGAAACTCATCAACTAAGTTGTAGGTAAATGAGTCAAGGTTATCTAACATAACAATTTCTGGTAAAGCTTGGGTTAAGGTATTTTTATTATTCATGACATAAGCTCCGGTGTTACTTTTTCACTACTAATAACAAGTGCTTTTGATTCTGCATCATTTATCGCACTGATAACCGCTTGGGCTTTTTGTCGAGTTTCATTGGCTTCTGATTGTGGATCTGAGTCGAATACCACGCCAGCGCCAGCTTGAATTTGCGCAACATTATTACGGACAAAGGCTGAGCGAATCACAATACAGGTATCCATATCTCCATCACCGGTAATGTAACCGACTGCCCCGCCGTAGCTGCCACGTCGCTTGCCTTCTACTTGGCGAATAAGTGATGTTGCTTTTACTTTCGGTGCACCAGAAAGTGTGCCCATATTCATACAAGCTTGGTAGGCATGCAGGGCGTCTAATTCAGTTTCTAAAGTGCCACATACTCTAGAGACTAAATGCATTACATGTGAATAACGGTCAACTTTTAACAAGTCGGCAACATGGCGAGTGCCGGGTTGGCTAACGCGGGCAATATCGTTACGTGCTAAGTCGACTAGCATAATATGTTCAGCGAGTTCTTTTTTATCAAGGCGTAAATCAAGCTCTATGCGACTATCTAGATCTGGAGACAAACTGCCATCGGCATTAAAGCCTCGTGGTCGTGTGCCAGCAATAGGATAAATTTCAACTTGGCGATTATTTTGTTGATATTTCAAGGCCGACTCTGGTGATGCACCGAACATACAAAAGTCACTGTCTTGTAAATAAAACATGTATGGGCTTGGGTTGCGGCGCTTTAAGGCTTTGTAGGCGTTAAGAGTATTAGAACAAGGCAAACTAAAGGTACGAGAAGGTACTACTTGAAAAATATCTCCAGCTAAAATGTTTTCTTTTAAGTTATTAACGATTTGGCAAAAAGCTTGGTCGTCAATATCGGTCATTAACTGCGCAGATGTGACTTTTTGAGTGCTAGCTTTAGGTGCCAGCTCTGCAGTAACGTTATCAGCTAACGTTGTTTCAATTTCCGCTATTCTATTGGCGATAGTCTGTTGTTCGTTGTGGTAATTCTCACCAGAGAATAGATTGGCAATAACTTCGCTTGTTTGCTTTTCATGATCAATAATTATCATGGTTTCTGCGAGATAAAAAACAAAATCAGGGCAAGTGTTTTCGCCGTCGACTACTTTGGGTAATTGCTCGCTAATTGCCATCATATCGAAAGCAAAGGCGCCACCAAGGAATATTGCGAAAGGGTGGTCAGTTAAATTTTCGAGTTCCTGAAAAAGTCGTAAGCTTTGAAAAGGGTTAATAGCCAATAATCGTGATCGTTCGTCTAGCTCTGCAGGTATGTCTGCATAAGTTGCCAAGAAGCTATTTTCGTCAATATCAGTAATAGTAATGCTATTCTGATTGTTTGCTAGCTGGGTTTTGGCGAAGGCAAGGGCATTGTTGCCGTTATTACTTTTTGCAGTAAAGGTAACTTGTTGGCCATTACAAACAATTTTTACCGCAGTATCGGCAAGTAATAAGCTTTTTAGTTGATGTTTTTTATCAATTTCTGCCGATTCAAGCAGTAAGGTGTTTGCTTTTAATTGACCTTGTTCATCACCACATAAGGTGTGAAATACCGCAAGGGGATCACTCTGGTAATTTAAGGTTTTAGTAATACTTGTTACCGCACCTATTTGCTGGTGCATAGCAGTATCTTGATGTTGTGCTTTGTTGTTCATGGTTATTCCTACAATAATATAATTTTAAATACGGTCATCCAGCGTAAATAGGCAAAAGCCACCATAAAAACCAACGTTTAACTTTAATTCTTAACATGTTGTCTCTCAAAATTTTAATTCAAACTGAAAATATCAGCTTAATCTCGGTCAGATAAAAGCAAAAAACCCGCAATAAAATGCGGGTTTTTCTGAATTTTTACTTACAAGTAAACATCACAACCCACTTATGTAGAGTTATGCCACCACCAAATCATAGAAATAGTTTGTTTTACTTGTATCATTATCTGTTTTATCTCAGTAAAATTGTTTTATTCACTTACCTAATTTTAGCTACTTGCTAATACCTTAGGTAGTTTTAAGCCTCTATAGAAGAACCGATTACACTTATGTTGTCAACCACTGATTTTAAAAATGATAAAGATTTATCAAGCTTGCGGGTTGACCTTCATAGCCATACAAATTGTTCTGATGGTGCGCTTACGCCGCAAGAGCTTATAGAGCGGGCGGTTAATTTTCAAATTGACGTATTGGCCATCACAGATCACGACACTGTTGCCGGGCTTGATAGTGCAAAACAAACTATTTTAGATAAAAATATTCCATTAACGTTAATTGATGGCATTGAAATATCTACCGAATGGCAAGGTTTTGAAATTCATATTGTCGGTTTGAATATTGATACCAGTAATGCTGAGTTAGCCGAGTTAATCACGCAACAACAGCAGCGTAGAGAAACGCGAGCGTTAACGATGGGTGAAAAACTCGCTAAATGCGGCTTTGCTGATGTTTATCAACAAGCCAAAGCATTGGCAGGTACTGGGTCAATTACTCGTGCACATTTTGCAAAAGTTCTATTACAGCAAGGTGCGGTCAGTAAAATGCAAGCAGCGTTTGATAAATATATTGGTAAGGGCAAGCGAGCTTATGTAAAACCGAATTGGTGCAGCATAGTTGAAGCTGTAGCAACAATTCATGCTGCTGGCGGTGTGGCAGTAATGGCGCACCCAATACGATACGATTTATCAACGAAATGGTTACGCCGCCTGATTGTTGATTTTAAGGCGGCACAAGGTAACGGTTTAGAAGTGGTTTTACCGCAAATGAATAACGAACAACGAAAATTAATGCTAAGCTTTTGTTTAGAATATGATTTACATGCGTCGATGGGGTCAGATTTCCATCAGCCAAGTCGTTGGAGTGATTTAGGCCGTAATTTAACTATGCCTGAACAAGCAAACCCTATTTGGCAAATATGGTAAAAATTAGTCATTACTCGATAATTATACTAATAATTGGAGCACATCATGAGTCAGTTTTTTTACGTTCATCCAGATAACCCGCAAGGCCGATTAATGAAGCAAGCTGCGGCTATTATAAGCCAAGGTGGCGTTATTGTTTATCCTACTGATTCAGGTTATGCATTAGGGTGTCATATTGGTGACAAAAAAGCCTTAGAGCGTGTTTGTAAAATACGTGATATAGATAAAGAACATAATTTCACTTTAATGTGCTCCGATTTATCTGAGTTATCTGAATATACACGGGTCGATAATAGTGCTTTTCGATTACTGAAAAACAATACTCCCGGGCCATATACCTTTATTTTTAAAGGCTCTAAAGAGGTTCCTAAGCGACTATTAAACCCGAAACGTAAAACTATAGGTATTCGTGTGCCAGACAACAATATCGCTCAAGCCTTGTTAGCTGAACTCGGTGAGCCAATTATGTCGACTACTTTGATCATGCCTGGTGAAGATATGGCTGAGTTTGACCCAGAGCATATTCGCGATATTTTAGAGCATCAAGTTGATTTAATTATTAATGGTGGTCATTTAGGCGAACATCCGACAACCGTGATTGATTTTTCTAATGACGATGTTGAAATTATTCGCGTGGGTGAAGGTGACCCAACACCGTTTCAATAGCATAGACGTTTCCTAAGACTATTAGCGCTTAAAATAATAAAATGTCAGAACTAACTGAACTGCCAAAAACCAGCAAAAAGCTCGATGACGAACAAGCATCAGGGGTGATGCTACAGCAAGTTCTGCCGTTTGCATTTTTGCGTGGTGAAGCCATATTAGATAAACCTCAAGACTTGTTTATTCCCCCTGACGCGCTAGAAGTTATTCTAGAAATGTTTGAAGGGCCGCTGGATTTATTACTCTATTTGATCCGTAAGCAAAAATTTGACATTTTAGACTTGCCAATCGCACCTATCACCACTCAATACATGGCCTATGTTGAGTTAATGAAAGACATCAAGCTGGAATTGGCTGCTGAATATTTAGTGATGGCATCAATATTAGCGGAAATTAAATCACGCTTATTATTGCCTAAACAAGCGGTAGAAGCTGAAGAAGGCGACCCGCGTGCTGAGCTTGTTAGAAAGCTTCAAGAGTATGAGGTGATCAAGCAAGCAGCAGAAAATATTGATGACATACCTCGAATGGGCCGCGATAATTTTATTGCCCAAGTAGAGTTGGCAGAAAATTTTGTGCCGAAAGTAGAAAATACAAAAGTTGATTTGCAAGAATTGGTATCGGCACTACATGGTGTTATTAAGCGTAATCAAGCCTTTGAACATCATCATATTCAAAAAGAGTCATTGTCGACGCGTGAGCGAATGGCTGATATTTTGGCGCGGCTTAAAGAGGCAGACAATAGTAATAATTACATCGAATTTAGTGACTTATTCACTTTATCCGAAGGTAAAAATGGTGTCGTAGTAACATTTTTAGCCATATTAGAATTGATAAAAGAGTCATTAATTGATTGCTTACAAACTGAAGTTTATGGCCGGTTACGGGTTTGTTTACCTAAAAATACGGCATAAGTTTATACTTGTTTCCCTAATGAATAGTGAATTATTAAAAAGAGCTATATGAACGATAAAATACGCTTTAAAGATGTTAGTGATGAAAAGTTAGCACGTTTGGTAGAAGCCGCACTATTTGTAGCCGACAAGCCACTGTCTGTGCAGGCACTTAAACGTGATTTTTTAATTGAATATCGTGTTAGTAATTTACGTATTCGTGATACAATTATTGCCATTCAAGCGCACTATAAAAACCGTGGTATTGAATTAACTAAAATTGCTACTGGTTATCGCTTTCAAACCCCAACAGATTTAAGTGCCGACTTAGCACATCTTTATAAAGAAAAAGCGCCAAAGTACTCACGAGCGATATTGGAAACATTGGCATTAATTGCTTATAAACAACCGATAACTCGTGGTGAAATAGAAGATATTCGTGGGGTGGCTGTTAGTAGTCATATTATTAAAACACTAACAGAAAGAAACTGGATTAAAACGGTAGGACATAAGGAAGTACCAGGTCGACCGGTGTTATATGCAAGTACACAAGAATTTCTTGATTACTTTTCATTAACGTCCCTTGAGCAATTACCTGAATTAATGTCGGTGGTTGAACTAACAAATTAAGGTATTAGTTTAAAATTAAGCTAAGATCAAACCAATCGAAGGGTTTATTTACTATCGTTAATATTCCCTAAACTTAAGAGACAGAGACGTAGTGAAAGTTATGTTATTTAGACTTTCATAAAGTTACTGACGTAAGAGAGTTAAGACAGATGTCTGAAAAATTGCAAAAAGTATTAGCGCGTGCGGGCGCAGGTTCTCGCCGTGAAATGGAAACATATATTAGCGCTGGTCGTGTTAGCGTTGACGGTAAAACTGCCTACTTAGGCGACCGTGTGGAAGGTAATGAATTGATCCGTGTAGACGGTCATCAAATAAAGCTCAAGCCTGTTGAAGATGATTTATGTCGTGTATTGATGTACAACAAGCCAGAAGGCGAAATGTGTACCCGTAAAGACCCTGAAGGGCGACCGACGGTATTTGATCGCCTACCTAAACTTGAAGGCAGTCGTTGGATAGCTGTAGGACGTTTAGATATTAACACGTCAGGCATGTTACTGTTTACTACCGATGGTGAACTAGCAAACCGCTTAATGCATCCGTCTAAGCAAGTAGAGCGTGAATACGCAGTGCGTGTTTTCGGCGAAGTAAACGAAGCTATGCTACAAACGTTGCGCCATGGTGTGAAATTAGAAGATGGCCCAGCTAAATTTCAAAAAATAACTTATCGTGGTGGTGAAGGGCGTAACCACTGGTTCCATGTGGTACTTTCAGAAGGGCGTAACCGAGAAGTACGTCGTTTATGGGAAAGCCAAGACGTACAAGTAAGTCGCTTAATTCGAGTTCGTTACGGCGATTTAGAAATGAAACGTCAATTGCCGCTTGGTGGCTGGACAGAATTAAACCTAAAAGACGTTAATTACTATCGCAAATTAGTTGATTTACCACCTGAAACCCAGAGTAAGGTAAAAGTTGATGAAAAAGCGATGGACAATGCCAAGAGCCGCAGAATACGCCGTTCGGTAAAAAAACATCAACATCGCAGTCAGCAGGCTACTCGCCGCAGACGTTAACAGTTAAACGCAATGCGTGTGGCAAGTTTGTTTAGCTTACTTGTCACTTTTCATTTTGGCATTGTGAGAAAATAAGATATTGTACCCGTTAACGTTAACAGATTAATTTATTTCACAACTTCTGAGCGCTCATTTTGGGTGTCGGCAACGGTGGAAATATTTACCTCATTCATTGGTTATTATAGGACATTTCGTGCAAGCAACTCTTGAAAAAATCTACGTTGAAAACGCCCAACAGTTACACCAAATTTGTCAAAGTTATTCTCAAGCACCTGTTCTTGCCATTGATACTGAGTTCGTAAGAACTCGCACCCTATATGCGAAATTAGGCTTAATTCAAATTAATGATGGTAAAACGCTAGCGCTTATTGATCCTGTAGCGATAACTGATTTAACGCCGGTTTGGCAGTTAATGGAAAACCCCAATATCGAAAAAGTGCTTCACGCTTGCTCTGAAGATTTAGAGGTATTTTTAACCGCTGGTAATTGTCGCCCGGTTAACTTAATTGATAGTCAAATTATCATGGCATTTTTAGGCCATGGTTTGTCGATGGGCTACGCAGCGATGATCGCTCATTATACTGATATCGAGCTTGATAAGTCAGAATCGCGTACCGATTGGATGAAGCGTCCATTAACGGAAAAACAGCTAAAATACGCACAAGCGGACGTTGAACATTTATTTAATATATTACCATTGTTAATGGCGGATATTGAAAACTCAGGTTGGTTAGCCGCAGCAAGGCAAGAAAGTGAATTGATGATAGAGCGCAAATTTAGTGCTATCGATGAAAACCAGCTTTATCGCAATATTAAAATGGCATGGCGTTTAAGTCCTCAACAATTATTTAGGCTACAACAATTAACTATTTGGCGTTATCAGCAGGCCAAGCAAAAAGACCGTCCTATTGGGTTTATTGCGAAAGACCATACGTTGTTAGCAATAGCACAAGTTAACCCAAGTAATGTCGGTATTATGGGCAATATTGAAGGTGTTGAATTGCTAGATGTTCGACATAAAGGCAAAGCAATGTTGATGGTATTAAAAAGGGCTAATGAACAGCAAAGCCCTGAATTACCAAAACAAATTGTTCGCCTTGACGAGTACCCAGGCTATAAGCAAATTTTTAAGAAAGTTAAACACTTTATTGCCCAAGTTGGTGATGAAGCGAATTTACTGGTTGAGAACTTAGCGTCGAAAAAGCAAATAAACCAATTTCTTTCTTGGCATTTTAAACTTAACGGTGCGGAAAATACGCCGCAGTTAGTTGATATAATACAAGGTTGGCGTAAACCGCTGTTAGGTGATAAGTTGCAAGCGTTCGCCGAAAACGATTTTAAATAAAGTTCGTTTCAAATAAATTTTTACATAACAATTCATCTGTTTTTATATTGTTGTGATAGCTTAATGATTTGATGTTAAGCGAAATATTTTAACAAAATTCCATAAACCATTTTTTTCATAGGTCTCCATTATGCTGTGTAGTGTTTATAAAAGTTCCAAAAAAGCACAAACTTATCTTTTCATTAATAAACGAGATGACTTCTCTGATGTTCCTGAAGCGCTCTTAAAAATGTTTGGTACACCCATTATGGTTACCGTGCTAAACCTTGCTACCAAAACTAAATTAGGCTTCGCCGAGCTAGACAAGGTAAAAGAAAACTTATCAGCTCAAGGTTATTATTTGCAACTTACACCACCAGAAGAAGATATGTTAAAAGAACATAAAGAAAAAATGAAAAAAGCCAATAAAAATCAATCTGCTGATGAGGAGGGCTAATGCGCTCAATTAAGTCTCTGAAAATAGCAGTATTGTCATTTGGTCTTGTATTCTTATCACAGCAGGCAATAGCTGCAGACAAGGCTGCTAGTGCCAAAACAAAACCCAGCTTTGAGCAATATATGGCAAGCTTAAAGCAAGAAGCGTTAGCGAAAGGATTTGAGCAAGCCTTAATTGATGAGTCATTTGCTAACGTTGTGTTTCATCAACGGGCAGTAAAAGCAGATCGTAATCAGCCTGAAAAGGTTGAAACACTTGATACTTATTTACCTAAACGTTTACCTAATTGGAAAATTAAACGTGCCCGTGCCATGTACAAAAAGCACCAGGTGTTGTTAGAAAAAGTTGCACAAAAATATGGCGTACAAGCTAGGTTTATAGTGGCTCTTTGGGGCTTAGAAACCAATTTTGGTAAAATAATGGGTAACTATAATGTTATTTCGGCTTTATCAACTTTAGCTTATGAAGGGCGTAGAGAAGCGTTTTTCAAGAAACAGTTGTGGGCGGCGCTACAAATTTTAAAAGAAGGCCATATTGATGTTGCTAGCATGAAAGGTTCTTGGGCCGGCGCTATGGGGCAAAACCAGTTTATGCCAACGTCTTTTGTAGGTTATGCTGTTGATGGCGATGGTGATGGCAAAAAAGATATTTGGGGTAATCAAGCCGATGTTTTTGCTTCAATGGCAAATTATCTTAAGAAAGAAGGTTGGAATGATGAGTTAACTTGGGGACGCCAAGTTAAGTTACCAAGTGATTTTGATGTCGCTTTAGCTATCCCAAAAAATACCGGCGGTCGTAAAAACTGGTTAAAAGCTTGGGCTAAAACTGAAAAAACTTTAGCACAATGGCAAGCTTTAGGTATTCGTCGTACTGATGGCACTAATTTACCTAATGTGGATATCAAAGCTGCTTTGGTTTTTCCTGATGATGCCAACGGTCGCGCATATCTTGCTTATAATAACTACAAGAGCTTAATGCATTGGAATTTGTCGTACTATTTTGTTAGTTCAGTAGGGCATTTGTCAGATCACATTAAATTTCCACCTATCCAATAAGTTGTATTAAGTTAACCTTATGAGTAAGAAAAACAGTCGTTCAAAGCTGAAGTCAAAAAAGTTTATTATTGAACGTTTTTGGGAAACTAAATCATTAGATGAGATGACCCGGCCGGAATGGGAGTCGCTATGTGACGGATGCGCTAAGTGCTGTTTACATAAGTTTATTGATGATGAAAACACCACAGATGAGACAGAGCTTATGCCAACAACTCATATTGCTGATGGTGAACAAATGAATTACTCGAATATTGCCTGCTATTTACTTAATGATAAAAGTTGCCAATGTTCGAAGTATGACAAACGCACTGAGCTCGTGCCTGATTGTGTGCAGTTAACACAAGAAAATTTAGACGATGTTTTCTTTATGCCGCCGAGCTGCACTTACCGTCGATTAAAAGAAGGGCGAGGTATGCCATCTTGGCACCCGCTATTAAATAACGGCAAAAAATCAGCAATGCATCAAGCGGGTATGTCAGTTCGTGGCAAAATAGTAAAAGATGATGATGTTGAGTTGGAAGACTTTCCTGAGCATATTGTAACGTGGCCGTTAAATGACTTAGATTGAGCTATAAGCTTATCTTAGATGTTTAAAACTACTTTGAATCTAGCTACTTCAATCTATACGTACCATTTTTTGTAATACCCAAATAAATAGCTATTAAAGAGTCTAGTATTTAATAGCTTTTACTTACTTGTTTAAATCATTTTAAAATTGCTAACGGGTGTTAAACAGGCTGCAACTCAGTTAAATAGCGCTGGCCATTTTCAACATAGTGTTGAGCTGATTGCGTAAATAAAGCTTGAGTTGATACATCAAGAGCTTTAATAACTTTTGCAGGCGACCCCAGCACTAAGTGGCCGTCAGGTACTTCCATATTTTCTGTGACTAAGCTGTTTGCTCCTATTAAACAGTTTTTGCCGATTTTAGCACCGTTAAGTACAACAGCATTCATGCCTACTAACGTGTTTTCTCCAATAGTACAGCCATGTAACATTACTTTATGACCTACGGTGACATTATCGCCTATGGTCATCGGAAATTTTGCATCAACATGTAAGATAGAGCCATCTTGAACATTACTATTTTCACCTATTTTAATTTGCGCGAGATCTGCTCTAATAACCACGTTAAACCAAATGCTACTATGTTCCCCTAAAACAACGTCGCCAATTAATGTTGCGTTTGGAGCGATAAAACTACTATCGGTTATGCTAGGGCTAACATCAGCAAGTCGATAAATCATAATATATTCCTGTTTAAGATAATTATTACCAGCTTAAGTAATTTATGCTGGTCTGCAAACTAGACCTTAGAACTATAAAGATTAAAAACCATTATCGCTAACTTATACTGAAAATAAATAAGCTTAATGTATGAAAAGTAGACAATTAATGGTAAAACATTAAGCTAACTAAAAAGAAATAAAAATAACATTAACGTTCAGTTTAATTATTTACCTAAAGTTTTTGATTATAAAGTTGCATCGAAAAGTGACTTTAATGGGTAATTTGTGATGAAAAAGGGTGATTTATGATTATTGGTATACCGAAAGAGACCTCATCAGGTGAGAACCGAGTGGCGAGTGCACCTACGGCTGTTACTGCGTTAGGTAAGCTTGGTTTTACAGTACAAATACAAAAAGGTTGTGGCACCAAGGCAAGCTTTACCGATCAAGAGTTTATTGATGCAGGTGCAACTGCCGTTACCAAGAAGAATATTTGGCAATCCGATATCATTTTTAAAGTGAACCCACCTAGTCTTGATGAAATAGCGTTAATGAAAGAAGGCGCTTATTTGATAAGTTTTATTGCACCGGCACAAAATGAAGCTATTTTGATGGCATTGAGAGATAAGCAAATCACAACATTAGCGATGGAAATGGTACCAAGGATGACGCGCAGTCAATCTATGGATGCACTTAGCTCAATGGCAAACATTGCAGGTTATCGTGCCGTAATTGAAGCCACTCATCATTTTGGTCGATTTCTAACGGGGCAAATAACTGCTGCAGGAAAAATGGCACCGGCAAAAGTTATGATCATAGGTGCGGGTGTTGCGGGGTTAGCGGCAATTGGCACCGCAGGTAGCTTAGGAGCAATTGTTCGCGCATTTGATACTCGCCCTGAAGTAAAAGAACAAATTGAGAGTATGGGGGCAGAATTCTTAGAACTCGACTATGAAGAGCCAGAAGATACTGGCGCTGGTGATGGTTACGCTAAAGAAATGAGCCAAGCTTTTATTGACGCAGAAATGGCACTATTTGCCGAACAAGCAAAAGATGTTGATATTATTATCACCACTGCCATGATTCCAGGCAAACCGGCACCAAAACTTATTACCGCTGAAATGGTTGAATCAATGAAAACCGGCAGTATCATTGTTGATTTAGCAGCAGCTGGCGGTGGTAACTGTGAATTAACCCAAGCGGGAAAAGTAGTTAATGCCAACGGTGTTAAAGTTATTGGTTACACTGACCTTGTTTCGAGGCTACCCAATCAGTCGTCGCAATTATACGCTAATAACCTAGTCAGCTTAACTAAACTATTATGCAAAGAAAAAGACGGTACGTTAAATATTGATTTCGAAGATGTCGTAATTCGAAACATGACCGTTGTTAAACAGGATGAAATTACCTTTCCACCACCTGTTATTCAAGTTAGCGCTGCTCCAGCTGCAACTAAGGTAGAGCCCGTTAAAGTTATTGAGGTGAAGCCTGAAGAGCCAATGAACCAAAATAAAAAACATGCACTTATGGCTGCAGGAGCCTTATTGTTTGCATGGGTTGCTAGTGTTGCACCGGCAGACTTTCTTTCACATTTTACTGTTTTTGTTTTGGCTTGTGTCATTGGCTATAACGTTGTCTGGAATGTTAGCCACTCATTGCACACACCTTTAATGAGTGTAACTAATGCCATATCAGGCATTATTGTAGTAGGTGCAGTATTGCAGGTTGGTAATAGTAGTTTACTGATTCAGGTACTTGCTGCAATTGCCATTCTAATTGCTACCATCAATATTGTTGGTGGCTTTGTTGTCACTAAACGTATGTTAAAAATGTTTAGAAAATAAGGGGCGCTGTTATGGAATTTTCTCAAGGTTTGATCAGCGCAGCTTACATTGTAGCCGCGTTATTATTTATTTTTAGTTTATCAGGTTTAAGCAAGCAGCAAACGGCTGAAACCGGCAATTGGTATGGTATTGCTGGTATGGTGATTGCGCTTATTGCCACTATTGCAGATCCGCGTGTTGATAACGTTTGGATTATTTTTGTCACTATGGTGATAGGTGCAGTGATAGGGTTGCAGTTAGCTAAAAAAGTAGAAATGACACAGATGCCGGAACTGGTGGCAATATTACACAGTTTTGTAGGTTTAGCAGCGGTATTAGTGGGCTTTAATAGTTATTTTGAAATGGACCATTCTGTAATGGCTAATTTCACTGAAAGTCAGCAAATGGCGACAAATATTCATTTAGTTGAAGTGTTTTTAGGCGTGTTTATTGGTGCTGTAACCTTTACTGGTTCAGTTGTGGCTTTTGGTAAGTTACGCGGCATTATAAATTCAGCGGCGTTGATGTTACCTCATCGACATAAGATGAATTTGGCTGCGGGCGTGTTGTCATTTATTTTAATGGTAATGTTCGTACAACAAGGTGGCGGTAATACTGCCTTGTTCTTAATGACAGCGATTGCACTAGTTTTTGGTTGGCATTTAGTGGCATCAATTGGTGGTGCTGATATGCCAGTTGTTGTTTCTATGCTTAATTCTTACTCTGGTTGGGCTGCCGCAGCAGCAGGTTTCATGCTTAGTAACGACTTGCTAATTGTTACTGGTGCTCTTGTTGGTTCTTCAGGAGCAATTCTTTCTTATATTATGTGTAAAGCAATGAATCGCTCGTTTATCAGTGTTATTGCGGGAGGTTTTGGCACTGATGTTGTTATTGATAGTGATACTGATTATGGCGAGCATGTTGAAGTTAATGCCGACGCTGTGGCTGATATGTTACGTGGCGCTAAGTCAGTTATTATTACACCAGGCTATGGTATGGCCGTCGCGCAAGCACAATACCCTGTTTACGAGATGACGCAATCGTTAAAAGAGAAGGGCGTTGATGTTCGCTTTGCCATTCATCCTGTTGCTGGACGCTTACCTGGGCATATGAATGTTCTATTAGCAGAAGCAAAAGTTCCATATGATATTGTGCTTGGTATGGAAGAAATCAACGATGATTTTTCAGAGACGGATGTGGTATTGGTGATTGGCGCTAATGATACTGTTAATCCAGCGGCTGCTGAAGATCCCGCCAGTCCAATTGCGGGTATGCCAGTACTTGAAGTTTGGCAAGCAAAAAATGTTATTGTGTTTAAGCGTTCAATGAATACTGGCTATGCGGGCGTACAAAACCCATTATTCTTTAAAGACAATACACAAATGTTATTTGGCGACGCGAAAGACTCTGTCGAGCAAATATTTAAAGCATTATAGACTTATACGTTTCCGCTCGTTTTCGTAGGCTATTCGTTAGTACCTGAAAATTAAGGTACTAACGTTTATACTAATGCCGCTAAACATTCGCTAGCTAACTCTTGGGCGAGTAACATTGCTTCTTGGTAAAGTTTAGGTTCATTGCTCCTAAAGTGCTCTACGCGTCTAATTGCTTGAGGCAACCCTAAATTAGCGGCATTAATTAACCAAGCTAAACCCTGAATAGGGTTTTCTTCTACTCCTTCTGCTAGAAAGTATGCTCGTCCTAGGGCTCCCATAGCTTGCACATGTCCCAATGTTGCTGCTTTTTTAAAAATGTTAAATGCCGATTGTTTATCATTATCTTTGCGCATTTGTAGAGCTTGTTGATAGCTTTCCTCAAGCTCCAAGTCTTGCTCAGTGTCGGGTGAGTAAAATGGTGATTCATCGTCTTGAGCTTTAACGTCTGGCGCTAACGGCTGAGTCGCTGGAGAGAGAGTTTCGTTTATCGATTTATTTAAGGAAATATTTTCAATATTAATAAAGCCATTATCGTCAAAAATGTCTTTATAGGTATTTGACGCTTGTGAGGAAGCAATAAACTCCATCGTCACTTTATCGTATTTATTATTTAATTGGCTGATTGTTTGTTGTTGTAGAGCAATTTGTTGTTTGAAATAGGAAATTTCTTGCTCTTTTTTATCTAACTGGCTAATGAGTTGCGCTATTTGATTTGCATGTTGTTCATGCATGATGTTGATATGGCTTTTATGTGCTTCATCTATACGATTTTGCTGCTTGTGATTGTTTTGTTCGAATCGTTGGATAATCGTTAACACACTTTTATCGTAATTTTCCTTCATTTTTTCAAACCAAGTAAATATTTGGCTTGGTGCTTTTCTCTTGCTATCTGACATAAAACATTCCTTGTTTATTAATCAATTTATCACGACCAATCGTAAGTTTTATTATAGTACTACAACGGCTTTTCTAGCTTATCTTAGCAGAGTTAACATTTCAAAATTAAATAGTAAATCCGCTATCTTAAAAGGTAACAAGTTGTAAATTATAAAAAAATAATGTTTTTTTTACGTTAATACTTGCAAAATAATTTTGATGTCATATCTTTAAATGGTACACAGGTTCAAGAAGAACAATCTTAATTGCTAAGGATAAGCATGTATAAATTTCCTCCTCAGTTAACAATAGTGCAAGTAGAAGCATGTCGCACTGAACTTCTAAATGAAATCAAAAATACTGATACAGTTGAATTCGACGACAGCGCTGTTGAACGAATCGACACTTTAGGCGCACAGCTTATTCTTGCCAGTGTTATTTATATTGCCGCCCAAAATAAACAATTGATTTGGCAATCTACCTCAAAAATAATTAAACAAAGCTTTGAGCAATTAGGGCTTGAAGATGCAATTTTACAGCAATACTTTGCTGCTTAGGTTTTGTAGTTTTTAACATTTGCAAAGGAATTAAAATGTCAAAAATTTTAGTAGTCGATGACTCTAATTCGATACGCGATATGGTCAGCTTTACCTTGAAAAGCTCTGGTTATCAAACTGTAGAAGCTTGTGATGGTCAAGAAGGCTTATCGAAAGCAAAGTCGGGCACATTTGATCTAGTAATAACGGATGTGAATATGCCCAATATGGATGGCATTACACTGTGCCAAGAGTTAAGAAAGTTAACCAGTTTTCAATACACCCCAATTTTAATGTTAACCACTGAAAGCTCAACTGATATGAAACAACGAGGTAAGGCTGCTGGGGCTACAGGCTGGTTAGTGAAACCTTTTAATCCTGATAAATTATTAGCCACCATTAAACGTGTCGTGCGGTAATTAATATGAGTATTGACCTGTCTCAATTTATTCCAACGTTTTTAGAAGAGAGCTTCGAAGGCATTGAGCTAATGGAAGCAAGCTTACTAAATTTAGCGCCCGGCGATGATGAAAGTATTAATGCTATTTTTCGGGCCGCGCACTCTATAAAAGGGGGAGCAGGTACGTTTGGCTTTAACCACGTCACAGAATTTACTCATTTGGTAGAAACACTACTTGATGAAATGCGTGATGGTCGCAGAGACGTGGTGCAAAAAGATGTTGAGATACTACTTGATTCAGTCGATTGTATGCGATTGCTGATTGAAGCTATTCGTGATGAAACTGAGTATGACGATAGTAAAGTCATTGCAACATCAACGTTATTAACTGCGACATTAAATAATGAAAATCCCAAACAAGAAGTCGCAGTAATAGACACTGGCGGTGCTGATAGTATTGAAGAAGCAACAATAGATACGCACAGTCCATCAGGGCAGTCTCGTTGGTTAATTAGTTTTATTCCTGAACACCATTTAGTGCAAACTGGTAATGATCCGCTGCTATTGTTAAATGCGTTAAGAGAATTGGGCTCAGTTTCATTGCAAGCAGATTGTAATGGTATCCCAAGTTTAACGGAATTTGATGCTACTGAGCTTTACATTTCTTGGCAAATAGAGCTTTTGACTAATGCTAACTATGAAGATATTACTGAAATTTTTGAATGGGTTGAAGATGAATGTCAGTTAACCATTAGTCAAGCAGAAGCCGCTGTAGTTAACACAGATAAAGCTGATGACGAAAGTGAAAGCAAAAATGTAATTGCCACGGATATTGAGCCCAGTAAGGACAACGTTGAAGCGATAAACAACGAAAAAATAACAGAACAAGCGACTGAAAAAACAGCGAAAAAGCTTAAACCTGCCAGAGGTAATGTCGCCAATAAAGCCAAAGTTGAGTCAGGTTCTATTCGGGTTGGTGTTGATAAAGTTGATAGCTTGATCAACTTAGTTGGTGAACTTGTTATTACTCAATCTATGCTGTCTGAATTAGGTAATGATTTTGAATTATCAAAAGTTGCTCGCTTAAATTCTGGATTAGAGCAGTTATTGCAGAACACGAAAGAGCTACAAGAAAGCGTAATGCGTATACGTATGCTGCCAATAAGTTTTGCTTTTAATCGTTTTCCGCGCTTGATTCATGATTTATCGCGCAAAATGAATAAAGAAATAGAGTTAGTGATCAGTGGTGAGCAAACAGAATTAGATAAAACTGTGATGGAGCAAATAGGCGACCCGCTTGTGCATCTCGTTCGAAATGCTGTGGATCACGGTATTGAAGCTACAGAAATTAGAATTGCTAATGGTAAACCTGAAAAAGGCACAGTAACACTTGATGCCTACCATCAAGGTGGCAGCATCGTCATTGAAATTAAAGATGACGGTGGCGGAATTGACCGAGACGCTGTGCTAACAAAAGCCATTGAAAAAGGCCTTGTTGATGAATCTATTAGTTTGACCGATAACCAAGTCTACGATTTATTATTTGAACCGGGCTTTTCTACAGCTAAAGAACTCAGCGATATTTCGGGGCGTGGCGTCGGAATGGATGTTGTTAAGCGAAATATTCAATCGTTAGGCGGAAGAATACAGATAGAATCTAGCTTAGGTAAAGGCAGTAATTTTAAAGTCTTTTTACCACTAACTCTTGCTATTTTAGACGGCCAATTAGTCAAAGTTGGACGCGAAGTTTATATTATTCCACTCATTACTATTGTTGAATCTTTACAAGTACAAGCAAGTCAAATAAATCGTACCTCAGGTGATATGGTGCTATATCGACTTAGAGAAGATAACGTGCCTGTTATTCCTATTTATCAACTGTTTAATATTCCCGCTCAAAACAAAGAAATTAAAAATGCTTTGCTTGTTGTAGTTGAAGCTGACGGCCAAAAAGTGGGGCTAATGGTTGATGACTTACTTGCTCAGCAGCAAGTGGTAGTAAAAAGTCTTAACGATAATTATCAGCAAGTTGAAGGTGTTTCTGGCGCAACTATTTTAGGTGATGGCTCGGTAGCGATGATTTTAGATGTGCCAAGCATGATAACCATGGCTTTAAAGCAGGCAAAAAAACAACAGCAAGTTAATGTAATGGCAGAAGAGGTTGTGCACTAATGGATATCCAAGCGCTGGTCGATGAAATTCCGGTTGAAGGAGAGTACGCACTTGAAGGGTTAGACTTTATTTCAAGCGGAGAACAATACCTAACATTCTCATTAGGCCTTGAACAATATGCTGTTGATATTTTATCGGTAGAAGAAATAAGAAGCTGGGAACAACCTACCCATATCCCTAATGCTCCGTCTTTTGTCAAAGGTGTAATTAATATGAGGGGTGTGATTGTACCTATTATTGATTTGCGAATTAAATTTGGTATTGGTAAAGCCCACTACAGCAAAACAACGGTTGTCATGGTACTAAAGGCTCAGCACCATAACAAGTATCGCACAATGGGCTTTGTAGTTGATGCGGTATCAGACGTATTAAACGCAGAAGAAGATGATATTAAGGCAACGCCCGCCTTTGGAGGAACTCTAGCTCAGCATTATATTGCTGGCATGGTAAATGTGGGTGATAAAGTGGTCACCCTGCTTGATGTTTTGGCATTGCAAGTTATTGAACAGCATCAATCAAACTAGTAGGGATATCAGTATGAAACGAGAAAAAGAATACCTGACTTTTATCCTTAACGGTGAAGAATTTGGCATTGATATTTTATCTGTTCAAGAGCTTCGGGTGTGGAGTTCAGTTACGGAATTACCGAATAAACCAGAATATATTAAAGGGGTGATAAACTTACGTGGCGTTATTATTCCCATCATCGATCTTCGTCAACGCTTTGGGATAGCGCCACTGCCGTATAACGAGCAAACCGTTACCATAATCTTACGTAGCCCCGATAGCACAAATCCAATGGTTGTGGGCATAGTTGTTGATGCAGTTTCTGAGGTTTATAAGTTTTCGTCGGAAAATATTCGTAAGCCTCCGGCGTTTGGCCAGCAAATTGATAGTTGTTTTTTAGAAGGTTTAGCGTCTGTTGATGAAAAATTAATTATTTTACTCAACAGTAACTCGTTGCTTGAACAAAATGAACTTTATCAAGTGATTAAACCTGCTGAAACACCTTCAACTGAAACAAATGCAGTTGCGGTTTAACAAGAAAATATTGGAGTTAATTTACCATGACACCAAAACAAATCGGTTTAGTACAAGCGCACTGGCAAGAGTTACAAAACGAATTATCGCAGGTTAATGCACTTTTTTATCAACATTTATTTATCGCACAGCCGAACTTTAAAAGTGTATTAATAACGAAAGCAAAAACGGATAAACGCTGTGTTATCGATATGCTTAATCAGCAAATACCCAACTTAACGGCAGTGAAAAAGAATGCAGTAAAAAATAGTGTAAAGGCAATTAATCAGGACTTAGTTAATCTGCAAACAAGTGTAGTTCAGGCATTTATTGATGCGTTAATTGAGTTTAATAAAGACAACTTTCCATTTGCCCTAAAGCGCGCTTGGATAGCTGTCATACAACATTTAACTGAACCACTAGTAGAGTCAGCACTACCTAAACATTTATTTGAACATATTCAATCGACAGGGAATTTTACGACAATGAGCCAAAGTAATGACGTTTCAGCGGTGCAAGATAACGATTTGCAAATCGCAGACATGGTAGCGAAATTGAACGCTATTGATAAAGTTCAGGCAATTATTGAATTCAACCCCGATGGCACAATTATCACCGCCAATGATAATTTTTTACAAACGGTCGGCTATTCGCTAGAAGAAGTTCAAGGTCGACATCATAGCATGTTTGTCGAACAGGGAGTCGAAAATAGTGATGAATATCGAGAGTTTTGGCAGAGCTTAAATAACGGTAAGTATGAGTCGAAAGAATATAAGCGCATTGGTAAAGGTGGCAAGGAAGTATGGATACATGCGTCATATAATCCTATTTTAGATAACAATAATAATGTGGTGAAAGTGGTTAAATTTGCCACAGATGTCACCAAAGAAAAATTACGTAGAGCTAATTTTCAAGGACAAATTGCTGCTATTAGTAAGTCTCAAGCAGTGATTGAGTTCAATATGGACGGCACCATTATGACTGCCAATGAAAACTTCTTAGCAACAGTGGGCTACACCCTTGAGGAAATTCAAGGACAACACCACAGCATGTTTGTTGAGCCGGAATTCAAAATAAGTGCAGAATATAAATTATTTTGGGACAGCTTAAACCGCGGTGAATATGAAACTAAGGAATATAAGCGATTAGGCAAGGGCGGCAAAGAAATTTGGATACAAGCTTCCTATAACCCAATTCTTGATTTAAATGGCAAGCCTATGAAAGTGGTTAAGTTTGCCACTGATGTAACACAACAAAAGTTACGCAATGCTAACTTTTCTGGTCAAATCAAAGCAATTGGCAAGTCACAAGCTGTGATCGAATTTAATATGGACGGCACCATTATCACTGCCAATGATAATTTTCTAAATACCGTTGGTTATACACTAGAAGAAATTCAAGGCCAACATCATAGTATGTTTGTTGAGCCAGAGTTTAAAGTGAGTAACGAATATAAACAGTTTTGGGAAAGTTTAAATCGTGGTGAGCATGAAGCGCGTGAATACAAACGCTTAGGTAAAGGCGGCAAGGAAATTTGGATACAAGCGTCTTATAACCCAATTTTTGATTTAAATAACAAACCATTGAAAGTGGTTAAGTTTGCATCTGATGTTACCAAGCAAAAATTACGTAATGCAGACTTTTCTGGACAAATAAATGCCATTGGTAAATCACAAGCGGTTATCGAATTTAATATGGACGGTACCATTATTACTGCTAATGATAACTTCCTAAATGCGGTGGGCTACACCTTAGCTGAAATTCAAGGCCAGCATCATAGTATATTTGTTGAACCATCGGATAAAAATAATCTTGAATATCAACAGTTTTGGGACAAATTAAATCGTGGAGAGTACGACAGCGGAGAGTACAAGCGTTTAGGTAAAGGAGGTAAAGAGGTTTGGATTCAAGCGTCGTATAATCCAATTCTTGACCTTAATGGCAATACTTTTAAAGTGGTTAAATATGCCACTGATATTACTGGTCGCAAAGAAGCCATTGCAGAAATAAAAGATATTTTGATCACTATGTCGCAAGGGGACCTGTCGCGCAGTATCGAAACTGACTTAGTTGGTGAGTTTAGTATTATTGGTGATTCAATTAACGAATTCATCGGCGTATTAAACGAAATGGTGGGTGATATTCGCAGTGCCTCTACCAATGTTTTCGACTCTTCTCGTGAGATAGCACAAGGCAATAATGAGCTCAGCCATCGCACGGAATCGCAAGCTTCATCATTAGAAGAAACGGCGTCGGCAATGGAAGAGTTAACCAGTACCGTGCAACAAAATGCTGAAAACGCTACGGAAGCGAGCAAGTTGTCGTCAACGGTTATGGACAAAGCCAGTAATGGTGGCGATGTTGTACAAAATGCAATTTCAGCTATGAGTGATATTAATAAGTCGAGCAAAAAAATAGCTGACATCATTAGCGTGATTGATGAGATTGCCTTCCAAACTAATTTATTAGCACTTAATGCTGCGGTTGAAGCGGCTAGAGCTGGAGAGCAAGGACGTGGCTTTGCGGTTGTTGCCGCTGAAGTGCGCAATTTAGCACAGCGCTCTGCCGGTGCAGCTAAAGAGATTAAAGGTTTAATAAACGACAGTGTCGAAGCTGTTGGGCAAGGGACTAAATTGGTTGATGAAACCGGTAAAACTTTTGCTGAACTTGCCAGCGCCATTGGTGAAGTTGGTAAGATGATTGGTGATATTGATAGTGCAGGTAAAGAGCAAGCGGCGGGCATTGGTGAAGTTGGTGCGGCAGTTAGTCAAATGGATGAAATGACTCAGCAAAATGCAGCCTTAGTCGAAGAAGCTGCGGCATCAAGTAAATCAATGGAAGAGCAAGCGCAAAATCTACTCGAACAAATAGCATTTTTTACTCAAGAACAGGAAATTGAAACTACTACTAGGCGTGGCCATACCAGAGCCACAAGCCAAGCTGAAAGAGGCTACCGTACAAAGCCAAGATTGTCAGCTGTTGAAGAGCCCGCTCGTCCAGTATATAGAGAACGGTTAAATGCTAACGTCGTCAATAGTGACCAGGAATGGGAAGAGTTTTAACGCATTATGATCGTGCAGCAGCGAGATGAAGCGGTTAGTTTAACGACGAGCGAGTTTAATTATATTTGCCAGTTTGCTTATGATTGTGCTGGCATTGTGTTGAATGAGGCGAAGCGGGAAATGGTATATCGGCGACTTACTCGTATTGTTCGCGAGCGAAAATTGCCAAGTTTTTCAGCCTATTGTAAGTTGTTAAAAGCAAAACCTGAACAGGAAGAACGTTATTTCATTAATGCAATAACAACTAATTTAACTAGTTTTTTTAGAGAGCAGCACCACTTTGATTTTTTGAGTAAAACTGAGTTGCCTCGATTATTAAGTCGCAATAATACGAATAAACGTATTCGAATATGGTCTTCGGCAAGCTCAACTGGTGAAGAGCCTTATAGTATTGCGATAACGTTACAAGAAGCGCTGGCTGATGATTGCTCTCATTGGGATGCTAAAATTCTTGCAACCGACATTGATAGCAATGTACTTGCGCAAGGCAAAGCAGGTATTTATCCACTGGAAAGTGTTGCTGATATTCCGCAATACCTAAAAAATAAATATTTTAAGCGTGGTCTTGGTTCGTCAAAAGAGCAGGTGAAAGTAAATAGTTCGCTGCAAAATTGTATTCGATTTAAGCAGTTAAATTTACTTGCTCCATGGCCAATGCAAGGACCATTTGACATTATTTTTTGTCGTAATGTCATTATTTATTTTGATAAACAAACACAAATTAATTTATTTGAACATTATTACCATATGCTTGCCCCCGGTGGCTTGTTGATCTTAGGGCATAGTGAGAATTTAGGGTCTTATCAACAATATTTTGAAAATGTTGGAAGAACCATGTTTCGCAAACCATTTTAGTAAAGAATCAAGGATGATTAATATTGCTGATCAAAACTAAAAGCGCAGATGTAGAGCATTTTAAGGCGCAATGCTTAGCAGAGTTTGCTCATATTAATCACTATTGGGACAGTCAAAGAGGGGCGGTAGTGGCAAAAATTCTCCCTGGAGAATTTTATGTTTCTAAAGAATACATTCCCATTGCAACTACTTTGGGGTCATGTGTCTCCGCATGTATTTGGGATGATGAAAAAAATATTGGTGGCATGAATCACTTTATGTTGCCGCTAACGAATAAAGAGGCACACGAAGTTGATTGGGGACAGCGAGGAATGCATTCAGATGCAACTCGCTATGGAAATTTTGCCATGGAATATTTAATTAATTTAATTTTAAAAAATGGCGGCCAAAGACATAACCTTAAAGCAAAAGCATTTGGTGGGGCTCGGGTATTGGAAAATATGTCGGATATTGGTGCTCGTAATATTAACTTTGTTCTAGGTTATTTAGAGGATGAAAATATCCCGTTGATTAGTTCAGATTTAGGTTCAATTCACCCTCGCAAGGTGATATTCGAGCCTCAATCAGGCCGAGCATTAGTCAAAGTTATCGACCATTTGCATAATGATACGATAACGAGAAGGGAAAGTGATTATCAAAGTCAGCTGCAAGATATAGCCAGTGACGGTGAGATAGAGCTATTTTAAAGGACGGGTGTGACATGGAAAAAATCACAGTACTTATTATTGATGACTCTTCAGTGATCAGGAGCATTATTAAAGAAGTTTTGCGTGATGTCGAGACGATTGAAGTTGTTGGTGAAGCAAAAGATCCTCTTGTTGCTCGAACACTCATTAAGCAATTAAACCCTGATGTTTTAACACTTGATGTTGAAATGCCAAAAATGGACGGTATTACATTTCTAAGTAATTTAATGCGACTTAGGCCAATGCCAGTTGTTATGTTATCGACATTAACAACTAAAGGCGCAGATACAACCTTTAAAGCACTTGAACTTGGTGCGATAGACTTTATTGCTAAACCAAGTTTTGAAGACTTAACTGGCCAAAAAGAGCAGTTCAAGCAACTTTTAGTTGAAAAAATAAGTTATGCGGCAAGTGTTAGAAATACAAATTTCACCAGTAATCAGCGTGTGGTTGCTAATCGCCAGGTAGAAATTAATCAATTTAAAGGCTGCCGCCGCAGTAATCACTTAATAGCGATTGGCGCTTCTACTGGAGGAACTGATGCGATAAAAAGTTTACTTATTACGCTGCCCTCGAATGCTCCTGCAATTGTTATAGCTCTTCATATTCCTAGTTTATTTAGCGCACGATTCGCTGAGCGTATGAATAAAAACTCGCAGGTGACTGTGCAAGAAGCGACTCATGGTGAACAAATTAAAGATGGCCACGTTTATATAGCGCCCGGCAGTAAGCATTTAAAAGTGGGATCTAAACTGAGTGGGTTATTTTGTATTCTAGAAGATACGGCACCTGTAAACCGTCATAAACCAGCCGTTGATGTGCTTTTTAATTCTTTACAACCGTTAGCAGCTAATGTTCAAGCCGTTATTTTAACTGGTATGGGGCAAGACGGCGCGAATGGGTTACTAGGCCTAAAAGAACGCGGAGCTATGACTATTATTCAAGATAAAGATTCAAGTCTAGTTTGGGGGATGCCTGGTTATGCCCACAAATTAAATGCTCATCGACAAGAGCTACCATTAGCTAGTATTACTCAATCCCTATTAAAGCACGCTAATCAGGGCTGGGATATGATAAAAGAGAAAGCTTATGAAGATTGATAAAGTGCTAGTACTGCTAGGAATTATCGCCACCTGTATGCTTTTAGTTGAATCGCTGGTTGTTTCGGTAAATTACTTCTCTGCTGTCTTGATATTAGTGGTGCTAAGTATTTTTGTTTGGCAATTACGTCAGCGAGAAACAAGGGATAACTTAAAGCTGTCTGGTTGTGCTGTTAGTTCGGACGATATTCAACAAGTAGAGTTAAGTTTTCAGAAGATTAGCAGTTTGCTGTCTAAGCAAGTGGTCATTGTTGAGAATGAAGTGAATCGTGCCAATAGCTTTGTTGGAGACGCGGTTGGTGATATTTCTACGAGTTTTAAAAGCTTACAAGCTTTATGTGAGTCACAGCAAACGTTAATTAACCAAGTGCTATCAAGTGTTATTAGCTCGGAAGAGCAAGAAGACTCAGCAATAGAGTTGTTTATTCACCAAACTAATCAAACATTGCATGACTTTGTAGAAGTTATTGTTAATACAAGTAAAAAAAGCTTAGAAACCTTGTCGTATACCGATGACATGATCAGCCAATTTGACAGTATATTTTCTTTACTTGGGCAAGTAGAAAACCTTGCCAATCAAACAAATTTGCTGGCACTCAATGCCGCTATTGAAGCTGCTCGGGCGGGAGAAAGTGGCCGAGGGTTTGCCGTAGTAGCCAATGAAGTTAGAGAGTTGTCGATTAACTCTACCGGATTAAATGAAGACATTCGTGAAAAAATTTCTGGTGTACAAAGTATTATTAGCCAATTACGAGCATCAGTTGAGGCAATGGCATCCGCAGATATGACGCCCACCCTTAAAGCAAAAGATAAAGTGACAGAAATGATTGATTTGATGGGGAACGCTAGTCTTGATAGCAGCCGCGTTATTCAAAAACTGTCGTTGATTACACCACAAATATCGACTCATGTTGCAAACGCGGTTCGTTCATTACAGTTTGAAGATATGACTAGTCAAACGTTAACTTCCATTAAAAGTAACTTAGCTGCGGTGACATTATTAAATCAACTATTAGATGATATTAAGGTTAAGCCAGAGTGCTTAACTGAGCAATTAATGCAGCTGCAAAAGCAGTGTCATAAGATTATTGATGAAACGAAAGAACGTGATACACGGCGTAGTGTAAGCCAAATAAACATGGATGCTGGAGAAGTCGAACTATTTTAGTGTTTGTGTTAAGCGAGAGTAGGGTAATTTAAGCGAATAATTTTAAGGATTAATTATGACAGTAGAAAAGTTTATCACCAATGACGGTAGCGAATTATCCATCATGATTGATGGCAAGTTTGATTTCTCTCTTCATCAAAATTTTCGAGACGCCTATGTTGATTTTCAGGGCACTAATGTAGTGATTAACTTGGATTTATCAAAAACAACTTATATGGATAGTTCCGCGTTAGGGATGATTTTGCTATTAAAAGATCATGCAGAAAAAAGCGCAAACCAAATAGTCATCCAAAAGCCTAATGAAACGGTGAATAAAATATTAGAGATTGCTCAATTTCATCGCTTGCTGACTATTGAGGCATAGGCAATGGAACCAGCTGCTATTAATTTAGATGTGAAATTAGCGTTGATTGTTGATGACTCTGATTTACAACGTGATGTTTTAAATCATTTGCTGGTTGAGCAAGGCTATAAAGTTATCTCTGCTAATAATGGCCTGGCTGGTGTTGAAAAATACATTAAATACCAGCCAGACTTAGTGTTAATGGATATTAATATGCCGGTGATGGATGGTTATCAAGCCGCACGAAAGATCAAACAATGCTCTGATAAATACAGCTTATGCCCGCTTATATTTGTTACCAATGACAGTAGTGAGCATGCCTACATTGAAAGTATTGAAGCCGGTGGTGATGGCATTTTGGTTCGCCCGTTTTCTTCCCAAGTTTTTAAAGCAAAAATAAAATCAATTCAACGTATTAGTGACTTGTACGGACAAGTGAAACTATTGCAGCAAGTACAAGATACTGATGTAGAAATTGCCGAAAAATTAATGTCAGATGTTATCGAGGCAAGAAATTTTGGCCTAGATAGAATTGGCATTCTAAAAAAAGCAGCAGCACTATTTAGTGGCGATATACAATTAAGTGCACTGTGCCCTAATGGTGATGTGAATGTTTTGCTAGGGGATTTTACTGGCCATGGTCTACGTTCATCAATCGGCGCTGTACCACTGGCGGAAACGTTTCGAGCAATGACCCGAAAAGGCTTTTCACTGCTTGATATTATTAGCCAAATTAATACTCAGCTTTATCATTTATTACCAGCTGATCTTTTTTTAGCCGCAACTTTTGTCACAGTTTCCTCTCATGAGAGTTCAATCCATATAATAAATGCCGGCCTTCCTGATGCCTATGTGTTTTCTGAACAAGGTGAAATCAAGCATAAAATACCTTCGAGTCACCCACCGATGGGAGTGATTGATACTTTATTACCTGAAACCAAAATGACGGTCATTTCCGTACAGGATTTAGATCGAGTGATATTAATCAGCGATGGTATTGTTGAAGCGCGGAATAAGCTTGACCAAATGTATGATTACCAACGTTTTGAAAAAGCGGTAAAAATAGGTATCACTAAAGGTAATATTTCTGAAAGTGTAGGCGCGAGTGTTGAAGCTTTTTGTCAAGGTATGGAGCAAGAGGATGACATATCTTTAGTTGATATTCCTTGTTTTGGATGGCAACAAAGCTATCAAAAAGCTAGTAGCATTGATGATGGCTTGTCTGACGAAAACAAAACCAGTCTTTTCCTTGCCTCCTCGCCGGCCTGGCAATGGCAATTATCACTAACCGGTGAACGGTTAGCAGCAGTGAATCCGATTCCTATTGTTATGAATCATATTCATGAAATTGAAGGTAATGGTGAACACTGGTTAAGTTTACAAACAATATTAACTGAACTGTATACCAATGCATTAGAGCATGGGGTCTTGGCTTTAAGCTCTGAACTAAAAAAACGCCCCGATGGATTCACTGAGTATTATCATGAAAGAGAAGTGCGTTTGAAGTCATTAACATCAGGGTTCATTGAAATTGCCATTGAGTATTTTCCATTACCCAAAGGCGGTCGCCTTAAAATTAACATGAGCGATAGCGGTACGGGTTTTGATATAGAAAGTGCCAGAAAAAATAAACCTGATGCTTTAGCTTCAGATGTTCAGCTTTGTGGCAGGGGAATTGAGTTGGTAGAGAAGTTAGCAGAAAGTTTGCAGTATTTTGATGGTGGTCGAACAGTTGAGTCGACCTACCTTTGGGCTAATTAGCCAACTTTTTTAGGAGTTATTTTGGATATTTTAGTTATTGATGATAGTAGTTACCAAAGGCAAATAATTATTGCCATGATTGAAGATAGTGGTTTTAAGGCGGTATGCGCCAGCGGGCATTTAGAAGCATTAGCAATATTAGAAAATAACAATATTGACTTAATATTAATGGATATTGAAATGCCTGAAATGAATGGTTTTGAATTAACCAAAATTATTCGTTCAAAATATCAAGAATGGATGCCAATAATTTTTCTTAGTGCAAATGACAGTGAAAACTATTTAGCCAAGGGGATTGATGCAGGCGGTGATGACTATTTAACTAAGCCGGTAAAACAAGTAGTTTTAGCAGCTAAAGTTAGGGCTATGGCAAGAATCTCTCAAATGAAATCGGCATTACAGCGAGCTAATAAACAGTTGGAAGAGCTCAGTAGTATTGACCCATTAACACAACTGCTTAATCGTCGTGGGCTCGACAATATGCTCAATATTGCTTGGGAGAAAAACATTGAAGACGATGCAGAGTTTTCACTTTTAATGTTAGATATTGATTGTTTTAAGTTCTATAACGACAACTATGGTCATCAACAAGGAGACCAATGTTTAGCACAAGTCGCTAATGTTTTTAATTTCGCACTCGATCATTCAACAGATATTATCGGCCGTTACGGTGGTGAAGAGTTTATTATTGCTCTGCCTTATACGCCAATTGCTGGCGCCCGTTTTAAAGCACAAGAAATTATTAATGCATTGCTCGCTGAAAAAATTGAACATAAATACTCAACAGTATTACCGTATGTTTCGGTCAGTATTGGTGTTTCATCGACAAATTTGGGTGCCAAGAATATTAATGAGCTTATTGAGCAGGCTGATTTAGCGCTATATCAAGCTAAGGCTAATAAAAGGAATCAATATGCGGTATTTGATGCTGCATAGCGTTTATGTATTGAAACTTTAGCGTACAGATTTTTGAAGGGAAATATTTAACAGGGATAATAACTATGTCTAAGCCAAATGTATTAATCATTGATGATGACCACACCTATTTGGAGCTTTTAAATGAGGCTTTAGAGCTGGACTTTATCGTACATTGCGCAAGCAACCTTGCAGATGTTAGCAATATAATCGAAAACGTTGGTACGGATTATTTTGATATTGCCTTGGTCGATGAAAATATCGGTAATGAAAAAGGCTCAGATTGGATTAAGCAACAAGTGAGTGGCGATAATGTTGCGCGATCTTTTGTTCTATATTCAGGACTAGCCACGGAAGATGCTATTTTAAAAGGGCTAGAATGTGGTGCCGATGACTTTTTAGCTAAACCTATTTCATTGCTTGCCCTGATTAATAAATTGAAACGTTTAATTGAATATCAGGAGAAAATGCATTCATTCGAAAGCGAATTACAGTCGAAAGATCGAGTAATTAATATTTCGATGGCGCAAGCATCAAAATATGGCAGCTGTATGCAGCTGACTTCAAAACTAAACCAATGCTTTACGCTAGAAAAAATAAGAGATGAAGTGTTTTCTTATCTCTATAGCATGAACTTACAAGGCTGTATTGGTTTTTACCCTATCAGTGGTGAAAATTGTTTTTATAGTTCTAAAAATGGTGTTTGTTCGCCGGTCGAAATCGACGTTATGAAGCTGCTAAAAATAAAGCCTCGTTTATATCGATTTGGCGCACGAACTATTTTCAATCATGACTTAGTATCAATTTTAATTTTAAACCTCGAAGATGGCACTATAGATACCGATATTTATATTGATGCACTCGCTTCTGTCATTGAATGTGTAGGTGCCAGAATTGCTTTTATTAGTTATCAAAATTCATTAATAACGGTACAAGACAAAATTCAGCAAGCGGTTATCCAAACAAAAAAAATGTTAGCGATTTCAAAGCACCATCAACAAGAAGTTATGAATGAAATTGTCACTAATATTGGTCAGAGTTTTCACATATTAGATATGAGCTTTGAGCAAGAAGAATACTTAACTGATTTAGTCCATAAAGCATTAAAACGACATACGCAAGATGATATCAATTTCCTTGAAGTTGGGGAGCTACTCGATAGTGCTCTACAAAGTGTTGATGAACTTAAGTCTCTTAATTTGCAGAAAGAGGAAGAGAGTCTTGAGCTTGAAGAAGAGGATGAATTATTTTGATTGCAGCTGAAAACATTAGCTTAGCCAATATTCCGTTTGCCGTATTATGTACTGACTTTGACGGTGTTATTGTTGATTGTAATGCGCAATTGGCCTGTTTGTCGGGTTATAGCGTTGAGCAGTTAATTGGTGAGCCTGTTGAGCTTCTACTTCCTGAAGTACTTGCTAAGCAGCATTTGTCTAATCGCCAGTCGCATGCTCATGGCAGTAATATTGTTACCCACCCTCAGCATATTTTGCTACTTAACCAATCAGAGCAATCAATACCTTGTACTATACGTATTACTAAGCAGGAATATGGTTATGCGGTATTTCTAACTGAGTATTTAGAAGCCGCAAGCTTTAATCATGACCCTTCAACCAAAGATGTAAAACAGGTACTCAGTAGTATTGAAGAGGCGTTTTGGGAATGGAACATTGAAAAGAAGATTATGTTCTATTCGGCGCATATGATGGCAATTTTAGATTACGGCGAAGAAGCATTCACCGGTTCAGCAACATTAGGTAAAGAACTCGTAACGAAAGATGTTTTGAAAAATATATACGCTATGTTTAGTGAACATCTTAATGGACGCACACCTTGCGTAAATATGACGTTTCCTATTAAAACTAAATTTGGCATAACGAAATGGTTATGCATTGTTGGAAAAGTGTTTACGTATAAAGATAATAAACCACATAAAATGTTTGGTTCGGTTAAAGATATTACAGAAAATTATCAGTTAGTTGAACGTCTAAAAGAAAAAAACAATTACCTAGTACTAGCGGAAGAACTGATGCACTCGGGGCATTGGCGATACGATATTTTTTCAGAGGAGTTGTTTTGGTCAACCGGTATTTATCATATTCATGGTCTAGATCCTGGTAGTTATAAACCTGATGTCCACAGTGCTTTAAGCCACTATATTGAAGAGCAACAGCCAATAATTCGAGATAAAATGGCGCAAGCCATAAAGCTAAAACAAGGATTTTATCTCAAAAGTATCATTAAGAATCTTTCCGGACAACAAGTGAAAGTTGAAGTATTAGCGGAGGTAGAAATTGATTATAATGGTGAGGTTACTGGTATTTTTGGTATTTGTCGCGATATCACAAAATCTGAAGAAATCATTGAGAAGCTTAAACTATTAGCACTAGTTAATAACACTATTAAGGTGCCAATTTTCTTTATTGATGAAAATGACAACGTGGTTTATCAAGATCTTTCGCCACAAAATCATGGCGAAAACTCAGTTTTGTTTAATTATATTAATTTTAGTATTACTGATTATATTAGCTATAAACGTATGGCAAAGGCACAAGGCCAGATTAAGAAAAATAGCATTAGTTTTGATAAATATAATTCTGTTTTTGATTTATCTATAACTTATGAGCGGGATGAAGGGGTTTATATTTGGATTGTTGAAGACATCACTGAAAAGTTTCGTAAAGATCAACAACAAATTATTAGTAATAGGCTAGCATTGCTCGGAAATACATTTGGTAATGTTTCTCACGATATCAATAATGTTTTAGGTGTAGCTCTCGGGGCAACTGAAATGTTGGAGCTTAGGTTTAATCAAGGGGAGCGAGATATTCATGGCTATATTGAACGAGTTAAAAATGCCATAGATAAAGGTAAAAGTGTCACCGAGCGTTTGTTAGCCTTTACGCGTAAACCTACAGTAAAAGTTATTGAATTCGACCCGATGAAAGAAATTACAGAAAACCAATATTTATTTAAACAATTATTGTTACCCACAATTGATTTTACTTTAGACATTAGCAAAGTTAACTGCGCAATAAAATTCCCTCAGGGGGAGTTTATTAACATTCTATTGAATTTAGTGCTTAATTCGCAAGATGCAATTCAAGAGCAAGGCCTGATTGGTAAAATTCATATTTCCGCGAATTTATTATCGGAGAATCGTTTAGAAATTCATGTTCAAGATAGTGGTATAGGTATCGAGCAAGAAAATATTTCAAAAATATTTGACCCTTTTTACAGCAGTAAATCTGTTAACAAAGGTAATGGTATTGGCTTAGCTAATGTGTACAGCACCATATATAAACACAATGGTCAGATACAAGTTGAAGGTAAGGGAGAGCTTGGTGGTGCGCATTTCACTTTAGTATTTAAATGTAATGGTGCTCCACATTTAAGTTTAGTGGGAGCGGAGCATAAAGCTAAGTTACATATGCCAGGTAAGCGAGCGCTGATCCTCGATGACGAAGAAAGTATTGCTGAATTTATTTCTATTTACCTTGAAAGTGAAGGGGTTTTTGCTAGCCATGTTACAGATAAAGCCATGCTTTTGAAAAAATTAGCGAGTGACGAAAAGTTTGATATTTTTATTACTGACATGATTTTACCAGATGTTTCAGGCAGGGAAGCAGTGGATCTTGTTAAAGCAAAGTTTCCAGATATTAGTATTTATTCCATTAGTGGTTATATAGCAGAAGAAGACAATCAATGGCCATACCCAGTATTACGCAAACCATTTAATTCAAAAGAGCTTTGTAACTTTTTAGTTGAGCAGTATTAGCTGCTTTATATGCCGATTTAAATAAGGCACCGATGAGGTTTTACATACTGAATTGCAATTTATTTCGTTCTTTCTCAATGAAAATAGGCCATTTAATCAATTAAGCCATTTATCCCTCGAATTTTTTTGTTAAGCTGCGTGCTCTTTTATAAAAATAATAATATCTTTGGAGAACAATGTGGTTGAGCCGAGCTTTATTGAAGTATGGATAGGAACGGTTAACGGTTATTTATGGGGCAGTATTTTAATTTATCTGCTCAGTGCCTGTGGTATCTGGTTTACCATTCGACTAAAAGGGCTACAAATTCGTCGTTTTTTCCATATGTTCAGCATCTTGAAATCTAGTCGAAAAAGCTCAAGCCAAGGTATTTCTTCATTTCAGGCGCTTTGTACGTCGTTAGCCGCCCGTGTTGGCACGGGGAATTTGATGGGCGTTGCAGTCGCCATATCATTAGGTGGTGCGGGTGCTGTATTCTGGATGTGGTTAATTGCTTTGGTTGGCATGGCCACTGCATTTGCCGAAAGCGCTTTAGGTCAACTTTATAAAGAGCGTGACAGTAATGGCAATTTTCGTGGTGGCCCAGCCTATTATATGAGCAAGGGTTTAAATAATAAAAAATTGGCAGTAACGTTTTCATTGTGTTTATTTTTTGGTTATGGCTTTGTCTTCAGCGCAGTACAAGCTAACTCAATTACTGACGCTTTTAATGGCTCATACGGTTTTAATCCACTTTATACCGGCATAGTTATTACCCTAGCGGCAGGTTTTATTGTTTTTGGCGGCTTAAAAAACATTGCTCGATTTGCAGAATTGACCGTGCCTTTTATGGGCCTACTTTATTTACTTGTTTGTATCAGCGTAATTTTTCTTAATATTGAAAAAATTCCAGCGGTTATTAGTAATATTTTTGCCTCAGCTTTTGGTTTAAAAGAAGCTGGTAGTGGCTTAGTAGGTGCTGCGATAGTACAAGGTGTTAAGCGAGGCTTATATTCGAATGAGGCAGGTATGGGCAGCTCACCTAATGCTGCGGCTGCGGCTGAGCCTTTCCCTCCGCACCCAGTATCACAGGGTTATATTCAAATGTTAGCGGTATTTTTTGATACCATTGTTATTTGTTCATGCACGGCAATATTGATTTTATTATTCAAGGATACTGGTAGTGAAGCACAAGGAATTCAGCTGACGCAACAAGCGTTAGCCTATCAAGTGGGATCATGGGGAAGTGATTTTATTACTATTGCAATTTTGTTGTTTGCATTCACTTCTATCGTTGCTAATTTTGCTTACGCTGATAATAATCTGAAATATTTGAATATGGATAATTTGCTGGGGCGGTGGTTTTTACGTATTGGCTTTTTATTAATGTTAGTGTTTGGCTCTGTTGCTACTTTGCCGGAAGTAATCGCCTTAGCAGATTTATCAACTGGATTAATGACAATTTTTAATGTTACTGCACTATTTTTACTTTCAAAAGTCGTTATTACTATTGCTAAAGATTATCATCAACAACATGATAATGGCGAATTACCGCGCTACCAGCCAGATAATGCCGAACAACAACGCTTTAATTTGACTAAAGGTATTTGGAATAATAAGTAGTGTTATTTTAATACCAACAAGTGTTAACAAAGCTGCTATAATCCGCGCCTTAATATTTTGGGGCGCGTTTTTATAACTGCGCTATTGATGATGAAAAGATGGTGATGTGATGAGTGTGGATGCAATAGGTTTATCGACTAATTTATTAAAGGCGGTAAAAGCATGTGGTTATAAAACCCTAACGCCAATTCAGCAACAAGCTATTCCCATGATCCGTACCGGTGTTGATATTTTAGCGAGTGCACAAACCGGTACAGGTAAAACAGCAGCTTTTTCATTACCAATATTAGATATATTGGCACGCAAGGTAAAACCTGATGTAGAAGGTTTTGATACTACCACAACGGTTAAAGCCTTGATTTTAACGCCAACTAGAGAGCTTGCAGCACAAGTTTCTGATAACATCAAAGCCTATAGTGAATTCTTACCTTTACGAAGTGGTGCGGTGTTTGGTGGTGCTAATATGCCACCACAAACCAAAATGTTAAAAAATGGTGTTGATGTGTTAGTGGCAACGCCAGGTCGATTAATAGAGCATCTTGAGCAAAGAAACCTCGATTTATCACAAGTACAATTCTTAGTGCTTGATGAGGCTGATCGTATGTTAGATATGGGCTTTTACAACGATATTGAACGTATTTCTGCGATGATTAAAGCAAAACATCAAACACTGATGTTTTCTGCAACATTTTCCAATAAAGTTAAAACGCTAGCGAAGAAAATTTTAAAAACACCTAAAACGATTGAAGTTGCACGTCAAAACTCAACATCAGGTAAAGTTAAGCAGTCAGTTTATTGGGTGTCAGAAACGCGTAAAGCAGAATTATTATCTGAGCTTATTGGCGTTAATAATTGGCGACAAGTGTTGGTATTTGCCGGTACTAAAGAAAGTGCTAATGTATTAGCAAAAGAACTAAAACTTGACGGTATAAAGGCGGCATTGTGCCATGGTGATAAAACCCAAGGGGCGCGTAACAAAGCACTGGAGCAGTTTGTTGATGGCACCGTACGCGTACTTGTCGCCACTGATGTTGCAGCGCGCGGACTTGATATAGCTGATTTACCGTATGTGGTTAACTTCCACTTACCATTTTTAGCAGAAGACTATGTGCATCGTATTGGCCGAACAGGTCGAGCAGGCAAGTCTGGTACGGCAATTTCTTTAGTGAGTCCAAAAGATGAGCAGTTTTTAGATAACATTGAGGCATTAATTGGACGTAAGTTTGAGCGTATTATTGTTCCTGGTTATGAGTTAGATAGAGCTTTACCATCGCAATACGATGCCAAAGAAGATGCGCCATTAAAGAAGAGTCGATATAAGGCAACGCAAGAGAAAAACCAGATGCTAGCGCGTAAAAAGGCCAATGCTACGCCAGCAGCGAAACGTCGTGCTAAAGCTAAAAAGCAACAAAATAAAAGCGCTCCTAAAAAACGCCGTTAATAAAACATATTATAAATTTTATTTTGATATTGCTTCATGCACAACGATGATCATTTTATAGAAGTACCATTTGAACATAGGCACCAGTGCTGGTTTTGCGAAGAGCCAGCCGGAGCCCATTTTACTTTCCCTCATCAATACCATCTTATTTTTGATTGTAGTCATCCAACACTGACATTACCCAGCTGCGACGAATGCAATAGTGCGGCTTTGCGAGCAAAAGTAAATACTATTTGGCAAGTAAAACAATTTGTTAAAAAATACCTTATTAAAAAGTATAAAAAAGATTTAGCCATAGGGCTTAATTGGACACAACAAGAGTTAGCAAACTCTGGCTTTGAAGAAGGTTGTTTTGCTGGTTTTCAAAAAAGTGCCTGGTTTATGTATGAAGTGGCAAAGCAACGGGTTAACTCAAAGGGGTGGCCACTAATACTAAACGGTATGGAGCTAGAACAAGAAGATACTGTTGTCAGCTTTTTATTTGATGGTGTGTATTACCCGAGTGTTGAACAGGCTATTGAGCACTATTGTGACAACTTTACTTTAGATAGGTTGTTTTTTCGTCAGTTGCTGGCAAAGCTTGGCACAGAACAGTTCTCTTTAGCGGTAAGAATTTGCCGCATGCATATTATTTCAACACCTGATGAAAAACGTCAGGTGTTGAAGGAAGTTACATAATATATTGGACGTTAACTGGTTTTCTGAGAAACAACACTAAGTTTTCTTGGCATATTCATTTTTTGCGAATAAAGCGCGGTATCAGCTCGCTGAAAAAAACTGTCAGCAGAATCAGCTCTGTTCATAAAGGCTAAGCCAAGGCTACTGGTAACGTTATATTTAGTTAATAGCGTATCATTTTCCATAGTTTGATAAATTCGATGCTCAATGGCAGCTAACGACTGTTCGCAAGCATCTTCAACAATTACGGCAAATTCGTCACCGCCAAAGCGGAATATGCTGTCAGTACCCCTAACACTTTGTCGGAGTGCATTAGCAAAATGCTCTAAAACATGATCACCAACTATGTGACCAAACGAATCATTAATTGCCTTAAATTTATTTAGATCACACAAGATTAAGCCAACACGAGTATGTCGACGATTTGCCTGTGCCATAGTGCGCTGTAGTTGTTTGTCAAAACTTCGACGGTTACCTAATCCTGTTAATGCATCTTGCATGGCTAATTGCATTGCTTGATGATAACGAATAGCATTATTCAGTGGATTGACAAGTAACTGATGAAGCTCTGTTAGTATTTTGAAATTCGTGATACTTACAGGACTGTTAACGGAGTAACTTAATAAACCAATAAACTTTCCATTAAGCTTAAGTTCAAACTGTCGCTCTGCTTTAGCTTGTCTACTGCCTCTTGCTGTTGCACAAATTTCGTTGTACTTAAAATAAACTCCAGTAAAATCAAGGTATTTTGATACTTCTGTCGCAAAGATATCAATCAAGCCCTTGACGTCCAATGTGGTTTGTAACTGCTCAAGCAAGGCAAGGTTTCGTTCACTATTTTTGTCGTTATGTTGAAATAACGTGAAAGCGTTAAACTTTGAATTTGGATGATTAACAATATTTACTGTGCGCATATAATGTACCGTTCATTTGGGGGCTGTAACTTCATTTTTATTAAAGCAATAAATATACCTATTTTTTACTGTTGTTTAATTATTGTAAAAATATCAGCCTGAATGTAAATGAAGTGTTTTGACCTTCGGGTTTTAACCTCTTAATAAAGGAAATTGTTTTGCGTACCTAGACGTTTTATTTTCGTAAAAATTACATGCTCTCTTTTTGGTACCATATTAGTGAAGTTATCCGTAAAAATTTTAAATTATCTTAGACAAACAGCCATTTAGGGGGCTAAACTTAGACTAGTTGCTTGTTTCTCAATGCAGCATTGCCGTTTCTCATTTCGTAAGGATTACATGTGACAGGTCATTTAGAATTACTGGCAATACTAACTAGTGCCGTATTAATTGTTTGGTTATTTCGTCGTTTACAACTGCCGGCTATTTTAGCTTACCTAGTTGCGGGAGTATTAGTGGGCGAGCATGGTTTGGCATTGGCACAGGAACATGTTGATTACGAACACTTTGCTGAATTAGGTATTGTGTTTTTATTGTTTACGCTTGGGCTTGAGTTCTCGTTGCCTAAGTTGATGGCAATGCGGCACCTAGTGGTAACTGTTGGCAGTTTGCAGGTAAGCATTTCATTAGTGTTGTTTATGGTCGTCTCAATGTTGTTTGGCGAGAGTTTTGCCGCGTCATTAACTATTGGTGGTATTTTAGCGCTATCTTCAACCGCAATTGTTATTAGGCAATTAAGTGAAAGTGGTGGCATGAAGAAAAAGTCCGGGCAGTTATCTGTTGCTGTTTTACTTTTCCAAGATGTTGCAGTTGTCCCGTTGTTAATTATTATACCTTTACTGGCGCAAGGCGGAGATTCATCGTTTATCTTGGCACTGCTATTTGCCTTAGTAAAAGGCGTTTTTGTAGTCTCATTATTGCTTTTTGCTGGTAAGTGGATATTGCCGCGATTGTTTAACATGGTTGCGCAAGTAAGAACCGATGAGTTATTTGTTTTAACGACCCTATTAGTCACGCTGGTGGCTTCAGCATTAACCCAGTGGTTCGGCTTATCAATGGCATTAGGTGCCTTCTTAGCGGGTATGATGCTTGGCGAAAGCCAATACAAGCACCAATTAGAAGCTGATATTAGGCCTTATCGTGACATACTGCTTGGCTTGTTTTTTGTGACTGTCGGTATGAAGTTAGATATTAACGTTGTTTTTTCTTCACCATTTACCATTATTTTATTATTAGTTTGCTTTATGGCGGTAAAAACTGTCGTGATTAGCATATTAGCAATACGGGCGGGTGAGTCACCTAAAGATGCTTGGGCCTCAGGTATTATGCTGGCGCAAATGGGCGAATTTGGCTTTGTATTGATTGCCTTAGCAAGCCAAGTAGAAATTCTTCCTGATAAAACGGCTTCTATTTTATTAGGAACGGGTGTATTAAGTATGGCAATAACGCCTTATATGGTTGCTCACGCCCGTAGTTGGGCATTGTGGTTTAGTCGTGAAAAGCAAATTGATACTGAACCTTTAGAACAACTGCCAAAAAGCACAAACCTAAATGAGCATGTGATTATTTGTGGCTTTGGGCGCATTGGTCAAACAGTTAGTCGATTTTTAAAGCAAGAGTCAATAGACTTCGTTGCTATCGATATTGACCCATTAAGAGCCACAAAAGCACGTGAGGCGGGTGAGAATGTTTTATTTGGTTCTTCTCGTCAAGCTGAGTTATTACATGCTGCACAATTATCTAAGGCTAAATTAGTTGTGATTGCATTTGGTGAAGATAAGCAATCGATTGATGTTATTCAAAGAGTTCGCTCTTTAGCGCCAGAGGTGCCTATTTTGGTGAGAACACGTAACGATGATCAGCTTGATGAGTTACATGCTGCTGGCGCAAATGAAGTTGTGCCTGAAAGCTTGGAAGGGAGTCTGATGTTGGTATCTCAGGTGCTTTCTTTAACAGGTGTACCTTTTTCAAAAATTGTCCGTCGTGTGCAAAAAGAGCGTAAAAATCATTACAACCACTTGCATGGGTTCTTCCAGGGTGAACATACTGATATGAGCCCTGATGCGATTGACCGTATTGAATTCGCTCACGCAATTATTTTAACTAATAATTCCTATGCTAACGGTCACTCTATTGAGTCGCTAAAACTGCATGAACGTCGCGTTGTTGTTGTGGCATTAAGACGTGATGATATTGAAACGGAAGATCCGACACCTGAAACCATTTTAAAGCCTCAAGATACCTTGATTGTGCGTGGCAAACCTCGCCGTGTTGAAAGGGCAGAGCGATTTGTACAGGAAGGGCCTTAGCAAATAGGCTGGCATTTATATCGCGGTTTAAAAATATTAGCAGCAAAGTAAGCGCTTGATAATTAGTGCATGCTTTGCTGTTGCTTAAACTATTACCAGTATTGCTGTGAAAATTTATAAGTTAAGAAATTCGCGAATTTTATTTTCTTGCTCTAACGCATCATTAAAGCCTAAATTAATTAATTCTTTACAATAATTTTTATCGAATAATAAATAACTGACTAAACTCGATTCTGCGTCATTAGTAATACCAACACTGCGCAGTAATAGTCTGATAGATAGTGGCAATCTATCAAAATAATTAACCGCAATGGCATTAAAGTCATGACTTGGATTAATTAGCAAAGACTCTATATTTTTTAATCCTACGGTTTCTTGTTTTAAATGTTCGGGTATTAATGACAAAGTGTGGTTGACACGCTCCATACGCTCAATATCACTTTGTAAAGTATCAGAGAAAATCGTATCTAGTAGGTGACCTGCAATAGTTGCCGTTGTTGGAGGGTGAGGGTTGTTTTCTTGTGCGTGCATTGGCTCTTTCGGCTGTTCAACACCAACAATGAATATTTTTTCTGCGCCTAAATGTATTGCTGGACTTAATGGTGAAAGCTGATGAATAGATCCGTCGCCCAAATGATCATGTTTAACCTTAGCTGAAGGAAACACTAAAGGAATAGCAGCGGAGGCCATTAAATGCTGGCTGTTCAATTGGGTTGGCTCACCTCGACGCTTTGCTCTAAACCAAGGCGATATAGATTCCAACGATTGAAAAAAACTAATGGAGTCACCGCTGGTATAACTTGAAGCTGTTACAGAAACCGCTGATAAATATCCACGCCTAATATTGGTATCAATGCGACTAAAATCTATCACCATGTTTAGTAAATCGAGTAATGGCGCATTATTCAATAAACTTCGAGCTCGTTTATTTGCATAGTCTGCTTGAAAGCTGCCAAGCAAGCCTGCTGATAAATGGCTAAATACACGTATAGCATCACTATGGTAAATACGTCCAGGATCGAGGTTTTTCCAAACCCATTCGAGTTTCTTAACGCCTAATTGAAAGCATGAGGCATAACAGGCTAAAGCGGTTGAATTAATTGCGCCGGCAGATGTGCCACAAATAATAGGGAAGGGAATACCATGATTTCTTGGGATAAACTTGGCAATTGCCGATAATACACCAACTTGATAAGCCGCACGAGCGCCACCTCCAGTTAAAACGAGTGCATTGTTGCTATTAATATAACTGCGTTTATGTGGCATTTAGACAACCAAAACTATAACTATTTTATAAAGATTTTAATCCGTTTTTTAGCAGGTAGCTAGTTGAAATTAAAGATTTAAATATTATTTAATCGGAAAAGAAAAAAAGGCCAGCATATGCTGGCCTTTTTAAAGACATAAGAATTATTAACTAGTAAAACATCGAACTTACAATAAGTATTAACGCCTACTGGAAAATAAATTTCTAGCTGCTTACACGTTTGTTAGCAGCGTCGATTAATGGTTGCGATCCATTTTGAATAAGTGCCAAGTTAGCTGAAACAGTTTTCTTTGGTAATTTACTAATCATCAAAGAACCAGTTTTTACTGAACCTTTAGTAGCAGCGAATTCTAACAAGTTTTTACCATTACACTGGATACCCGCGAAGATATTACGAATTTTTAATTTATTCGTCTTTAAAAATGAACGCATACGTTTCTTGTCGTCGGCGGCAACATACTCACATACATTTTGTGCAATGTCGGCGGCTTGCGCTTTCGGCGCAGATATAATAGACGTCATCGTTAAAGCAGTAACGGTAGTAACTAGTAATAATTTTTTCATTTTAATAACCTTTTATAATACAAATAGAGTTAGTAAAAGAAAAAACCACAGGATGTACCTAATAACTCGGTAACTCCGCTGTCATAGATAAATACAGAATTATACTTACCCTTAGACCGGTGGTTTTGCGTAACACGTTTTCGCGTGTCTTGCCTTTTCTTTGTCAATTTCAGTATTACCAAATCTTGAATTAAATGCAACTGCTTTGTTGCATTTTGTTTTCCATAGTTAAAGGTTTTTATATTTAATTCTTTTAAAACAATCAATTATTTTGATTTTAGGAATGAGTGTAATTTAGAGGGGTTTACAGTTTTAGGACAAATACCTACATATTGTAAGAAATTAACCACAAAAAAAGGGGCTAATGCCCCCTAATTTAATCGTTTTTTGTTAACTATTTGTTATTACGTTTAAAAAGTCATCTCAGGAATATCACCGTCAACAACCAATTTACCTTCGGTTAATGAAATGATTTCTTCTACCGATACACCTGGAGCACGCTCTAATAAATAGAATTTACCATTTTTAATTTCAATAAAAGCTAAGTCAGTTAATACTTTTTTTATGCAACCTTTACCCGTTAACGGTAGTGTACAGTTACTGAGTAGTTTTGAAACGCCATGTTTTGATGCGTGAGTCATGGTCACGATAATGTTATCGGCACCAGCAACTAAATCCATTGCTCCGCCCATACCTTTAATTAGCTTGCCTGGGATCATGTACGAGGCAATGTTGCCGTTAACGTCCACTTCAAAAGCGCCTAAAACGGTTAAATCAACATGACCACCGCGGATCATGGCAAAAGATTCTGCTGAATCAAAAATTGATGCACCCGTTGCCATAGTTACCGTTTGTTTACCTGCATTAATTAAGTCAGCGTCAATTTCTGCTTCGGTAGGGAATTGCCCCATACCTAATAGACCATTTTCCGACTGCAGCATCACTTCCATTCCCTCAGGTACGTAGTTGGCCACTAATGTTGGAATGCCTATGCCTAAATTAACGTAGTAACCGTCTTGTAACTCTTGCGCAACGCGTTGTGCTAGTTGTTCTCTTGATAAAGCCATAAATTACTCCTTACTAACACTTATAATTATGTATCGCTGCGAACAGTACGTTGTTCAATGCGTTTTTCAAATGAACCCAATATTAAACGGTTAACGTAAATACCTGGTGTATGAATGTGATCTGGGTCTAACTCACCAGGTTCAACAATTTCTTCTACTTCTACTACAGTAATTTTACCCGCCGCTGCTGCCATAGGATTGAAGTTACGAGCAGTTTTTCTAAACACTAAGTTGCCGTAGCGATCTGCTTTCCAAGCTTTAACAATGGCAAAGTCGCCTTTAATAGCAGGTTCTAAAATGTAATGCCTACCGTCAAATTCTCGCTCTTCTTTGCCCTCTGCAACAGGAGTACCGTAACCTGTCGCCGTGTAGAATGCAGGAATACCGGCTCCGCCGGCACGCATTTTTTCGGCTAGTGTTCCTTGAGGCGTTAATTCCACTTCAAGTTCGCCATTCATCATTTGACGTTCAAATTCAGCATTTTCGCCAACATATGAGGCGACAATTTTTTTGATTTGACGATCAGGAAGTAAAATACCTAAGCCAAAGTCGTCGACACCGCAGTTATTTGAAACCACAGTTAAACCTTTGGTGCCTTTACGTTTAATTTCACTAATTAAATTTTCTGGAATACCACATAAGCCAAAACCACCGGCAATTACGGTCATATTATCTTCAAGACCTGCCATAGCTTCTTCATAGCTTGACACTACCTTGTCAAATCCTGCCATTGTTTGTTCCTCATTAATAAATTTTTGTCGTTATTTTTAATCTTTACATTTAAATACAACCAGCTTATTTAGCTCGGTATGCAGTTGACACTTTTGATACAGGTGCTTTGCCTAATTTGTCACTAATGTACCAACCTGCTGCTAATAGTTTGTCAAAATCGATACCAGTATCAATATTCAAGCCGTTAAGCATGTATAAAACATCTTCGGTTGCGACATTGCCTGAAGCGCCCTTAGCATATGGACATCCGCCTAAGCCTGCAATAGCACTATCGACTACCATGACACCGGCTTGCAAAGCGCTGTAAATGTTAGTTAACGCCTGACCATAAGTATCGTGAAAGTGCACAGCGAGCTTTGCCATTGGCACACGGGCACTAACAGCCTGTATCATTTTAGTTACGGTTGCTGGCGTGCCAACACCTATGGTGTCGCCAAGCGATATTTCATAACAGCCCATCTGGTATAGTTTTTCTGCAACCATTGCTACTTGTTCAGGTTCTATAAAACCGTCATAAGGACAGCCAACAACACAAGAAACATATCCTCGTACCGGAATGTTAGCGGCTTTGGCAGCAGCCATTATCGGTTCAAAACGTTGCAAGCTTTCTTCTATAGAGCAGTTGATGTTCTTTTGGCTAAACGCTTCTGATGCGGCGCCAAATATCGCCACTTCACTGGCATTAACCGCCATTGCTGCCTCAAAACCTTTCATATTGGGAGTTAGGGCTGCGTAAGTGACGTTTTCTTTGCGCTTGATACCATTGAATACATCGGTAGAAGTCGCCATTTGCGGCACCCATTTAGGTGAAACAAAACTACCACTTTCGATATAGCTAACACCGGCATCTGATAACATTTCAATCAACGCTATTTTATCTTTAGCACTGATTTGTAGTTTTTCATTCTGTAGGCCATCGCGAGGCCCAACTTCAACAATTTTGACTTGCGATGGCAAGCTTGCTGTACCAGTCATTATGCTTCCTCCGCTGTGAAGGCAATAAGCTCAGCACCGCCGTCAACCATGTCACCATCTTTATAGTAAATTGTGTCAACAACGCCATTACTTGGCGCGCGAATCGTATGTTCCATTTTCATTGCTTCCATTATCATTAATGGTTGCTCTGCGGTAACGGTATCGCCGGCTGACACTAATACAGACACCATAGTGCCATTCATCGGCGCAACTAGACCACCATGGCTGTCATCACCGCTATTATCGCCACAGTCAGGTAAAATATGAGTGAAATTAAATACGCCATTTTGGTGGTATAAACTGATTTGTGTACCGTTTTTCGCAATGGTTGCGTGACTGCGGTAACCATCAATACTAACGTATAACGTGTCGTTATCTATTCGACCTTGGCAATCAACCGTTTGACCATCAACAGTAATCAAATAGTAGCTACCACTGCCTTGGCGCTTTTGTTCGACAACAATCGGGTACTCAGTGTCGTTGTGCGCCAATACCATATGATGAACGTTGGCTTCATTTAAGCGCCATGCATTGGTCATATTCCAAGGTGAAAATGGATCGTTAGTTTTCGCAGCTTTAGTTTGCGCCTGTAACTCTTGTGATAAAACTAAATAAAGTGCTGCCATAGGCAATTCGCCAGCTAAAGCTTGTTCACTTTCATGAAAAATAATTTCTTGGTTTTTTTCAATAAAGCCAGTATCGATGTCAGCATTAACAAATGGCGCACAAGTCGCTAAGTTATAGAGAAAGTCGATGTTAGTGGTAACACCATTAATGCGATATTCAGAAAGTGCCTTCGCCATACGTTGTAGGGCTTTTTCACGGCTTTCGTCCCAAACAATTAGCTTAGCAATCATAGGGTCGTAAAATACGCTCACCTCATCACCTTGACGAACACCGGTATCAACACGGACAAACTCACTTTCAACTGGCGGTTGTAAAAAGTCTAAAGTGCCGGTTGCCGGTAAAAAGTCATTGTTAGGATCTTCAGCGTATATACGCGCTTCAAAAGCGTGTCCATTGATTTTTAATTCGTGTTGAGCTTTAGGTAATACTTCACCGGCAGCAACACGCAATTGCCATTCAACTAAATCTTGGCCAGTAATTAATTCAGTAACAGGATGCTCTACTTGCAGGCGAGTATTCATTTCCATAAAGTAGAATGAACCATCAATATCAAGTAAGAATTCAACGGTACCTGCACCCTGATAGCCAATGGCTTGTGCTGACTTTATCGCTGATTCACCCATTTTCGCACGTAGTTCTTCACTCATGCTAAAGGCTGGTGCTTCTTCAATCACTTTTTGATGACGACGTTGCACTGAACAGTCACGTTCGAAAAGATAAACCGCATTTTCATGATTATCACAAAATACTTGAATTTCAACATGACGAGGTTGTGTTAAGTACTTTTCAACCAACATGGTATCGTCACCAAATGAAGATTTAGCTTCACGTTTTGCTGCTGCAAAACCTTCAGAAAATTCTACTTCGCTCCATACTTGGCGCATACCTTTACCACCGCCACCTGCAGTAGCTTTAAGTAGTACAGGGTAACCCATATCATCGGCAGCTTTTTTGATCACAGCCTCTGATTGGTCATCGCCATGGTAACCTGGCACTAACGGTACTTGTGCCGCTTCCATAATATTTTTAGCTGCAGATTTTGAACCCATAGCTTCAATAGCGCCAACCGGTGGGCCAATGAAAGTAATGCCTTGTGCGGCACACATACGACAAAAGTCGGCGTTTTCAGATAAGAAACCATAACCTGGGTGAATCGCTTGTGCGCCGGTGCGCTTAGCTGCTTCAATAACTCTTTCTGATAATAGGTAACTTTCACGCGAAGGGGAACCACCAATATATATAGCTTCATCAGCCATATTGACATGTAAGGAGTCAGCGTCGGCATCAGAATAAACGGCAACGGTTAGAATACCCATTTTTCGTGCAGTTTTAATAACACGACAGGCGATTTCGCCACGGTTGGCAATTAATATTTTAGTAAACATGAGTTTATCCTTCGCCTTTATCTAATGATTTTTGTTGTGATGCTTGTTGTTGCAACGGGGCTTGCCAAGCGGCTTGGCGCTTTTCAAAAAAGGCACTTAAACCTTCTTGGCCTTCTGCTGATACGCGGATCGCGGCAATGCGTTCGCTGGTTATTTCTATTAATGCTTCGTCGATATCTTGGTAAGCGACATCAAGGGCTAACTGTTTAGCTTGGCGCACGGCTAATGGGCCATTTTCCAGTAATGTCGTTATCATTTTGTCAACGGCTGAATCTAATGCTTCCAATGGCAGAATTTCATCAACTAAACCTAGTTGTTGCGCTTTGTCAGCAAAGAATCGTTCAGCAGTTTGAAAGTAACGTCGACTGGCTTTTTGACCAATCGCATTCACCACATACGGACTAATAGTGGCAGGAATTAAGCCCAGTTTTACTTCGCTTAAACAAAAACTGGCTTTTTCACTAGCCAATACAATGTCACAACAACTTGCTAGTCCAACTGCGCCGCCAAAGGCTGCACCTTGCACTTTAGCAATGGTAGGTTGAGGTAAAAAATTAAGATTTTTTAACATATGGGCTAAAGCATTGGCATCTGCTAAATTCTCTTCATAAGAGTAAGACGCCATACGTTTCATCCAACCTAAATCAGCACCAGCAGAAAAGCTTTTACCGGTTGAAGCCAATACCATGACTTTGATGTCATGACATTTTGCAATTTCATGAAATAAGTGGCTTAGTGCAAAAATAATACTGTCATCAAAGGCATTGTGCTTATCAGGGTTATTCATGGTGACAGTAGCGACACCACGGCTGTCAACGTCAAATAAAACTTGTTCGCTAGGACTTGTAATATTTTGATGGGTAAACATAGTCAACTTCTCCCTACATTCTAAACAGACCAAATTTGGTCTCTTCAATAGGTTTGTTTAAAGAAGCTGAAATAGCTAAGCCGAGTACTTGGCGAGTGTCCGCTGGGTCAATCACACCATCATCCCACAAGCGAGCAGAGGCATAATATGGATGACCTTGATGCTCATAATTGTCGATAATTGGTTGTTTGAAGTCAGCTTCTTCTTGCTCGCTCCATGTTTCACCACGTTTATCTTTTTGGTCGCGTTTAACTTGTGCAAGTACGCCCGCAGCTTGTTCGCCGCCCATCACTGAAATGCGCGAATTTGGCCACATAAATAGGAAACGGGGGTCGTAAGCTCGGCCACACATGCCATAGTTACCGGCACCGAAACTACCACCAATTAAAATAGTGAATTTTGGAACCTGTGCTGTTGCTACGGCTGTTACCATTTTAGCGCCGTGTTTTGCGATACCACCGGCTTCATACTGCTGGCCAACCATAAAGCCTGTAATGTTTTGTAAAAACACTAAAGGAATTTTACGTTGCGCACAAAGCTCAATAAAGTGAGCGCCTTTTTGTGCAGACTCGCCAAATAAAATGCCATTATTGGCAACAATACCGACAGGGTAACCGTAGATGCGGGCAAAGCCACAGACTAATGTTGTGCCGTAAAGCGCTTTAAATTCGTCGAATTCGCTGCCATCAACGACACGAGCTATAATTTCACGAACATCAAATGGTTGGCGAGAATCTTTAGGTACAATACCGTAAATTTCTTCACCAGAGTAAGCGGGTTCCGCCACTTCTTGAATTGCCATTTGTACTGGTTTAACACGGTTTAAATTACTGACGGCATTGCGGGCAATTTCTAAAGCGTGATGATCATTTTGTGCGTAATGATCAGCAACACCTGAAGTACGACAATGCACATCGGCGCCACCTAAATCTTCAGCACTAACCACTTCACCGGTTGCCGCTTTTACTAACGGTGGGCCTGCCAAGAATATCGTACCTTGTTCTTTCACGATTATTGATTCATCAGCCATTGCAGGCACGTACGCACCACCAGCGGTACATGAACCCATAACCACGGCAATTTGTGGAATACTTTGTGCTGACATGTTGGCTTGATTAAAGAAGATACGGCCAAAATGCTCTTTATCTGGAAAAACGTCGTCTTGGTTTGGTAGGTTTGCACCACCCGAGTCAACCAAGTAGATACATGGTAAGTTATTTTCTTGGGCGATAGTTTGCGCGCGTAAATGCTTTTTAACAGTTAGTGGATAATAAGTACCACCTTTTACCGTTGCGTCATTGGCGACGATAACACATTCTTGGCCGCCAACTCGGCCAATACCTGTGATAATGCCGGCGCTTGGTACGTTGTCATCGTAAACTTCATAAGCGGCTAATTGTGATAATTCAAGAAATGCTGAGCCTGGATCAAGTAGGGCGTAAACACGGTCTCTTGGTAGTAACTTACCACGAGATAAATGACGTTCACGACTACGTTCGCCACCACCTAGTTTAATTTCTTCTAATTTAACTTTTAAGTCATCAACTTGCAGTTGCATATGCTCAGCATTTTCGATGAATTCAGGGCTGCGGGGATTGATTTTCGATATTATCTTAGCCACGGTATAACCTTTTATTTGTTGTTCGTTTTGTTAATTTTTGACGTTGTTAATGTCAGTAAGTTAACAATGCACATTGATATTGTTTTGACTTTCTAACACTTGATTGTGCTAAAAGTAATCAATAGCAATAGTCACAGAAAGTTTAATTCTTTTATTTTTTCTTATTTAAATTTAATTACTGAATTGGTTCACTATTTAGCTTTATCGAAGCCAATGGCGTGAGTTCAAGGAAAAAATACTAAGCATAGTCGTCTATGAGTGTATTTTTGACAAAGAAATCGCGCTCATTGGCAATGAGAAAAATTACACTAAACCGATTCGTTAAATAACTCACGCCCAATTAACATACGGCGAATTTCTGATGTACCTGCGCCAATTTCATATAATTTAGCATCACGTAATAATCGACCGGCTGGGAATTCGTTGATATAACCGTTACCGCCAAGTAATTGAATCGCGTCTAATGCCATTTTTGTAGCAAGTTCAGCTGAATACAAAATTACACCAGCAGCATCTTTACGGGTAGTTTCGCCGCGATCAGCTGCCATTGCACACATGTAAGCGTAAGATTTAGCGGCATTCATTTGCGTGTACATGTCAGCAATTTTGCCTTGAATTAACTGAAATTCACCAATTGATTGGCCAAATTGCTTTCTGTCGTGAATGTAAGGAACAACTAAGTCCATACATGCATCCATAATACCTAATGGACCGCCTGTTAATACTAAACGTTCGTAGTCTAAGCCTGACATTAGAACGCGAACACCTTTACCTTCCTCACCTAAAATATTTTCAGCAGGAACTTCACAATCTTGGAAAACTAATTCACAGGTATTTGAACCGCGCATACCTAATTTATCTAGTTTTTGGTGACGAGAAAATCCAGGGTAATCACGCTCAACGATAAATGCCGTAATACCTTTTGATCCCGCAGCAGTGTCAGTTTTTGCGTAAATAATATAAACATGGGCATCTGGACCATTAGTGATCCACATTTTATTGCCGTTAAGGATGTATTTATCGCCTTTTTTGTCAGCGCGTAATTTCATGCTAACAACATCCGAACCAGCGTTTGGCTCTGACATTGCCAATGCGCCAATATGTTCACCAGTACAAAGTTTTGGTAAGTACTTAGCTTTTTGCTCATGGTTACCGTTTTTGTTTAATTGGTTTAAACATAAGTTAGACATAGCGCCGTAACTTAAGCCAACAGAAGCTGATGCGCGAGAAATTTCTTGCATAGCAACCATGTGCTCTAAGTAACCTAAGTTAGAACCACCATATTCTTCATCTACGGTCATGCCTAATAAACCTAAGTCACCAAATTTGCGCCATAAATCCATTGGAAATTCGTTGTCTTGATCAACTTTTTCTGCACGAGGAGCTATTTCATCGCGAGCAAAGGCGTTAACTGTGTCACGGATCATGTCAACGGTTTCGCCTAAATTAAAATTCATTGAAGAAAATGTAGAAATCATAGTTGTACCTTCTAATAATTGTTTGTGTTGTTAACACCGGCAAGTGTGCACAGCCCTAACTATTACTTAATTTGTTATGCGCCTAAGCGGGTAATGTTATTTATCTATTGAAGCTAATGCTTCCTGACAATTATTCTCTAAACCTGTTAATTCAATTAAAACGGCTTGAATATCTTCTAGTTGTTGGTTTAGATCATTTTTCTTTTCAGCAATTAAGTCCATTATGGTATTTAATTGTGTTGCGCTTGATTTATCCGCATCGTAAAGTTCGAACAAGCGACCTGTTTCTGCCAATGAAAAGCCTAAGCGTTTACCGCGTAGAATTAACTTTAGTCGAACTCTGTCTCTTTGGTTGTATATTCTTGTTTGTCCCTTACGAGTAGGCAGTATTAAGCCTTGATCTTCGTAAAAACGAATACTTCGGGTTGTTATATCAAACTCCCGAGCTAGTTCGCCAATTGAGAAGGTGACGTGGTTCTTATCGCCCATGTTGTTACTCACCGTTAAACGCTATTTCCTAATTTATTGGCTACCATACAATAAGTTTACGTTAACGTAAAGTGCGACCTGGGCTATGTAAATAAAATGTTAGTTTCTGATGCTGTAAAGAATGATTGTCAATTTTGTAATAATTTATAGTTATTAGACTAAAGGTCCATAAAGTTTACGTTGGCGTAAAGGTAAATTTAAGTTAATCTGTTGCGCAATTCTTATCGATTCTTGTAATGAGTTATCGAATAATATCGAAAAACACTTTGTCGGAGAGCTTTATGTCTACTCAAGATCCTATCGTTATTGTTGCTGCTAAACGAACCCCTATGGGCGGTTTTATGGGCGGTTTATCAGCTGTGAGTGCAACCAGTTTAGGTGCTACTGCTATTCGCGGTGCTATGCAAGATGCTAACTTATCAAATGATCAAGTCGATGAAGTAATCATGGGCTGTGTATTACCTGCTGGCTTAAAGCAAGCACCTGCTCGTCAAGCGGCTTTAGAAGCAGAATTAGATTTATCAACTGCTTGTACCACTATTAATAAAGTTTGTGGTTCAGGTATGAAAGCAGCGATGCAAGCACATGATGCTTTATTAGCTGGCTCTATCGATGTAGCTGTTGCTGGTGGCATGGAAAGTATGACTAACGCTCCGCATTTAATGCCAAAAGGGCGTTCAGGTATTAAAATGGGTCACGGCCAAATACTTGATCATATGATGACTGATGGTTTAGAAAATGCCTACGATGGTATTGCTATGGGTTGTTTTGCGCAAGAAACAGCTGATGAATCAGCATTTAGCCGTGAAGATATGGACGCCTATGCCATTCGTTCTTTAGGACGTGCTAATGCAGCAATTGCTGATGGCGCATTTGCCAATGAAATTGCACCAGTAACGATTAAATCTCGTCGTGGTGATTCAATTTTTGAAATTGATGAACAGCCTGGTAATGCACGCCCTGATAAAATTTCTAGCTTACGTCCAGCCTTTAAGAAAGACGGTACGATTACCGCCGCTAACTCAAGCTCGATTTCTGATGGTGCAGCAGCACTTGTGATGATGAAGTTATCAGAAGCACAAAAGCGTGGTTTAACGCCTTTATGTAAGATTGTAGCGCATGCTATGCATGCTCAAAAGCCGGCAGAGTTTACGGTAGCACCTGTTGGCGCAATGAAAAAAGTGCTAGCAAAAGCTAATTGGACAACTGCAGATGTTGATTTGTTTGAAATCAATGAAGCGTTTGCCATGGTAACTATGTTAGGTATTAAAGAACTTGAATTAGACGTAGCGAAAGTAAACGTGAACGGTGGCGCATGTGCTTTAGGTCATCCTTTAGGCGCTAGTGGCGCGCGTATCATGGTGACGTTAATTCACGCATTGAAGAATAAAGGCTTGAGCAAAGGTTTAGCATCACTTTGTATCGGTGGTGGTGAAGCAACAGCAATTGCTGTAGAAATGATGTAGTTACTTATCATTTTATAAAAGCCCACTTACTTAGTAGGCTATTGAATAAGTTTAGAGCTACTGTTTTTAACAGTAGCTCTTTTTAGTTTTAATGTGCTGAAAAGTGAAAATAATACTGAAAACGAGTTTAGTTTTTAGAGTATAGCCTAGTGTCAGGTTATTTTACAAATGTGTAAATATGTAATTCCGAGTAACTGTTAATTTATTGTTTTTATTTGTGTTTTAATGCTGGCATATTGTCTGCTTATTAAATCGAAAGTATTTAGCGTTATCAAATACCTTTCAAAGGTGTTAAATAAATATTAAAAAGGAATATTTAAATGAAAAATAAATTCTTGAAGAGTTTAGTTGCTAGCATTGCTTTGGCTGTAAGTGGAATTGCTAACGCTGGAATTATATACGATCCTTTTGGTGTTCAATCAAACATAGATATTTCTACTGTTACCGGTGGAGGGTGGACTCTTTGTTATCAAGAAACCATGAGTGTGACCATTGGTAATTTCGCTGAAAATGTATTAGATGTTTGCGACGGTGATTATTTGATGATGGCAGGGAGAGCGACAGGAAGTAATAATTTACTGTCACTTGCACATGGTTTGCTAGATGAAGTAACTTTTGATACGGGGCAAACAAGTACTACTCATGTAGTAAATGGAGCTAACTGGTGGTTTTCAAATAACTGGTCTTGGGGATTTACGGTATTAAGTGATACGGTAAGTAATAACCAATGTGATGTTTCTTCTAGTCCGAATAGCATGTGTTTGCATACTTTAAGTTTTACTGGCGGTTATAGGATTAATGATATTACAGGGCTAAACTCAAGTTCATCATACGAAAAGTTATTCTTTGTTGCGAATAGGACGACTGATGTTCCAGAACCAACAACATTAGCTATTTTAGCATTAGGGTTAATCGGTTTAGCGTCTCGTAAATTTAAGGGATAAGCTCTCTGAATACTCAATGAACAATAGATGATATATGTAAAATTAATAATGCTTTGTAATTCCAATAAAATGGCTCGCTTTTAGGCGAGCTTTTTTGATCTTCAGTTAAGTTGCTTAATTGATAAATAAAATATTGTTAAATCATTTTATATTCTAGGACTTAATATAAAATAATATTTAAAATGAAATGGTTAGTAACACTTCTTTAGCATACTGATATTGAAATTAATTTGAAATTTAAGTTATAAATATTGCCATTCGAGCAAGCAAATATTAGCAATATAATAATAAAAAGGTAATTTATGGCATTGACTAACACGCAATCTTTCGCCGTCGGGCTTTTATGCTTTTCTTTATCACTACCCGTTTGGGCCGATAGTGTCGCTGAATTGAAACAAGCGCTGAACAAGCTTAACGGTAGTGAGCCTATCACAGGAGTTTTAGATGTTTCTTTTTCTGAAAGTAGAGGAGAAGGGCAAGATAAGAAGTTAAAAACAGGCGCGATACAGTCAACGTTATCGGAAAGTATTGAAGGCTTAGATATTCGTTATTCAAAATATGTGTTAAATCGTATTGCCGAAGAAAATCGACTCAAAATGACCGACGAAGAAGCTGATACTCCGGTGTTAAATGGCGCTGAAATACTCTCTGCCTCTTCGTTAATTCCGCTTTTCTCTTCTGCGCAAACAATATTAGATTTAATCGAGCAAGGTGAGTTCGTAGGCGAAACGAGTACAGATTATTTGAACCAAAGCGTGCGAGTGTTAAATTTTAAATTACCACTAGAAAGCTTTATTGATGATAAGAAAATACGCGGCTATGTCAGTAAATTTAATGGTAGTTACAAAGTGTTAATTAATGAGAAAGGGGTCCCTATTGAAACGCGAATGAGCTACTCAGGTAAGGGTAGTGCTTATATCTTCTTTTCTATGACAGCAGAAAGCGAAATAACTTCGCAGTTTGAAATCGATGGAACGCGTTTGGTTCGCGTTAATAGGGAAGTAGAGTCGAGTTCTTCTTCAACATTTAACGACCGCACCTACAGTGGTAAGTGGCAATTAGCATTACAGTAGCTTTTTATTTTGTGCTCTATTTTTCATGAATATGTCATGGCCAATTATAGTGCGCTAGCAAGTATTTAATTTTTATCATACTGAAATTTTAATGATAAGAGAAAAGTCGCTACTGCGACTTTTTTGTTTTATTTAATACAGATATCAGGTTAATTATCGAATTAAACTTTTAATATTGTTAAATTAATGTTAATAAATGCTGTAAGTTAATACATTAATGTCACAAAGGTATTGAATGAATATTTTATTACGAGCGCTTTTTGGTGTTTTGTTAGTTGTATCGCTAATGATCAGCTTATCCACTTACGCAAATAAGCAACCAACATTTTCAAAAGTCACTTATTCAGATCAAGTGCTTGCTAATCAGGCTTTAATTTCACTACATCATGCGATATTGGAAGTGAATCATAAAGAAAAATTTCTAATTGCGACATTAAGCGAAACAGAGAAAGCATTGCTGTTAGATCGTGGTTTTAAAATTGAACCAGCACTTGCATGGACTAACGAGTTTTCAAAAACCTTTGCTGATAACAAAACAGTTTTTCCCAAAAGTAATTCAGCCGAAGACCCTATCTCCGGTTTTTCGTGCTTTGAAACGGTTGAAGGTACCTATAGTCAAGCACAAGCTTTAGCAGATAACTTCCCTAAATTAGCCTCATGGCAAGATGTTGGCGATTCATGGAGAAAAGTTAGTCAGCAAGGTGGTTATGACTTAATGGTATTGAAAATCACTAACACCGAATTAACTCAGCCTAAACCAATTCTTTTTGTTCATAGTAGTATGCATGCGAGAGAGTATGCCCCTGCAGCTCTTAATTTAGATTTTGCTAAATGGTTATTGAATAATTATCAAACTAATGCAGAAGCGAAGTGGATTGTTGATAATCGGGAAGTGCATTTAATGCTGCATATGAATCCCGACGGCCGAAAAATTGCTGAAAATCAAATCTTTCAACGTAAAAATACCAATAGTAATCATTGTGCGGGCTCTACCGTTGGTGTCGACCTTAATCGAAACTTTGCGCAAACTTGGGGTGTTACAGCAAATGGCTCAAGTGGCAATGAGTGCTCAGAAGTCTATCGCGGTATATCAGCAGAATCTGAGCCTGAAACTCAGGCGGTTTCTAATTACATTCGTTCATTGTTCCCTGATGAGCGTGGCGAAAATGACTCTGACGCTGCACCAAAAAATAAAAGCGGTCTACATTTAGATCTTCACAGTTATGGGCGGTTAATTTTATGGCCTTATGGTCATAAAGAGGGACTATCTCCAAATAATATTGGCTTTTTACATCTAGGTAATAAATTAGCTTGGTTTAATGGTTATGCACCGCAGCAATCAATAGGGCTGTATGCTACTGATGGTACGAGTGACAATGTTAGTTACGGTGAACTTGGCGTTGCGGCCATTACATTTGAATTAGGTACATCATTTTTTCAAGATTGCACCGCATATGAAAACAACATCAAGCCGGATAACCTAAAAGCACTAATTTATGCAGCTAAAGTCAGTGAAGCACCGTATTTATTATCAATAGGTCCCGATATTTCTGAGCTTAAACTTAATGACAACTCCGAACAGATAACAATTGTACCTGCAGCAATAGTTGAGCTAGATATTAGCGCGACCAAACAATCTCAATTAGCCAGTGCAGATTTTGATGTGGTGTCATTCGAATATGTAATTGATGGCAACTTTACTGATACTGATAAGGTTATTACGTTGCAAAACCTTGAGGTTGCTAATGACACAGTTAGTGCAAATATACAGGTAAACACAGCCGATCTAGCCGTTGGTCAGCACTTAATTTCGGCAAGAGCAAAGGATACGGATGGTCAATATGGTGTTGTACAATCTGCTTTTATTAATATCTCAGATAGCAGTGCTCCTATTTCAAGTTTTACCGTCGACTGCCAATATTTAAACTGTACTTTTGACGCATCTCAAAGTCTTGATAACGATGGTGAAATTACCAGTTATCAATGGGCAAGATATATCAGTGATGATGAACTTGAAGTTATTGGTGATAGTAAGTCACTACAATATAGTTTCTCTGCAGCTGGAGAAGTTAAAGTCCGTTTACTGGTCGAGGATAATAACAATTTACAAGCGAGTTCAGAGCAAACTATAGTATTGGAAACGGATTTAACGAATAAGCTTCCAGAGCCTAAATTTTCAGCTTCATGTCAAAACCTTACTTGTGATTTTAATGCTTCAGAAAGTACTGATACAGATGGTGAAATCGTTCAATACCAGTGGTCGACAGTAACTTCTGGTAGCAGCTCAGTCATCGGCAATGGAGAAACATTAACGCATAGTTTTACCAGTGCGGGTAACGTTACTATTGAATTACAGATAACAGATAATAGCGGTGCAAAAGTTTCAACAGAGCAAAACGTAACCTTGACGAATGTTGTAACGACACCTGATTTACCTGAACGCGCAAGCAGTGGCGGTGGTGCGATAGCAATACTACTCTGGTTAATGATTGGATTGACTTTGCTAAGAACAAAAAGTTGAGCGGTTAGTTGAATATTATTTATATATTTAATTTTCGCTAAATCATTTTATTTTAAAGCGAAATAATAATTTTGAGCTACATTGGTTAAGTCAATGTAGCTTTTTTATTGAGTTTAAGTTAGGTATGTTTATGTTAATAAAGAAATTTTACTGTAATTGATTTTATGATATTCAGACATGTTTTGTTATTTTCAATTCACAAGCTATGACGAGAGTCTCGGTATTGCTTTGGTGATATACCAACAACCTTTTTAAATAGTCGAGAAAAATAATAAGGATCACTGTAGCCAAGGTCATTAGCAATATCCTTAATGGTAATATCTGTGTTATCTAATTGCGAGCAGGCATGTTGAATTTTCATATTAATAAAATGTTGAATAGGGGAGCTATCGGTTAATTCTTTAAACTTTTTAGCAAAGTGAAATTTCGATAATTGGCTGTAATGTGCCAAAGTATCTAAGCTTAACTCTTGATGTAAACTATTACGCATAAGAGCCTCGACAGCTTCAAGGTCGAAGCTAGAGTTACTGTTAAATATAGTTAGGCGTAATTGTAGTGCTAAAAAGCTTAATGCCTGCTGTAGAATATGTACAGCATGTATTACGTTGGTGGCAGTGTAGCCCCTTGCCCCTAGTGCTAATAAATGATCGAAATCGGTAACTATATTATTCTGAACCCCAACCTGTGCTACTCCTCCTTCCATTTTCATTAATAATCGCTCAGCAAAATCGTGAGCTAAATCGCCGGTAAAATTAACCCAATAAACACTATTTAATGTTGTTTCATTTGATTGCGCAATGGTAAATGTAAAAGGAGAGTTTGGCTTTATAATAACAAGATCGCCACGTTCAATTACTCTCTCTCGCCCTTTATATTGTAATTTACCTTTACCTGAAAAACAGTAGATGAGCGTATAGCAGTCTTCGTTTCCTTGCTGCAACTTATAGTTGCTGGCTGCTTGGGTCATCCCTAATGAAACTGGGTATAAACCATCTGTTAAGCGATGCTTGGACAACTTTTTTAATAAGAATATCGGAATAAACAAGCGAATATCTGAAGAGCTATAACTTTGATTGTTTGCCATGATTGCCTAAATTTTCGATGAACTTCTTTTTACTACTGCAATCACAATATAGTCCATCAAATTAACAATAAAATCAATGTTCATCATACTTTTAGTATGGTCTAATTTTATCATTAGGTTTCTATTATCAATTTTTATGACTAAAACTAGTGCATTAGCAATTTGTTTATAGCGTCTATATGTAATTGTTCTGGTAAATATTGTTTTATAAAAAAACAATTTTGACAAATTAAGAGAGTTTAAGATGAATACTGAAAGATATCAGTTAAAAAATAAGATTCGTATCGTAACCGCGGCCTCGCTATTTGATGGTCATGATGCAGCTATTAATATTATGCGTCGAATTTTACAATCAAGTGGTGCAGAAGTTATTCATCTTGGTCATGACCGCAGTGTAGAAGAGGTGGTTAATACCGCGATTCAAGAAGATGCTAATGCTATTGCTATGACTTCGTATCAAGGTGGTCATAACGAATATTTCAAATATATGTATGACCTGTTAAAAGAGCGTGGTTGTGAACATATTCGTATTGTTGGCGGTGGCGGTGGTGTAATTCTACCTGAAGAAATTAAAATGCTGCAAGATTACGGCATTACCCGCATTTACTCTCCAGATGATGGTCGTGAACTTGGCTTGTTAGGTATGATTGATGACATGCTTGAGCGTTGTGACTTTAAAACTGGTTTAGATGTTAAAAAAGATGATGTTGCAAACCTTAAAAAAGTGATTCCGTTACAAGATAAAAAACAAGCCATTGCTCGTTTAATTTCAGCAGCAGAAAATGCACCGGAAGAAAACAAGGCAGCACTTGATAAAATTCGCAAAATATCTGCAGTTAGTAAAACTCCAGTATTAGGTATTACTGGTACCGGTGGTGCGGGTAAATCATCACTGGTAGATGAATTAATTCGTCGCTTTTTAATGGCAACAGATGACAGTAAAATTGCCATTGTTTCGGTTGACCCGTCAAAACGTAAAACTGGTGGTGCACTACTTGGTGACCGTATTCGAATGAATGCGGTAAACAATGATCGGGTTTATATGCGTTCATTAGCAACGCGTCAGTCGAATTTAGCGTTATCGGTTTATGTTAACGATACGCTTGATATTCTGAAAGCAACAGATTTTGACCTGATCATTCTAGAGACATCAGGTATTGGTCAATCAGACACTGAAATTGAAGAACATTCAGACGTTTCTTTATATGTGATGACGCCAGAGTATGGTGCGGCTACTCAGCTAGAAAAAATCGATATGCTTGATTTTGCTGACATTATCGCATTAAACAAATTTGATAAACGCGGCGCGTTAGATGCGTTACGTGACGTGAAAAAACAATACAAACGTAACCGCGGCATGTTTGAAGCGGGTGATGATGAAGTGCCAGTATACGGTACTATCGCCTCACAATTTAATGACCGAGGCATGACTGAACTATACAATGCCGTTATCACTGAACTAAACAATAAAGCAGGCTTAACTGTTGGCGACTTGCTATCGGTTGACGGAACCTTAGCTAATAAGAGCAGTGTTATTCCTGGCGCTCGTATTCGTTACTTATCTGAAATTTCAGAAAATAACCGTGGCTATGATACTTGGGTTGAAAAGCAAGCTAAGGTGGCACAAAAACTTTATGGTATTCATAAGGCGATTGAAACAGCAAAAGAAACTGACTCAGAAGTATCATCAGGTTTAGTTACACAATTAGAAGCCTTATATAGCCAAGTTGAATTAGATTTAGATCCGAAAAATAAACTATTAATTGAAGAATGGGCAACTAAGGTTCAGCGTTATAAAGACTCTGAATTTAAATTTAAAGTACGTAATAAAGAGTTATCAATAGAAACCCATTCAACGTCGTTGTCAGGTAGTGAAATTCCAAAAATTAGCATGCCTAAATACCAAGGTTGGGGTGATATTTTAAAGTGGAACTTACAAGAAAACGTCCCGGGTGAGTTCCCATATACCGCAGGTTTATTCCCGTTCAAGCGTGAAGGTGAAGATCCAACCCGTATGTTCGCAGGTGAAGGTGGCCCAGAACGTACTAACCGTCGTTTCCATTATGTTTCTAAAGGCATGCCGGCGAAACGTTTATCAACAGCATTCGACTCAGTAACTTTATACGGTAACGATCCAGCCATTCGTCCAGATATTTACGGTAAAATTGGTAATGCTGGTGTTTCTATTTGTTGTTTGGATGATGCTAAGAAACTTTATTCTGGTTTTGATTTAGCTCACGCCATGACGTCAGTATCAATGACGATTAATGGCCCAGCACCTATGTTACTAGGCTTTTTCTTAAATGCGGCTATTGACCAACAATGTGAGCGTTTTATCACTGAAAATGGTTTAGAAAAAGAAGTTAACGCAACCATTAAAAAGATTTATAAAGACAAAGGCTGTGAACGCCCGAGTTACCAAGGTGAATTACCGGAAGGTAATGATGGTTTAGGTTTAATGCTTCTAGGTGTTACTGGTGACCAAGTATTGCCACCAGCGGTTTATGAAGAAATTAAAGCGCGCACATTAACCTTAGTGCGTGGTACGGTTCAAGCCGACATTCTTAAAGAAGATCAAGCGCAAAATACCTGTATTTTCTCAACCGAGTTTGCCCTTCGTTTAATGGGCGATGTTCAAGAATACTTTATTGAGAAAGGCGTGCGTAACTTCTATTCCGTATCTATTTCTGGTTACCATATTGCAGAAGCTGGTGCTAACCCAATTACCCAATTGGCATTAACCTTAGCTAACGGTTTTACCTTTGTTGAGTACTACTTAAGCCGAGGTATGGACATTAATGAGTTTGGGCCTAACTTATCATTCTTCTTCTCAAACGGTATTGACCCAGAGTACGCGGTAATTGGTCGTGTTGCTCGTCGTATTTGGTCGAAAGCTATGAAGAATAAATATGGTGCTAATGCTCGTGCACAAATGTTGAAGTATCATATCCAAACCTCAGGCCGTTCTCTGCATGCGCAAGAAATTGATTTCAATGATATTCGTACGACCTTGCAGGCACTTTACGCGATAAATGATAACTGTAATTCATTACATACTAATGCTTATGATGAAGCGATTACTACACCAACGGAAGATAGTGTTCGTCGTGCCATGGCTATTCAGTTAATTATTAACCGTGAATTAGGTTTGTCGAAAAATGAAAACCCGATCCAAGGTGCCTTTATTATTGAAGAGCTAACTGACTTGGTTGAAGAAGCCGTACTAACAGAGTTTGATCGTATTAACGAGCGTGGTGGTGTTCTTGGCGCAATGGAAACTATGTACCAACGTGGCAAAATTCAAGAAGAAAGTATGCACTACGAGCATTTGAAACATTCAGGTGAATTCCCAATTATTGGTGTTAATACCTTCTTAAGTTCAACGGGTTCTCCAACGGTTGTACCTGATGAAGTTATTCGTGCAACTGAAGAAGAGAAAACCTATCAAATTGATATGTTAGCAAGCTTAAATAAAGCTAATGAAGTTGAAGTGAAAGAACTATTGAAACGCCTGCAAAGTGCTGCGATTAATCATGAAAACATTTTCGAACTCATGATGGATGCTTGTAAGGTTTGTTCTTTGGGTCAAATTGTTAACTCATTATTTGATGCTGGTGGTCAATACCGCCGTAATATGTAAGGAACATTGTTATGAGTAATTATCAAGCGCCAATGCGTGATATGCAGTTCTTATTACATGAAGTTTTTAATGCTGAGCAATTGTGGGCGACTATGCCTGCTGTTGCGGACATGATTGATAAAGACACCGCAGATGCTATTTTATCTGAAGGGGCAAAGCTAACTTCTGAAGTTATTGCGCCGTTGAACCGCAATAGTGATGAACAAGGTGCAACCTGGAGTAATGGCGATGTTACAACACCTGACGGTTTTTCTAAGGCATATCAGCTTTATTGTGAAGGTGGTTGGGGGGCATTAAGTGGTGACCCTGAGCATGGCGGCATGGGTATGCCAAAAATGTTGCAATCATTTGTTGAAGAAATGACGCAATCTGCCTCTATTTCATTTGCGCTTTATCCAATGTTGACTGCTGGCGCCTGTTTAGCGCTGTCAGCTCATGCTTCGACTGAGATGAAGCAAACCTATTTAGAAAATATGTATTCTGGCCAATGGGCCGGCACTATGTGTTTAACCGAGCCACATGCCGGTAGTGATTTAGGCATTATGACCGCCAAAGCTGAAGTGCAAGAAGATGGTAGCTTTGCTGTTTCTGGCACTAAAATATTTATCACCGGTGGTGAGCAAGACTTAACAGAGAACATTATTCATTTAGTGTTAGCGAAAATACCGGGGGCACCAGAAGGGCCGCGCGGTATTTCAATGTTCGTGGTACCTAAATTCTTAATTAATGACGACGGTAGTTTAGGCGAAAGAAATACCGTTGGTTGTGGGTCAATTGAACACAAAATGGGCATTAAAGGCTCAGCAACTTGTGTGATGAATTTTGACGGTGCCAAAGGCTATTTAGTTGGTGAAGAGAATAAAGGCTTAAACTACATGTTCACTATGATGAACTATGAACGTTTAGGTATGGGGATTCAAGGTGTTGGTGCTGCTGAAACATCATATCAACAAGCTGCAGAATATGCCATTGAACGCATTCAAGGCCGCAGTGCTACCGGTAAGAAATCACCTGACAAAAAAGCAGACTCAATTATTGTTCACCCTGATGTTCGTAAAATGCTGTTAACTATGCGTGCGTACAATGAAGGCGGGCGTTGTTTTTCTACCTATGTTGCCAAGCAATTAGATATTGTTAAATTTTCGGATAATCAAGAAGATAAGCAGCAGGCAGAGCAATTGGTAGCATTATTAACGCCCGTTGCTAAAGCGTTTATGACTGATATGGCGTATGAAAGCTGCAATTTAGGTCAAATGGTGTTTGGTGGCCACGGTTATGTGCGCGAATGGGGTCAAGAACAACTGGTTCGTGATGTCCGTATTGCGCAAATTTATGAAGGTACTAATGGTATTCAAGCGCTTGATTTATTGGGTCGTAAAGTGGTCGCGAATAAAGGACAATTCCTTGAACATTACTTTGCTGAAATTAATAGTTTTGTTAATGCAAACCAGAGTAACGAAGCTTTATTGCCGTACCTTAACCCGCTAAGTGAATCACTTGTTAAGTTAAAAACGATAACTGATTTAATTATTTCAGAGCAAGGTAATGACAAAGATATGGTCGGCGCATCGGCAACTGACTATTTAGCAGCTTTTGGCTTAGTAAGTTATGCCTACATGTGGGCGATGATGGCTGAAAAATCAGTTTCACAACCTTCGGAAGAGTTCTACCAAGCGAAAATGTATGTAGGTGCATTTTTCATTGAACGTTTATTACCTAAAATTGATAGTCATATTAAGTCTATTGAAGCGGGTAGCAAAACTTTAATGACGATGCCTGAAAACTTATTCAATTATAATAATTGATAATTTATTGAGTGCGGGACTAATGTCTAATTGCTTAAGTATTTTGCTTATAAGATGCTTGATAATTCATTAGTTCTAGCCACTTTGTGAAAACTCTTAAACTGGCTATAAAACAATTTATATAAAGGTGAGTCCATGTCTATAGTTCCAGAAAAATTTACTGCATTTCGTATTCATAAAAATGAAAAAACTATTAGCAGTGGCTTTGAACAAATTGCAATGAGTGACTTAACTGCTGGTGAAGTTGTTATCAAAGTTGCTTATTCTGATATTAACTATAAAGATGCACTTGCCGCGACGGGTAAAGGCAGAATTTTAAGAACTTACCCATTAGTTGGTGGCATCGACTTATCTGGTGTTGTAGTAAGCTCAGATGACGCTCGTTTTAACACAGGTGATAAAGTTCTTGTATGTGGTGCGCAATTATCAGAACTTTATGACGGTGGTTATAGCGAATATGCTCGTGTGAAAGCTGATTCTGTAGTAAACCTTCCTGAAGGAATGAGTTTACGTGACGTTATGGCATTGGGTACTGCAGGCTATACCGCAGCTATTGCCATTCAACGTATGGAAGATAATGGCCAAATTCCTGAACGAGGTCCTATTGTAGTGACTGGTGCGACTGGGGGAGTTGGCAGTTTTGCTATTAATATGCTGTCTAATATCGGTTATGAAGTCATTGCATTTACCGGTAAAACCGAACAAGAAGCGTATTTAAAAGAACTTGGTGCAAGTCAATTACTTAATCGACATGATATCGATATGGGGTCAAAACCATTAGAGAATGCTCAATGGGGCGGTGCCATTGATAATGTTGGCGGTGATACACTAGCATGGCTAACACGTACAACTAATGTCTGGGGTAATATCGCGTCCATTGGCTTAGCAGGAGGCTTTAAGCTTGAGTCGACTGTGATGCCTTTTATTTTACGTGGTGTTAGCCTATTGGGTATAAATTCCGTTGAAATGCCACTTTCTGTTCGCGAGCAAGGTTGGAAACGCTTAGCTAGTGATCTTAAACCTAGCAAGTTGGCACTGATTTCACCAACAACGATTAAATTCGCAGATTTACCTAATGCCTTTGATGCTTATGTTGACGGCACAGTTACTGGTAGAACCGTTGTTGAAATTGATGCAAGTCTAGATGAATAACATATCGAGCAAAGAGCAAATATGTCACCCGTAATTTTTAGTGAACTCGTTACAGGCAATAATAAAAAAATTGCCATTGCTGAATTAAACTCGCCGCAATCTCTTAATGCGCTAAGCATGAATATGATTGAGTTGCTGCTACAGAAATTATTACTGTGGCAGGCTGATGACGAAGTCGCTATGGTGCTATTGCAAGGGGCTGGTGATAAAGCGTTTTGTGCTGGTGGTGATGTTGTCAGTTTATATCATAGTCTTGAAGTAAAGGACGAACAGCCATCAATAGCGCATTTACTGTTTGTTGATGATCAAAATATTGTCGATAGTTTAGTTCATGACTTTTTCACTAAAGAATATCAACTTGACCAACTCATACATGAATTTACTAAGCCCATTTTAGTTTGGGGTGATGGTTATATTATGGGCGGTGGTATTGGTTTATTCGCAGGTGCTAGCCATCGAGTCGTCACAGAAAAGTCTTTATTAGCAATGCCTGAAATTACCATTGGGTTATATCCAGACGTCGGTGCAAGTTGGTTCTTGAATAAAATCCCTAATAATATAGGTTTATTTTTAGGTCTTACAGGCGTTGTTTTTAATGCGGTAGATGCGCTCAATATTGGTTTAGCTAATAACGCAATTAAAAGTGATTTTAAAGATGAAATATTACTGCATTTAAGTAAGGTTTCATGGAAAAATAAAGAAGAGAACTTCAAGCTGCTTGATGAAATATTAGCGCATTATACTAAAACCAGTCACCAAGCGTTTGAATTAATAGAATCGAATATTGAGCAGCACTGGAAATTAATTAGCAGGCTATTTGTATCAGATAATATCGTTTCTAGCTATAACGCGTTAATAGCGTTAGAAACAAATAGTGATTGGTTGCAAAGTGCACAAGTAAAATTAAAAAAAGGCAGCCCACTCTCAGCTATGATAATCTATCAGCAACTGCAGAGTAGTAAGAACTATTCTTTAGCTGAATGCTTTTTATCTGAACTAAATTTAAGTCTTCGTTGTTGTCAATATCCTGAGTTTAGAGAAGGTGTCCGTGCATTATTGGTTGATAAAGATAAAAAGCCGCAATGGGCATTCAACCATATTGAAGATATTCCGTCAGAGCTACTAGATTGGTTTTTTACGCCGATAAAAAACTTATAAAAGATTATTTTGAATTGACTGTTATATAACTGAACCTCACTAAGTTTGAAGTGAAATAAGTTCAGTTGACGTGAATTTAATGGATAAGTAAAAAGAGAATAGAGGATTACAAATGAATTTAAATGACAAAACTATCGTTATCACCGGTGGTGGTCAAGGCTTAGGTCGTGCAATGGCATTGAACTTGGCAAAAATGGGCGCGAAATTAGCGCTAATTGACTTAAATGAAGAGCAACTGCAAACAACAGTAGCTTTAGTTGAAGAAGCTGGTTCTCACGCAAAATATTATTTAGCAAATGTTACCAATGAAAGTGAAGTAGAAACGACCTTTGCAAAAATAAATGAAGATTTTTCCGGCATTGACGGCTTAATTAACAATGCAGGCATATTACGAGATGGTATGTTTGTAAAAGCTAAAGATGGCATTGTTAGCAAAAAAATGTCATTAGATCAGTTCCAATCTGTTATTGATGTAAACCTTACTGGCGTATTTTTATGCGGTCGTGAAGCTGCTGTTCATATGATTGAAGGAAACCGTAAAGGCGTTATCATTAATATGTCATCAATTGCTCGCGGTGGTAATATGGGACAAACTAATTACGCAGCGTCAAAAGCTGGTGTTGTTGCCATGACAGTAACATGGGCCAGAGAACTTGGCCGCCACGGTATTCGTGTTGGTGCTATTGCGCCAGGGGTTATCCGAACAGCAATGACCGATGCTATGAAGCCTGAAATGCGTGAACGTCTAGAAAAAATGAAACCAGTAGGGCGTTTAGGTGAGGCAGATGAAATAGCGCATACAGTAAATTACATTTTTGAAAATGAATTTTTCACTGGTCGTGTGGTTGAAATAGATGGTGGTCTTTGCATGTAAACTTATTTGGCAAACTTGATAGTTGCCAGAGAGTATATAGAAAGACGATAATGAAAAGGCGAGCTATGCTCGTCTTTTTTATTCTAATATTAGATATTTATTTGGATCTTAAATGAGTAAAGCACTTTTTCTCGATAGAGATGGCATTATTAATATTGACCATGGTTACGTTCATAAAATTGAAGACTTCGAATTTGTTGATGGCATTTTTGAGCTTTGTAAAAGAGCAATAGACAAAGGCTATCAAATATTTGTTATAACTAACCAAGCAGGTATAGCACGCGGAATGTACGATATTCCAACATTTGAAAAGCTATCAAAATGGATGGTTGCAGCATTCACTGAACAAAATATCGAAATTTCAAAAGTTTATTTTTGTCCTCATCACCCTTTAAAGGGCGTTAATGAGTTTGTCATGTCTTGCCAGTGCCGCAAGCCAGAACCAGGTATGATCATCCAAGCACAACAAGAATTTGGAGTTAACTTGGCAAAGAGTATTTTAATTGGTGATAAACTTTCTGATATGCAAGCAGCGGATAATGCGGGTATCGATTGTAAAATCCTGATGAATAGCCGTTATGTCGATAAGCAAGTAGCAGAGCAAATCGCAGGTACGATTGAAATACAAAGTCTTACTGAAGCTTTGGCTTACGTTATTTAAGATTATTTCTTTATCTTATTGTGCGTTTTTTGCGCTAATGAACTAGTATCTAGTAACTAATTTCAAAAAAATGAAATTAGTGGTTGACGGCGAGCCAAAAATCTCTAAAAT
>NZ_BAAJLZ010000012.1:0-51866 GCF_057537295.1 Colwellia meonggei
GAAAAGCCCGATTCGAAAGAGTCGGGCTTTTTGTTGTTTAAAATAGTTCCATGAACTCCATATCTATTATCCTAGTAATCTTTTATTGCTGAAATAGCTTTCTAATATTGATATAGATCGATAAATAAAAAATTATTCGTTAATTTAGCTATTAATGTCTTTGTATATTAACCATATTTTTCTTAGGATAATGGCTAAGTTGTTGCAGAGTTATTTTGTTCAAAGTAGCAAATATTTCTTCTGATTAATAAATGAGAATAATAATGAATATAGATGGAAAATTAACAGCGAAGAACCTACGTGAAGAATTAACTGTTGAAGTATCGAAGCTAAAATCTAGTTACAGCATTCAGCCAAAACTTACCGTAATTCTTGTTGGAGAAGATCCTGCAAGCCAAGTTTACGTAAAAAATAAAGTTAAGCAGACGCAGGAAATAGGAATGATTTCAGATGAAATTAAGCTGCCTGCAGATACTGAACAAGCTGAATTATTAAAATATTTGGAACATTTAAATAACGACCGAAATATTCATGGAATATTGGTTCAACTACCATTACCAAAGCATATAGATGAAAGTGTCATTATTGCTGCAATTAACCCTGAAAAGGACGTTGATGGTTTCCATGCCATGAATTCTGGACGTTTATTTAATGGTGAGGCTGACGCATTAGTGCCTTGTACCCCGCAAGGTTGTATTATGTTAGCAAAGCAACATTTAGGGGGAGATCTATCAGGAAAGCATGCTGTTGTAATCGGTCGTTCCAATATAGTTGGCAAGCCAGTGGCAATGTTATTACTGCAAGAAAATTGTACAGTAACTATTGCACATTCTAGGACCAAGAATTTACCTGAAGTTTGTCAACAAGCTGATATATTAGTTGCGGCTGTTGGTATCGCAGAATTTGTTAAATCCGATTGGGTAAAAGAGGGGGCAACTGTAATTGATGTTGGCATTAACCGGATAACTACAAATGAAGGTAAAACCAAGCTTGTTGGCGATGTAGATTATGATGCGGTTGCTGATAAATGTGGTGCCATTACACCTGTACCTGGAGGTGTCGGGCCAATGACAATAGCCTGCTTATTGAAAAACACCATAACAGCGGCGAAACAGTCTGCGGGCATTAATTAATTTAGTTGAATTAATATTAAGGAGGTTGATTATAACCTTCTTAATGAACTATTACTCTCTCGATAATAATTTCATTCAAACTTACTTTGTTATTCAAAGAAATATTTCAAACTATGTCTGAGCATTGCAAACAATGTCGACTTCGTTGTTTGACTTGAATTACTTACCATTAATCGTATGCATACTTTCTAAATTGTTATCTACTGTTATTTTTTAGTTATGACATTCACTACCAATATATCGTTATTGGTTAATGATAAATAACTGGAAAATGCAATGAAGCTAACGTCAAACGCTCTTACTAGCCCAGCAGCAGTCTCTGTCGGAGTAGCGCTTATTCTACTTGTTGGTATGCTCAGTCTGTTTAAATTACCAGTACAGTTATTCCCAGATATTGAACGACCTCGTATAGCTATCCAAACTTTTTGGCGGGCAGCTTCACCACAAGAAGTCGAATCAGAGTTAATTGAGCCACAAGAACAAGTGTTACGTGGAATTCCTGGTCTAAGTTCAATGAATGCGTTTGCAAATAGAGGCAGCTCGTTTATAAATTTAGAGTTTGGTGTTGACACGAATATGGAACAAACTTTAATTGAAGTGATCAGTCGAATGACTCGTGTTCCTAATTTGCCACGTGATGCAAGGCCTCCGAGAATAATGTTAGGTGGATTTGGAGGCGGCACTCCGGCTTTAACATTCTTTTTCTTACAAGCCTTGCCGGGTAATGATAAGCCTATTTCAGATTACATCGATTTTGCCAACGATACGATAAGACCTCGAATCGAGTCAATAGAAGGGGTATCAAGTGTTCAAACCTTCACCCAGCAAAATAGAGAAGAGTTACAAATTCGTTTTGATCCTGTCAAAGCTGCAGAATATGGTATTCAAATCCCAGCATTAATAGCATTGGTATCTGAATCGAATGATGTATCTGGTGGTTTTGTTGATGTTGGACGCAGACAATATACGCTACGTTTTAATGGAAAATATCGAGTAGATGAGCTTTCAGACTTAATACTTGAATCTCGAAATGGCAGCAATATTAAACTGAGCGATGTTGCGACCGTAGAAGTTCGAAGAAACGATCGGCAAAACGTAGCGGTGCAAAATGGTAACCCTGCCTTCTCTATGCGAATCAACCGCGCTAATGGTGCCAATGTTTTAGAAACGCTAAATCGAGTTAAAAGTGAGGTTGAGTTAATTAACTCTGAAATCCTGGCTGAACGACAGCTTGTGATGGTGCAATCATTCGATGCTTCAGTATTTATTTACAGAGCGATAAACCTTGTTACAGGGAATTTATTTGCCGGTGTCATTCTCTCTCTGTCTGTGTTGTGGTTCTTCATTAGGCGAATGCGCGCAACCTTAATTATCGCTACAGCTATTCCTGTCAGTTTATTGAGTACCTTTATCGTTCTAGAAATTACGGGTCGTTCACTTAATGTTATTTCATTAGCCGGCTTAGCTTTTGCCGTAGGTATGGTGTTAGATGCCGCCATTGTTGTACTTGAAAATATACTACGAATGCGAGACAAAGGTCTTGATCATCACCAGAGTGCTGAAAAAGGTGCTGAGCAAGTGTGGGGGGCGTTATTAGCTTCTACAGCAACAACTGTAGCAATTTTTTTACCTGTTTTTTTCTTAAAAGATATCGAAGGGCAACTCTTTGGAGACTTAGCACTAACCATAGCTATCGCAGTCTCGGTTTCATTAATTGTTGCTGTAGTGCTATTGCCTGTACTAGCAAAATATTTTTTGAAGCAACAATCAGCAGAAGATCCTAATGAAAAACTTTGGCAACGCATTACCGCATTTGTTATGCGCATTACATCATCATCTAAAAAACGTTTGATGGTTTCAGGTGTGTTGCTAGCGGTGCCAATTGCAATTACCTATTTTGCTATGCCGACATTAGATTACTTACCGCCGGTGAAGCGTGATGCCGTTGATGCTAACCTGCGCTTCCCACCGGGCGCTAATGTCAATACCGTTGAAAAGGAAGTGGTTGATCCAATCGTCGCAAGATTAAAGCCTTATATGGATGGAACAAAAGAGCCAGCACTTAAAAATTACTATTTATTCTCTGGTCCGTTTGGTGGCAGTTTAGGTGTGCGCGCTAAGGACCAATCAAAAGTAAATGAATTACTTGATGTTGTTAGAAATGAAATTTTGGTTGATTTACCCGATACACAGGCATTTGCTTATCAAGGTAATTTGTTCGGTGGCTTTGGTGGTGGTCGTCAGGTCAGTGTTCATTTGCAATCAAAAGATACGAGAGCTCTGCAAAATACTGCAAGGCAAGGTATTGAGTGGATAAAAACGGCAATTCCTGATGCAAGGGTACAGGCTAATCCAGGAACTGAAATGGCTGAGCCAGAATTACGTCTAACACCTAATGATAGGAGTATCCTTGAGCAAGGCTGGAATAGACGAGATCTTGGTCGAGTGGTTAGAACCATGGGAGATGGCTTGTTTGTTGGTGAATACTTCAATGGTAGCAAACGCTTGAATATGATTTTACGTGCCGAAGGTTGGGATGATCCCGATAATTTAGGGGATGTACCCGTAGTAACTGGTACAGGCACTATTACTCAATTATCTGAACTTGTTGATATTCAGCGTACTGTTGGTCCAACTCGACTAACGCGTATTGATGGTAATAGGACTATCACTTTAAATGTTAATCCGCCGGAAGGTTGGTCGTTAGAGCAAACCATAGCAACATTAAAATCGGAAGTAGAACCTCAGTTAAAAGCGAGTTTGCCAAATGACGCTAATATTCTATATGGTGGCAGTGCTGATCAATTGGAAAAAGCGATTAGTGTTATGGCAGAGAATTTTGCCTTTGCTTTAGTCATTTTATTTTTGTTAATGGCGGCTTTATTTCGTTCGGTTAAAGATAGCGCTTTAGTATTGATAACGATTCCTCTAGCTACTGTTGGAGGGATCTTAGCTTTACAACTACTCAATACCTTTATCTTTCAGCCGTTAGACTTATTAACCATGATAGGTTTTGTTATTTTACTTGGTTTAGTGGTAAATAACGCCATTTTACTCGTTCACCAAACTCGCATTGCTCAACAAAGTGGTATGTCACGTGTTGATGCCGTACAACAAGCATTAACACTTAGGTTACGTCCTATCTTTATGAGTACAGCAACGAGTTTCTTCGGAATGTTGCCATTACTACTAATGCCCGGTGCTGGCAGTGTTATTTATCGCGGTTTATCCGCGGTAATTGTTGGTGGTCTTGCGGTTAGTACTCTATTTACTATTGTGCTACTACCTTGTTTATTAAGGTTACAACGTAGTGACTTCTTAATTGGTGTTACAGCCACCCCCCATCTTGAAAAGCCAGCTCACATTAAGTTAATTGCTGACAAGTAATCAATAATTTTTGGAGATTATAATGAATAAGTTTTGTAATTATTTAAGCATGATAACACTGACGTCTAGCTTAATTATTAGTAATCATGTGTTTGCCGAAGAGACAGAAAATCCAGGGCAATTAGTCAGTGTTGAAAAGGTTAAAAATGAGCAGGTTAACCCAACATTGTGGCTACCAGGCAATGTTATAAGCAGGATGAATGCACAATTATCAGCAGAGCAAACAGGGCAATTATTATGGATTGAAGATGTCGGTGCACAAGTGGAAAAAGGTCAAATAATTGCCAAAATTGATAATCGACATTTAATACTGCAACTTTCTAGTCAACAAGCACGAATTAAACGCTTTCAAGCTGATGTAGTGTACCTAACTAGTCAGAAAAAACGGATGTCGGCATTGAGTCAAAAAAATAATACCGCTATTAGTGAACTGGAACGTATTACCAAAGACTTAGCTGTCGCTAAAAGCGAGGTACTTGCGCTAACTATGCAGATTAAACAAACTGAACTGTCTATAGAAAAAACCACTATTGTTGCACCATTTTCAGGCAATATCAGTCAACGCTTTGCACATGTTGGAGAATTGATCACGATAGGGCGTTCATTAGTACAATTAGTTGATACCAATAATTTAGACATTATGGTGGCGGCACCGATTTCTATCGCACCTTTTTTAAAGAAAGACGCGAAAGTATTAGTGAAGTGGCAGAATAAATTAGTAGAACTTCCGGTCAGAACATGGAGTAAAGCAGGGGTTCAGTCTTCACGTACTTTCGATGTTAGGTTATCGGCTAAGAATTTAGCGCTACTAGCGGGGTCAGCTGTGACGGTTTCTTTGCCAAAAGAGCAAGTTCGTCAAGCAACACTGGTGCCAAGAGATGCCTTAGTACTTAGAGAAAAAGAGACTTTTGTATTGACAGTTGATGAAGATAATAATGCTAAGAAAGTCAATGTTCTTGTTGGTCAAGGCAGTGGCAGCTGGATATCAGTTTCCGGTGCAATTTGGGCTGGTGATGAAGTGATTATTCGAGGCGGTGAGCGCTTGCAGGAAGGTCAAAAAGTTAGAAGGGGGGTAAGCTTAGTCGCTCAGCGATAATATTCCCTCCAAGGTAAATTTGTGTTGCTAAGAATAATAGAATTTGAGGATGTTTATGAATTACTTTCGTATCGGACTAGTAACAATAAGTTTAATTTTAATGCTGGGTTTTTTAAGTAGTTGTTCTAGTAATCAGAAAGTAACTAGTGGCCTATTAGCACCGCAACCTAAGAATTATCAAGGTGGTGTTATTCAAGTTTACTCGGCGCGTACATGGGGCGCTAAGCAAGCTGTAGCTGTGCATACTTGGGTCAGCGTTAAACGCAGTGGTGATGATCATTATACTAGTTATGAAATTATTGGTTGGCGTTTACGCCGCAGTGATACTGCCCTCGTGGTTAGAAATAATAATCCAGATAGAGATTGGTGGGGACATCAACCTGAATTGTTACTTGATTATCGCGCTGCTGATGCCGATATGCTTATTCATCGTATTGAACAAGTGGTAGAAAGCTATCCTTATAAAAGTGAATATCAAGCCTACCCGGGACCCAATAGTAATACGTTTACTGCTAGTATTGGCCGAGCTATACCTGAATTGGGTTTAGATCTGCCTTCCACCGCAATCGGAAAGGATTATAAACCTTTGAATGAAATGTTTGGCCGCTCATCTTCAGGCAGTGGTGTGCAAGCTTCGCTATTTGGTTTGCTTGGAGTAACTCTTGGTATTGAAGAAGGGTTGGAAGTTAATATTCTAGGCTTAAATTTTGAGTTGGATTTATTTGACCTTGCCATAGAATTACCAGGCGTAGGGCGCATAGGCTCCGATGTTGTTGAAGACAAGGCACATTCAATTGAAACTTTGAAAAATTCGAAAACGTCAAAGTCTGTAATAACAGATAAGCCAGCAAAGGATGCGGCCAATTAGATCGCTAATTATTCTACTTGGTGATACTGATTAATCGTTTACAAAACGGCAGAAACAACTAAGTGTAGGCTGTTTCTTTTGATAACTTTCCAAGCGCTGTCGGAACTCTTCAGGTAGCGTGGCAATATCACTTTCTGAATTAAATATCTGGAATTGATTAGCAAGGTAAAATGAAGTTAATTCATCTTCGGCATAACAGATAAGCTTTTTGTATTTATTTGTATTATCTTGATTTTTCTCGGTTAAAATTAGCTGTAATATTTTACTAGCAAAACCTTTACCTTGAGAGTTCTTGTCGGTAACTAATGCATGTAATAACCAATACTCAGAAGGCTCTTTACCTGCTGAGACGATAGCACTGGCGATAATATGATTATTAATCTTTATTAAATATGTTTGGTCATAGCCAATAAAGGCAGCGGAATAATGTTGTGCTTTATAAAATCGTAAAATATCTTTTTTATCAGCTTTACTCGCTTTTACAACATTGACAGACGTAGAGGAGATTTCAGGACTCATCAAGGTAAGTATTAAATCAAAGTAAATGGTGTTGCGAGTTTATAACAGTGCTCTTATTTTAGTAAGTCGTTGCGTACCAAACCACGGCGAATATTTTTGCAAAGCTTTCCTAGTCGGCTAATATCACCAAGCAATGGTTGCTCGTTATTAGCCAAGCGAACTTCCCAGTCACTTAGTTCAGTATCTGCTAGTTCAAGCAACTTTTTCGGACAACCAACACATTTTCCTGCACATATTTGTGCTTCTGGTAATGTAAATGGAAACTCAAGTCGTACTTGCTCGATGAGCTGATGCATAGCTGCAGATGCTTTAGGTTTCATTTTATATCTTCACTAACTCTAATCAATTGTAGTTTAAGCAATTACTCGAAAGCTTGTTTTGCGTTAGCGCAAACTAAGCTTGAATTACAGTATTAAGTGGAGAATAGTGATTAGTAAATTGATAACACAAAAAGTATTTTAACTTTTTCACTAAATAGCATAGCTAAATGTCGGCATTTACAGGTTATAATAGCGTTATACATTTGTCGTTTAGTAACGATTAGCATTAAGTTTAATAAATAACTTAGCAATAGCAGTGGAGATTAAGTTTGCAGTTTAGTGATTTTGGATTAGATAGAAAGATAATGTCAACAGTGGAACATTTAGGTTTTACTGAGCCAACTGAAATTCAGCAACAGGCTATTCCTGCTGCCATGACAGGGCAGGACTTAATCGCGTCTTCTAAAACAGGCTCAGGTAAAACTCTTGCATTTCTTATTCCTGCAATGCAGCGTTTGTCAAAGAATCGAGCGTTGAGCAAACGAGATCCTCGTGTGGTTATTTTAACGCCGACTCGTGAACTAGCTAAGCAAGTATTTTCACAATTGCGTATGTTTACCTCTGGTTCAGCATTTAAAGCCGTGTTGATTCTTGGTGGTGAAAACTTTAATGATCAGGTTAAGGTTTTAGAAAAAGATCCACACTTTATTGTGGCAACACCTGGTCGTTTGGCGGATCACTTAAGCCAAGGTCATTTCTATTTGAATGGTCTAGAATTGCTTATTCTTGATGAAGCTGACCGTATGTTAGATTTAGGCTTTGCTGAGCAATTAGCGCAAATTAATAAAGCTGCAGATCACCGTAAGCGCCAAACCTTAATGTTTTCAGCAACGTTAGATCACGCACAAGTTAACGACTTTGCCTTAGCGTTATTAAAAAAACCTAAGCGTATTGCAATTGGTAGTGCCCATACCGAGCATAAAGACATTACTAAGCGTTTTTACCTTTGCGATAACTTAACGCACAAAGAAGCATTACTTCAGCACTTCATTGCAGCTGAAGAACATCAGCAAATGATTATATTTACGGCTACTCGTGCTGATACTGATAGGCTAGCAAAACTATTAACAGAACAAGGTTTAAGTACTGTTGCTTTGAGCGGCGAATTAAATCAAAGCCAACGTAATCAAATAATGGACGGTTTCAGTAAAGGCCAGCAAAAGATATTGATCACCACTGATTTAGCCTCGCGCGGTTTAGATTTAGTGAATGTATCACACGTTATTAACTTTGATATGCCGAAACATACTGAAGAGTTTGTTCATCGAATTGGTCGTACCGGCCGTGCCGGCAGCACCGGTGATGCTATTTCATTTGTTGGGCCCAAAGACTGGCTAAGTTTTAAAAATGTTGAAGGCTTTTTACAGCAAAAATTAACTTTTGATGTGGTTGATGGCCTAAAAGCTAAGTTTAAAGGGTTGAAACCAAAGAAAGCGAAAGCAACGAATAAAGTTAAAGCTAGTAAACAAGCAGAAGCGACAGTTAAAAAAACAAAAGCGAAGAAAATAGTTAAGAAGAGCTTTTTAGCGCAAGATGCCGGTGACTTACCCGTATTAAAGCGTAAGCAAACAGTTGCTCCAAAAGATATTGAAAATAGTGACTTAGAAGAGATAGATTAGCTCAACCTTGCTGCTTAGTAGTCTTCCCAATAGCAAGCACATCGCACGCAATAAGTATTTAAACAGCTTCAATTTAATGGTTAAATAATTGAAGCTGTTGGTTCACTTACAAACTTATTTACGTTTACCTTCTATGTGTAAGTCAAATTCAACGGCACCGTAATTATTATCAATACCAAAATCTGGCATTAATATTTGTGTCTTACCTGAAAAACCCGCACGGTAGCCGCCCCACGGATCTTTACCTTCACCAATTTTCTCGGCATCAATAGTGATAGATTTTGTTACGCCATGTAGGGTTAAATCACCAATAACAGTAAGTTTATTATCGCCGAGATCAATCACTTTGGTACTAACAAATTTAGCAGTAGTAAATTTATTGCTATCAAGATAATCATTGGTACGGATATGCTTATCACGACGTGCATGGTTGGTATTAACACTAGCAGCGTCAATTTCTAATGATATCTTGGCATTATTAATGTCATTTTCATCATAACTAAATTCGCCAGAGAACTTATCGAATCGTCCGGTTAACCAACTATAATTTAGGTGCTTAACTTTGAAGTTGATAGACGCATGAGCGCCATTGGTATCAATAACGTAGTCTGCAGCTTGCGTTGAAGATAATGTTGCAGCGCATAAAAGTGCTGTTGCTAAAAGGTGTTTTTTCATTTCGTTCCCTTACGATTCGTTAATTATATTTGCTGTTGTAACTTGTTCGTTGGTGCAGGCGCTTTCATTAAACTGACTAATAAAGCCGGTAAGAATGTTAGCGTTAATAAAGTTGAAAAAATAATGCCGGAAAGTACGATGATACCAACTCCGCGGTATAATTCTGTTCCATCACCAGGAATGAGCACTAGTGGAGCTAAACCAAACACGGTAGTTGATGTTGACATTAATATTGGCATTAAGCGTTTTTCAACGGCAAACTTTACTGCTGCTCTGACATCAATATTACCTTGCTGCATATTTTTTCTTGTTTGATCAACAATTAGTATTGGATTATTAACCACAGTACCTAGCAGTATTAAGAAACCCAGCATAGTGATCATATCTAATGGTTGATGAAAAGCCGTTAACCCTGTTGTTGCTAGTAATGAATTTATGCCATTCACACTAATAAGCCCTAATAAACCACCTGCCATACCCAATGGAATAGTGGTTAAAATAAACAATGGGTAGCGCCAATGGGTAAAAATTGCGACCAATAACAAATAACTTAATACGATAGAAATAATAAAGTTAGCCGATAACGAGGTTTTCGTTGCTTCAAGTTGATCTGCCGCACCGCTAATGGTTAAGTTGATACCTTGCGCTATTTTTCCTTGTTGGCGTAACTGAGTTATTAGCTCGCTTCTTACCATTCGCTCAGCATTTTCTAACGCAACGTTACGTGGCGGTATAATATAAACGGACACTGTTCTATTGCCGTCAACACGACGCAAACTGTCGCTACTATAGCTAGCCTGCATGTCGGCAAGTGCATTTAATGGCATTACTTGTCCTGCTGGCGTGATAATAGGAGAGTTTTCTAGCTGGGAGATATTTTGCTTATTCCCAGCATTGCTAAAGATAAAAATATCGACTTTATCGTCATCTAAAATGAACTCGTCAACATAAGCGCCGTCACTTAATGCTGAAATGGCGTAACCTAACTCACTGTTACTTAGCCCCAATTCAGCAAGCCGATGCCAACGCGGCATAACTTCTATTAATGGTTGGTTTAAGCTTAATGAGCTTGGTTGTGAGTTAATTTGTGGGTTGTCAAAAACCACTTTAGCTTGCTCGTAAACGGCTTCAGCTGCTTGATATAGTTCCACAAGATTTGGACCTGAAATGTCGACAGCAACAGCACGTGTACCGCCATCGTTACTTGAAATAATTGAACCGCGAGATGAAAATGCTCGCATATTATCGTAGCTACGAAACTTTTTAGTGATAGTGTCCATCATATTTTGGATATTTTCAGCATCAACAGGCCTACTTAGTACCCATATGCGACCTGCAGAAACGGACATTGAATAGTAGCTAAGTGGTGGCATTTCAGTTGCACCACTTTCAAATGCTTCGTTAGAAACATTAATATATTGATCAAAATAGCTGCGTAACTCTTCACCAATACGCTGCATTTCACTAAGGTTATAACTTGGCGGCGCAATCATCATTGAGAATGCTTTTGGCTCTTCACCTTCCGGTAAGTATTCTGCCGCAGGCATAAACAGGGTAGCTGAGCCTAAGGTTAATATTGAAAAAGTTAACACAGTAGTGATTGCACGTGCTTTGCTTTTAATAAATATATCGACAAAAGCTAACCATTTTTTAGAGAGTGTTAGTTGTTTTGTGCTACTCGTTGTATTTTTAGTTACATTAGCAATAGTAACTGGTACGACAAAAATTGCGACTAACATTGAAGCGATAATGGCACCTGAAATGGCAATAGCAATGTCAGAATAAAGCTGCCCAGCTTCTTGTTCAACAAACAGAATCGGTGCAAATACCAGTATTGTTGTTGCTGTAGAAGCCAGTACGGCAGGCCAAACATCCTTTACGCCTTCAATGGCAGCCTCAAAACTATTTTTTGTGCGTTTACGGGCCTGCATTATGCTTTCAAGAACAACGATGGTGTTGTCTACTGTCATGCCGATTGCAAATGCTACACCCGCTAGTGAAATAACATTTATGGTACGACCAAATAGCATTAAGCCAATAAAAGCGGCAATGGTACACATTGGAATACCAATAATACCGATAGTGGTAACTTTTACTGAGCGCAAGAAATAGAACATAACAATGGTGGCAAGTAAACCACCTAGAAATAAGTTAAACCAAACATTTCCAAGTGAGCTTTTAACGTATTCGACATCGTCACTGACCAGTAAAAGCTCAAGGCCGTTGTAGTGGAGTAAGTCGTTGTTGATACGCTCAACAACCGTTAGCATTTTATCTTTGATATCAAGCACATTTGAGCCGCTTTCACGACGCACCGACAAGCTAATGGTTCGCTCACCATCAAGGAAAGACAAACTACGGGTTTCGTAATGATCGAGAATAACTTCCGCGACATCTTTTAGATAAATATTCACCTGGTTATTACGTTGAATAATGATATTTTCAAGTTCAGTTATATTGCTAAAACGGCCAATAACACGAATTAAATAACGCTCTTTTTCAGTTTCAATATCACCTGCTGATGCATCTTTATTGCGATTACGTATCGCATTTCTGACCGAACTGATGCTAATTCCACGTTGAGCGAGACGAGCTGGGTCAACTTTTATTTGTATCTGTCTTGCTGCTCCGCCATTTACTCTCACTTCAGAAACACCGGCAACACTTTCCATGCGCGGCCGAATAAAGTCTTCAGCATAATCGCGAATTAAGTCCATATCTAAACCTAGCGGATTACCACGCTCAGGTTTTAATGAGAAATACATAAAGGCATTACTGGAAAATGAACTGGAAATTAAACGAGGTTGGTCAACATTTTCAGGATATGACGATACTTGACTTAAGGCATTATTGACATTGATCATGGCGTCATTAACTTCTACACCAAATGGGAATTCAAGCTCTATTGTTGCTCGGCCCATAGCAGCATAAGAGGTCATGCGTTTTAAGTTAGGTAAGCTTCTTAAATACCTTTCCTGTTCAATTAGAATTTCTTTCTCAACATCTTGTGGAGTCGCACCAGCCCAGCCTGTGCGTACGGTGATGGTTCTTACTTCTAAATCTGGGATCATTTGTACCGGTATATTGAGCGAGCCTACTATGCCGAGAATACAGGTAATGGCAACAATAACGGCAACTAACGTACCTTTGTTGATAACGGCCTTAAACACTACTTCGCTCCTTGAACTTTATTAATGCTAACCGTAGCGCCTTCAACGAGTAACTCGTTGCCAGAAGTAACTACAGCAATGTTATCGCCAATACCCTGTACAACAACATTATCAAGACCACTACGTAATAGTGTAATAGCAACTCTCTTTACTTGGTTATTAACAACAGAATAAACGCTGTAGCTTCCATCCGGATGACGTTTTAAAGCTGATTTTGGTAAGCTCACTTGAGTTTGATTTTCGTTAGGTAACAATAAATGAACTTTTGCTGACATTCCTGAAATTAACTGCTGGTTATTAGGTAAATCTATTCGAGCAGAAAATGTTCTGCTTAAAGGATCTGATACTGCGGTATATGTTGTTAATGGCAAATGCAAAGGTTGTTGCTTTTTAGCATCGGGACTCACAATTGTTTTTATCGCTTTACTTTCGGTGACGTCACTAAAATATTGCTGTGGAATATCAATAAATATGCGTAACTTATTGTCGGATACCAACTGAAAAACATGGCTTTGTGGGGTTACCCATTCACCAATATCGACTGAACGCTGGGCAATAGTTCCTGAGAATGGTGCAATAAGTGTATGGCGATTGACGACTTCTTGTGCGCGGGCAACCGTGGCTTCGGCTTGCGTACGCATAGCCTTACTATGTGCAACATTTGACTTTCGCTCTGCCAAAAGTGTTTTAGCTATGACTTTGTTTTTAGCTAGTTCAGTTATTTCATTGTATAAACGCAAATTTTCTTGGTATGTGACTTGTGCTGACGCTAATGCCGCTTGAGCTTGTGTTAACTCTATTTCAGCCAAAGAGCTGTCTAAAGTCATTAATGATTGGCCTTTAGTTACGTGGTCGCCAATATCAACTTTAATGGCCCTAACAACACCAGACTCTAAGCTTGCTAACTTTGCATCATTAAGCGCGGTGATGTTCCCTGTTAAAACAAGCTCTTGGCTATTTGCTTCTTGTTTACTATAAACAACTTGCACATTGGTTGTTTCAGCCCAAGTATTGAAATAGATACAAAGAGGCAATAAAGATATTGATTTGAAAAATAAGTGACGCATTGAGTTTTTTCCTTTTTATGCGATACCAAAATAACCGTAATAAATTTACTTTACAGATCTTTATGTGAACAGAACGTGACAAGAGTTCACGTTCTAATCACATACAGTTAGTTTATAATAAACTCGATATTTTTCTGGGAGCACATATGCGGATTTTACTTGTTGAAGACAATACCGATTTAGCGGCAAGTATTGCTGATTATCTTGAGATGAAAGGACATGTTTGCGATCTTGCTGATAATGGAAAGTCAGGGTTACAGGCGACGTTAAATAACACTTATGACATGTATGTTTTTGATATTGCGATGCCAAAAATGGACGGATTAAGTTTATGTCAGTTATTACGTGAACAATATCATGATGACACCCCTGTGCTATTTTTAACCGCTCGCGATACCTTAGCGGATAAACAAGCAGGCTTTTCCGCTGGCGCTGATGACTATTTAGTAAAACCTTTTGATCTTAGTGAGTTACTAATGCGTCTTCAGGCTATTTATAATCGTTATCTTGGCGTGAAGAAAACATTGCAGCTGGAAGATTTATGTATAGATTTAAAAACTGAATCGGTAAGCCGAGCAAACGACATTATATCGTTGTCTCCCAACACCTATAAGTTATTAGTAGTGTTAATGCAGCGTTCACCTGAAGTTGTGCTCAGGCAAGAGTTAGAGCATTTAGTTTGGGGGGACGATTTGCCTGATAGTGATTCTCTACGTAGTCATATTTACAAACTGCGCAATAAAATTGATAAACCATATGGGCAAGCATTAATTAAAACAGCTAAAGGGCGAGGGTTTAGTATTTCATGAGATTATTACAAAGTATTCGCTTTCGTATTGTTATCGCATGTGTCATTTTTTCAATTGTTGTAACCTTAGGTTATGGCTGGGTCACATTCTACGGTGTTAAGTATAATTCTGATGAAATATTTAATTGGTATATTTCCCAAGAAGCAGGGCAATTAATTGCAGAATACGAAAAAAATCCTACGCTTGTTTTTAACCAAGTAACTACAGCTAAGGTATTTGTAAGTGATGAAAAAAAGGCGCTTAAAACAGCAGCCAATTATTTTATTAGTGACAATACCCGAAACCAGTTTACACAAGTTAGCAATTTTGAAGAGGTGCGGGTTCCGGGACCAAAATTTTCTACAGAACAAGGTTACATTATTTATGAATTTATTGCTGATCATAAAACCATTCACATTTTAAAATCATCGCTAGCGCAGGAAAATAGTAAGTACTTTTACTATATGGTTGATGTAAGTGATTTTGTAAATTACGACAATCATTCAGAAGAATATATTGCAGAATTATTCTTAAAAATATTGGTCATTATTATGGTTCTTGCCTTAGTGATTGGTTTTGTTTTGGCAAGAATGGTTGTGTCGCCACTGACACGTTTAGCAAATTCTGTTGATGGTGTTGATCATCAACATTATCTAGAAAGTAACGAAAAATATTTTGATGATGAAATTGGTTTTCTTGCCAAGCGAATTGACTCATTCGTAATGAGAACACAAAATTTTGTTGAGCGAGAAAAAGTTTTTTCTCGTGATGTTAGCCATGAATTGCGAACTCCTGTGGCTAGCAGTCGAGCGGCAGTTGAGCTTGCATTGTCTACACCTGAAGGGCAATCAGGTAAATTAAACCAATTTCTATTAAGAATCAGTCGTGCAAACAAGGATATGACTCATCTTATCGAAACATTTTTAATTTTAGGGCGCGAACAACACCAAGAGCTTAAAAATGTTGGTTTCAGCTTGCATGCTCTCGTCGATAGTTGCTTTGCTAAGCATGATTACTTGAAACGAAACCAAGCTATATTGTGCTTAAATAAAATTGATACATCTTTGGAAATTTCATGTGCTAAAGAATCTCTAGCTATTGTTATTGATAACCTTGTTCGTAACGCCTTACAGCATACCAGTGAAGGTAGTGTATCTGTTTTAATTGAGAACAAATGCATAGTTGTTCGTGATACTGGAGATGGCATGAGTGAACATAATAAAGCACCAGAAAATACTAACGTATTAGAGAAATCAGGTGTTGGTTTAAATATTGTTCGCCGTTTAAGTGAAAAACAAGGTTGGCGAGTTCACGTTGAAAGTAAAGTGTGCCAAGGCACGAGTGTATTTATTGATATTTCTAACATCGAATAGTTATATAGTTAGTAAATTTAATAAAAAGAAACTTAAGTTATGACAAGTAATATCAAAATCAGGGCTGCAACCAGCTCAGATCGTGAGTTCATTTTCAGTTTATCAGCTAATTTGGCAGACGTTGCTGATTTAAATTGGCATAGTCGCGAAGCAGTACAAACCATGCAAGATGATTATATTGCCGATATGTTTGCAAGCATGTTTGACGGCTCGACCACACCAAAAACATTTTTGATTGCTGAGCGAACTGATGAACTCAATGAAGTCCACACTGCGCAACCTTTAGGTTATATCCATGCGTGCGAACGTAAAGATGATATTTCCAGTGAGAAGTGCGCTACGGTAACCTTATTGGCGGTTTCTGAAATTGCACAAGGAAACGGAATAGGGAAACTATTACTGCAAGCCGCAGAAGACTGGGCACAACGACAAGGTTATCGATTGTTGCATTTAGAGGTTTTTGCCAATAATAGTAAAGCCCAAGTCTTTTATAAAAACCTAGGTTTTAATCCAGAAATGATGACGATGATTAAAAAATTTTAAAGGCGAAAGAGCTTGAAGAGGCGATCAATTGAGTAATACTCCTGAGCAGAAAAATATAAATAAAGGCAGTTGCTTATGTGGCAAGGTAGCCTTTTCAGTTGAACAATTTGAACCATTAGTGGGGCATTGCCATTGTCAAATGTGTCGTAAGTTTCACGGTACGGCATTTTCTACTTTTGTTGAAGTGAAACTTAAGCACTTAACTTGGATACATGGTGAAAGTGAATTAAAAACCTATCAAGCTGAGAATGAGTTATTAAGAAAGTTTTGCCAGCATTGTGGTTCAAGCCTCATGTTCATTTCTAGCTTTAATCAACAAGCTAAAACCGTGGAATTAGCGTTAGCTTGTTTTGATACTGAGCCAAAAGTTAAGCCAGATGCTCATATTTATTTATCAAGCAAAGTGGGCTGGTATAGCCCACAAGATGATTTAGCTAAATTTCAGCATTACCGCAGCAATAAATGTGATGAAATTTAATTAAGCGGGTTTGAAGCTGCCATGTAATCCTAACGGTAAATGGTAGGGGAGCCAAGCACGACAAACGGGTCCAGCACTGAGTTGATTCGCTTTAAATATATTTAAACAACTACGTTTGCTCGGTATATGTAATGCGGTTCCTACTAAATAACCTGAGCCTTCTTTTGCGTTACGTGAAACAATAATGTGCTCTTCAGCAATAAAGTCTTCGCCATAAACAAATTTATCTTTGTTGCCGTTATCGGTATTTAGGCAGCAAACGGTATCGCGCCAGTAATTACTTTCAGTATGCGAAAGGGTATATAGCTTGCTGTAACGCTGCCCTACAACATGGTCATATACGCGAGGAAATTCACTGTCTCCTGCAATTACAGATTTAGATGCTGCGCCGTTTGGATGTAATGTAAATAATACTGTGTTGGGTGAGTTGTCTAGGCTACGTAATTTACCTGACATTAATTCAGATAGTTCATTCATAATATTGAAATTATCATTGATGCTGGCGTCAAAATGTATGGTGCCGTCGTTTTCCTCCCAAGCATTACCAAAGTGAAAGGCAAACCCTGCATCTAGTTCAAATTGCTTTTTCAGCGTTAAGGATTGCTTGTCGATAACTAATACTTGCATAGCTAAACCTTTGTCGTATTGGATGCTATTAAAAAGACCTGTAGCGCTAGGGTCGTTTGACGGTTTAGATGTTAACGATGGCAATATAAGTAAAATATGTTTGTGCGTGATCAGAAAGTCATGCAGCATTTTTCCCTGATAACGAGCGTTGATCATACCGACATTTTTAACTTGCCCCTTTGCGGATAGCTGATATAAAGCAATATGACCTGACAGGCTCAAACCAAAATTCCAAATATCACCGTTGGCTTCTATTTTCGGGTGTGCTGAAAATGCTAATCCTTTAAGTTTGTTACCGTACTGGCTTTTCTCACCCAAATTGACGCGGCGTTTAGTCGCGAGCGTTTTAGCATCTAACGCAGTCGCTGAGCCAGACTCCCACAATGCCCATACTTCATCATTAACCGGAATAACATTTATGTTGGCAGTGTTCACGGCGTCAGCATGTGACACACTTTGGCTATTTTCTAGCTGGCTCTGAGGGCCTGAATATAAAAACTTACCGCTGTTTTGCTCTTTAATAAATTTTGTTGTTTCTACAAACTTACCTTGATGATAAATATTACCGTCTGAAAATGTAAAACTATTGACCATACCGTCACCTTCAAACTGATGTAGGTAACGTTGTTCATTTCGCTCAAATTTTGCTGGGCCATTACGGTAAAGTACGCCACTAATATTTTTAGGTAGCTCTCCCTCAATCATCAGCTGCTGTTTAGGAAAGTTGCCTACAGTGTTCTTTAAACCGAGCAATGTCGGGCTAGTTTTTAACGCACAGTTAAAAGCTTGCTTAGCATTGATCAGTAAATCCGTTTTACTTTTTGCATTTTTGTTGGCATGGGCCAGCGCAGCGATAGGATTACTCATTACTAAGTTACTAGCGCCTATGCCAGCTATACCAACAAGATTTTTTAATAATTGACGACGTTGCATATCATTAGTCCTAATAAACAATAGTAGAAGTGTTCACTTGGGTTTCATTAGTTATATGAAATTTTATTTGTGAATAATCAACAGGACCATAGTTTGCTTTGGCATTATTTGAGTAACCATAACCTTCAAGCGGCATACCAAATAAATTAGTTTCCATGCTGGCGTTGTCATTTTCGTCGTGATAGTAACGAATACCATAGTCGTTTAAGGTATTTTCATCTAAGTTATCTAAGTCTAGGTCGTTGAACGTTATCGTTACTTGCCCTTGCTTAGCGTTGGTAATACTAGAAAGGTAGGCTTTGTTATTTTGATAGTTCTCAGACCCTTTAAACAGTTGTACGTATATTTTTCCTTTGCTAGATTTAACTCCGTCAATTTTAAACTCCAGAGTTTTTGCTGATATAAATGGCGTAGTAAATAACATTGCGATAGCACAAACGGTTGTTGTTATTGAATTCATTTTATTTTCCTTTCTATTATTTTATTGCGGTTTATATAAGTAGTTACCATTGCTTCGATGAGGAAAGAGGATAAAATGGCAAAATTAAAAAGAAAATTAACAGTTCGTGAAGTAGCACAAATTCTTCGTAAAAATAACCAAAAAGGCCGATGTACCGTTGACGAATCGTGAATTAACCATTGAAAATAAAGATAAAACTATAAAATGGGACCGCAATAAAATTAAAAATGATTCTGTACTAATTGTTGCCATTGCAAGTGTTTTGGCATTGTTAACGCCATTTGGCATGGACCAAGTAGGTATGTTACCCGGATGGTTTTTTTGGTTGGTACTTTGCTTTAGTGGCTATTTTATTTATTCACCACTTATCTATTTTGGTAACGAATACTTACAAAGGCGAGCAGCAGGTGTGTTCTCAAAATACTGGTTTCGCATTGCATTTTTAGCGGCAATTGCCAGTATTATTATGAGTTTTGTTGTACCGTTTGTCGTTATTCTGTTCTTTGATATTCCAGCACCTTACTTGTCTTTGGTACCGCAAATGATGTTGAGAACTTTTATCATGGGTGGGCTAATTTCATTTATTCATACTTTAAAAAATCATTTTCAGCTACAAAAGCAGCAATTATTACAACAAGAAAAGCAGCTAGTAAAGCAAGAACAAAGTAGCGAAGAACGCTCGAATAAAAAATTTAACGACTTTATGGCAAAGCTGCCGATAGATAAACGTGGTCAGCTATTGTGTTTAGAAATGGATGACCACTATTTGAAGGTTCATACCGATAAAGGGCATCATTTATTACTCATGCGTTTTAAAGATGCTTTGGCATGTTTAGAAGAATATCCGGGCGTGCAAACACATAGATCGTGGTGGGTTGCAAAAGAAGCAATAGTGGCGGAAGAAAAAGATGGGCGAAAGTTGCTGCTTAAACTTGTTAACCAACAACTTGTACCTGTTTCTCGAAGTTTTTTAGCGCAAGTTAAGTCAGTGCTATAAAAAAGTTTTATCTCGTATTTTAGGCGCTAAGTATTTTCGTTAAATTGTTATTTTTCGGTAACTTTTCACCAATATTTTCCCCAGTATCACTATGATATGCCAAACCAGTCATGAGCTTTTTAAATACAGACTTCATGAAAGGTTTCATGATAAATTGCCCCAATAGCCAACCTAATGGACCGGCTTTAACCACAAAATCAGCTGACATATAAATCTCACAGCTATTCTCATCAATGGCTGTTACTTTCATAGTGGCATACATTTCTTTTAATGGTAATGAAAATTCGGACAATACCATTTTATAGCCTTTACCTGGATAGTATTCGATGATCTCTTCAACTAGGCTAGAACCATCATTAAAAGTACATAACCTTTTAGCACCTAAACCTGAATTTATATCACTGATTATTGGTGATGATTTGATTGTGATTGCAAATTTTTCTACGCTACTAAAGTCTTCTAATATTTGCCAAACCTTTTCAGATGGCACGTTAACTTTGATGGTATTTTCGCTGTGATGAGACATTGTTTATTCCTAATGTAATTAATGAGTCGCTTGTAAGCCACGAATGATGATTTCTATGGCAGTCGTTAAATCTTTTTCAAAATTGGGTTTTAACGCTTGAAATTCTTCTAGTTGATAAATGTTTTTCAGTGCCTCACTTTGGGTATTTGCAGCCCAATAGTTCGCAGTTGCTGCATAACTTAAGGTTAATAACCTAAATGCATTTTCGCCGACAATATCAGGATAAATTCTGCTGATATCAACAGTGAGTTGAAATAGTAAGTTCATTGATAAGCGTTTAAATTCAAGCAACTGTTCAAATGAACTGTTTCTTTCCAATGAAATAAATAGCAACGGCATCAAATCGAGAAACTTGGGCTGAGCTAACAGTGTATTTACCCAAGCGTCAGCAAAATCAACTGCTGCAACGTTTTGTGGTAAATCTTGTAATTGCTTTGCAAAGTCATCAACCCACTTTTCAAATAAGTCAGCAAAAACATTTAAAAAAATATCGTCTTTTGAGCTGAAATAGCGATACATATTGGATTTAGTGAAACCTGCTTCCGCTGCAATACCGTTAAAACTAACCTTGTCGTAACCATTTTTTATAAATAATGTCAGTGCAGCTTGGTAAATGGCGACTTTACGCTCATTTTTCTTTTCGTCTGTTCGTGCTCGTTGCCAATTCATACTTAAGTGTCCGATGGTCTCTTAATGATAATGATAAGTGACCGATAGTCTCTTGTCAATAATTTAAACAACTACATTTTAAAATAGGGGCAAACGTAGCGTGCACAATGAAGGCTAAAACAAATTCATAATGATGAAGTTAAATTGGCTGTTATCGATTGTGTCGGAAGCTTTATATTAATAAAAATGCATTTAACTCTTTGATATATTGATTTATATCTGCGCTAGATTAACTAGAACGATGGTGTTTTAATGATTGAATAAAATAGATCGCGTAATCGGTAGTCAGTTATAGAGGAAGTTTTGACTAGATTGAAAAGCCGTTTTGGCTGGCGTGGTTTTGTTTTTTATCAGGCTTTTAACTGACAAATTAAAGTGAGTTGTTAGAGATGAATGGTAAATAGTTGAACGGTTAAGTTTATTTAAAATAATGACTTACTACAGTACCTATTCGGTTGACTAGGTACTGTGTCGTTTTATGAACTTATTCTGCAATTAACTGCTTTAAACTAAAGGTAGTTTCGTTGTTACCGAGTTTTGCAGTAATGTAAGGCAATATCTCTTCTAATTGCTTGCCTAACTGCCATGGCGGGTTAACAATAAACAACCCAGTGCCTGTCATGCCATATTCTTGAGTATCTGCACTTTGGCAATATTCAACTTGCACTAAGTTTCGCACATCGCTTTTAGTAAAAGCATCTTGCATTTGTTCTACAAGTTCACGCTTTACCACTGGGTACCATAAAATATAAGTACCTGTTGCGAACTTCTTATAAGCGTTAACTATGGTACGCACCGCTTTTAAGTAATCTTCTTTTAACTCGTATGGTGGATCTATCAACACCACGCCACGTCGACTGGGTGGTGGTACTAAACCTAGTACTCCTTGATAACCGTCAGATTGTTTAACGTGAGATTTATTCCAGCGTTGGCTATACGCTTTTAAATGCTCTATATCAGTTGGGTGTAATTCAAATAAATGAGCACTGTCTTGGCGGCGGGTAAATTGTCGGGCAATACCAGGTGAGCCGGGGTAGAGTGACAATTCTTCGCCTTGGTTGATATCACTGACTAAGTCGATATAAGGCTGTAATGCTTCAGGAATATCATTATTATTGATTAGCTTAGCAATACCGTCTTTATATTCTCCGGTTTTTTGCGCATATTCATCTTCAAGTTGATACATGCCTGCGCCAGAATGGCTATCAATGTAATAAAAGCCCTTATCTTTACGGGTCATATATTCTAGTACTAAGGTCAATACAGAGTGTTTTAATACATCGGCAAAGTTGCCGGCGTGAAATGCGTGACGATAACTAAGCACGATTTATCCTTAACGGGTGAGGTAGATGTTGCAAGGTACTACTGCTCTACTTTGGTGAAAGTTATTACAGTAATACCTTATACGGTGTCGCTAGTGTAGTTTATTCTTGAGAGGCAAGGTACTCGTCATAAGTACCGGCAAAATCGTTATAGCCGCTATCTTTTAATTCAACAATGCGCGTTGCTAAACTTGAGACAAATTCACGGTCATGACTGACGAATAAAATAGTGCCTTCAAACTTCTCCATCGCCATGTTTAACGACTCAATAGACTCCATATCCATGTGGTTAGTCGGCTCATCCATAACAAGAATATTTGGTTTTTGCATCATGATTTTACCGAACAACATACGACCTTGTTCACCACCCGATAATACTTTTACAGACTTGTTAATATCGTCAGCTGAAAATAATAAACGGCCTAAGTAACCACGAACCGCTTGTTCGTCATCAGTTGGTTGACGCCATTGGCTCATCCACTCGAATAAGGTCATGTCGTTTTCAAATTCGTGTGCGTGGTCTTGTGCATAGTAACCAATGTTGACGTTTTCTGACCAAGTATATAAGCCTGACGTTGGTTTGTATTCGCATTCACCCATAATAGTGCGTAAGAAGGTAGTTTTACCGATACCATTTTCACCGATAACCGCGATACGTTCACCTACTTCTACCATTAAGTCCATGTTGTGCAAAACATGATTATCATCGAAGCTTTTGTTCATGTTTTCTAACACAAGGGCGTTACGGAATAATTTCTTGTCTTGCTCAAAACGAATAAATGGGTTTACGCGGCTTGACGCTTTTACTTCCGCTAATTGAATTTTATCAATTTGCTTAGCACGAGAAGTGGCTTGTTTCGCTTTTGATGCGTTAGCAGAGAAACGGGCAACGAAGGCTTGTAACTCACCAATTTGTGCTTTTTTCTTGGCGTTGTCAGCCATTAACTGGGCACGTGCTTGCGTAGAAGCCAACATGTATTCGTCATAATTACCTGGGAATACACGAAGTTCACCGTAATCTAAATCGGCCATATGAGTACAAACACTGTTTAAGAAGTGACGGTCATGCGAGATGATGATCATGGTTGAGTCACGCTCGTTCAAGGTTTCTTCTAACCACTGAATGGTGTGAATGTCCAAGTTGTTGGTTGGCTCATCGAGTAATAAAATATCCGGATCTGAAAATAGTGCTTGTGCTAGTAACACACGTAATTTCCAACCTGGCGCTACTTCGCTCATTAATCCATAGTGTTGTTCAACCGGAATACCAACACCCATTAATAATTCGCCAGCACGGCTTTCTGCACTGTATCCGTCCATTTCAGCGTATTCAGACTCTAAATCACCAACGCGCATCCCTTCTTCTTCACTCATTTCAGGTAATGCGTAAATACGGTCACGTTCTTCTTTTACTGCCCATAACTCGGTGTGACCCATAATGACGGTATCGACAACAGAATATTCTTCAAAACCAAACTGGTCTTGACGAAGCTTACCGATTCGTTCGTTAGGATCTAAGTTAACGTTGCCAGATGTTTGCTCTAAATCGCCACCTAAAATTTTCATAAAGGTAGACTTACCACAACCGTTGGCACCGATTAAACCGTAGCGGTTACCACCACCAAATTTTTGTGAAATGTTTTCAAATAACGGCTTAGCGCCGAATTGTTGGGTAATATTGTTTGCAGCTAACATATAAGTTCCGTAGCGAATAATTTAACGAGCTAATGAAGTGCTAACTCGAAGTCAAAATAATGCGCGCGATTATACAGTTTATAGCGACGATATAAAAATTTCTTTTAGTAACATAAAAAAGGCCACTATAAAGTGGCCTCATAAGTAGCAGTGCGGATTGCCCCCGTAATACCTATGTTGGTATCATTAATATTTATAAGCTTTAGAAAAACCTAGTATGGTCACTAAGTTTCACCTCGTTACTGTGTGGCCCCATTACTTTTAAGTATTGCCTTTTCTTCCGTTTGCCACTTGCTTGACATATAAGCTTGTGAGGGCATTTTTATTTCTGCTAAGTTGTTGTGGCTAAGCTCTTTTTTGTCATCAATTATATTGTTCATCGCTAATATATATGCTGTTAAGGCATATACTTCGTCTGCTGATAATGATTTAACATTGCTTGGTGGCATGGCCCGGCGAATATAGTCAAATATCGAGGTAGCATAGGGCCAAGAAGCCCCAGTTGACCAAAAAGGCGCTTGGTTTTTCCCTCCTGTGAGCTTAGGAGCAGTTCCGCCACTCCCTTGCTGTCCGTGACAAGCTAAGCATTTTGCTTGATAAAGTATTTTTCCTTGAATTGCATTTCCCGTTCCTTTTGACAGGCCGACTCCATTTGGTAATACAGTAATGCTGATGCTATCAACTTGCTCGTTTGTTAAAGGTTTTCCTAGGTCAGGGCTTTTTTTATGTTCAGCACTAGTGTTTGTTAAACTTGCTTTGTTACCTATATTATTGGCGTTGGCATTAGTTGATAATAATATCAACAAGCTGGTTAACGTTATTAACGAGTGATTAAAAGACATTGCTTACGTCTCCTTTTTCAGATATTGCCCAACTTTGAATAGCGTTGTAGTGGTTATAAGAGCCAGCAAAGTATTGTGCTTTCCAAGCAGTATGTGTAGGTTGCACATTGCCAAATTCGTCAGTGGCACGGCTTTGTAGTTTTGCTGCTTTCCCTCGCCAATGCCAAGGCAAACTAAATTTAGTTAATGATTTACTGAGAATGGGGGGGTGAAGTTCAGCATTAAGCCAAGTGATACCGCCGTTATCAGAAACTTCAACTTTGGTAATTTTTCCTTTCCCCGACCAGGCTAAGCCTGAAATTTCATAAAAGCCACGTTCCTGTAGTTTTTGTTGACCAGAAGGGTGGGTGATTACAGATTTAACATCCATATAAAAGCTAAATTGTTCAATAGTGCCATCGGGCAGAGTTTCAGTGTAAGCACGTGATTCATCTTTGGTATAGGCGGGTTGGTCGACAACTTCTAAACGCCTGAGCCATTTTACATTCATATTACCTTCCCAACCCGGTAAAAATAGTCGCATAGGATAACCTTGGGCTGGTCTTAACCGTTCTCCATTTTGATAAAGGGCAATAATAGCGTCGTCCATCAGCTTTTCTAATGGAATGCTTCTCGCGTGGGTGCCAGCGTCACTGCCTTCAGCTATTACCCATTTTCCTTCGGGTTTAATGCCCGCTTCTTCTAGTAATAGTTTTACGGGAACGCCTAACCATTCTGAGCCTGACACTAATCCATATAAATCTTGCGCTGATTTATTCGCTGCCTTATCACTCAATGCTTGCGACCAAGTATTACCGCTACACTCCAAAAACATGATGCCACCTTGTAAAGGATAGCGCTCTAAGTCGTTAAGGTTAAAGCGTAATGCTCTTTCTGTTAGTCCATGAATATAAAGCTCATGTTGCTGAGGATTAATTTGTGGAATACCCGAATGATGCGCACCAAAATGTAAGCCCGGCGCAGTGATTATACCGCGCTGGTTAGCGATAGGCGTAAATGCTGCATTGCCGTGTGGAGGAATGACTCGTGTTATGTCTTTCTCAAATGTCGATGGTGAGCCATAAGGGCTATCAAACTCGCCTGGTATTAACATTGACTGAGGTATTTTTATGCTTTCGGCTAAAACTGATGGAACTGCTATGGCCGTCAGTAAAGAAGCGCCGGTTTTTAGAAATTCACGCCTAGGTACAAAGCCTGTTGTTTTATCGGGTTCTGACATTTGATACTCCTTAATCATGAATATTGTAAACACCTACTTTGGGTTAGGTATTTTTAGGCTGATTAAGGTTAAGACGAGCGGAGAATGATAAAGACGAAAAAGCCTAGCGAGAATACTAGGCTTTTTTACATTTTATCAATGTCTGATTACCGTTAACGCTGATTGTTACCACGCTTTTTCTTAGTCGGGCTTTTCGGTTTTCTATCATTAAATTGGTTGTCAGAAAAACGTGTTAAGCCTTGTTTGGCTTTTTCGCCTGGCTTAGTGCGTTTACCTGCTACCGGCTTTTTCCCATAGCGTTTCACTTGCCCCGGAGAGGTTTTATTGCCTTGGGCGTTATTTTTACCTTTACCATTATTTTTATAATGTTGTTGATTTAGTTCACCACGGGTTTCATGCGGTACCAAACAACCAGGCTTACTGCCTATTAACTTTCTTGCTAGGCCCATTTTAGTAATCGCTTCACGAATAATTGGCCAGTTCGCTGGATCGTGATAACGCAATATAGCCTTATGCAAACGACGTTGAATAGTACCTTTAGGTACTGGTACAGAAGCACTGTCTTTTTTGATGTTTCGCAGTGAATCCAACTCTGTATGATAAAGCGTGGTTGCATTGGCTAAAGGCGATGGATAAAAGTTTTGTACTTGATCAAGTTTAAAATCGTGCTCTTTTAACCATAGTGCAAGGTTAATCATATCGCTGTCGGTTGTACCCGGGTGAGCCGATATAAAGTAGGGGATCAAATATTGCTTTTTACCGGCAAGTTTTGAGTAATGATCAAACATTTCTTTAAACTTGTCGTAACTGCCCATACCAGGCTTCATCATTTTGTTTAATGGGCCTTCTTCGGTATGCTCTGGTGCTATTTTTAAATAACCACCTACATGATGACTTGCTAATTCTTTAACATACTCGGGATCTTGAATTGCTAAATCGTATCTTACGCCAGATGCAATGAGTATTTTCTTAATACCTTTAATTTTACGTGCACGACGATATAAATTGATAGTTGGCGTATGGTCGGTGTCTAAATGACCACAAATGGTTGGCCAAACACATGACGGCTTACGACACGTTGCTTCGGCTTTTTCACTTTTACAATTGAGTTTGTACATATTGGCGGTTGGGCCGCCTAAGTCAGAAATAACGCCGGTAAAACCAGGCACTTTTTCCTTAATATCTTCAATTTCTGCGATAATTGAATCTTCACTGCGACTTTGAATAATACGGCCTTCGTGCTCTGTTATCGAACAGAAAGTACAACCGCCAAAACAACCGCGCATAATATTGATAGAGGTTTTGATCATGTCATAAGCAGGGATTTTTGCTTTGCCATATGCAGGATGAGGTACGCGCTGATATGGCAAACCAAAGACACCATCCATTTCATCTTCGGATAATGGCTTAGCGGGTGGGTTTAACCAAATAAGTCGATTACCGTGTTTTTGTACTAAAGGCTTTGCTGACGTTGGATTAACTTCTTGATGAAAAATACGTGAAGCGTGGGCATATAGCACTTTGTTATCTTTAACTTGTTCAAAAGTTGGTAAGTTAATGTATGTAGTTTCCCATGGCTTTTTCTTTTCTGACCATGATTTATTTTTATGTGCAGCAGCGCGAAATTCACTTAACTGAATAGGTTGGGCGGTTTTAGTTACATCTTTTGCTAATGACTCTTGTGCGGCATTTACTGCTTGTTCGGCTGATGTAGTAGCACAATCAGGGGATGTCATATCCTGATATGGGCTGTGTATTGGGTCTATTTTTCCGGGCTTGTCGATACTACGTGAATCAATACCTTTCCAACCGGGTAATGCTTGATTGGTTAAAAATGCGCTACCACGTACGTCGGTAATGGTTTTAACATCTTCACCATTGGCAATACGATGTGCAATTTCAATTAACGGGCGCTCAGCATTACCATAAATGAGTAAATCAGCTTTTGAGTCGAATAATACTGACTGACGCACTTTATCTGACCAATAATCATAATGTGCAATTCGGCGTAAACTGGCTTCAATACCGCCAATTACAATAGGTACGCCTTTGTAAGCTTCTTTACATTTTTGTGTATAGGCGGTTACAGCGCGGTCAGGACGTTTACCACCTTCATCATTTGGTGTGTAGGCATCGTCATGGCGCATACGACGCTCGGCGGTATATCGGTTGATCATTGAGTCCATATTGCCGGCGGTAACACCAAAAAATAAATTAGGCTTACCTAATTGCATAAAGGCGTCTTTAGTTTTCCAATCAGGCTGCGCAATAATGCCAACACGAAAACCTTGTGACTCTAGCATTCGGCCTATAACAGCCATACCAAAGCTAGGATGATCGACATAAGCGTCACCAGTCACCAGAATAATGTCACAACTATCCCAACCGAGCTGGTCCATTTCTTTTCTAGACATAGGTAGAAAAGGCGCGGTTCCGTAACATTCTGCCCAATATTTGGGGTAATCGAATAGTTTTGGAGTTACTTTTTGTGTTGACGCTAAATTCATACCATACCTAAATTTAAATTGACTTGTGATATCGCGCACATATACCTACATACATTGCAGGTGTGCCTTTACCATATAATTATTTAAATGATAAATGTCACATTTGTGCGGCGCGCGATTATAGCAAAATTTATCACTAAGCCCAACTTCGACATCATTTGCTTTGAAAAATAAAACGATTACTTTGTTTACAAAATGAAATTTCATCTTATAAAAGCAGTTATTGGTCTTGTTGCACTGCACATACGTTGAAAATTAACTCATAGCTTAGTATAACTAGGCGCCAGAAATATGAATTATAAAAATTAACTCTGTTAATGATTTATTAACACTTATTCAACGGTTTAGATAAATAAACCTATTACCCAACTTAAAATAAGTAAATATCTTATGAAAATACAATTAATTGCCGCTGCTATTAGTTTTTCTTTAGTGGCGTGTGCTTCAACGGAACAAAAAAAAGTTGCATTAGAAAATAATACGCTAGTTGCTAGTAACGTTGTTGCTAATGCTGCTGCCGGTCAAGCAAGCAAAACGACCATCACTTTAGAAAAAATTATGTCTGATCCTGATTGGCTAGGTCGTTCGCCTGAGTCTTGGTATTGGGGGGATGACAGCGAAACCATTTTTTATAAGCAAAAGAGAGTTGGCAATCCGTTACGTGATTTATTGCAAAAAAACTTGGCGACACAAGGTAATGGTGACTTGGTTAAACTTGCACAAATGCATGTGGTTGCTGATAGCAACGCGGTATTAAATAGTGCCGGCACGCATGAAGCATATACTTTTGAAGGCAATGTTTTTGTTAAAGAACTAGCGACACAAAAAGTTCAGCAACTAACCTATACTTCGGCAGTTGAATCATCGGTGATGTTTTTAACTAATGGCAATGTTGCTTACCGCGTTGGTAATATTTTTTATGCTCAAGACTTGAGTAGTCAAAAACTCATAGAATTAGCCAATTTAAAGATGACTGGTGGCGAAAAAGCCAAAAAAGCCAGTACTAGCTACATTGGTAATGAGCAAAATGAGCTAATTGAATACGTAGCTCTTCAACAACGTAATAAAGAATTACGTGAAGAACAAAAGCGTCAATTACGTGTTAAAAATAGCACAGTAACTCAAACCAATTTTTATTTTGGCAAAGGTAACGGTGTAGCTCATGCGAGTTTATCACCAGCTGGTGACAAAATGATTGTTAGCATTGCTCCGGCGAAACCATCACGTAAAGACAGTGATATTATGCCTAACTATATTGCCAGTGATGGCCATATTAAAGCTGAAAAAGTACGTGCACGCGTTGCTGAGAATCGTCAATATGCTGAACAGTTGTATATTTTAGATTTAAGCCAAGGTACAAAAACGCTATTAAGTTACGATAGTTTACCGGGGTTTGATGAAGATGTTTTAGCCGCCGTACGTGAAGAAAACTACGCACGTGAAGGTAAAGAGTATAAGTCTGAAAAGTCGCCGCGTAATATTCATGTTATGCAAGCTTGGGACCCAATTCAGTGGCAAGAAAATGGTGCTCAAGTAGCCATAATGCTAGAAGCTTGGGATAACAAAGATCGTTGGATATCTACTGTTGATTTTGCAGAAAAACAATTAGTTTCTCAGCACCGTTTACATGATGATGCTTGGGTTAACTACACTTTTAATGAAATGGGCTGGTTAGATAATAGCGACAGCTTGTATTACCTTTCTGAAGAAAGTGGTTATGCGCACTTATACGTTAAGCCGGTAAATGGTAAAGCAATGGCATTAACGTCGGGCAGTTATGAAGTTAATGATTTAACACTTTCTGCTGATGAGCAAAGTATTTACTTTAAAGCTAATAAAAAACATCCTGGCATTTACGAGATTTACAAAGTTGATGTAAGTTCTGCGAAAATGACGGCGTTAACTGATTTAGGTGGCATGAATGACTATGCCTTAAGTCCTGATGAGTCAAAATTATTGGTTGAACATTCTGAAATCACTATGCCTCCTGAGCTATACGTTAAAGATATTGCCAATAACACCGACGCTATTCGTTTAACGCACACAGTATCTGAAGAATTTCTTGCTATGCCTTGGGCAGCGCCAAATGTGGTTGCTATTGAGTCATCGCACCAAGAACAGCCAGTATATTCAAAAGTTTACTTGCCAAAAGGCTATGACCAAACCACAGCTAAAAATAAAGCGGTTATGTTCAGTCATGGTGCTGGTTACTTGCAAAACTCACATTTAGGTTGGTCAGGATACTTTCGTGAGTACATGTTCCATAGCATGTTAGTACAGCAAGGTTATGTGGTTATAGATATGGATTACCGTGCATCGAAAGGTTACGGCCGTGATTGGCGTACAGCAATTTATCGCCATATGGGTAAACCTGAAGTTCAAGATATGCGCGATGGCGTAGAGTGGTTAGTAGAAAATGCAAATGTAGATGCCAAACGTGTCGGTACTTATGGTGGCTCATATGGTGGTTTCTTAACATTAATGTCAATGTTTACTGACCCTGATTTATTTCAATCTGGCTCGGCATTACGCTTAGTCTCTGATTGGGCATATTATAATCATGGCTATACCTCTAATATTTTAAACATGCCGGGTGATGATGCTATTGCTTATGAGCGTAGCTCGCCAATTTACTTTGCTGAAGGTTTAGAAAAACCATTGTTAATTAATGCGCCAATGGTTGATGATAATGTTTTCTTCCAAGATACCGTACGTTTAGTTCAGCGTTTAATTGAGTTGGAAAAGCAAGACTTTGAAACCGCAATTTACCCAGTAGAGCCGCATGGATTTGTGCAACCAAGCTCTTGGTTGAATGAATATCGTCGTATTTATAAGTTGTTTGAAAGTACGCTATAACTTACTTATAGCTCATGACATTAAAAAGGCCTCAATAGAGGCCTTTTATGTACAGGATGTACGGTATGTCGCGATCACATGGAAGTGAAAGAGCGTGTATGTACAGGATGTAGGGTATATGGTGGTTGCAAAGATGCAAAGATGCAAAGATGCAAAGATGCAAATATGTACAGACCTCTCTCAGGCCTGCAGTCTTTAGATGTATTAATACACTTACATTTCGAAGTACTGTACTAGCTACAGTTTAGATAGAAACGAGCATTATTATTTTGCGCTAATTAATTTATCCCGCCATTTTTTCCATATGGTTTCGTATGTACCGTCTTGATGAATGCTTTGTAATTGCTTTGCTAAATGAGTAACGGTTTCATCAGCAGTATTTTTGCTACAAGCGAAATAAAAGTTTAATGGTAAGTCCGTGATCTCAAACACCCGCTGTAAGTCATTAATATTTGCACCTACTAATTCTGCACGAAAGCTAATGGTAGTATCGTCAGCAACAATTAAGTCGATTTCAGGTCGTGTTAATAGTACATTCACTAGAGACTTTGCATCATCTAATACATATAAATGTTTATTTTCGAGAAAGCCTCGTTCAACTAAGCCAGTATGACCGATATCATCACGATTAACCGCAATTGTATAATTTTTGGCATCTTCAAGGTTATTGACAGTTACTTCTTTTCCATGTTGTGCCCATATCGCAGTGTTATTGATTTGAGAAATAGGGCCTACCCATTTAAAAAGATTTTCTCTAGATTTTAAGCGAGCAATAGAGAAAATACAGTGGTTGGCTTTCATTTGTGCCAATTTATAGGAACGTACCCATGGGTAACTTTTTAGTGAATAAGCGTAATGGCTTCGCGCCATTGTCTGTTTTATTATATCTACTGCAAAGCCAACAATAGGGGTATTCTCTTTGACAATTTGATATGGCGGGAGGTGTTCTGTGACGATATGAATAACTGGGCTGTTAACTGTATCACTTGCCAATGTTTTTAGTGGCATTGTAAGTAACGCCGCACTCATTAGGGTAGATGTTGCGATGTTTTTCATTCCACTAGAGAAATAGCTGACAACAGAAAAGTTAGTGATGTTACTTTGTCGCAATTTATATACTCCTTATATAACCCAGTACTCTAAACCCTTATACCCATAGTATCATCAAACTTATATTACAAAGTAAAGAGTTTAAAATAGCATGAAGGTTTATACTTTTGCCTTATAAGCTGGTTATGGTTCATTTTTTACTTGGACTATTTAATTTATCTTGCCTTTTATGCCAAATATCTTGATATGTACCATCTAGATAAAGACTTTCTAAACTTTCTGTTAAATCAGCGATAATGGAGTCGTCGGTATGGTTGCTGCAAGCACAGAAAAAGTTTAATGGTAAATCTTTGATTTCAAATACACGTTTAAGCTTTTTCATAGGCACACCAGCAATTTTTGCTCGATAAGTTATTGTTATATCGTCAGCTACGATCAAATCAATTTCAGGGCGGCTCATGAGTAGTTTTACTAATGATTTGACATCATTTAAGACATATAAATGTTTATCGTCGATGAAGCCTCGTTCGGTCAATCCAGTGTGAGTAATATCATTTCGGTTAACCGCAATCATGTAAGCTTTAGCATCATTTAAGGTGTTGATAACAATATCATCAGCTTCAAGCCCCCAAATCACAGCATTGTTGACTTCAGATAATGGCCCAACCCATTTAAATAGTTTTTCTCTTGTTGCCAGGCGCGCAATGGAGAAAATATAATGATTGGTTTTATTTAATGCCAAATTATAACTACGCAACCAGGGGTAACTTTTCAGTGTAAAAGGATACTCGCTGCGTATTAGTGTTTGGGTAATTACATCAACAGAAAAACCGGATAATGATTTGTTATCTGATAATATTTGATAGGGCGGTAAATGCTCGGTAACTAAGTAGATGATTGGCTTTGGCTTATCCTCAGCTTTGATAAACATACTGAATAACATAAAAGTGAAAAATACAATTAAGCTAAGCGATTTTATCACTTTGTTAGAACATACTGATATTTCAAACCCATTTAAACTCAACTATCGTCTCCAATTCTGTACTCGCATAAAGTTAAAAAATTCATACCGTTAATGTAGTTGCAACAGGTATTGATAACGACGTTTTCAATCAATTAAGCTGATTTTTATTTGTGCGATGATGAAATTATAGCCAATATATAAGGTCATCTAACAATAATCAGATATAAACATGCTTATGTTGTTATTAAGTTTTTTGACATAAGAAAAATAATTACTGGGGTAAAAATGGATAATGTTATTGGAATGCTTGGCTACTTAGAAACGGTTTCTGCACTTTTTATTTTTTTACTGGGGTTAACCGTATTAGCGATAATTTACATGTATATCGTTGATAAAACTCAAACTAAGCAGGCCATTCGACGTAATTATCCGGTAATCGGGCGTTTTCGATATTTGTTTGAAAAACAAGGTGAGTTTTTTCGCCAATACTTTTTTGCAATGGACAGAGAAGAGCTACCATTTAACCGTGCGGAAAGAAGTTGGGTCTATCGTGCTGCGAAAAATGTTGATAGAACCATTGCCTTTGGCTCTACTCGAAATTTAGAGCCTACTGGCACAATTATGTTTATGAATTGTGCGTTTCCAACATTAGAAGAAGACGCAGTGCCGCCAAGTACCATTACATTTGGTAAAGGTTGCAAAGTGCCGTATAGCACAAACTCTATATTTAATATTTCAGCAATGAGTTTTGGTGCCTTATCGGCACCTGCAGTTAAAGCTTTATCAAATGGAGCAGCAAAAGCAGGCTGCTGGATGAATACTGGTGAAGGCGGAGTAAGTGAGCATCACCTAGCTAGCGGTGCTGATATTATTTATCAAATAGGTACCGCTAAATATGGCGTTAGAGATGAGCACGGTCAACTATGCGATAAAATGCTAACCCAGGTCGCGTCGAAACCGCAAATTAAGATGTTTGAAATAAAAATGAGCCAAGGAGCCAAACCCGGTAAAGGTGGTATTCTTCCAGGTAAAAAAGTTACTGCAGAAATTGCAGGAATACGTGGTATTGAACAAGGGCAAGATTCAATTAGTCCAAATGCTCATCCTGAAATTAAATCAGTAGAAGATATTTTGACTATGGTTAATCGGGTACGAAATGTAACCGGCAAACCGGTCGGTTTTAAAGCGGTTATAGGTGAATCATTGTGGTTAAAAGCACTACTCGAAGAGATTAATAGGCAAGGTGCGGAGTTTGCTCCTGACTTTATCACCATTGATAGCGCTGATGGCGGCACTGGCGCCGCGCCGCAACCGTTAATGGATTATGTTGGACTACCGCTAAAAGAAAGCCTACCTTTGGTGGTTAATTTATTGATTGAGCACGGTTTAAGAGAACGCATTCGTGTTATTTGTTCTGGCAAATTAATTACACCTTCGAAAGTTGCTTGGGCGATAGCCGTGGGGGCTGATGCAGTAAACTCTGCGAGGGGCTTTATGTTTTCGTTAGGGTGTATTCAAGCATTACAATGTAACAAGGATACTTGTCCAACGGGCATTACCACACACAATGCCAAACTTCAGCAGGGGTTAGACCCTACAGATAAAGCGGAGCGTGTTGCAAACTATCATAAATATATCCAATATGGCATTGGTTTATTAGCGCATTCTTGTGGCGTGAAACATGCGCGAAAGCTTGAACGAAGCCATGTACGTATTATCCAAGATAATGGTTTATCAGTTGCGCTGGATAAACTATATCCTTATCAAAAAGGTAGTGATTAAGCCACAGAGTATTTAATCTTTGGCGTTTTTGGTTAATGTGCAGCAAATTACAAATGCGAGTAGGCCACCGATAGCGCCAAACATGTGAGCGTCGGTAGCAACGCTAGAGTTGATAAGTGCCTCAACATCTGCACTAGCGCCATAGAGTTGCTCATGAACTATTTTGAAGCACACACCAATTAATAATAAGTAACCCGTTTTTTCTTGGTGTTTGATATCCATTAATGCACCCCAAACAAAAAAGCCGTGTAACACCCCAGATAAACCGACATATAAACTAATATCGAGAGAAAACCAGTGAATACCTAAGCCACAAACAAGTGCGCTAACTAGAAATATTAGCCAATAATTTATCTGATTATAATACTGGCCATGTAACGCCCATAACAATGCCACTGCGGCGGCATTAAGCATGAAATGATTAGCGTTAGTGTGAAAGAAATGGCCAGAAACTAGGCGCCAAAACTCATGCTGTGATATTAACTCACGGTTATAGATAAATAAATCGGAATATTGTTGGTCGAAAATAAAAGCACTAAATGCTAAAACAAGAACAATAAGTGGACCAAGAAAATGCTGGCGCTGAGTGGGTAATGATTTAAGTTGTAGCATGTAAATTTATTTTTATTAGGAAGACTGCTAATGATTGACCGCACTTTATCAGCTAGCGATTGTTTAAGAAAGCGCTAGCTGATGAATATTGTTGCATACAAGTAATACATAAGGTTGAGTATTAGTACATTAGCAATAAATATTAATTAATCATTTTATAAAGCCGTTAAAATCGTTATTGGTGGGTGAAAGTAAAAAATGTCTTAAGCTCATTATTAAAGTTTTGTAAACTAACAACACTTTTTGTTTATATAGAATTTTAATGTCTAGAATATTTTGTCAGCAATGCCAGCGCCCCGAAAAAGCGTGTATTTGTGCTTTTGCAGCACCAATAAAAAATAATATCCATGTCGTTGTATTGCAACATCCAAGTGAAGTAAAACAAAGCAAAGGCTCGGTGAGTTTATTGCAATTGTCGTTAGCCCAATGTGAAGTGATTGTTGGTGAATCTTTTGCTGATCATCAACGCCTCGCAGAGATATTCAAACAACATGGCGATAATATAGCGTTAGTGTATCCAAGTGAAAACGCTCAACAGGTAAATTTTCTTGAGCTAGAAAAGCCCAAAACATCTGCGGAATATGATGTGAAAACAATGGTGAAGTGTATTGTTATACTCGATGGTACTTGGAAAAAGGCTTATCGCATGTTTATGCTTAATCCTAGCTTACATAAACTACATCACTTAACGTTACCAAGTGGCATTGAAAGCCTTTACAATATTCGTAAAACAAAGAAAAACAACGCTTTATCTTCACTAGAAGCTTGCTGTCATATTTTAGCTCGCTTAGAAAATAATAGTGCTAAATATCAACCGTTGTTAGAAAATTTTAAAGACTTTAACTTTTTTCAACAATCATTTAGCCAATAACATTTTGTTAAATTAGTTGAGTAGTAAAATTATAGTGTTAATGTATATTAGTAAGTGCTAATGTATGGTTGTTGAACAATGTAACCAAGGGAACCCATGTCAAATTCAGCTACAAAAGGGCTATTATCAATATTATTGCTATCGACGAGTTTGATGGTATTTGCAGTACCAGATAAAAAACGTGAAGACCGAGAGCCAGAAGCAGCGACGGGTATTAATGTAAAACAAACAGTTTACGCTGATCAAGCCATGGTTGCTGCAGCAAACCCATATGCTAGTAAAGCAGGCCTTAATATTTTAAAGCAAGGTGGTAGTGCAGTTGATGCAGCAATAGCTGTGCAGTTGGTATTAACATTAGTTGAACCTCAATCGTCCGGTATTGGTGGTGGCGCTTTTATGTTGCATTGGGACAACAATGAAAAAAATTTAACAACATTTGATGGTCGCGAAACAGCACCTGCGTTAGCAACAACCGATATGTTTTTAGATAAAAATGGTCGCACTATGCCGTGGATAAAAGCAGTCGTTGGCGGCCACTCGGTTGGCGTGCCAGGGGTGTTGGCGGGGCTGAAAAAGGCGCATGATAAATATGGAAAACTACCTTGGAAAGCCTTATTTAACGATGCAATTACGCTGGCAGAGCAGGGATTTATTGTTTCGCCTCGCTTAGAAAAGCTTGTTGCTATGGAGTTTAACCCTGGTATCACTAAACTTACTAACATTAAGAACTATTTCTTTCCCAATGGTAATGCCATTAAAGCAGGACAAACACTTAAGAATCCGAAGCTAGCGGCTGTGTATCGTAGCTTAGCAAAAGAAGGTGTTAATGCGTTTTATCAAGGGTGGATAGCGAAAAAAATAGTCGACGCAGTACAAAACTCTGAAATAGCGCCTGGGCGTTTAACCCTTGAAGATATGAAAAACTATCAGGCACAAGAGTTGCCTGCTGTATGTGGTCCGTATCGTCAATATAAAATTTGTGGCATGGCGCCGCCTAGCTCTGGTGGCATTGCTGTTATTCAAATATTAGGGCAGCTTGAAAAGTTTGATATTGCCAAGTTAGCAATGGCTGATGCTCAATTTTCACATTTGTTTACCCAAAGTTCACGTTTAGCATTTGCTGACCGTGATCGTTATATTGCTGACGGTAATTTTGTTAACGTGCCAACTAACGGCTTAATTGCGCAACCTTATATGGCAACGCGAGGTGAACTTATTAATGCTGATAAAGATATGGGCGCTGCGATTGCTGGCTCACCAAAAGGGGCACTTGCACAAGCGGATGATAACGCCTTTGAACTACCATCAACCAGTCATATCTCGATTGTTGACCAAGCAGGTAATGCTATTTCTATGACCACCAGCGTAGAGATGGGCTTTGGCTCAGCGGTAATGGTTGAAGGCTTTATTTTAAATAATCAGCTGACTGATTTTTCGTTGTCACCAAAAAGAAATGGGCAATGGGTAGCAAACCGATTAGAGCCAGGTAAAAGACCACGTAGCTCTATGGCCCCAATGATGGCGTTTAATCAAGATGGCTCTTTGAAACTTGTTGTTGGTTCGCCTGGCGGCAGTCGCATTATTAATTATGTTGCGCAAACCATGATTGCGGTACTTGATTGGCAACTTGAACCACAAGCTGCAATTAATTTACCAAAAGTCACTAATCGTAATAAAGTCACCACCTTGGAAAAAGGTACGGGTTTAGTGTCGATCAGACCTGCATTGGAAGCTAAAGGGCACAAAGTTGTTGTACGAGATTTAAATAGCGGTATTCAAGCGATAGAAGTCACTAAACAAGGCTTACGTGGTGGTGCTGATCCGCGAAGAGAAGGGCTAGCTATCGGCTTTTAATGTGCAGATCTAAGCATTAAAAAAGGCGCTTAATAGCGCCTTTTTTGTTTTCTGCAATGCAAAGGGGCCTTAACAGCCCACCTTGCCTGGCATACTAAAACGGGTCTTTTAATATTTTATCAATTACCCATTTATCGTCTATTTGCACTAATGATAAACGTTTAACGTCTTTTAAGTGTTCGTCATTGTAATGACCATCAAAAAATACTGTGATCACTGCTTTGTCTTTAAATTGTTCTCGCACTTTAACGCCGCTGTCGTCTGGCTTAATTTCAACTTTGTCATACGACATATTAAATAGATGGCGAGCAACGGCTTTGGTTGATTTGTAATGCATAATAATACGAGATAATTGTGGACTACACACTGAGGCCGCTTTTTTAATGTTCTTTTCGTTATATAGCGCATTAAAGAACTCAATGGCGACAATTTCAGGGTTACCAACGTCACTGATTTTATCTTTATCAGGTTCACCACAACCCGTTAAAGCAATCACGAAAGTTAAAATGATAAATTTTATATAATTCATAAGGTAATGAGGATTTGTAAAAAATTAACCTCATACTAACGTAATTTCGACAATGAAGCCTAATTATTTTCATAAAAGAAAAGACGTGTTCCTTTACGAAACACGTCTTTAAATTTTTACACTACTGATAGTTAGCGATTAACTAACCATTTTTGTTAAGTACCGACTATTGCACAAGCTCTTCATCAGTAAATGACTCAGAGAATAGCGCGCTTGATAAGTAACGCTCAGCAGAGCTTGGTAATATTACCACGATATTCTTACCAGCATTTTCCGGCTTTTCAGCAATGCGCTTAGCTGCAACTACCGCTGCACCCGATGAAATACCGGCAAGAATTCCTTCTTCTTTCATTAAGCGATGCGCCATTGCCATAGCATCATCATTCGATACTTGTTCAACCACATCGACAATATCAAGGTCTAGGTTACCTGGAATAAAGCCAGCACCGATACCTTGAATTTTATGAGGGCCCGGTGTTAATGCTTCACCAGCCATTGCTTGGGTAATAACAGGGGAGTCTGTTGGTTCAACTGCTACTGAAGTAATTGTATGCTCAGCAACTCGCTTCAAATAACGGCTTGTGCCAGTAATTGTGCCACCTGTACCTACACCAGCAACGAAGAAATCAACATTACCTTTAGTATCTTGCCAAATTTCAGGACCAGTGGTTTTTTCGTGAATTTCTGGGTTAGCAGGGTTGTCGAATTGCCCTAAAAGCACAACATTATCTGGATCGGCGTCTTTAATTTCTTGCGCCTTGGCAATAGCACCACCCATACCTTTTGCACCATCGGTTAATACCAACTTAGCACCCAAGGCAATTAATAATTTCCTACGCTCTAAACTCATGGTATTAGGCATAGTTAGGGTGATTTCGTAGCCACGAGCAGCCGCAACAAATGCTAGGGCAATACCTGTATTACCACTGGTTGGCTCTACAATTGATTTTCCTTGTGCTAATAAACCTTTCTTTTCAGCGTCCCAAATCATATTGGCACCAATACGACATTTAACACTGAAGCTAGGGTTGCGTGCTTCTATTTTTGCATAGATGTTAGCACCATTTTCACCATCAATAATGCGGTTTAGCTTAACTAATGGCGTGTTGCCGATTGCGGTAGAGTTATCTTCGAATATTGTCGACATGTTTCGATCCTGTTGTTTCAGTGTTGTGGTTATTACCCCACTGAATAATGAATTATTTTTTGTACTAAAAAAACGCTAGTTAATTGAGTTTAGTCAATACTTTGTAATTAGGTTAACGCTTTGTAGCAGAAAAAGAAGTGATATTTAGATATCTTATATGCAAAAAAGGAATAGATACCTTGTTGTTTAGTCTTAGTAATATAGTTGATAAATTATTATGTCAAGAAATCTTGCGGGTAAAAGCCATTGAATAAATAGCATATGATTGATATCTTTGGCTTTATTATAATACTGGTTGATTGTTTATATGCGAAGGGATGGTAATGACTAACGAACTCAACAATGGCACTGATGATGAAAGCCGCCAGGTTAGCCAGCAAAATATGTCCTTTTTGGCCAAGATGAAGGCGAAAGCACGTAACTTATCACCTGAAGAAACTCGAGAAATATTAACGCCATTTGCGTTTAAAATTGAACAATCATTATTCGGTATTTCACTTGCTTTACCTTGGCGACGAGGTGGAGCATTATTAATTGATTTACTTTTAGTCGCAATATTAAGTGACGCGCCAGGTGAGTTATTAGCGATACTTGTTGCTATTACGTTGTTTCGCCTTGGTAGCAGTAAACGAGCAGCGAAATTTGGTAAAAAACCTGGATTACGGAAGTCAGCGTTAAGAGTTATTGGCGCGTTTGTTGTGTTTGTTGTACTTGTGGATACCTTGCCTGAGATGTTTTCTAAAGTTGATGAATTCAATAAAAATATTGAACAGGCTGAAATAAATCAACCTTTAGATAGCAGTGGCACCGAAGATAATGGTATTAGCAAAGGAGCACTAACAATTGCATCAGCGTTAGCCATTTCACAAAGTGATTGCTCTGGCGAGGCATGTTGGCTGAATTTAAGTACTGATTTAGTCAGTGGTTATGCAGAGCTAGCACCGACTGATGAAGAGTCGCGAGAATTTATCGAATATTTAGTGCAAAAGACATCGGAGCAAACAGAACTTACTCAAGCACAAACGGTGATGTTTATTGCTGCGTTAGAAGAAGTGGCGAAAACGACAAAGGCAGATATTAAAAGTCGTGACGCGTTAGATAGCGTTCCAGATTCAATAAATACAGATGCTATTGAAGATAATACGTTACTTAGTACTAATGATGAAAAAGAGAGCAAACCAGACAATACTCCCGTTTACAAAGGTTTTGCTTGGTTAAAAGGACTAATCGAAGACTTAGGGATTGGCTTTGGTTGGGCAGCGTTTTATTTTACTATGTTTACCGCTATTTGGCATGGTCAAACACCTGGCAAAAAGATGTTTCGCATTCGGGTTATTCAGCTTGATGGCACGCCGTTGTCAGTGTGGGATAGCTTTGGTCGATATGGCGGTTATGGTGCAGGTATAGCCACGGGATTATTAGGTTTCGCACAGATTTATTGGGATCCAAACCGCCAAGCAATACATGATAAAATATCAGCAACAATTGTGATTAACGATACCGAAGAAACGCGAGCACAAGTGGCTAAGCAACTCGGTGAGAAAGCGCCTGAAAAAACTTAACTTACTTTTTTAAAGATAGAGTTTAAAGCGAAGATACGACTGCTAATTGTGCCGATATATTTCTCGATAATTTTATTATGGCGGTTATCGGCAATAAATTTCTCTAGTTGTAGATTAAATTGATTTCTTAATTGTTCGTCGTTAAAGCCAACATAAGCATTAACTTGTGGAATTATGTCATGTCGTTTAATTAATGAAGAATAATTATCAATCAGTGGAAATAACTCTTTACCGGCAAGTGAGCTTTGCTCTTGGTACATTTTTAAAAAGTAGTAAAAAATATAATAATCTAATACTACAATGTCGAAACGCTCCATCAATAATAATTCAGGCAACTTCGACATATTATGTAACTCGGTATAGCTTGTTTGCTCTGTAACTTGCTTAAACTCTTCACCAAAGTAACCTGTCGCGCCCTGAAAACTAATAATCGATAAGCCCTTTAAATCTGCAAAATCATTTATCACTACAGCTGATTTTTTTAATGAAAAAATCATAGGCCGGTATTGAATAAATGCATCGGAAATAAAAATGTTGTTTTCATCGTCTTGAAAAAAGGTAGGTAGAAAAACATCAGCTTCTTTCTTTTTTACCTGCTCCATGGCTCTTTTTAATGGCGAAAACTCTACTGTGACCTTATGTCCCATTTCTCTTAAGATAGTTTTTACAATGTCGATATCGATGCCACCTTTAGTGGCGGCAATCATATGTGGCGGTGCATCCGAGCTAAACATGATTAGGTCACGGTTATTAGCGCTTGAACTTGTTGAAGCAAGTATGGTCATTAACCAAACTGTTTTTACCAATAATCCTTTAAAGGCGAGCATTAAATGATTTTCCCGAGTCGCTATTTAAAACCGTGTTATCAACACTAGCATTTAAAAAGTTCTGCAGTAAGTAGTTAAGCAAATTGCTTAACTACTTCAACATTTCTAAACATTGGTTCTATTGCCTGCTATAGGCAATTACGGTAACCAAGCATAGCTAATTTTGCTATAAACGGTACGTTGATTTCGCTCTAAACTTTTTAAACTATCATCTTGATAACTGCTGTCTGAATAACCTAGGTAAAATACCGTTTGTGGATTAAGTTTGTAGGCATAAATTAGCTGTGTTGACAATCTATTGTCTTTTGCTGAACGGGCAGCAGGATTATTTTCTAAGTTAAAATCAATATCCGTATAAACGACATTAAATTTAAGATAACTGTTGATATTAAATTGATATGAAACACGTAACTCAGTTAGATTTTCAGTATAAACATTAGCGTTTTGAGCTTCTAAGTCACTGTAGGTATGTGAAAACTCAAACTCTAGGTGTTTGTTAACGTTGTAGCTAATGTTGCCGTAAAGTACGGTAATATCACCCAACCTGTCGTTATCATAGTCAATTTTATCACCTATGGTTAACTCCAACTCCGTCGATAGTTGTGCGGTTGGCTGAATAGAGCCGTATATAATTGCTTGGTTCTCTTGAAAGCGTTTGGTATTGCCGTCAATACTAGTATCAATGGGTAAGGTTGAATCTAATTCGTGACGACGTAAGCCAATTTTATCCGCAGCGATGATGGCAATATCGAATATAGAAAGCATAGGGCCGTCAATATTAAAACTACCTTGTAGCGAGCGTTCTAATAATTCGCCGTCTTCATTGTGTAGTATTTGCCATTGGCTACCAAATTTCATTTCTTGCCAAGCACTTTCAGGCTCTCCATAAAAGGTTCGCTTAGCTGAAACTTTGCTTTTTTGATAATCTGCACGAGGCATAAAGCCTAAATCAGCTCGGAACTGTTTGCCGATTTTTTGGTGTTCTGCGTCAAGATTCCAATATTCTGAGTCATGTTCATATTCAAGTTTAAATGCTTGATCGCTAAACTTTTCTTCGTTACCGCTAACAGTCATGCTTGCAGAATCTTGAGTATCGGCAAAAAGCACTTGTACTTGGAATGAGTTTGAATCATCTAGACGAAATTTAGAGTCGATACCTGAAACATAGTTATGGTAATTATCTGTTTGGCGCAGGGTGCTTATTACACCGAAAGATAAATCTTCATTAACGTCATATCGGTATTTTATCGCTCCTGATTCACTTTCTTCTGATAATGAAATGAGCCGAGAACCAGTATTACCTGGCATAATAATATTCGTTTGGGTGTCATTAGTAATGAAAGCACCGTAACTATGATCACCTTGTGTACCAGTGAGTTTTGCACCATATTCGGGATCAGCAATATTACGGGTGTAAACTAAGTCAAAATTACTGGAAAAGTATTCTGAATTTTCCACGAAAAATTGTCTTTTTTCATCATAAAACAGCGAAAATGTTTTATTAACACTTAATTGCCCCGCGTCTGATTCAACGTTAGAAAAATCAGGATTTACAGTAACATTCAGTAAGGTGTTGGCGTTAATGCCCCAGCGAAAATCTATACCAGCATCGACATCGTTATCACTTTGCCAGTCGTCATTACTACTGAAAATGTCGCGTTTTTCATTTCTATTGGCAACAAGTGTTGGCGTTAACATTAAGTTTTTACTAGCCTTAGCGTCTTTAAAACCAGTAATTTCTGGAATTTGACACAACCAGCAGGCGTCGTCACGGTCAAGCTCAATATGCGATATACGCAAGCGAGAATCACGTGGGTATAAACGAATAAGCTCCATGGCCCAAGTTTTAATATCGTTATTATCATCGAAATTTAAAATATGATACGGAATTGCCATTTCTACTTGATAACCATCGGCTGTGACTTTGCCAACTGACTCCCAAATACCATCCCAAGCTGAATCTGAATCGCCGGTCATTTCATTGGCGATACTGTCGTGTTGTACCCCGTAAGGGTTAACGAAGAACTCGTAATTTAAACGACGGTTATTATATGTATCGAGTTTAAAACCGACTAAATCATCACCCCAACGAGTATCTCGGTCACCTAAAAAGCCTTGAATTAATTCTGGGTTTGGGTCTTGTGATATAAAAGCAACGTAAAGGAATTCACCATTTTCTATTACTTTTGCGGTAGTTTTAACTGGGCTTGGCTTGTTATTCCATGGACTGTTAACTATATCTAGTGGCACATCGAGCGCTTGTTGCCAAATGTCGTCGTTTAACTCACCATCAACATTAACACTCTGCTGACTGTGAGGAATGTTGAGTTGCTCCAACTTAGCACTGTTTTCTTGTGCCATACTGGGTTGGACAGCGAACATTACGGTGGTAGCTAATACAGATAAGCTACATTTATTAAACGTCAATTTACCACTCCACTATTATTATTTTTGTTATCGTCGGCGCTAACTTATTATTAGGCAACGATAATTCCTTTCCTTAAATTGTTACAAATTTGCAATGAGTTAGCAATAATAAGTTAAAGCAGTGCATAAAAAAACCACCTTTATAGGTGGCTTTATAGCTGGATTTAAAACTAGGTTAAATGACTCGTTTTAATGAAATTTAGAAAAACTATTTTATCCAAGCATAGCTAAACTTCATAAAAAGACTTCGTTGTTCTTGTTCTAAGTCGTTAAACTCTTCTTCACTATAATGAAAGTCTGAATACCCCAAGTAAAATACCGTTTGCGGATTAATTTTATAAGCATAAAGCAGTTCAGTTGATAGTGTTTTAGAATGACGATCAATATCTTCAGGTTTGCTATATAAATAGTTATTAGGGTTTCTACTGGTATTATTATAAATAACACTTAAGCGGAGAAAACTCTGTACATTAAATTGATAGGTAGTACGTAAGTCGGTTAATCGGGCAATGAAAACATTTTCGCCGTCTGCATTAAGTTGGCTAAAGGTTTGTTTTAACTTTATTTCTAAGTGTTTATTAACATTCCAATTAAGGTTGTTACTCAGGCGTTTTATGTTGCCAAGGCGGTTATTTCTATAATCAATTTGATCGCCCAGTTTTAAGTTGGCATTAATATAAAAGCCTAATATTGGTTTTGTTTCGGCAAATAAGAAGTACTGATTCTCTGTAAATAGCGTGGTGTTGTCTTTGATGGCAATATTGCTCTTATCTAGGCGACTGCCAACACTTTCTCGCTTAGTATAAGCTAAACGAAAGTAAGAGCTGTAACTGGCATCTAGCTGAGCGTTAATATCAAATTCTTTTTCGATTAATTCATTGTCATCATTATGGGTAATGTCCCAATCAGAATATATTCTAAAATTTGTCCACCAGTTCCCCGGCTCTGCATACCACTTACGTTCACCACCTACAACAAACTTGTTATGATCAACACGCGACATAAAACCTAAGTCGCCGCGAAAACCAGCATTTTGACGATTATAAGCAACGCGATATTCCCACTCACTATCACTGTGATAGTAGCCAATCTTAAAAGCGTTACCAGTAAAGCTGTCGTCTTTTAATGTGCGTAATACGCTTTCACTGTATATACAGTCGCCAAATTCACATTTGCTGCTTTGTTCTGGTGTAGAACAATCGGTTGCCACCTGGCCTTCATCTTCATCAATATTACAAAATTGTTGATATAAGTCGTTCGGGTATTCTGTTTTTGAAAATAGTGACTGAAATTTAAATACGTCAAAAGTGTTTAGGCGAATGCGCGCATCTATGCCATTGACATTATTACTATAATCTTCACCTGTACGTAGTGTACTAATAAAGCCGAGTGTAATATCGTCATCATAACTAAAGCGGTATCTTAATGCGGCTGCTTGTGACTCATCGTCAATGGTCGCAATTGAAGATGAACGATTACCCGGAATTAAAATATTGGTGTTTTGATCGTCGGTAACAAATAAACCAAAAGCGTGTTTACCTTCTCGACCGGTTAACTTAGCGCCGTAATTAGGAGCATTGATGTTACGGGTATAAACTAGGTTATAGTCACTGTCAAAATAATCCTGATTATCGAGGAAAAATGGGCGCTTTTCACGATTGAAAAGCGCGAAGGTATTATTTATATTCAGTTGTGCGTTATCAGTTTCCACGGTGGAAAAGTCAGGATTAATCGTTGCGTTTAATAGCCAATCAGGGGTAATCCCCCAACGCACATCTAAACTCGCTTCAGTATTGTTTTCACGCTGCCAATCATCATCTTGTTTTTCTTCTTGTGCACCAAGCACTAACGATGGTGTTATTGTAAAGTTACTACCTTGTTTAGCGCCTTCAAAGCCTGTTGCTGTTGCTATTTGACAAATTTCACAATCGTTGCCACGGTCAAGGTGAATATTTGATAAACGTAACGATTCATTGCGTGGGTAATATCGTAAAAGCTCTAAGCCCCAAGTTTGTTTATCTTCACTTTCTTGGAAGTTTAACATACGTAAAGGGAGCGCCATTTCAACGACATAACCATCTTCAGTAATTTCGCCGGCACTTTCCCAAATACCGTCCCATGCGTCACTTTCATTACCAGTGACTTCACTTTCAATGCCGTCAATTTGTACGCCTAAAGGATTTACAAGAAAGCGATAAGCACTGCGTTGGTCATTGTAGGTATCTATTTTAATACCAACAAGGTCGTCTCCCCACGACTTATCGCGGTCCTTTAAAAATGCTCTAATTTCACTAGTCTCGGGGTCTTTAGCAATAAAAGCTAAATAAAAATAACCCTCAGACTCCATCAATAGTGCTTCAGTGTGAACTGGGCTAGGAATATTATCGTAAGGGCGGGTAACATTGTTGATCAATACTTTTTTTGCTGATTTCCACTGCGGTTCATTTAATTTGGCATCAATTACCATACTGCCAGATATTTTTGGAATATCGATAATGTCGTTATGAATGTTATTCGTTGATGCGGAAAGTGCTAAATAGGGCGTAAATAGCATAGCCAAAGTTAACAATATTGGCTTTTTGGGGAAAAACATTAAAGCTCCATCTATTTGAATTACAAAAAGTTACAAAGATGCCCATATGCTGAATAACCTTGTCTTAAGAGTCAAAATAAATTCGACAGTTAGACGTTTTAATAGGTTAAGTAACTTAGCATAGTATGTAATATACAATTTTAACTTAGCAATTTAATGCTGGGCATTCTATTTATTAACCGATAATAAAATATTCATTAACTTTCGCTCGAATCTTAAAAACTTCTAGAGCATAATAACTTACCTATAGATACCATTATAAGTAATCAAAACTAATGCCATTTTCCTTGCTCGACATCATTGCGTTAAGCTGCTTTTTTATATGTTGGATTGGTTATACGTGGTTTGCTCGTAAAAAAGCAAAAACGACTAATTGTGTTGCGCGTTGTTTGCATCAGCACCGAATCCACTGGATGTATGAAGTCATCGGTCGAGATATCAGGGTAGGTGAGGCGGCATTATTAGCAAACTTAGAGCGTAATATTGCCTTTTTTGCTTCTTCAACATTACTAATATTAGCGGGTGTTTTAACGTTATTTGCTCAGGTTGAGCGTTTAGAGGCGGTGATTGAATCTATTCCTTATGCTGAATTTCCAAACCATAGCATGATTCAATTAAAACTTAGCTTATTAGCGTTAATATTTGTCATGGCATTTTTTCAATTTACTTGGTCAATGCGCCAATATGGCTTTGTTAATGTTATGATAGGAGCATGCCCTTATGATGGCAGTGGCACCAATAAAAACTTGCAACAATATGCAGAGCAAATGGCTGTTGTACAAGACCAAGCGGCTCATTCATACAACTATGGCTTACGCTCTTATTATTTTTCTATCGCGGCATTATGTTGGTTTTTTCATCCTGTTATTTTTATATTTGCTAGCCTAATGGTTGTTCATACCTTGTATAATCGCGAATTTCACTCTAAGGCTGTGAAAGCGATAACTGCGGGACAGCAATTTTTAGAGCATGAAAGGGCGCAGCGCTATCAAGATGTAACCACGACTAAAAATTCGGATCAAATATAGTATTATGAGCGCTAAGTATTACGCTAATTTTTTGCCAAAAGACTTTGATAACTTTGATTGTTTAAAACTTGCGCCAGGTATTTATCTTATTCTACTGTTTGTTTTACGTGCTTATATTGTTTGGATAATGTCAGTAACTAATATGCGCGACCATGTTGGTATTATTCAGTGGATATTTCCACAAACAGCATTGTTTTATTTGAACTTAGCTTCTGGTGTTATTGGCTTATTTGTGGTTTTTGTTATTAGCTTGCGTCGCCCTAATGCTGCTAACTGGGTACGTAGCTGTTGGCAGCATTGTCATTTAATTCTAATTTTTGCACTCGGATTTGATTTCCTAATAACCCTATTAGGTTATTTTGTTTGGCATTTACAATCAATGTCATGGTTATTAGTGCAAGGTGGCGTCGTTATCGCTGCAATAACTTATATAATGTTTAGTAAGCGTTTTGCTATTAACTTAGCTGAATTCCCAGAAACACTCCCTGAAAAGTAACAAAAGTAATTCGTAAGGTATGTAACGTGATTGATGCAAATACACAAGATGAACGATTAATAATACTTGATACCGAAACAACAGGTATTAATTTTCGTGAGGGCCACCGCATTGTAGAAATTGGTTGTGTAGAAATGATCAACCGACAGCTAACCGGTCGCAATTATCATGTTTATGTTAAGCCTATGGCTTATGGCATGCAAATGGTGATGGAACAAGAAGTTATTAATGTTCATGGCTTAACAGACGAATTTTTACAAGACAAACCTGTATTTGAACAAGTAGGCCAACAGTTTGTTGATTTTATTAAAGGCGCTCGTTTAGTTATTCATAATGCCAAGTTCGATGTCGGCTTTATGGATCATGAGTTTTCTATGGTACCCGGCCTGCCAATGACGGCTGATATTTGTACCATTACCGATACCCTGAAAGTATCGAAAGATGAATTTGGTTCGCCAAAAACCTTAGACTATCTCGCCCGCTTTTATAAAGTTGATAAACTTATTGACCGTACTTATCACGGGGCATTAATTGATGCTCAGTTGTTGGCGTTTGTTTATATTGAAATGACGCGTAAGCAGGCAACCTTGAACCTCCAGTCAGGTGATGGTCAAGGAGCAGATGTTAACGCTATTCGTAGAATTGACAAAAACCGTCCTAAATTAAAGGTTTTACATGCAACGGCCGATGAACTAACTGAACATCAAGATCGGTTAGCAATAGTAAATGATAAAGGGGCCACGCCATTATGGCAGGAATAGCTTGGGGTAAAAAAAATTGGAACACAGCAACTAATATGGCAGTAGCTGCTTGCCGGTTGAAGATTCAAATAATATTTAAGCCTATTATTTTTGGTGTAGGATTATTAGGCGTTATTACAACGTCTAGTGTTGCTCAGCAGTTAGAGGGGGATATTGATTATATTAAAGGCGATAACGTTACCAATCAAATACCTTACTTTGATAATCGTTTCCGCATTGATGAACAATTAGAAGAAGTTACTTTTTTATTCTACCGAAAAAGTGGCACACCGCCGGTAATTCTGGTACGTCCTGATGGTTCTAAATTGAAAATTAATAGTGTGCCCAAAGATAAAGTTCAGTGGTTTGATGACCGTACTTTTGACATGATCAAAATTAAGTCACCTATGGTTGGGCCATGGCAAGTTATTGGTAACGTTGCGCCTAACAGTAAAATTATGGTGGTGTCTGAAATAAAGCTTGAGGTTATACCTTTGCCTGAAATTATTTTGCAGGGGGAAACCTTAAAAATGGAAGGGCGTTTATTTAATGGTGAAATGGCCATTGATAATCCGTCTTTTAATGATGTATTAGTACTTGATGTAGATTTTTTTAGCACCAACAATTCTGCCTACGATAACTTTGGTGCTGAGCCAGTTAAATTAACTTCATTTCGAGATGATGGACGAGATTTAGATGAACACGCTAATGACAGCTTATTTACGGGAGAATTTGAATTAGATTTTGCCCCGGGTGAATGGGAGCCAATTTATATAATTAAAATGCCGATGGCAACGCGGGAGTTAAGACAGACACCTGTTATAGTACAAAAAAATCCAATATCTATTAGCGTTGAAACAACACATGATGAAAGTGAAACTCATGTGGTTACTTTTGCTATCGATAATAGTTATATCAATGCTGACAGTGTTCTTATTCAAGGTAAGGTTACATTTCCTGATCGACAAGTTGAACCGTTTTCAGTAACCGAAGGTAAAGGATTAAGTCGTACGTATAATATTGCTTATACTGAGCCTGGCGTACACCGAGTTAAAATTGGCGTATTTGGTGAAACCACAAATGGACGAGAGTTTCGTGCCACAGTACCTGAATTTAGTTTCAATGTTGATCGTATCGGCGGGCCACTAGTACCTACGCTCAATGCAGATGGCAGTTCGCTGAGTTCTGAGCAACAAAATGCGCAAGCAATAGCTGAAGCTCAACTAGCAGCCGAGAAACTTGCACAAGAGCTAGCGCAAGCTAAAGCACAACAAGCAGCTGAAATTGCCGCTAAACAACAAGAAACACTTATCTATATTATTGGTGGTAACACCATTGTTGTTCTCATTGCTGGTATTTTGTTTTTAGTGATGCGCCGTAAAAAAACAAAAAAATAGATTTAAACGAGGTTTTTATTGCCTTATTTGCTGTTAAAAACGTCGGATTGCTTATCAATTAGTCATATAGGCAAATGAATGAAAAAAACTGGTTGACGGCGTCGAATCTTAACCGTATTATTCCCGCCGCATTCAACGAGTTGTGTTGAAAGCAGCGATTAATGTGTGGAGTGGTAGTTCAGTTGGTTAGAATACCGGCCTGTCACGCCGGGGGTCGCGGGTTCGAGTCCCGTCCACTCCGCCAATTAATCCAGAGGTTGTATATCCTTTTAAAATGTACAGAAGCGATTAGTTACGA
>NZ_BAAJLZ010000013.1:0-45634 GCF_057537295.1 Colwellia meonggei
GGCTCGATATTCTCTTGTAAAGCATTTATTCTATAAAAAAGTTTGTTTGCTAAAAAAAACAACAATTTGACATTTATTTAAACGAATTTAGTAGTTGTAGATTTTAAGGAATACTTTGTGAATGTAGAAAAACGTTGTCGTTGCCCATGGTTAGATACGTCGAAAGCAGATTATGTTGCTTATCATGATGATGAATGGGGAGTACCCGTTTACGACGATCAAAAATTATTTGAATATTTAACCTTGGAATCTGCACAGGCCGGCTTAAGTTGGTACACCATATTAAAGCGTCGTGAAGGTTATCGGGCTGCTTTTGCAAATTTTGATGTTAATAAAGTTGCTCTTTTTACAGAGGAAAAGGTTGAAGAGTTATTATTGAATACTGGCATTATTCGTCACAGGGGAAAAATTACTGCTGCGATTAATAATGCAAAGCTATTTATCGCCATTCAAAAAGAACATGGTAGCTTTAGTAATTATATGTGGAGCTTTGTAAATAATAAAACAATAGTTAATAACTGGAAAAAGCTTGAAGACTACCCTGCTACTTCAAAAGAGTCTGATGCTTGGAGTAAAGATTTAAAGAAAAGAGGTTTTAAATTTGTTGGCTCTACTATTTGTTATGCCCACATGCAGGCTTGCGGCATGGTGAATGATCATAGCCATGATTGTTACAAACGCTCACAAATTATTGATGAATTTCAACAAGGTTAAAGATAGTAATTAAAAAAATAGCGTGCCATAATATGTCATTGTGGTTTATGATTAATTGTCGTTTGTGATCTTTATCATTTGGTGAATGTTTAATTTGCCCTTGAACTTTTCACATTTGACCACATCTAAAAAATATAAATAGCATACTTAGAGGAAATTTTATGCAATCAAATATTAGTTTAAATGCTAGTAGAAGTTCAGCAATTGAGATTAACAAGGTATTGAAAAATACTTATATGTTACTTTCAATGACTTTGGCGTTTAGTGCCGTAACGGCTGGTATTTCTATGGCGATGGGCTTGTCTCATATGGCAGCCTTAGTGATGACCTTAGTTTCATTCGGTTTATTATTTGTTGTTAATAAAAATGCCGATAAAGCGAGTGGTATTTTTTGGATTTTTGCTTTTACTGGTTTAATGGGCGCATCGTTAGGTCCAATGCTTAATTACTATGCAGCAATGCCAAATGGCGGCTCATTAATTATGCAAGCATTAGGTGGCACAGCGTTAATTTTCTTCGCACTGTCTGGCTACGCATTAACAAGCAAAAAAGACTTCTCATTTATGGGTGGTTTTTTAATGGTAGGCTTAATCGTTGCTGTTATTGCAATGATCGCGAACTTCTTTTTCCAAATCCCTGCCCTTTCATTAGCAATTAGTGCTGCAATTATTATGATCATGTCAGGTTTGATCTTATTTGATACTAGCCGCATTATTCACGGTGGTGAAACTAACTATATTCGTGCAACCGTTTCTTTATATTTGAACGTTTACAATATTTTCGTTCACTTATTAAGCCTACTTGGTGTTATGGGCGGCGATGACTAATTAACAATTAAAAATCATTAAAATGTGATTCGTAATTGTTTATACTGTACGTATAAAGAAAAAGCCTCAATATTGAGGCTTTTTTATTAGCTCATTTTTAGTCAGGCTTATATTAAAAATAAAATATTATGCAGAATCTAGAAAATACTTTAGCCCTAGTAGTCACTAGCCCGCCAAATAGCAACTTAACCACCAGTGCTATTGAATTAGTGAAAGCCGCTATTAACAAAGGCACTAGAATTATTGGCGTATTTTTTTATCAAGATGGCGTATTAAATGCTGCTAAACATTTAGCTATTCCAAATGATGAATATCAAACACTTAAACAATGGCAGCAACTTAATAGCAACAACAGCATACCATTATATTTATGTATCACCGCTGCTGAAAAGCGCGGATTAAGTGATGATATAACAAGTAATGAGCAAACAAATATCGACCAAGCATTTACTGTTGCGGGCCTTGGTGAGTTAGTAGAGCTAACAAGTAAAGCTAAACGTGTGGTGCAATTATAATGTTTGATGTAAATTCACCAAAATCCATTGCCATTGTGAATACACATGCGCCATTTTCAACGGCAACTGGTAAAGAAGCACTTGATGCTGCATTAATTTTTGGCTCATATGAGCAGGCTATTTCATTATTTTTTATGTCTGATGGTGTATTTCAGGTGATCGGGGATCAAAATCCAGCAGCTATTACCACTAAAGATTATTTAAAAACTTTTGCTGCACTGGAGTTTTACGATATCGAAAAAATTTATGTCTGTAAGCAGTCGTTAATTGAACGTAACTTAGATGAGAATTTCCATATTGATAGTGTGCAGGTACTAGATGTTGATGAATTTAGCCTGTGCCTACACCAGCACAGTGTTATTTATAGGTTTTAGTGATGACAATGCTACATATTATTAGAAATTCAGGCTTTAACTCTAATGCGTTAACACAATGCTTAGGGCTGGTTGCAAACAACGACAGTATCCTTTTAATGGATGATGGTTGCTATAATTTGCAACACCCATTGTTACTTAAGTTACTAGAATCAAATTCAACGCAAGCTAGCATTAACGTATACTTTATTGATAGTCACGCACATGCACGCGCGCAAAGCTTTAACAGCATGTGCAAAGCTATTACCTTAACAAATATGCTTGATCTTATTTTTACACACAACAATTCAATTACTTGGTCATGACTATAAATTACAACAACAAAACTTTAGCAACAGACAAGCAAGGTTATTTACTTGATTTTAATGAATGGAATGAAGAAGTCGCCGTTTTAATCGCAAAAACTGACGATATAGAGCTTTCAGAAGAACATTGGGAAGTTATTCGTTTTGTTAGGAAATTCTACTTAACTTACAATACCTCCCCTGCAATTCGCGCCCTGACTAAAGCAATGAAAGCAGAGTTTGGTGAAGAAAAAGCCAGCAGCCGTTATTTATACCGGTTATTTAAAGAAGGCCCTGCTAAGCAAGCAACTAAATACGCAGGTTTGCCAAAACCTGCTCGTTGCATTTAACTTCAAATTTATCTAGCAAATAGCGCGCTACTATACCTTAATACTAACATTGTGACCGCTATTGCCAACTGCCAGCAAGCTTGCGTTATCAACTGACGCTGAGGCAATTAAATCAATAGCCATTTGCCCTTCTAATTCTGTTTGTGATAACGCTAGTTTTGCAGTTTTCGCTTCTAATAATGTTTCTGTGGTCATCGATACGGCATTGCTACCATTGACTTCAATCGACATAATTTACCTTAATTAAATAATGGCTTTCTATTCTTTAGTCTATATCGGCTTATAGCTAAATAACTTAACACTTATGTTTGAAAAATTTACCATTTATAAAAAATAAAAAGCGCTTATCTCAACGATAAACGCTTCTTAATAACTGCTTTTTATCGCTAGATAAAACTAGCATTAAAAGGCTCTACTGTAATGGTAATGTTGGTACTTGAATACCAGCCATTTCTAACATAACACGAACAACCTGACAGCTATAACCAAACTCATTGTCATACCAAACGTAAAGTACAGCGCGGTCACCATCTACGATTGTAGCTTGAGAGTCAACAACACCAGCATAACGTGAACCAACTAAATCAGTTGAAACAATTTCTGTAGACGCTGTGTAATCAACTTGGTTTTGAAGCTTAGAGTTCAAAGAAATGTTACGTAAGTAATCATTTAATGCGCCTTTGTCAGTCTCTTTTTTCAAGTTCAAGTTCATTATTGCCATTGAAACGTTCGGCGTAGGAACGCGAATCGCATTACCTGTTAATAAACCTTTCAATTCTGGCAATGCTTTCGCTACCGCTTTTGCCGCACCAGTAGTACTAATTACCATGTTTAATGGCGCACTACGACCACGACGAGGTGCTGGGTGGTAATTATCAATTAAGTTTTGATCGTTAGTGTATGAGTGAACAGTTTCAACATGGCCGTTGCGAATACCAAACTCATCGTTTAGTGCTTTCAATACTGGTGTAATCGCGTTTGTTGTACAACTTGCTGCAGAAACAATTTTGTCTTCTGCTAAAATCATATCTTCGTTTACACCGTAAACGATGTTCTTAATATCGCCTTTAGCTGGCGCTGTTAATAATACTTTTGAAACACCAGTTGATTGTAAATGTTGACCTAAACCATCTTCATCACTCCAGATACCTGTGTTATCAACAACTAATGCGTTGTTAATTCCATATGCAGTGTAATCAATTTCTGAAGGAGATTTTGCGTAGATAACTTGAATGAAAGCACCGTTGGCTTTAATTACATTGTTTTCTTCATCAATAGTGATACTACCGTTGAAAGCACCATGAACTGAATCACGACGAAGTAAACTAGCACGTTTAGCTAAATCACCATCTTTACCTGGGCGAATAACAATAGCGCGTAAGTTTAACTTAGAACTAGGACCTGCACGTTCAATTAGTAAACGAGCTAATAAGCGACCAATACGACCAAAGCCGTAAAGCACAACGTCTTTAGCTTCTTGAGCATCAGTATCTTTTGAAATAGTGTTTAATTCTTTTTCTAAAAATTGTTCAATTGAAAGGCCGTTTGCTTCGCCTTTAAATAAATAACGGTAAGCTAGTTTACCAACATCAATTCGCGCAGGCGCTAGTGACATCTTAGCTAATGCTTGAACAAACGGAAAGCTTTCACGTAAGCGTAATTTATTTTCTTCGTGTAAAGCTACTGATTTATGTGCTTTAATAATATCGATTGCAGACGCATTTACTAATGGGCGACCATATACAGAAATTTCGATGCCGTTATTTCTAAATAGCTGTCCGATGATTGGCTGCATATTTTCAGCGAATGTTTGACGTTCTTGCCAGCTAGTTTGATATTGTTCCTCAAGATGAGAAGTCATTGCGTAAACCTTTTATTTCAGTCAATTGAACGATGGGTTATTATTAATTAAAGGATATAATTACTAATAACTAAATGCGGCGCACATTGTAATCCAACATGAAATATTTCGCCACCAGTTACAAAAGTTTTTCAGGGATAAAGTAGAGAAAAAGATGAAATATTATAAATTAATATCCATTTTACCTATTTTCACATTAATGGCATGTGAACAGGGACCTAATTTTGCGGAGCTTTGCGACAAACACGTAGAAATCTGTGAAGAGTTTCAAGAAGACACTTGGTGTAAGCGAGAGCGTATTGCTGTTGGTTTTGCCAACTTAGATCATAAGCTTACAGCCAACGACGATAATAAGTATCAACAGTTAATTGCTTACGAAGGTTATGAGAAATGCATGTCACATGCCTCTAAAATCGAACATATAAAACTTAAAGTCAAAAAAACTATTCGTGTCAATAATGTATTAAAGGCGCGGGACAAAATTAAAGAGATTGCATCTGTTACTCTTAATTCCGAACACCCTGATCTACTTTTCTTTCACTGGTCACGTTATTTAAATGAACAGTCGTTGAAAAAATTTATAGCATTAGAAGGTACGAAAATACTAGAACGCCCAAATAGACAAGTTAACCTAGCCAGCTATTACGCAAAAAGAGACCCTAACAAGACCTTAAACTTACTTTATCATGCGTTAGAATTATCTCCCGCTGACAGTATGATAGATACCGAAATATTTAAGTCGATAGCCAGTATTTTTGCCGAGAAAAAAGAATATAAACAAGTATATATTTGGTCAAAAATGTTACGATTGTATGCGCCGGAAGATGAAAGCATTACTGATAACACGTTAAATGTTTATATAAGTAGACATCAGCTAAATGGCGAATTTTTAGATAGAGTCGCAACTAGTACTTTAGATAAAATTAATAGTGGTAAGTTTAAGTCGCCTCATATTTAATTGTTCTATTAAAGTAAAAGCAGATTTTTTAAATTTAATTTCCGAAATAAAAAAGACAGCTTACGCTGTCTTTTTTATATTAATTACGCTTGATTATCAAATAGTTACTAGCTAATTTCGTTGATATCACGATCCTTGCTTGACCAAGCAACGTGATACTTTTTACCTACAGGTTTATCAACACGTTCAAAAGTGTGTGCGCCAAAAAAGTCACGCTGACCTTGAAGCAGGTTTGCTGGTAATACGGCGCATCGCATCGAGTCGTAATATGATAAAGCCGATGATATAGCACCTGTAGGAATGCCCATCAATGCCGAATTCGCTACAGCCTTACGCCAGTTTTGTTGATGTTTACATAACTGCTGTGCAAAAAAGTCATCGAGCAATAAGTTATCAAGTTCAGGATTACGTTCAAATGCTTGGGTAATTGATTGTAAAAATACTGCTCGAATAATACAGCCAGCACGCCATATTTTTGCAATGCTAGCAAAGTCTAATTGCCAATTATGTTCTTTTTCTGCCAACTTCATTAACTGGAAGCCTTGAGCATATGCACATATTTTTGCGCAGTAAATAGCATCTTGAAGTTGTTCAATAAAATCTACTTTTTCTTGCTCACTGAAAGCTTGTGCTGCTGGTCCAGTTAATACCGTAGAAGCGTGAACTCGAAGATCTTTAAAAGATGAAATTGAACGAGCATATACAGCTTGCGCAATTGTTGGCGCAGGAGTGCCAAGTTCTAGACTACTCATCGCCGTCCACAAACCGGTACCCTTTTGCCCGGCTTTATCTAAAATCAAATCTACTAATGGTGTTTTCCCTTCACCGACATGATGGCGTAATACCTCAACAGAAATTTCCATTAAGTAACTATCAAGTGGACCATTGTTCCATTGTTCAAAAATATCAGCAATTTCATTACTTGATAAGCCTAAACCATCACGCAACATTTGATACGCTTCACATATAATTTGCATATCAGCATATTCAATACCGTTATGTACCATTTTAACGTAGTGCCCTGCTCCTGCTGGGCCAATATAAGCAGCACATGGTTCGCCACTAGTCACTACTTCACCAGGCTTAGTACGCTCGATTGGTTTACCCGTTTCACCATCAACTTTCGCCGCAATGGCTTGCCAAATAGGCTTTATTCTAGTCCACGCATAAGGAGAGCCACTAGGCATTAATGCTGGGCCGAATCTTGCTCCTACTTCGCCACCTGAAACCGCTGAAGAAAATAGAATAAAGTTATTTTTATATTTTTTCTCTCGCGCAACCGTATCAACCCATAAACTGTTACCGGTATCAATCACAATATCGTCTGGTTGAATACCAGCGCCAATAAGGTTTTCACATACTTGATCAACAGGTGCACCGGCTGGTACTGATAAAACAATTAAATGTGGTGGTTTTAGGCAAGATAATAATTCAGTATAAGACGAACAACCAAAAACACGTGCTTCCGCTAAACCACTTTCAGCTTGATCTTGAGCAATAGCATCTTCAACTTTTGCATTATCAAGATCGAAAGCTGCAATGCTAAAACCGTTATCAGCTAAATTCAGTACTAAATTTTTGCCCATGACACCTAAGCCAATAAAGCCAATGTCACATAATTTGTTGTTTTGTGTCATAAAAATTCCACATTTAATAGAGGTGAAGTAAATTTATTCAACTTAAAAGTAAAGTGAATATTGCATAATTAAAAGTTCACGATATTGGTATTGTATACCACCTAGCTTAATAAGGCGGTATTTTAGTAACAATACGCAATAAAACAAGTGTTAAATCAATATTTATTCGTCTGTGTCGATTTATTACTTGTAATTTTTAAAAAATGATGTAATTTTACTACATAAATTTATTTGAGATTTGATTATGACAATTAGAGTAGGAATTAATGGTTTTGGTCGCATCGGCCGATTCGTATTTAGAGAAGCATTTGCACGTGCTGATGTTGAAGTCGTCGCAATTAATGACCTGATCGATGTAGATTATATTGCTTACATGCTTAAATATGACTCAACTCATGGCCGCTTTGATGGCTCAGTTGAGGTGTCAGACGGACATTTAGTTGTTAATGGCAAGCATGTACGAGTAACAGCTGAACGTGACCCATTAAATTTAAAATGGAATGAAGTAGAGGTTGACGTAGTTGTGGAGTCAACGGGGCTATTCTTAACCGATGAAACTGCGCGTAAACACATTAGCGCTGGCGCAAAAAAAGTTGTACTTTCTGCGCCGTCAAAAGACCAAACGCCAATGTTTGTTATGGGCGTAAACCATACTGAATACGCGGGACAAGACATTGTGTCAAATGCCTCTTGTACTACTAACTGTTTAGCACCTGTCGCGAAAGTTTTAAATGATAACTGGGGCATTAAAGATGGTTTAATGACGACTGTACATGCAACAACAGCAACCCAGAAAACAGTAGATAGCCCATCAGCTAAAGATTGGCGTGGTGGCCGAGGTGCAGGTCAAAATATAATACCTTCATCAACAGGCGCTGCTAAAGCTGTAGGTAAAGTTATCCCTGCGCTTAACGGTAAATTAACGGGCATGGCGTTTCGAGTACCAACACCTAATGTATCAGTGGTTGATTTAACCGTTAATTTAGAAAAACCAGCAAGTTATCAAGATATTTGTGATGCGATGAAAAAGGCTGCTCAAGGTGAATTAAATGGTATTTTAGGTTATACCGAAGATGCCGTTGTTTCTAACGACTTTATTGGTGAGCGTTGTACATCAGTATTTGACGCAACAGCTGGTATCGCTCTTACAGACTCTTTTGTAAAAGTTGTATCCTGGTATGACAATGAAATTGGTTACTCTAACAAAATATTGGATCTAGCGAGTTACATTTCAACTCAGTAAATTGTGCATTAGTAACTCTAAAGCAATTTGATATTAGCCAGATTCATTTCTGGCTTTTTTATGCCTGATTGGCTTATAACGCTAGGTTTTCACAATTATTATGCTTAAAAATAAGATGATAATCTAAGTTAATGCGGAAAACTGACCTGCTTTGTTATCAATATTTATGGTCGAATTGTAATAGTTGATGATTTTATGAAAGAAAGCTACATAGAGTTAACTAAATAAACGCCCATATTCATGCGTTTATTACAATAAGTACTCATTATCCATAGAATAATAAGTATAAAAAAATCAGGCCATAGCCTGATTTCTATTATAATATTGTAATAATAACCATTATTTATTGTTCATGTACTTTGCTACTAGCCTACATGCGTTAATACTTGCTTTGCTAAGCGGGTAATTTCCTGCCAATTTTGATTATTAACAATCTCGTCTGATACTAACCAAGAGCCTCCACAACAAGCAACGTTAGGTAGTGCTAAATAGTCTCGAACATTGTTTAAATTAATGCCGCCAGTAGGACAAAACTTAATATCTGGAAATGGCCCACCAATTGATTGAATGGCTTTAACACCACCTGATGCTTCCGCCGGAAAAAATTTCAAATGATCATAGCCAGAATCAATACCATCCATTAACTCTGAAATTGAAGAAATACCTGGGATCAAGGCGGTATCTCCCTCTTTTCCTGCTTGTAATAAGTCTTGCGTCAAACCTGGACTAATGGCAAATTTTGCCCCTGCATCTGAAGAACGTTGCAATAATTCTCTATTGGTAACTGTTCCTGCACCAACTACAGCCTCAGGTAAGTGCTTAGCAATAGTACTGATCACGTCAAGTGCTGCTGGGGTACGTAAAGTAACTTCTAATACTTTTATGTCTGCTGCTAATAGAGCTTCCGCAATGGGTAAAGCGTCTTTAACATCCTTAATCACTAACACAGGTACAATCGGTCCCATGGCAAATAGATCACTTGGCTGTACTTGCCAATTATTTGATAACGTCATAATTCCTCTTAATACTCTTAGTGCTTTTCAACTGAAGTGAATTGTTTTAAATACGCAGCTGCGCCGATCAAACCTGGTTGCTCTTCGGTAACAACAAATGTTGCCATTGGTTGATTAAATACAGACATACGACCTTTTGCTTCAAATCTTGTTCTAAAGTCGCTACTTTTGAAATAATCAATAAAGCGCGGAACAATACCGCCTGCAATATAAACACCACCAAAGCTACCTAACGTTAATGCTAGATTTCCTGCAAAACTGCCAAGCACACGACAAAACTGTGCTAAAGCTTCCTCACATAAGTCACAGTTATTTGCTAGTGCGTTTGTTGTGATTTCTTTGGCAGATAACTCTAAAGCGGAACCTTCTTTTATAAAACTTAGTGCTTGATAAATTTGTTCTAACCCTAAGCCTGAAAGTAATTGCTCATAAGATACCCGCGCATACTTGGTTTGTAAGAAATTTAAAATTTCAATCTCTTGCTGGTCAACAGGAGCAAAATCAACATGGCCACCTTCACCACTTAAACTCAACCAACCATCATTTATCGAAACTAAATTCGCGACCCCTAAGCCGGTACCTGCTCCACAAATTGAAATAGGTTTATTTGGAATGATTTCTCCATGACCTATCTGTACTTTTTGCTGTGCAGATAACTTTGGTATAGCGTGCGCTATTGCGGTAAAGTCATTAATTAAAACTAACTCACTTAATTTTAATTCTGCTTTTAGTGCTTGTTGAGAAAATTGCCATGGTAAATTAGTCATAACAATTAAGTCTTTTTCAACAGGACAAGCAATTGCTAAACAAGCACTTATCTCTTTGTCACGCAATTGATGACATTCTATAAAATTCGTTAATACTTCAGCTAAACCAGCGTAATCGGCACAAGCGTAAATTTTAATGCCGGATATTTCACCGCTATTTTCAGCAATTGCAACCCGCATATTCGTGCCGCCGATATCGGCAATAACGCTAACCTTATTACTCAACATCACTACACCTCACCTTCTAAACCATCATCAAACAATGAACAAGCGCCGGTTTCTGCGGAACTTAAATTACGACGCATAAAGCCAAATAACTCTCGCCCCATACCTTGGTGATGGCCATTGACGTTAAATTTCGCATTTTCACGTGCTGCTAAGGTGTTTTCTTCTACTAATAATTTCAACTCGCCACTTTCACCATCGACAAGTACCATATCGCCAGTTTTAATTTTGGCAATTAAACCGCCATCAAGCGCCTCTGGGCATAAATGTATTGCTGCAGGTACTTTACCTGAAGCTCCTGACATTCGACCATCTGTTACCAATGCAACTTTAAAACCTTTATCTTGTAACACGCCTAACGGCGGAGTTAATTTGTGCAATTCAGGCATACCGCGGGCTTTTGGCCCTTGAAAGCGCACAACAGCAACAAAATCCTTCTCTAACTCGCCAGCGTGAAATGCCGCCTCTAGTTCGTGTTGATCTTCAAATACAACCGCTGGCGCTTTAATAACAAAGCTACCCTCACGTAATGATGATGTTTTCAATACAGAAGTACCTAAATTACCCTTTAGTACTTTTAAACCGCCATCAGATTTAAATGGTGCAGTCGCTGTCGCAATAACTTCTGGATCACCCGATGTAGTCGCACCATCAACCCATTTTAACTGACCATTTTCAAGCACAGGCTGTTGAGTATAGCGACGTAAACCTCGGCCACAAATAGTGTCAACGTCTTCATGTACCAAGCCTGCGTCTATTAATTCTTTAAACAATAATGCCATCCCACCTGCTTGCTGGAAGTGATTGATATCGGCGTGACCATTAGGATAAATACGCGTTAACAGCGGTACTGCGTTTGACAGATCGTTAAAGTCTTGGAAATTAATAATAATGCCTGCAGCTTTTGCAAAGGCAATAATGTGCATTGTTAAATTCGTTGAGCCACCTGTTGCCAGCAAGGCTACAATAGCGTTAACAATAGAACGTTCATCAACCATTTTACCAACCGGCATATAATTACCAGATTGTTGGGTTAATCGAGTGACTTGACGTGCAGCTGCTTTAGTTAACTCTTCACGTAGCGGTGTATTAGGCGCAACAAATGAGGCTCCAGGTAAGTGCAGCCCCATCACTTCAACAACTAATTGATTAGAGTTTGCCGTACCAAAAAAGGTACAAGTACCGGCGCTGTGATAAGAAGCAGATTCTGCTTCAAGCAATTTATCTTCACCAATTTCACCTTTGGCAAATTGCTGACGAATACGAGCCTTTTCTTTATTTGGTATACCTGATGGCATAGGACCTGCTGGCACAAATACCGTAGGTAAATGCCCAAAAGTCATGCTAGCAATCATTAGGCCCGGAACAATTTTGTCACAAATACCTAACATCAATGCACCGTCAAACATATTGTGTGATAAGCCAACCGCACTTGCCATCGCAATAACATCACGGCTCATTAAACTTAAATCCATACCCGGCTGACCTTGCGTTACACCGTCACACATTGCTGGTACACCACCGGCAAATTGTGCTACACCACCGGTTTCTTTTACAGCAGCTTTAATAATATCTGGGTAGGTTTGATATGGTTGATGAGCGGATAACATATCATTGTATGCCGAGACAATGGCGACATCAGAGTGATTCACACCACGTAATGTTGCTTTATCTTCTTTACCACAAGCAGCAAAACCATGGGCTAAATTACCACATGATAAACTCGCGCGATGCACTGTCGTTGACTTAGCGGCTGAAATTTTATCTAAATAAGCCTTGCGACTGCCTTTACTGCGTTCAATGATCCGCTGCGTGATATCTACTATTTCTTGTTTCATAATTTACTCGGCCCAATAAACTTGTGTGTTAACATTTTCAGCGTGTAGAAATGCTCTAATTGGCATCTCTTTGATATTTTTCCCAGCAATCGCTTGGCTTAATACTTGCTTTTTATTGCTGCCGCTGATGTGTAATATGGTATTTTTGCTTTGCTTTAATGCCGCATAACTAAAGGTAATGCGTTGATGCGGTGCTGTTTTTGGTACCACCTTTAGTAACGCTTTGCTATCTAACGCTAAGCATTGCTCTAGTTCGTCACTGCATGGAAATAAAGATGCAGTATGACCATCTTCACCCATTCCTAAAATCAGCACATCAAGTGGTAATAACTGCTGCTTTGCGGCAACATTTAAATCATCTAATGTTTCTTTCGATAACGATTCACCTTGCTTTAAATGAAAAAATTTTGCTTTTAGTGCTTCATTTTGTAATAGGTTTTCGTGCACTAGTTTGGTATTACTGTCACTGGCATCTATATCAACCCAGCGTTCATCAGCAAGTGTTACTGTGATCAAATGCCAAGGTAGTACTTTCTTTGACAAAGCGGTAAAAAAACCTTTTGGCGTTGAGCCACCTGAAACAGCTAGGCTCGCTTTACCTTTTTCCTTTATCGCTAAGCTAAGCAACTTAGCAACGTTATTTGCTAATGTTTCATCAAGCAATTTGCGCTGTTCGAAGTCATTAATTTGATACATTATTCTACCCATTGGCGATCATCTCGCGCGATTAAAGAAATTGACGCTACTGGCCCCCAAGAGCCTGCGGCATATGGCTTAGGCGTCTCATTTGTCGATTGCCATGCAGCAATAATGCTGTCTGCCCATTGCCAAGCCGCTTCAACTTCGTCACGACGAACAAACAATGATTGGTTACCATTAATAACTTCTAGGATTAAACGTTCATACGCATCAACTACACGTTGATTGTCATAAGCTTTAGAGAAACTCAAATCGAGCTTGTTTTCATGAATCTGCATTTGTGAGGCGATGCCAGGAATCTTATTCATCATTTCTAACTCAACCCCTTCGTCAGGCTGTAGACGAATGGTGAGTTTATTTGATGGTAAGTCGGCATAACTTTCGCTGAAAATATTATGCGGTTGCTGCTTAAAGTGAACTACAATTTCACTGTGTTTTTTCGGCATACGCTTACCTGTACGCAAATAAAATGGCACGCCTGCCCAACGCCAGTTATCTATTTCTGCTTTTATTGCCACAAAGGTTTCCGTACCACTGTTTTCGTTAGCGCCTTCCTCATTGGTATAACCGGGGACAGCAACACCGTTAAGGTAACCGTCGGCATATTGGCCACGAACGGTTTTTTCTTTAACATTTTGTCGCGTAATTGGCTTTAAGGCCTTAATAACCTTTAATTTTTCATCACGAACACTATCAGCACTTAAATCGGCTGGCGGCTCCATTGCCAACAGCGATAATATTTGTAATAAATGGTTTTGTACCATATCGCGCATTTGGCCAGCTTCATCATAAAAGCCCCAGCGCCCCTCTATACCAACACTTTCAGCAACAGTAATTTGCACGTGGTCAATACAATTTCGATCCCAATTATTCGTAAACAGTGAATTGGCAAAGCGTAATACTAATAAATTAAGTACGGTTTCTTTACCTAAGTAGTGGTCAATACGGTAAATTTGATTTTCATTAAAATAACGAGAAACTTGATCATTAATTACTTTAGAGGATTCTAAACAGTGCCCAATCGGCTTTTCCATAACGACACGATCGTTATCTTTTATTAGTTTGGCTGATTTTAAGCCTTCGCTTATGTCACCATAAATTGCTGGTGGCGTAGAAAAGTAATAAACACAAGGGCTTTGCGAGGAATTTAATGTGTCTGCTAATGCGGCGTATGCTTCAGTGTCTTTAAAGTCGAGTTGTTGATATACCAATCGTCCTAAAAACTTAGTTACTACGTCTGCATTTAACGATTCAGAAATAAAGCTATTTAACCCCTCATTAATCTGTTCGGTAAATTGCGCTAAGGTAATATCGTTTCGTGCTACACCAACTATGCGCGTTTTGCTGCCTAATAAGCCCGCTAACTCTAACTGGTATAATGAAGGCAATAGTTTACGGCGAGATAAATCACCTAGGGCACCAAAAATAACAATTTCACTGGCTGCTTGGCAATCGATGTTATTCATATGTTATCTACTCAATTATTTTTTACTTAGTTTCATTGTAACTAAACTACATTTAAAGCTAATTTATCTGCTATAGCATCATCAGTAAAGTATTTTCTGTAATATTACTACATATTTTGCAATTTATTTAATATTAACTGCTACAAGGCAAGTTTATTACAAAAAAGCATTAAAGATTTGCAAATTTCTGCCCTTTTGTTTTATATTAGCGTAAAATATGAAATAAATTTTCATAAATCCTGTTTTTTTTGCGAAAATAAATTACAGCAATGTTTTATTTGGCTGCAATAAAGGTCAATTAAACAACGTCCTAGGGCTTAAACGTAATGAATATATTAGAAAAGATCGCCAACGAGTTAGATACCTTTAGTAAATCTGAGCGTAAGGTGGCAGAGGTTATATTATCATCACCAGGAACTGTCATACATGCGAGTATTGCCGCATTAGCAAAACAAGCCAATATTAGTGAGCCAACGGTTAACCGTTTTTGCCGACGTTTAGATACTAAGGGTTACCCAGACTTTAAATTGCACTTGGCGCAAAGCTTGGCTAACGGTACCCCTTATGTTAATCGACATGTCGACGAAAATGACTCTGCAGATGAATATACTGCAAAAATATTTGAGTCAACCATGGCTAACCTAGAATTAGCGCGTAAAAGTTTAGATACTTCAACAATTAACCGCTCTGTCGACTTATTAACACAGGCCAATAAAATTTCATTTTTTGGTTTAGGCGCATCAGCTGTAGTTGCTCACGATGCACAAAACAAGTTTTTCCGCTTCAATGTTCCTGTGGTCTATTTTGATGACATATTAATGCAACGTATGAGTGCTATAAATAGTCAGCAAGGTGATGTTGTTGTTGTGATATCGCACACTGGCAGAACAAAGTCATTAGTTGATGTGGCAAGTTTAGCCCGTGAAAATGATGCCACGGTAATTGGTATTACTACCGCTGGCACGCCCCTTGCCAAGGAATGTAATATTGTACTTTCGGTTGATGTTGCAGAAGATACAGATTTATATATGCCAATGGCATCACGTATTGCACAGCTAACCTTAATTGATATTTTAGCCACTGGCTTTACGCTGCGCCGAGGCACAAAATTTAGAGATAACTTAAAGAAAGTAAAAGATAGCTTACGTAGTTCGCGTTTTGAACGTAAAGATTAATGATGTTAGCTGGCTATATTATTAATGATTAGTCGATTCGCATCACAATAAATAAAAATTGAATAAACTTAAGGATTACAATGCCTAGAAGAACGAAAATTGTCGCCACATTAGGTCCGGCAACTGAAGATAGAGCCGTATTAAAACAAGTACTTGCAGCTGGTGTAAACGTTGTTAGGTTGAATTTCTCTCACGGTAATCCACAAGATCATATTGATCGTGCAACCACAGTCCGTGAATTAGCGCAAGAGCTAGGTATTTATGTTGGTATTTTAGGAGATTTACAAGGCCCTAAAATTCGCGTATCAACGTTTAAAAATGGTCCGATAAAACTGGCAATAGGTGATAAGTTTGAATTAGATGCCAATTTAGCAAAAGGTGAAGGTTGCCAAGAAAAAGTAGGTATTGATTATAAAAAATTACCACAAGATGTTATCCCTGGCGATATTCTCTTGCTTGATGATGGCCGCGTGCAATTACGTGTTCTTAAAACGGAAGGACAGTCGGTATTTACTGAAGTAACTGTTGGAGGTCCTTTATCAAACAATAAAGGTATTAATCGCCAAGGTGGCGGCTTAACGGCACCAGCATTGACCGATAAAGACAAAGAAGACATAAAACTTGCTGCAAAAATTAATGTTGATTTTCTTGCTGTTTCGTTTCCTCGCGATGCGGCAGACATGCGAGAAGCACGTTTATTAGCACAAGAAGCCGGTTGTGACGCGCGCTTAGTGTCTAAAATTGAACGCGCAGAAGCGGTAAATGACGACAAAGTACTTGATGATATCATTCTAGCATCAGACGTTGTTATGGTTGCCCGTGGCGACTTAGGTGTTGAAATCGGCGATGCTGCACTTGTTGGTAAACAAAAACATATTATTGCTCGTAGTCGTCAGCTAAATCGTGTAGTTATTACCGCGACGCAAATGATGGAGACTATGATTGAGCAGCCAATGCCAACACGTGCAGAAGTGATGGATGTTGCCAATGCTGTACTTGATGGTACTGACGCGGTAATGCTTTCAGCAGAAACAGCAGCAGGTAAATACCCTATTGAAACGGTTAAAGCCATGGCTTCAGTTTGTATTGGCGCTGAAAAACAAAGTTCAGTTACAACATCAAAACACCGTGTTGAAATGACCTTTGCAGAAATATCTGAAACTATCGCGATGTCAGCAATGTATGCCGCCAACCATTTAGACGGTGTAAAAGCGATTATAGCCTTAACTGAGTCGGGCCACACCAGTAAAATAATGTCACGTATTTCTTCTGGCTTACCTATTTATTCATTATCACGTCACACAAAAACACTTACTAAAACAGCAATTTATCGTGGTGTCTATCCAGTATCTTTTGATTCTACTGGATGCAATAGTGCTGAAGCAATGGCAGAAGATGTTTTAGTGGCAGTTGCCAAAGATTCAGAATTAAACGTCGGTGATAAAGTAATGTTTACTCACGGCGATTTAATGGAAACAGTTGGTGCAACCAATACCTTAAAAGTACTTACTTTAGCGAAAAAACACTTTGCATAAACTTATGTAAGTGTCGTTTAATTAAAAAGGTAGCGTAATGCTACCTTTTTAATGCCATTAGATTCTCCAACCTAGGCTTTTCTCAATTTCAACCATAACTTCTGAGTAACTTTCTTTAAATTAATGTCATCAGATATCGTTGGCTAAATAACCTAAATCGCCAATTACTTTATCAAGCTCTTTATTAATGCGTTTACGTTGCTTTTCATTTGCATTCTCTACCATATAAGCGAATATTTTCGCAAATACCTTATTGTTATGTTCAGTAATCATATTGAAATCATCACTACGCAAACTACGACCATTAACAAACAATCGATAGAATTCAAACTTAAATTGATGCTCAGCTAAGTTACCATTTAATAGCTCCGAAAACTGGCTTGTCCAATGTTGTCGATAGGTCATCCAAGGTTGAAATGACCTTTGAAAACTTTCGCTGTATGTCGCAACTTGTGCTTTTTGTGTTTTGCTCAACTTACCAAACCACTTTTTAAGTTGCTCCTGCTGTTCTCGTGCTTTTTGCTCAATCCACTCAGCATCACTTAGTTGCTCATGATCATCTAACCTTTCTTGATTGTTTTCCTGTATTGCTTGTATTAATTGCTGACGTTGTTCGTCACTTAAGCTATACGCTAACGGCTGAAGTTTAGGCTCAGCAGCACTCAGGAAATTTTGCCAATGTTGTACAAAGTTCGCTAAGTTTTCGGTTATTTGCTGCTCGTTTATTTCACTATTAATAGCTTGTTTAAGATTTTTAAGCTGAGCACTATACAAAGGCAGTTGAGTTTTTCGGTGCCATAAATGTAGCTCATCAAAACTTTGGTCAAAACGCTTTTGCTGTTGCTTGTTCAATTCAACATAGTCATCAAGATACCAATTAGTCCACCAATCTAAGTGGTTATAAACAAAACGAAAGCTACAGCCAGATATAAATAACGCAAGTGATATAAAAAATAATGTTTGTTTTATCTTTGTCATTTTAGCTGTTCCATATGCTGATAATTTAATTGCTATTAACCACAAGCTTTGATCTACATTAAATTAAAACCGAGTTAATACAAAACTATTTCACCTTATGATAAATGACTGTTAAGTTGAAGAAGAGTTCATAAAACTTTCCTATGTCTCGGAGGTCTGTCATGGAAAAAAGCTCTAAACAAACTATTAAAAAGCTTGCAGTTTTAACCAGCGGCGGCGACGCTCCCGGCATGAATGCCGCAATTCGCGCTGTCGTACTTGCTGCTCAGCACTATAAAATAGATGTTATTGGCTTTATTGCAGGTTTCAATGGCTTAATAGGCGACAACTCCATACCATTAAATAATAAAAGCGTTACCAACATTATTCACAAGGGTGGCACCTTATTAAAAAGTGCTCGCTGCCCTGCCATGAAAACAGCTTTAGGGGTTGAACAAGCCACCAGTACGCTATTAAAAGAAAAAGTAGACGCGTTGATAGTGATAGGCGGAGACGGTTCATTTAATGGTTTGTTAGCACTTGAACAGAGCTGGCATGGGCAAGTTATAGGTATTCCTGGCACAATAGATAATGATGTAGATGGCACTGATTTTACTATTGGTTTTTCAACGGCAATTAATACTGCCATTGATGCCATTGATAAAATTCGTGATACTGCAGAAGCATTTGAACGTATTTTTATTGTTGAGTTAATGGGTCGTCACAGCGGACATATTGCTTTTAATGTTGGTATTGCATGTGCTGCTGAGCAGGTTATTTCATTTGAAAATTTTCATACCAGTGACAACACAGATCTCAACGAAAACCAAAAACTTAGCAGTTTAGCTCAAGAGATAAAACAAGCTCAGGCCAACCGACATGCGAGTTATATCATTGTTATTGCAGAGAACTTATGGCGAGGGGGAGCATCAGCTCTTGCACAGCAATTGCAAGCCAAAATAAATATCGATTGCACTGCATGTATATTAGGACATATTCAACGTGGCGGCTCGCCCGTTGCTAAAGATCGGATTTTAGCAACAAAAATGGGCGTTGCTGCTATACAGGCCATAGTTCAGAAATTTTCAAACATCATGATTGGTGAACGTAATAACTCCATTGTACATGTGCCATTGGCTACAGCCATACTACAGCAGGAAATGGTTAGTGATACTCTCGTAGCTGCTCAAGACAGTATTTTAGCACTTACTGCACAACAACAGTGTTAATTCAAATTAACTCTATCAATAGATTGCAAGTGACACAGTGTTTGGCGTAATTACCTCATATATTAAATCAGTGCCCATGTTTTATATATCAGAATTAGCTTTAAATTTAACACTATTAAGCACCCTATGGTTTTGATGGAATATTGCAATTAATATGGGCTATTTTTTAAACAAGTTAATGTGTGATGCTTAAAAACTCGGTAATTTCGTTGTTTAAGTTACCCTGTGAATACTGCACGAGTGCGTAATATGCGATCAAAAAAAGGTAAACAAATTATTGTTTACCTTTTATATTTAACACGCTTTAAAATAAATGTATTTATTAAAACAGATTAAGCTACTACCGCCTTTTTCACTTTATCTTTATAACTTCGGCTAACCTTTAGCTCTTTACCATTAGACATCACCAAATAATATTCGCCATTGAGTTGGCTACAAAATTTATCAATATAGTTTTTATTAACTATGGTTGAACGATGACTACGTAGAAATTGTTTAGGGTCTAATATTTCTTCTAACTGTTTCATGGTTTTTCGCAAAATATGGGTATTATCGTGGGTATGAACACACATATAATCGCCGGCTGCATCTATCCATAAAATATCTTTAACTGGAACACGACTCACTTCGCCAGCATCTTTTATCGCTAGCACATCAGAGTAACTTGACATGCTGACTGGCTCATTATTATCAAGCTCTTGCAATATTTTTTCACAATCATTCCCTGTTACATCGCTGACTAAGCGTACAAGTTTTGATTTATGAAGTGCATTTACTTCACTGCTAATGCTTTGTCTAATTTTATCTAAGGTTTGCGCTAGGCGTTGCTCATCAGCTGGCTTTAATAAATAATCTTGCGCATGAACCTCAAATGCTTGCATCGCATATTGATCAAATGCCGTAACAAACACCACCATAGGTAATGACAATCCTTGTTCTAAAATAGCTTCAACAACTTCAAATCCATTTAAACCAGGCATTTGAATGTCTAAAAATATTAAGTCAGGTTGATATGCGCGAACTGCCTCTAAGGCTTCTCGGCCATTAGTGCATTGTGCAATGATATCGATATCTTTGTGATCTTCCAGACGAACAGCTAAACCTTTTCTTGCTAAGGGTTCGTCATCAACAATTATTGTAGAGAGCTTTTTGCTCATACTCGACTGCCAATTTCATAAGGAATTCGTATACTGATTTTAACACCAGTTGGTGTGTTGTTGGCAACAACTAAAGAAAAATCATTCTGATACAGCGCTTGAAGCCTTTCACGCGTGTTCGCTAAACCAACGCCATTTTCTCGAAATAAATTCCCATTTTTAATTTCAGCACCTGGGCCATTGTCTGATAATTCAACAAGCAAGTCATTACCAAAGCGATGCACTGAAACATGAATATTACCGCCTTGTTCCTGCACTGCAATGGCATATTTAATAGAGTTTTCAGCAAGGGGCTGCAAAACCATACTCGGAACGAGTGCTAAATTACAGTCGTCAGCAATATCAAAACTAACTTGTAGTCGTTCTTCAAAACGTACTCTTTCTATATCTAAGTACAGCTTCAAGGCGTGTAATTCACTTTCTAGTGTTACCCTTTTCATCGGATCTTTATCTAATGAATAACGCAAGAATTCACTGAGTTTAGTTACCATACCATTGGCAGTCTTATTTTCTTTAACCAGTATTAGTGTTGATATTGCATTTAAAGTATTAAACAAAAAGTGAGGATTAAGCTGATAACGCAACATTTTTAGCTGCGCTTGATGAGCCACGGTATTTGCACGTAATACGTTTTGCTTTTCTTTCTGCAGCATTTGGTAGTACTTAGTACCGAAATACAAACCACTCCAACTTAAGATGATAAAAAACGACAATAAACTATTTTTTGTATAGAAAAGAATAAAATCAGGGCGGTAACCGTGCTTATATATTTCCCAATAATTAATGTTTTTGACAATTTGCCACAACACACCAGTACAATAGGAAGTTAATATCACTACAATAGCAATTTTTAAAGGTGTGAAATTCCAAATACGACGATAGATGTAACGAAGTGGTATTGTGAATAACCAACCAGCGTATGCGTTTAGTAAAATGATCACTAAAAAGATATCACGTAAATCATGAAGTAATGAACCTAGGTAATGTACCAAGGCAAAACCGCACCAGCCAGCGGTGTGCACCAGCCAAAATAAACGATTTCTATTTTCTATAAACTCTTTCCAATTCACGCAATACGACCATTAAACGAGGTTAGTATAATTATGCGCTAAGCTTGCCTTTCACGCACTACCACTAATCGTAAGATTTCAGCACCTTATCTCATTTAGTCAATAACAATATGTGTCTTGGGGTAGTGCTGAGCAAGTAACAAAAGCTGTCTATTAGCCAAGTTTTTGTAATTTATCGCCTTTCCTTGATGAAACATCGATAAATACCATAATGCGTTGATAATTAAAGATAACCCATGGTAACGCATAACCAAAACTTTATTAAATACGTTGTTTTCGGTTACTTGAGTAGGCAGATTGTCGACAATTTGTGTTACTGCAATTAAGCTATTTTTTGGATTAGTGTCTCGCTTTCCGGATAGAGGTGTTTGACTATGCTTAAAGGTAAAATTCTTCGCTAACGTATGCCGAGTATAATACTTTGCTACCTGTTCAAGCTTGCCAATTTCTAGTTCATTTATCGCCAGTAACATAGCAAGATCATATTCTATGGGCGCAAAACTAGCACACTCAAAATCGATTAATTGATAACTATAATTTAACTTTTGCGACCTTAAATTTTCAGTTTTATTTTCAGCATTAATGGCATTACTAAAATTTGCATCACCGTGGCAAAAAACCAATGGCCTCTGCCCTTCTTTTTTAAAATGTTGAGTAAGTTCTTTCTGTATTGATACTGATAACGCCAGCAAGCTTTCACGATGAATAGCATTTAGCTTACTGGTTTTTAATAATTGAGAAAGCGTCTCATTAATCGCCAGTTTAGGAACACCTACTACTAACTTTTTATCACCGGAATTTAATGACTGTTGATGGCACCGCACCAACAAGCCAGTCATAACATTCAGTTTTTCATTCTGGCTTAAATTACTGTTAGCAAGCGATTGCCCTGATATAAACTTATTGATCAGCCAACTTTCATCGCTATATATAACTTCTGGCGCAACTCCTTGCTCTCCTGCAAATATAGCTACTAGTTGTTCAGTGCTCTCGTTTGCTAAATTTTTAGCAAAATATTGTTGCTTTTCGGTAGTAACACAATAACAGCTACGACTAAGACCACCTGTAAGCACATTAACATGAATTATTTTCTCATTTTCAAAGCACGGTAATAAGCTCAATTGCTCTTCTAATTCACACACTCGCTTATTACCTTTCATGTTACTAGCCTTGAGCAAAGTTTGGCGTTGCTTTAGCTATCTCAACATTGTTTTGTTGTTGAAACAGTTTACGCCACTGCCAATAGCCATAAGCCGCAAGTATCACATAACATGCAAATAATGCCGCTGTTGGAACTAATGATTTCTCAATGTAAAGATAGATAGAAACAAAATCGATAACGATAAAGTACAGCCAATTTTCCAATACTTTTTGCGTTAATAAATAGGTCGCAAATACCGCGAACACTGTGGTGGCACTATCAAGGTATGGAAAATGTGTAGGTGTATATGTTGCCATTAGCCAACCAAGTACCAGTGACAATAGTGTTAATACAATAATCGCTATGCTATGGCGTTGTAGCGACCATTGGCTATATAAAAGCTTGGTTGTTTCGAAGGTGTTTTCATTGCCTGCTTTTTTGCGCTGTTGCCAGCAAATCCAGCCATAAACCGCCATAAGTAGATAATAAAGCTGTAATAAACTATCCATCCACAAATATACATCATAAAAAATAACCGTGTATAACACTGTACTCAGTATTGCCGCTGGCCAACACCAAATATTCCCCTTTGCTGCTAATACAACGTAAAGCAATGAAGCAACAACGGCTATCAGCTCTAATACAGGCAAGGTTGAGAAATACGTAACAATCTCATTCATGGCACTAGTAAAATTAGCCATTAGCTTTCTGCTTCAACGACAGAGCGATCGCCACCAATAAACTTACAAACAAATACCGCAGCATTTAACGTTTCATGTACATGTTTTATTTCAGCCATTACATGTCTGGTTGCTAAGTCGTAATCACCAAAAACTTGTGTACTCATGCCATTGGTTACGACATTCAAACCGTCGACCAAACGTAAGCGTTTTATAAAGGCCCATATTTCTGTTTTAAACTTTTCTTCCGCTAGTGGATATAAACTAATTTCAATTGAGATTTTCATTAGGTAATTCGCTTATTAATATTAAAGGCAATATATAACACTATGCAGCGATATATTGCCTTAAGTCACTAAAAAGTAGATTAGAAGTTATAATCTAACGTAACACCAACTTGTCTTGGTGCGCCATAACGAACATATTTTTTCGCAGCCCAACCTAAATCAGGCTCATTACCGAAGTAAAAACCGCGTGTGGCAACTTTTTCATCCGTTAAGTTACGTGCCCAAAGTGATATTGACCAATCTGAAAATTCATAACCAATTTTAGCATTGAGCAATTTTGAGTTGGCAGACTTTTCATCATGACTATCAGAAAAATAAAACGCATCTTTACCCGACCAATTAATATTAGCAACTAAGCCATCATCATTGCGGTATGTAGCACCTAAACTAAACGTGTATTTAGGCGCATGAGCAAGCTCTCTTCCTGAGATATCAATAGTACTGCCGTACTTGTCTTGATAAGCATAATTATCATAAGTGGCATTTAAGTAACCAAGTGTTGTATCTATGGTTAGATTATTTGTCATTTGATAATTCAACTCTAACTCCATACCGTAGCTACTTGAGCTTGCGGCATTAGCAGTATAAATAGTAAATTGTTGAGGCTTATCAGGGTTTTGTTGTGACGCGTTCACTTGTTGGTCTTTTCGGTCCATGTAAAACACAGCTAAGCGACTTACCAAGTTGTTATTAAGTAAATTAGACTTTAAGCCTATCTCATAGTTTATTAAGGTTTCTGTATCAAACTCTTTATACTGAGCAAGCTGTGTTGGTAAAGCCATATTAAAACCACCCGCTTTATAGCCTCTTGCAATGCGCACATAACCGGAATGCTCATTATTTATCGCACGACTTACTGCAATATGACCTCCCCACATAGTTTCTGATGGATCAAAACTATCGCCAGCACTATCGGTATAATCTGTAGTGCGTTTTTCTACACGTAAACCTACAGATAATTCATGCGCTTGTGGCAAAATACTATCTAATTGTCCAAAAACAGCATAGTTATTTGCTGAGTATGTTGAATCAAGAATTTCGTCTGGCCAGCCGTTATATGATGAATCTAAGTCATTGGTTTCACTTAAGCGACTAATATAAGTTCCAAGCAACCAAGCGGTAGTATTATCAAAAATTCTTGATGAATCATTCGAAGAAAGCCTAAACTCTTGTGACCAAACATCGCGGTCGGCTTTTTTAGCCCACAAATAGCTGTATTCACAAGGCTCAATATTTGCTTCATCACCACAGTTTTTACTTGCCCAATAGTCAGCATTTGCCCAATCACCATCATAAGCGTGTTCATGCTTTGTTGTGGTATAACTGCTGATCGCCTCTAATTTAGCAAAAGACAAACCGTCGTAGCTGAACTTTAAGGCGCCACCATGAGATTTCTGATTATCAACACCAGGATTATCAGTTAGTGTGTTAAAGCCATTGTTATCAAGTGTCCACGCATCAAAACCATTGTCGTTATCAGCAAAAATATACGTGAGATCTATAGTTAGATCATCCGTTGCGGTGTAGTGAAGCTTGAGCCTTCCTGATAGCTCATCAATACCGTTGGTATCGTCTTTGCCTAAAAAGCTATTGTCTCGATAGCCGTTTTGCTGATGTTGTTCTAAAGATACGCGGTAGCTTAAATCTTCTGAAATAGCACCTGAACTATAACCGGCTAAATTGATTAGGTCGTCATTACCTGCAGTGGCTTTTAAACCATGTTCAGAAGTTTGTGTAGCTTCATTAGACTTAACATAAACTAAACCTGCTAATGCATTTGCACCAAATCTTGCTCCTTGTGGGCCTCTAAGCACCTCAACTTGCTGTACATCATACATTGAAGCCGCCATACCTAACCCAGAAAGATCAATATCATCTACGATAAACCCAACTGATGAATTAGGTGCTCCACGGTATTCAGATCGTTCTCCAACACCACGAATTTGTAAATATTTAGGGCGCGAAGTTCCACCAGAAAAGTTAAAGTTGGCGATATTTTGAATCACTTCTTCAAAGTGCTGAATAGCTTGATCATTAATTGTCTGTTCGCCAATAATGGCAACGCTCGTTGGAACTTGTGCTAACGACTTTTGATTAAAACTTGAAGTAACGGTAATTCTTTCAATGTCTTGGTTTTCATTAGCATTAGAAGTGCTAGAAAATGATATTAAGTATGATGTTACTGCGATTGCAATGGCAGATTTAGAAATATTCATTATGATCTCATAAATTCTAATTAGAATACGTTATGGGATCCGGCATGGAGAAGTTAGAAAGCGGCTCGTTAACAAACTGTAGAATTATCATCAACGGCATAACATACGCTACACGGTAAAATTTAATTTTACAGAATGGTATGCGATTAGCGTAACCATTCCTACGCCGGTACTATCCGGTTCAGGTTCTAAGGGTTCGCTATGTCACATTCATTAATGACAGCGCATCTCAGCCTTTTAAATCATTATCGATTTTAAGGCACCCCTTGGTTCGGTGTGCATACTAACAATATTTATTTAAATGTACAGCGTAAATGCCTTATTTTACGCTATATCTTATGATATTTTGCTAGCTACTTAGTCGCCAACATACATCCTAATGGCTGACCACCAACTAAGTGCATATGAATATGGTAAACTTCTTGACCACCGTGTTGATTACAATTCATGATCAAACGATAACCATCTTCTGCTATGCCCTCTTCTTTGGCTAACTTTCTAGCAACCGTGAACATACGACCAATAGTGAGTTCATCTTCTTGCTCAATATCATTAACGGTTGGAATTAATTTATTAGGGACAATTAAAATATGACTTTTAGCTTGTGGGGTAATATCACGAAAAGCAGTCACAAGTTCATCTTGAAAAAGTAATGGGGTTGGTATTTCTTGGCGAATGATCTTAGAAAAAATGGTTTCTTCTAGCGTAGTGTTATCAGCCATAATATAGCCTTTCAGTAATAAATAAGTTGTAGGCTAGTTTAACGATAACAAAGCGAATGACAAAGAGAAATGTCATTCGCTTTTACCAAAATAATGCAGGAATATAAGTTAACGCCAGTTACTCACGTAAACTTAGCTGAATTGGCTAATTAGCTTATGCTTTCCTCTTGCTGTTATATTTTTAAAGTCTTCAACCAATAAGTAATTGACCGGTACCAAAACTAAAGTAATAAATGTTGCGAAAATAATACCAAAGCCTAGTGATACTGCCATCGGGATCAAAAACTGTGCTTGTGTCGCTTTTTCAAACAATAATGGCATTAAACCAATAAAGGTTGTTAATGACGTTAGCATCACCGGACGAAAGCGCGATTGTGCAGCGATTAATACGGCATCAAATACTTTCTCTCCTGCCCGCACTTTGCCATTAATGAAATCAACTAAGACTAAGCTGTCATTTACCACGACACCAATCAATGCCATCAAGCCAAGTATACTCATAATGGTTAAGTCCATGCCCATGATCCAGTGTCCAATAATGGCACCGATAGCGCCAAATGGAATAACCGACATAACAATAATAGGCTGCAAATATGACTTAAATGGAATAGCCAACAAACAGTAAATAATAAAGAACACAAACAAAAGCCCCCATGCCAAGCTATTAAATGACTCAGCTTGTTCACGTGCCTCACCTTCCAAACTATAAGACACGCCTGGGTACTTGTTCATTAATTCATCTAAAAACTGAGTAAGGTCAGCATTTAACACCGTCATATTGGTGGCATTTTTATCAACGTCGGCTGTAACATTAACAGTGCGGTATCTGTCTATGCGCTTAATAGCTGATGGACTTTTACCCGGTAGTAATTTTGCCACATGTGACAAAGGTACTTTACCGCCAGTTGGTGTGTTAATGAGCATATCATTCAACTTAGCAATAGATTTTCGCTCAGACAACGGAAAACGTAACATCACACGTACATCATCTCGGCCACGCTGTATTCTTTGAATTTGCGCGCCAAAATAAGCATCTCGCACTTGTCGAGTGATCCACGAATTACTCATCCCCATAGCATAACCTTGCTCGGTAAGTTCTATCTGTAATTCTTCTTTACCATCTGAGAGACTATCGGCAATTTCAAACGCTGTTGGATAGGTTCGAATGCGTGCTTTTACTTCATCCGCCACTTGTTCTAAGGTTTTCAAATTAGTTGCAGAAAGTTGCACATCAAGTGGGTCACCGCCTCGGCCAAACTCAGCTCTAAAGGTTAAACTTTCAGCACCAGGCAAAGGTCCTATAAGCTCTCGCCACTCTTTTACTAGTTGTGCGGTACCAATACCTGTATCGTTTTTATCAGCAGGAATTATTTCAAAACGTACCCGACCTTTTTCTTCACGCGTAATTGCCAAAGTATTTAAAATAATACTATTCCCATCTTCGTCGCGGTATTTCTCTTGTAGTGTTTTTGCTGCATTCGACATTTTCTCGACATACGCATCTACGACATCAAAACTTGTTCCTACCGGCATAGTGACATTACCACGAGCAGTTTCACTCGGTATACGAGGGAAGAAAACAAACTTTGTCCAACCACTAAAGATAAAAGCTAATATCAAAACGAACACGCCAACAAATAAAGAGATGGTGGTCAGTCGATTACGAATAGCTAACGATAGCAGTGGTTTGTAGTAGCGAAGAATTGACGCTTCAAAACCATCAGCAAAGCGTTGTTGCCAAACACTGAATTTTGACTGCTGAGTTTTTTCACTACGCAAGCGTAAGTTCTTTAAATGTGAGGGTAATACAAATTTTGACTCAATTAAACTAAACAATAGTACCGGAATAACAATAACCGGAATTTGAGCAAATAATGCCCCTCGCTGCCCTTCAATAAAGGCCAAAGGTAAAAAGGCTGCAACCGTAGTTAAAATACCAAAGGTAACGGGAGTTGCTACTTCTTGGGTGCCTTTTACAGCCGCTTCAATACCGCTAGACGCCGTTTGGGTGTGACGATAAATATTTTCACCGGTAACAATGGCATCATCAACAACAATACCTAACACTAAGATAAAACCGAATAAACTCATGATATTAATAGAAATATCAAAAAATGGCATAACAAGGAAAGCACCCATAAAGCTTACTGGAATACCAATAGAAACCCAGAACGCGATTGATGGACGTAAAAATAAAGTTAACAGTAATAAGACTAAGAAGCCCCCTTGTAAGGCATTGGTGATTAATGTATTAAGTCGGCTTTTAACAATTTCAGAGTCGTCATCCCAATAACTGAGAATAAAACCTTCAGGTAGTGTTTCTTGACGTTCATCAATATAGTTTTTTACCGCGTCTGCAACGTCAATAGCACTTTGGCTACCAATACGAAAAACATCGATTAGCGCCCCTTGCTGTCCATTAAAGCGAGCACGTAAAGGCGTTTCTTCAAAACCATCATTGACTTGCGCAACATCTTCTAAGTATAAAAATGTTCCATCAGTATTGGTTTTTATAACGACTTTTTCAAATTCATCGCGTCGGTAAGCTTGCCCGATATTACGTACTAAAACATCGCCACCTTCGGTGCGGACATTACCTGCTGAAATATCTACAGAGCTGCTGCTGATAGCATTTGAAATCTCCGATAAGGTTAGTTGATATTGCTCAAGCTTACTTTGGTTAACATCAATACTAATTTCATAATCTCGTACTGCATCTAATGCAACTTGCGTTACTTGCGGTAAGCGCAATAAATCATCACGTACTTGCTCAGCAAACTCACGTATTTCCTTTTCACCGTATTCGGACGCTATCGTCACTGAAAGTACATCACGAATACGTTGTGCTATTGCAATAACAGGCTTTTCAGCATCAACAGGAAAAGTGTTTATCGCATCAACACGGCTTTTAATATCGTTAAGTAGATCGCGAACATCGGTGGACGAATCAGCTTCAATGCGCACGGTTGCTGCACCTTCTACTGAGGTACTGGTAATTTTTTCTATACCTTGTAAATCTTGAACCGCTTCTTCAATACGTATCGCCACTCCTTGCTCAGCATCTTCAGGGGTTGAACCACGCAGTGCCACAGTCACATTGACTACTTCGGACTCAAACGATGGAAAAACTTCTAACGGAATGCTGCTTTTTATTGAAAATATTCCCGCCAATAAAATGGTGATCATTAATAAATTGGCTGCGACATGATTTTTAGCAAACCAAGCTATCATGACTCAACTCCTTTATTTTTTTGTGGTTGCTCTTTACGATCTTTTCCGCGTTTGCCCTTTTTATCGGCAGCGCCTTTTTTATTCTTGGCAGCAACAGTTTTACCATCAACACTGCTAATACTTACTATGGTGCCTGAAGTAACCTGACCTAATGGTGTAAGAACTAAAAGTTGCTCTGGTTCCAGCCCTGCTTTGACCACAGCAACATCATCACTTTGCCAAGCAATATCAATATTCTTTCGCTTTAAAACATTACCATCAACAATATAAACATAACTGCCTTGATAAATGGCTTTATTAGGAATAGTTAATGCCTTCTCAATTACTTTACCGGCGATTTTAGCGCTAACATACTGGCCTATTTTTAATGGCAAACTATCATTTTCATGTTTTCCATATGGGTCATCAATTTGTGCAACAACGAACAGCTGTTGAGAGTCTTGATCGAACGCACCTTCAGTACGTACTACTTTGCCTTGCCAGCTTTGACGAGCGGCAAGATCAGAATAAATGGTGACAGCAGGCTGTTGTTGTACGTTTTCATTTTGATAACGGCTACTTTCTGGTAATACCATGTAAGGTAAGTCTTTATTTTTCAAAGGTAAGCGAATTTCAACGTAATCGATGGCATAAATTTCAGCTAATTCAGTACCTACGCTCACTACTTGCCCAACATCGACCGACTTACTTAAAATACGCCCTGTATATGGCGCAACAATATTACTACGCTCCAGTGCTAGCTCTGCTTTTGCAAGTCCAGCTTCTGCTGAATAAACAGTGGCTTGTGCTGCCATTAATTGTGGTTTACGTAATACTAAATCAGGCGCTTGTTCACTATTACCTAAGCGTTTCCAGTCTTGTTTTGCTTGCTCAACACGCGCTTGCTCTTCACTAAAACTTTGCTTAGCACTAAATAAACTAGCTTGTGCTATTTTCACTTCAGCAAGTAAATCTCGTTGATCAAGTTGTACTAAAATATCGCCCTTTTCAAAAAAGCCACCAGCACGGAATTTTGGACTGATACTATTAATTTGCCCTGAGACCTGCGGTAGTAAGACACTTTGTGTTCTGGGTTTAATGGTACCGTAACTGTCGATGGTAATATCAAGATCTGCACGGATAAGCTTTTGTACTTGCACACTTAATTGTGGCGCCGTACTCGAACGACCTCGTTTTGCTGATGGAGGATTACTCGTTACAACATAGGCTGCAAATACCAATGAAGATAGAACGATAATCGGCAGGAGTTTTTTAATTTTTACTGACATTACTTTTCCATGTTTGTGCGGTTAATGTTTGTGCGACTAACAGTTGAGGCATGTAATTCGCTTTCGTGAGCAAAGCTCTGTACTGTGATATTGAGGTAGTTACCGCCTAGGGCACTGTAGATATCGATGCGATTTTGTAATAACTGATTAGTAAGTTGAATAACGGTTGTTTGTGCATCAAAAGAGCGTCGCTGTGACTCTAATACTGTTGTATATGTCACTAAACCACGAAGGTATTGATCAAAAGACAATTTTTCTGCAGCCACGGCATTTTCTTGTGCTTTTACATAATAGTCATAACGCTGAATGAGCGAATTTCGCTCACTTAAACTGTTTTCCGCATCGGCAAATGCTTGGTATACCTGCTGGAGATACTGTTGTTCTTTTTGTTCTACCGCCAAACGAGCTTGCTGCTCAAGTGATTCTAATCGCCCAGCGTTAAATAGCGGTGTTGAAATACTGCCAATTAATGACCATGCTAATGCGCCGCCATCAAGTAAATTTGCAATATCATTGTCTGAGTCGCTGACATTGGCCGTTAAATTGATACTCGGAAAACGCTGTTTATGAGCTACAGCTAAACCTGCATCAAGTGCTAATAGCTCTAACCACCCTGCTTGAATATCTGCTCGGCGCGTTAATAATTGAGCCGGAAGCCCTATTTGAATATCACTATCAATAAGCGGTAGATTTTGCTCTGCAAGCTTTGCCGCAAAAGGATAATCGCCCAATAATAATTCTAAGCTTCTGCTTTGCTGCTTTAAGGTTTGTTGTTGCTGAGCGACACGGGCGAGTTCTTGATTGACATTATTCTTCGTTAAATAAACATCTAAAGCATCATTCAGTCCTAGCTGGTATGAAGACTGGATCATTGCCAAGTTGCGCTGTAGGTTGTCTGCTCGTTCCTGATATAGCGCTAATAATTGCTGTGCTTGTGTTAAGTCAAACCAAGCTTTGCTAATGTTAGCAACTAAATCAAGTTTACTTTGCTGATAGTTTGCTTGCGTTGCTGCATAATTTAAACGATTTTGATTTTGTTCATCAGATAATTTGCCCCATAGGTCAAGCTCATAACGTAAATCGGCGCTAATACTGGCATCAGTTTGATAACTGGTTGCGTTTGCTGATGTTTGCTTGTGTCTTGAGTTATCTAGCGATAATGATAATTCAGGATAGTCTGACGCTTCACTAACATTTAAACGTTCTTTAGCTAATGCAACATTAATACGCTGTGCTTGTAATTGATAATTATGTTGTAGAGCATAGACTACCATTTTCTCTAACGCGCTATCATTAAAACTTGCCAACCAACCATCTTGTACGGCATTTTCGTTAACAATTTCCGTTTGCCAACGAACAGGCGAGTTTTTCTCAATTGTTTGTAAAGCATTTTTTTCAGATAAGCCACTAGGTGTGCTACAAGCACTAAGTGTTAATGCCATGACAATAACCGATAATTTAGCCTGTTTTGGCATGTTTGTTAGTCTATTGTTTGGCTTCCTTACGCTGTTTAGCTCGCTAATATTGCTGTTGTTACTTGCACGAACCTTCAAAACCTTCCCCACAGATAAATGACATTTAGGTTAACTATAGTATGGCTCACTAGTGGGGCAAACAATGTTATTTACACTGCTTTACATAACAGATGTACAAGTACGATGAATTGCACATTTTTTACGATAAAGTGCAAATTTACTATGAAGAACAATTACTAATGAAAGTCTCTAGCATCATTTTTCAAGCCTTCAATACGTTCAGAAAGATCAATTAATCGACCGGCGATAATGTGAATAACATTACCTTCGCGTTCAAGAATACCCGTAACTTTTAATATTTTGGCACTTAAGAATGCTTGCTTTTGCGCATTAGCCGTTGCTTGCCATACCACAACATTACTATTGCCGGTGTGATCTTCTAGCGTCACGAATGTTACTCCAGACGCGGTTCCTGGGCTTTGCCGGCCTGTCACTAAACCAATAATAGAAACCACACTGTCTGTACTCAAGTTGACTAAATCGCGTGCCAAGGTACAACGACCAATATATTGCTGCTGCGTTTTATCAGCTAATAATAAGGCAATAGGATGTTGATGCACACTAACGCCAGTACTAGCATAATCTTCAATCACGTTATCCATAGCACTAGGGACAAAGCTAAATTCACTTTGTTGCATTTGGGTTTGTTGCTTTTTATCAGCAGCCTGCCATAACGGTAAGCTGTGTGCAGAGTCCATTAATTGCCAGCGTGCTTGGTAGCGATTGTCCGCTAATGAACGTAATGCATTAGCACTAGCCAAAATATTAATATCATCACGTTTTAGAGCATGCTGTGTTAGTGTTGTGAAATTTTGATAACCTTGTTTTGGTTTTAGTGCCAACAGATGCTTAGCACTTTTCTCTGCTAGCCCTTTCACCATGCTCAAACCTAGTTGAATATCATAGCTATTGGTGTTTTTCTGATATTGCATTTGATGCTCAAAAGATGAATGGTTAACATCAATTTCCTTAATAACAACACCGTGGCGTTGCGCATCTTTTATTAATTGTGATCGGGAATAAAAACCCATCGGATAACTATTAAGTAACGCATTATAAAAAGCCGCAGGATAATAGTATTTAAGCCAAGCAGAAACATAGGCAAGCACAGCAAAACTAGCAGAATGTGATTCAGGGAAACCATATTCACCAAAGCCACAAATTTGCTGATAAATACGCTCAGCAAAATGCTCTTGATAGCCACGTGCTTTCATACCTGAAATGAGTTTATCGCGAAACTGTACTAATTCACCATTACGCTGCCACTTAGCCATAGCTCGACGTAATTGGTCAGCTTCGCCACCGCTAAAGCCAGCGGCAACCATAGCAACTTTAATCACTTGCTCCTGAAAAATAGGCACACCCAATGTTCTACTTAGTACACCTTTAATTGCTTGCGATGGATATTCAATCGCTTCAAGCCCTGCTCGCCTTCGCAAATATGGATGCACCATATCCCCCTGAATAGGCCCAGGGCGTACTATGGCTATTTGCACAACTAAATCGTAGTAACATCTCGGCTTAAGTCTAGGTAACATACTCATTTGTGCTCGCGACTCTATTTGAAAAACGCCAACAGTATCAGCTTGTTGTAGCATAGCGTATACTTGGGGGTCTTCGGGTAAACGAGTAATATCGGCAATCGTAAGTTGTTGCTGATAATGCTGTTTTATATGGTCAAACGCTCGCCTTATTGCTGTTAACATGCCTAGGGCTAATACATCTACTTTTAATAGCCCTAAAGTTTCTAAATCACTTTTATCCCACTGAATAACCGTGCGCTCTGCCATTGCCGCATTTTCCACAGGCACAAGTTCGTATAGCGGCCCTGATGAAATAATAAAGCCGCCAACATGTTGTGATAAATGCCGTGGAAAGCCAATAATTTCATCAACAAGTTCAATAAATAATTGCGCTTGGTAGCTGTTTTTATTTAACCCCAGTTCAAGTACTTGTTCACGCCAGCTGATTTCCTTTTGCCGACGATTAATATTTTTAATAAAAAAACTTAGCTGTGTTTCGTTAAAACCAAACACTTTACCAACTTCTCGAATTGCACTCTTTAATCGATACGTGATCACTGTGGCAGCTATTGCCGCATGTTCACGACCATATTTTTGGTAAATATATTGAAAAATTTCTTCTCGGCGCTGGTGCTCAAAATCAACATCAATATCAGGTGGCTCATTTCTTTCTTTTGAAATAAAGCGTTCGAATAATACAGATATTTGCCTTGGGTCTACTGAGGTAATCTCGAGACAATAACAAACAATAGAGTTGGCCGCAGAGCCTCGGCCTTGATAAAGAATATGCTGCGATTTTGCGTATTGAACAATGTCATAAATGGTTAAAAAAAAGTACTCGTAGCCTTGCTCCTCAATTAGCACAAGCTCTTTATCAATAGTATCTTTAATTTGCTTGGAAATGCCTTCCTCAAAACGTAACGCGATACCTTTTCCAACTAATGACTTTAGGTAAGATATTGCAGAAAAACCTTTAGGAACAAGTTCTTCTGGGTATTCATACTGTAAACTAGATAAGCAAAAATGACACTGGTTCGCGAGCTCAATACTGGCAATAATATCTTCACTTGAATGTATTTTAAGTAATTTATCGACTGGTCTTAGCGATTTTTCTGCATTTTGCTCAAGCAAAGTTCCCATGTTTTTTAACATTTTTCCATGGCGAATTGCACTAAGTACGTCTTGTAATTTTTGCCGCTGTGGCACATGCATTAACACTCCACCACAAGCGACAATGGTTAACTGAAATTGTGCAGATAAGCATTGGCAATGCTGTTTAAAAATAACTTCATTGGCATGTAAAAAACGCGTATATGCTAGTGATAATCTTGCTCTGTGGTAGCGTAATAATACCGCAGCATCTTGTTTATCTTTAACCATATCACCGCTGGGAAGCCAAAGTACAAAACAGTGCTTAATAGAATGTAGATCCCAGTAAGTAAATTGATAATGGCCTTTATTACAACGCCGACGTGCATTGGTGATCACTCGAGATAATTCAGCATAGCCCTGACGATTTGGTGATAGTAAAATAATCTTAAGACCGTCTTCTAGCTGAAAACTTGCGCCAACAATCAATTTAATAGCTAATGCCTTATCTTTAATCTCTCGATAAGCACGTACAACACCCGCTACTGAGCATTCATCGGTAATTGCTAAGGCACTGTAACCGAGTTCATTCGCTTGTAATATTAACTCTTCAGGATGAGAAGCCCCCTGTAAAAACGAGAAATTCGACTGGCAATATAATTCAGCGTAGCTCATCAAGCAGTACCATTGACTTAGTATGATTAAGAAAAATAACCATGAACATACCAACGCTTATCTAGCGCTTTATAAACCCAGCAGCACTGCCCTTGTTTTGTCGTGGCAACAAAATAATCACGCTGGTAAGCCTGATCAACCGTTTCTTGATGGTAGCTTGTCACAACTCTCGTATTTAAAGTCGTTGTTTGCTCCCACCAAGCCGTTGTTATACGTTCAGGCCCGTGTAAGATACTGACATGAGTTTGTAATAGCTCTGGCTTATCTAATATAAAACTTGGTCGCAGCGGCATGGGTTTATCAGTTTCTTTGGTAAATGCATGGTTTATATTTGCTGTCCCCCTTTCTTCAGAAGTTTGTAAATTTTTACTGTTTTTATCTTTTTCATGACGAACTGGTAAGGCTTTGGCTTCAATAAAGGGATGGTAAGCTGAAGCCAACTCAACCCGATGATCATTGCCTTGCTGTAAACGCAGCACTTTATTTTGACCTAGCTTATTCGTTAGCAATGAAGCCAGTTGCGCTAATGATAACTGCCCTTGCTTACCTAAAAAAAGATCGTCTACCTCTCCGGTATTTGCTTGCATATCTGCAACAAATAAACTGACTTTGGTAATAGGAGCTTGCAAGTGAATATTAGTTAATTTTAAGGTCACTAAATTTAGCCATTGCTTTGCTAAATACTCACCAGATGCACTACTAACAATAAATGACTGTTGTAAAACATGGCTTAAACCATCTAAGCGTTGATATAAGTACAATGTGAGCTGTTGGCAAATGTAGTCACGACGTATTAAAAAAGCTTCAAGCAATTGTAATAACTGCTGAATTGGTTGTAGCAACACATCTACGTGCGTCATTTCATATAATAATTCAACACTATGATCAAAAATGTGTTTTGGTTGATAGAAAACTAAAGATTTATCAGGGTGCTTACCTGTTAGTTGTGCCAAATAACCTATTGTTTCGCTATCTAGTCGCTTTGCTAAATCTTTTATGGGTATTGCCTGCAATTGAGCAAAAGTGTTAATACCCAAACGTGCTAGAACATGCTTTGTTTTATCATTAATAAACAGTTGCGCAATAGTAAGCTGAGCCATTTTTTCTGTAATAACATTTGGCTTTGTTGTCAATAAATTAATACCAGCGCAAGCAAGTGCTTGTGCTGACATAGGACTGTAACCACAAGCAATTACTGTTTGTACATTAAAAGGTTTTAATACTGCCTTGATGGCCGCAATATAAATATCAAGCTGCTGATAAAGCCGTAACATATCCCCTACCTGCAACGCTAACCCCTGCGGCGGAAATAAAGCAATGTTTGCCGTAACGCTATACAATTGCTCAGCAATGCTTAGTAGGTATGTTTCTTGTTCTTCTCTTTGATATGGCACAACACAAAGTTCATGACTTAAAGATGCCGCCATAGCTAAACCCATGGCAAGTTCTATGCCTTTTGCTTTAGCTGTTTCATTTAACTGTACTATGCGGTTTTTTTTACTATCAACAATCACAATTGCTTGCTGATTTTCAACATTGTGCTTCTTTACCTCCGCAGATTTTGCTGAGCATTGCTCGGCCTGTAAACAGTCAAGCTGTAAGGATGGAAAGTTTATATATAGCCACAACATCACTAATGCCTAATAACAACAAGAAGTAACTAGCAACATTCAATTAATGCTAACACGCTGGTTATAAATGTTTTTTGCTATATTTTTTAGGCGTTGTCGACTAGATAAAGGCACAACAACATTATTAATAACACCATCACTAGCCACCTCTACAGCATGAGCTTTTGCTAAGCTAGGCCATTGTTTGTGCATATTAACTAAGAAGGGTTTACAGGGCCAACCACCAAGCTGCTTTTTCACGTTTACTTTAATGCCACTTGGTTGTGCTTCAAGTGCTAAAGATAATGAAACAGGTAGAGCAAGATCGACGCTATGTGGAGAACGAAAGATGACTTGTACTGCATTACCTGTAACGGCAGCCTGTTTTAACCGTTTTACTTGATGTACCGCAAGCAGCTGTTGCCATAATAATACTGCAAAACAACAACCACTTTTTAAACATTGCTCAGCTGCCCATAGCGACTCTTCTGGCTTTTGTGATGAAATAATTAATAAATTTTCTAATGGAATAGACGCTTGCAATAGCATTAAAGCGTTGACCTGTGCTGGTGGTGCAATAAAAACAAGTTGTCGAGTTTGCTGGTGTTGCGCAAGCTCTGCTTGTAATAAATTAAGTAAATAAGGGAGAAATAACCTTAATTCACCAATACCGTTAATAGTTTTTACCTCTATAACGCCTTGTCGAGGTAAGCCTCCATCTAGATGCTTATTTAACTCTTGGTAGCCACTATCAATGGTTTCAACAACATTTTGCACTTGATCAGCAGGCCAAATTTTACCTTGATGATGCAATTGTTTGATCATTTTATTCATAATCACCACACAACTATACTGTATTTTTATACAGTATAGTTGTGTGGCTTTAAATTAACAAGATACTCAACAACAAAATCAATCAAAAATTGCGCTTATTAGCACTGATATTCGCTAGGTTATTGGAAATAAATAAAATTTTAGTTAATAAAAAAGCAGGCTATTGGCCTGCTTTTAGTTTTATCACTCGCGTGTATTAAAACACGCTAAGTTATTTTTGTGCTCGACGCTGTATAACAGCCTGATCCAGCTCAGATAGTAAAGTTTCAGTATCTTGCCAACCAATACAAGCATCGGTGATACTTTGTCCATAAGTTGCCGCAACACCATTGACTAAGTCTTGACGACCTTCAACTAAGTGACTTTCGACCATAACACCAAAAATATTATTATTACCATCACGCATTTGCTGACAAACATCACGGCAAACTAACATTTGATTTTCAAATTTCTTACTGCTGTTGGCATGGCTAAAATCGATCATGATATTCGTATTCAAGCCTGAGGTATCTAGTTGCTCCGTCACTGCCTTAACACTGTCAGCATCAAAGTTAGTTGTTTTACCACCACGTAGAATAATGTGACAATCTTCATTGCCCGTAGTTTCAACAATCGCTGAATGACCATATTTAGTAACCGATAAAAAGTGGTGAGAAGCACTAGCAGCGCCAATAGCATCAATAGCCACCTTAATAGTACCATCAGTACCATTTTTAAAACCAACAGGGCATGATAAACCTGACGCTAACTCACGGTGTACTTGGCTTTCAGTAGTACGAGCCCCTATTGCACCCCAACACATAAAATCAGCCATGTATTGTGGTGTGATCATATCTAAAAACTCACCTGCGGTAGGTAAGCCTAGGTTATTCAAATCAAGCAGTAATTTACGACCAATACGTAAGCCATCGTTCAGTTTAAAGCTATTGTCCATATAAGGGTCATTAATTAGCCCCTTCCAACCAACGGTTGTTCTTGGCTTTTCAAAGTAAACACGCATAACAATTTCTAAGGTGTCTTGGTATTTTTCCCGTAATTTCACTAAGCGCTCGCCATATTCCAGTGCTGCTTTTGGGTCATGTATTGAACATGGACCAATAACCACGAGTAAACGATCGTCTTGGTTGTTAAAAATTTTACTAATGGCTTGTCTGCCAGCAAAAACCGACTTTGTTGCTTGTTCTGATGATGGAAATCGCTCAAGTAATGCGATAGGAGGTAAAAGTTCTTTGATCTTATTAATACGAACGTCGTCGGTTTGATAAACCATAATGTTTTCTCTTTATACAGCGAATAATTTCTATTTAATATTTACGTCTAGACACCTAGATGATTAGTCCCGCAGTTAATTTATCAGTGTTCTAGCGCTAATAGCAACATAAAATACGAAAAAAGCGGTATAATAGAATTATTCGACATCAAAGAAAGATAAATAAATTTATTCTATAGTGCTTTGGTCGTATTTTTATTAGACATATTTATATAGGTTATCCATACGCATGATCCATTCTTCTTTGCCATTAATTGATTTACACCGTCATTTAGATGGGAATATTCGTCCAAAAACCATTTGGTCACTAGCACAAGAGCATAATATTGCTTTACCTGAAACTAACTTTGAGGCTTTTATTCCGCACGTACAAATTCAAGAAAGTGAAAGTGACTTACTTGCTTTTCTTAGTAAGCTTGATTGGGGTGTAGCTGTACTTAAAACGTTAGACGATTGTAAACGTATTGCCTTTGAAAATGTTGAAGATGCCTTCAATGCTGGTATTAACTATGCAGAATTACGGTTTTCACCTTATTACATGGCAATGAAAAATAACTTAGTTGTTGCTGATGTTGTTGCCGCCGTAATTGATGGTGTAAGTGCCGCATGTAAAGTATATGACGTAAAAATCAACCTTATTGGCATTCTTAGTAGAACCTTTGGTGTTGAAAAGTGCCAAGCAGAATTAAATGCCCTACTAACACATAAGCAACATCTAATTGCGATAGATTTAGCCGGTGATGAATATAACTTTCCTGGAGAATTATTTGTTGAGCACTTTAAGCAAGTACAAGGTGCTGGCTTAAATGTAACTGTGCATGCTGGAGAAGCGGCTGGGCCTGAAAGCATTTGGCAAGCAATAAATCATTTACACGCTCAACGTATTGGCCATGGTGTTGCTTGTTATCAAGATGAAAAATTGATGGATTACATGCAAAAACACGATATTGCCATTGAGTCATGCCTAACATCAAATTATCAAACCGGCACGATTAAAGATTTGTCACAGCACCCTATTAAACATTTTTTAGCACGAGGTTTATTAGTTTGTTTAAATACTGACGACCCAGGTGTACAAGGGGTAGAGCTTAAAAATGAATATAGTGTTGCCCGTGAGACTTTAGGCTTTACAGACCAAAATATACAGCAACTACAAGAAAACTCATTAAAAGCTAGTTTTTTATCGGATAGCGAAAAACGTGCACTAAAAGATAAAATAGTAAATAAATAGCAGAGGTAATGTTGCTGTTGTTAATATTAGGTTAAAATGATCGATTAACAACTCACTAGGAGAACTTATGTTCGAAGTGCTTATTGCAACGATAACAGGCATTATTGTCGGTTTAATATTTTCACTGTTAAAATTACCAGTGCCAGCACCACCGGTTTTATCTGGTATTGCCGGTATTTTCGGTATTTATTTAGGTGGCGTCGGTTATCACTGGATCATCGAACGCTTTTTCAGTTAAAATCCAACTGTAAATAGTTAAAACAAGACACATCAGTAAAACACCCTTGATAGCGGCCGAATCTTCTCGGCAACGGCTAGAAACTTACTGTGATTGAACACCACTAACAAAGGTTAACACTCATGGCAACAGCACACATAGAAGCAAACAACGGCGATTTCGCAAAAACGGTTCTTATGCCGGGCGATCCACTACGCGCAAAATATATTGCAGAGAATTTTCTTGATGACGCAAAATGCGTTACTCGCGTACGTAACATGTTTGGTTACACAGGCACATATAAAGGTAAGTCAGTTTCAGTAATGGGCTCAGGTATGGGCGTACCATCAATTTCAATTTACGCAACAGAGTTATATAAAGACTATGGCGTAGAGAGCATTATTCGTATTGGCTCATGTGGTGCTGTACGTGATGATATAAAAGTACGCGATATTATTATTGGCATGTCAGCTAGCACAGACTCTAATGTTAATCGCTCACGCCTTAATGGCTATGACTTTGCTGCAACGGCTGATTTTGATTTATTACATAAAGTAGTTAAAACAGCTGAAACAACTGGTAAAGGCGTTCGTGTCGGTAATATTTTCACTGCTGATTTATTCTACACGCCACAACCTGAAATGTTCGCTTTAATGGAAAAATATGGCATTTTAGCTGTTGAAATGGAAGCCGCAGGCTTATACGGCGTTGCTGCTGAGTATGGTAAAAAGGCACTAACGGTATTAACCGTAAGCGACCACATTAAAACAGGTGAACAAACTACCGCAGATGAACGTGAAACAACCTTTAAAGATATGATGGAATTAACACTCGATAGTTTATTATAAGCAATCAAAATAATTCAATAAAAAAGCCAGTCTAATGACTGGCTTTTTTATACAACTTTTTTGAACTCCAAAATACTACAATTTAATTCTATCTCTATTAAGTTGTAACATTTTTTCACCCACACCTTTAACATTAAGTAAGTCTTCAACAGAATTAAATTCGCCATGTAATTCACGATAAGCAACGATAGCCTGTGCCCGTTTTTCTCCTACGCCTGTAAGTAAAACTAATGTATCAATATCTGCTTTGTTAATATCAACCACTTGTACTGCTTGCTCAGTGCTAATTTCTGGTATTTCATTATGGCTTACAGCTTCAAGGGGTAATGCGAAAGTGATTATTAATGCTGTGAGAATATAATAGATGTGTTTGTTCATAGTACTTTCCTTCTAAAGTTAATATCCATATAAGCGAATTACTAGCACTACACATTTATAGATAATTCGCTTCATTAGGTTTAGAAGTTAGCCTACTATTTGTCAAATTAGTAACGCTAAAAATAGTACATTTAGTCGATATTTAGCTAATTGATTGATTGATTTCTTGTAATACTAGATGAGGGTTTTCAGCTTTAGTGATCGGGCGACCAATAACTAAATAATCCACACCAACATCTACCGCTTCACGAGGCGTCATAATACGCTTTTGATCATCAGCATTAGCTCCAGCTGGGCGAATACCAGGTGTGACTAGGTTAAACTCTCTACCTAATAATTTTTTTAATGTCTCAGCTTCTTGTGCCGAACACACTACACCGTCTAAGCCTGCTTTTTTAGTTAACGAAGCCAAATGCTGTACTTGCTCTGCAGGAGATTTAGTAATACCTAAACCAGCAAGGTCTTCCTCACCCATACTTGTCAGTACGGTAACAGCAATAAGTAATGGCGCTTTATCTCCATAAGGTAATAACGCTTCTTTCGCTTTTTCCATCATTTTAAGGCCGCCAGATGCGTGTACATTAACCATCCATACACCTAATTCTGCTGCCGCAGTAACAGCCTTAGCGACCGTATTAGGAATATCATGAAACTTAAGATCAAGAAAAACATCAAAATCACGTTCAACAAGCTCTTTTACAAATTCAGGGCCAAAATGAGTGAACATTTCTTTGCCAACTTTTAACCGGCACTCACTCGGTTGAATTTTATCTACAAAAGATAACGCCTCATCTTTATTATCAAAATCTAAGGCTACGACAACTTTTGCATCTCTCATGCGATTTTCCTCAATAAGGTAATATTTTTAACAATAATGTAGCGCGCAAATTTGCGCTAAGAAATGCAGTTATAAGAGCATTTCTTTTTAATAATTTGTTTAACGAAAGTTAAACTGCTTATTCGCCGTCTAAACCGCGAACAGGCTTCAACTGCTCCCAATCATGACAAGAAGGACACGACCAATAATGTGTTCCTGAATTAAAGCCACATGTTCGACAACTATAGCGGTGTTTAACATTTAAGTAAGCTGAAACTAATTCACGAATAACTTCTAAGTTTTCTGAAGTATTCTCTGATTCACTTTCGGTCATTTGCATTTTAACAAAATGTTTAAAGCCACGAATAGTTGGACGGCGCTTTAATGCAGATAAAATAAAGGTTTTTGCGTGGTTAAGTCCTTTAGCTTTCTCAATATGACTTAAATATTTAATAAGAGCACTAGTACTACCCGTTTCATCATAAACTTTCTTAATAAATTTAAAGAACTCTTCTTCTGCGTCTAATGCTTGATAACACAAAAACATTTTTTCTATTACATCAGGGAAAAACTCTTTGTCTTGCTCGTAAATAGCTTTATAACATTGGCATGCTTCATTAAATTGTTTATGGTTTTCATAAATTTGAGCCATCAACCAATTAGCACGCGATGAATTAGGATCATGACTTAATGCATGCTCTAATAGCTCAATCACTTCAATAAATTCATCTTGCTCTAATGCTGTTGATGCGAGCTCACAATAAAAATTAGCTAAAGTGTGCAGAAGTTTTTTATCACGAGTTTTTACTATCGCTTTTTTTAATACAATTCCCTGCTGCCAATCTTTCGTTGACTGATATATTTGCATTAAAGCTGTTAATGATTTTAAGCCATAAATTTTAGATTTAAGAAGTTTATGAAACATCGACTCAGCGCGATCATACAAGCCCGCACTTAAAAAATCTTTAGCAAGTTCGAAAACTGCTTGTTGCTTTGCACTATTAGGTAAGTGCTTTTGTCGCACTAAATGCTCGTGTACTTTTAACGCTCGGTCGAGCTCACCGCGACGTCGAAATAAATTTGCCATGGCAAAATGCGCTTCAACGGTATCATCTTCAACCTTTAACGCTTCAAGCAAGTAATCAATGGCTTTGTCTTGCTGATTCGATAATAAGTAATTTAAGCCGGTGGAGTATTTTATCGAAAGCTCTTGCTTGGCAGAATGATCGTTTTGCTTGACGCTATTGCGCCCCATAAACCAACCATAACCCATAGCAACTGGTAATAGTAAAAAAAGTAAACCTAGCATACTAGGACTTCTTCACTGCAGCTAATTGCGCACTTTTATCAGGTTTTATCATGCGTAATAACTTCCAAAACAATGCAAACAATAAACCTAAAACAAAACCTATTGCAGTAAATAAACTCACCGCCGCCGCAACTGACATATCAACTTTAGCAATAAGATAGTTTAACGTCAGCACTTGTTCATTTTGACTACCGAAAATAAAGGCGATAGCAAGGAGGAAAAGAAAAAGGATAACAGTAATATATAAGCGCATGGTAGTTCATCCAAAACAACACAAAAAAAAGGCATGCTGATAGCATGCCGTTTATTCACAAATTCTGCAATTACGCGATTGAAAGATTTACTCTTTCACGTAACTCTTTACCAGGTTTAAAATGCGGAACATATTTACCGTCAAGCTCTACAGACTCGCCAGTTTTTGGGTTCCGTCCCACGCGAGGAGCACGATAATGCAACGAAAAGCTGCCAAAACCTCTAATTTCAATACGTTCACCTTTTGACAAGGTTTGCGCCATCATTTCAAGAATTTCTTTAATAGCTTGTTCTACATCTTTCGCAGCTAAATGATTTAATTTTTCTGCTAATCTTTCAATGAGTTCTGATTTGGTCATTTGACCTCCAGTGTTCACTATAGCTTCGCGCCATCGGATTTAAACATTTAAGAAGAACTGCACTTTGCAGTTCTTCTTCACTTGGTATTGCTAGGATTTAGCTTTTAGCGTTTTTAAACGCTTCTGCCATTGCACTCAAGCCAGAAGTATCTTCTGCAGCTTGGTTCAAGTTATCCATAGCTTCACGCTCATCTGCTTGATCTTTCGCTTTGATTGATAAGCTGATAGTGCGGTTCTTACGATCAACA
>NZ_BAAJLZ010000014.1:0-40474 GCF_057537295.1 Colwellia meonggei
ATGCAGTAGCGCCGATGGTAGTGTGGGAGGTCCCATGTGAGAGTAGGACATTGCTAGGCTCCTTTTCAGAAAACCCAGCTTATGTTGGGTTTTCGTCCCCGTGGAGGGGTTCCCGAGTGGCCAAAGGGATCAGACTGTAAATCTGACGGCTCCGCCTTCGGTGGTTCGAATCCACCTCCCTCCACCATCATTCTAAAACCCGTAACTTATGTTACGGGTTTTTTCGTTTCTATCTAAAATATATCTATAAATTAATAACATACCTCATATTTTTTATATCTAATGATGTGATGGCGATCGTAGTGAGTTACATACGAGATACAATTATTAGCTGTTTCAGTATTGTCGTAGGAGGAGAAAAAGAGCAAACTCAAAATGTAAATAAAGTTCACTTTGGAGATAAGTCATTATGATTTAGGTGAATTTTACGAGATGTATATTTAAGGAACGCCATCATGAAAGAAATATTAATTGTAGAAGATGACAATGTGGTGTCCCTTACTTTAAAAAATCAGCTAGAAAGTAAAGGTTTTAGTGTTACTCAGATTTTTAATGGTTCGGCAGCACTCCGCAAGGTTATTAATAGTTTCCCAGATTTAGTACTTTTAGATATTGGGTTACCAGATGTAAATGGATATGAAGTCTGTAAACAACTTAGAGAGTTTTATCATCGCCCGATAATATTCATAACTAGCTTAGAAGATCCCACGGCGGAAATTAAGTGCTTTGAAGTTGGAGCTGATGACTTCGTCTTAAAAACAGCGCCATTTGAAGTGCTATATCAAAGGATAAAACGTTTAGGGTTAAGGCCTAGTAATTATCAGCCAGCAACTGTTTTAGACTTTGGTGATTTAAAGTTTATTCCTGCAGCAACTGATTGCTTCTATTGTTCTATACCATTAGGGCTTACACAGGAAGAATATGAGCTATTTTATTTTATAGCGACCAAGCAAGAAATGGCGGTATCAAGGCAGGTTATACTAAAAGTGCTAAAAGGTGCTGATTATGACGGAGTTGATCGTTCTATTGATATTAAAGTAGCTCGTATTAGGAATAAGCTTAAAGCTGTAGGCTTATCACCAGCAGTAATTCAATCTGTACGTTCTAAAGGGTATCAGTTTTGCTACGCGATGATTAACGAGCATGTTCCTATAGAGTAACTAGGTAGGTAGTTGAAAAGCGCGCTATCATTGCACTAAAGTCATCTATACTGTATTCTGCACCGCCGTTTGACATTGGCTCAAACCCTTGCGAAAAAGAGTACATTCTATGAGTTTTACTGAGTTAGGTTTATCTGCACCCATTCAAAAAGCTATTGCTGAAAAAGGTTATGATAAACCATCACCTATTCAAGCTCAGGCTATTCCTGCAGTACTTGATGGCAAAGATGTAATGGCGGCAGCGCAAACGGGAACTGGTAAAACAGCGGGTTTTACACTGCCAATTTTAGAATTGTTATCTAAAGGTGATAAGGTAAAAGCCAACCAAGCTCGAACCTTAATTATTACCCCTACACGTGAACTTGCTGCACAAATCGCTGAAAATGTAGAAATGTATGGTAAAAATTTGCCATTAAAATCAACAGTCGTATTTGGTGGGGTGAAGATTAACCCGCAAATGCAGCGTTTACGCCAAGGGGTTGATATCCTTGTTGCGACACCAGGTCGTTTATTAGATCTCTATAATCAAAATGCGGTTCGATTTAACCAACTTGAAATATTAGTTCTAGATGAAGCAGATAGAATGCTAGATATGGGCTTCTTGCGGGATATTAAGAAAATTCTATCGCTATTGCCTAAAACACGTCAAAACCTACTTTTTTCAGCAACATTTTCGCCAGATATTCGAGAGCTTGCTAAAGGGTTAGTAAATAATCCGGTAGAAATTTCAGTCAGCCCTAAAAACACTACTGCTGAAACTGTTGAACAGTTAGTTTATTCAGTCGACAAAAATAAAAAATCACCTTTACTAACACACTTGATAAAGGCCAATAATTGGCAACAAGTTATTGTTTTTATGAAAACCAAACATGGTGCCAATAAACTAACTAAGCAACTTGATGCTGCTGGGATTAAAGCGGCTGCCATTCATGGTAACAAAAGCCAAGGGGCAAGAACAAAAGCACTAGCACAATTTAAAGATGGCAATATTAACGTTTTAGTGGCTACTGATATTGCTGCTCGAGGTATAGATATTGACCAACTACCGCAAGTGGTTAATTTTGAGTTGCCAAATGTGCCTGAAGATTATGTTCACCGCATTGGCCGAACTGGGCGTGCTGGTTCTACAGGCCATGCCGTTTCACTGGTTTGTGCAGATGAAATAGACTTACTTAATGATGTTCAACACGTAATTCAAACTCATTTACCTAGAGAAATAGTTGCAGGCTTTGAACCTGTTCATGTTTTACCTGAGTCACGCAAACTTAGGCCGTTAAAAGCTAAAAAACCTAAGAAGATTAAGCAAGCAAAAAAAGAGCATGTGGAACACAAGGACGGTCAACGATCGGGTGATAATGCTCGGGGTCATAAGCCTACAGGTAAGAATAAGCGTCATACTGGTAATAAATCGCATAATCCTTATGCAAATAGTCCAGGTAAAGCCAATAATACAGGTGGACGTCGCCGGAATACACCAAGCGCTAAATAAAACTTAATAATCAAAAATGCCAACGTTAGCTTGGCATTTTGCTTTTATAGGTTCTAATCACTACTTTTTAGCCAGTAGCTTATCAAGATTATTGGCAAAGGCTTGTCTATCAGCTTGGCTAATTGGTGGAGCACCACCTGTTTCTATTCCGCTTGAGCGCAAGGTATCCATAAAGTCGCGCATATTAAGTCGTTGACGAATATTACTTTCAGTATAAAGCTCGCCTCTGGGATTAAGTGCTAAGCAGCCTTTTTCTACAACTTCTGCTGCTAGTGGAATATCTGCTGTGATTACTAAATCTTTAGCTGCTGCTCTTTTGACTATTTCATTGTCAGCTACATCAAAGCCGGCACTAACTTGCGTGAAGCTAATAACCTTTGACGGTGGTACTTTTAAGTAATGGTTGGCAAGTAATGTTGTAGGAGTTTGTGTTCGCTCTGCAGCGCGAAATAAAATCTCTTTAATTACTACCGGGCAGGCATCGGCATCAACCCAAATTTTCATGATATTCCTATAAATTTCTTCAATAGCTTAACTAATGGTAATGTACCTCTAAATACTATGCATTGTAAGCGCTGTCTTGTATTCGTTAAAATGCGCTTTTATAACGATTAGGAAAAGTCATGAATCAACCACAAAGAGATATTACCTTAAGATTTTTAGCTGAACCACAAGATGTAAACTTTGGCGGTAAAGTCCATGGTGGTGCGGTAATGAAATGGATAGATTTGGCGGCATATGCCTGTGCTGCTGGCTGGAGTGGACGTTATTGTGTTACTGCATATGCTGGTGGCATACGATTTGTTGCTCCTATTCATGTTGGCAGCTTAGTTGAAGTTGAAGCAAAAGTTATTTATACCGGTAACTCTTCTATGCATATTGCCTTGGAGGTGAATGCTTGTGACCCAAAATCGCTTAATCGTAGGTTAACAACCCATTGTATTGTGATCATGGTAGCTGTTGACCAAAATGGTCAATCTGAGCGTGTACCGCAATGGAACCCTGAAACTGAGGCTGATAAGAAACAACATGCCAGTGCAAAAAAATTAATGGAAATGCGCAAACAGATCGGCGAAGAGATGCAAATTTTTGTAGAATAGACAAATTAAATGAATGGTCATTTTTGATAGGAATTATCGTGTTAGAACAAGCCCAAGTTAAGCAAATTTTACAATTAGATGATAGCCAACGTGCAACGTACTTTTTTAAAGAGGCTGCAGCAACTAATCAACTATGGATATTAACTGACGAGCACGGTTGTGTAATGCTTAATACCGAAGATGAAGACTGCGTACCGGTATGGCCTAATCAAGAATTTGCCGAAGCATGGGCGACGGATGAATGGCAGAATTGTCAGCCAGAAGCTATTTCATTAAATAAGTGGTTTAGTCGTTGGAGTCATGGTTTAGCAGATGATGAGCTAGCGCTTGTTGTTTTTCCTAGTCAAAACGAGCAAGGGTTAATTTATTATCCTGAAGAGCTTGAACAAGAATTAAAGCAACAATTAAACAAAAAGCGATAGACCACTGATGAGCTTCTCTTCTTTAGCCTTAAACAAATCATTAACTGATGCTGTTAAAGCGTTGGGTTATCAACAACCAACTCCAATTCAAAAACAAGCTATTCCTGCGGTGCTAGCCAATAAAGATATTATGGCGGGTGCTCAAACAGGAACAGGGAAAACAGCTGCTTTTGCTTTGCCTATTTTACAAAAGCTGAGTGAAAACATCCCAACAGAAAGGCCGATAAGAGCATTAGTCTTAACGCCAACGCGAGAGCTTGCACAGCAAGTGTATAAAAGCTTTGTACGCTATGCAGAGAATACCGAGTTAAATATTGCTGTTGCTTATGGCGGGGTGAGTATTAAACCGCAAATAGACGCAATAGAAAAAGGTGCGGATGTATTAATCGCAACTCCAGGTCGACTACTAGATCATATTATCAATGGTAGTGTTTTATTAATTCAACTTGAAACTATAGTATTTGATGAAGCTGATAGAATGTTAGATATGGGCTTTAAAGATGAGATTGACCGAATTCTCAACAGGTTGCCACCAGAGCGCCAAACTTTATTGTTTTCTGCAACTTTTGATGATGCGATATTTAAACTAAGTAAAACATTACTGAATGATCCTGAGCTAATTGAAGTCAGTGAGCGTAATGCAACTGCAGCTAAAGTTGAGCAAGTTGTTTATACCGTGGATAGTGACCGAAAACGTGAGTTGACGTCATTTCTTATTGGTTCAAAAAACTGGCAACAAGTGCTGATATTTACTCGTACTAAGCAAGGCGCTGACGCACTTGCAAAAGAAATGTGCAAAGACGGTATTAAAACACAGTCAATACATGGCGATAAATCACAAGGTGCTCGAGATAAAGCGCTTGCTGAGTTCAAAGAAGGTAAAACCCGAGCATTAGTCGCTACCGATGTGGCTGCTCGTGGTATCGATATTAATGATTTACGTTATGTAATTAATTACGAACTTCCATACATTGCTGAAGACTATATTCACCGCATTGGCCGTACTGGTCGAGCAGGTAACGATGGTTTAGCCGTTTCCTTAATGAGCCCATCTGAAGCTTGGTTATTGGAAGCGGTAGAAGAAGTACTTGATAGTCGGTTAATGCAGCAATGGTACCCTGGTTATGAACCTGATCTCACCAAGACGGAGCCATCAGCCCGTAAAAATACTTTAGGTAAACAAAAGAAACAAGGGCGGCAGAAAGCCTTTGGCGATAAAAATAAATCTAGACCTAATCGGCAACGCCGACGTTAAGGTTACATAAGATGAGTGAGCCTTTATTTTAATGGCCAGCTCATCAATATTTTTGCGCCACCATTGTCGTTGTTATCGACAGAGAATTGGCCGCTGTGGTTATGAATAATTTCAACGCACAGTGCTAGCCCAATACCTGAACCGTTATTCTTTGTGGTATAGAATGGTGTAAGTACATTAGCTAAGTTGGCAAAACCAGGGCCAGTGTCATTTACTTCCAATATTTGTAGGTCGTTTTGATAATAAACATTAATGTTCACTTCAATATTTGTCTGGCATTGTTCAGCATTCTTAAGAATATTAATCATTACCTGCGTTAATTGTGCTCGATCACCAAAACATTGTTCACTGCCTAGCATGGTTACTTTACAGTTAGCAGTGTCAATCATAGCTTTGGCTTCTTCTAATAATTCACTAAATGAAAACCAGCTTGTTTTTGGTACAGGTAGTTGTGTTAATTGACTATATTCACTAATGAAAGTTAATAAGCGTTTACTGCGTTGTTGTATTCGAGCCAACACCTTACGGGTTTTTGCTTCGTCTAACTGTTCTGAACACAGAAGGGTATCTGTCATTGAATACATAGGCGTTAGTGAATTACGAAGTTCATGACTTAATACTCGAATTAAACTTTGTTGATTGTGACTTTGTTGTTGATTTAACAGTGGCGAAATATTGATGGAAGTAAACAGCCACTGCTTTTCTTGATGTTGATTATTGAGTTGATAACTAATAGTTTGGCTTTGCCATTTATTATTAAATTTTCCATGCTGTAATTGCTCATTTTCCAAACTAAAACCTAAAGATTGTGCTGAACTATTAATGAGCATTGGTTGAGCAATTTGTTGATTCATTGCCTCATTGCGATAAAGCAACTTTAATTGCTGATCAAATAAACAAACCGGAATTGGCCAGGAGTCTAAAATATTACTAATAACATGGTTAAGTGACTGCTGTTCTATATTTTTATTTAAACGTTTAGTTGCAAGTTGGTGTATTTGTTTTTGTAGGTCTAAAAGTAAATTATCGGGATGTTGCTTTTTAAAGGAGAGATTAGCCTCATTTTCTGCTAACACTTGCGTGTAGGTTGTTAACTGCATAATGGTTTGACACCAAAAATGGTAGCAGCGCCAAGCTAACCAGATTAAAGGATAACTTAATACGAAAACTAAGGTCACTATGGCAAGAGTACTCCATGCCATTTGCCAAGTGAGGGCCGCTATTAAAGATAATATTGTTAAAACGGTCAGGCTTAAGCCGGTGACTAGCCACTTTTCATGACTCAAAAATATATCCTTAATTTACTGGTTTGCATCAAATTTTATATTAAATTTTTCTAAACGACGGTACAAGGCGTTACGTGATATTTCCAGTAGTTTTGCCGCTTCAATAACATGACCTGATGTGGTTGCCATCGCTTTTTCGATTAATTTACGTTCAGCGGTTTCTAATGGTTGCAGTTCAACCTCTTGGCTAGCACTTGTGCCAGTATCTAGGAGTAAATTTTGTGCAGATATAATATTTCCTACTGTTAATAATACGGCTCTTTCAATGACATGTCCTAATTCCCTGACATTGCCCGGCCAATGATGGCTTTTTAGCTTTGCAATTGCTTGGTCGTCGAGTGTTAACGCTTGCTTGTGATACTTTTTACTAAAACTATTTATAAAGTTCTCAGCTAAAGCTGGAATATCTGCTGTTCGTTCACGCAGTGGTGGTAAAGTAATCACTAAGGTATTCAGCCGATAGAGTAAATCTTGTCGGAAGTCACCATTATTAACCAGTTGATTTAGGTCGGCATTAGTGGCACTGATTAATCGAACATTAGTTTTTTGCGTTTGGCTTGAACCTAATACTTCATACTGACCAGATTCTAAAACACGTAATAATTTTGGTTGTAAATTTAGCGGTAATGAACCGACTTCATCAAAAAAAAGACTACCTTGGTCAGCAAGTTGAAAACGACCAATTCGTTGTTGCTTAGCATCGGTAAATGCTCCTTTTTGATGACCGAATAGTTCGCTTTCGAATAAGTTGTCTGGGATAGCAGCCATGTTCACTGAAATTAGCGGCTGACTACTGCGCGACGATAGTTGATGAATACGCTCTGCTAAAACCGATTTACCCGTACCGTTTTCGCCGAGGATTAATATATTGGCGTCAGTAGGTGCAATTTGTTTAACGAGCTGTTCAATAGCTTGCATGGTAGGTGATTGACATACCCACTGTTGACTTGTTGCAGGTAAGTTTTGGCTTTTGCTTAAAAGTTGTCGATAACCCTGGTGTTCTTGCTTGATGCGTGAAAAATCTAATTGCTGAACAATACTATTAAGTAGCTTTTCTTTCTGCCAAGGCTTTTCAATAAAATCACTAGCGCCTTGCTGTAAGCCTTTAACGGCTAGTTCAATACTGCCCCATGCGGTCATTAAAATAACCGGTATATTACTTTTTTCTAACTGCTTTAGAATTGCTAAACCTTCTTGTCCGCTGGTGGTATCTCGGCTAAAGTTCATGTCGAGTAAAATCAGATCGGGCTTTTGCCTTTCACTTTCAATAACCACTTCTTTAGCTGTTCCTGCTTCTATGGTTTTATAGTTATTTGCGGACAGCAATAATTCAAGTGCAAGACGGATATCTTCGTCATCATCAGCAATTAAAATTGTGGCTTGTGGCTTATTTGTGTTCAAAACATTCCTTATTGTTTGGCGTTAATTATGGCTGCACCCGACGACATTGACGCCGTCGAGTGTAACGTACGAATTTAGTAGTATTCAAGTGAGCATGCTCAACTCATCATTGTTGATATTACTCTTCACGCAATGCTTGCATTGGATCTGAGCTAATAACTCGCCATGCAGGCGCTATGACGGATAACATCACAATAATAATTAAGCTTAAGTCTAAACTCGACATAGCTAACCAATTAAATGAAGGCAAAATTTCAAGCTGTTGTTCCAAGGTTTGGTAAACAAGTACTGAAATAACAAAACCCAAGCCTAAGCCAACCACTAGCATCCATAAGGCATCCTTTAAGATGAAGCCAACCAGTTTTATTTGCTTAGCACCTGTTGCCATGCGTACTGCCAGCTCATACTTTCTTTGATTGGTGGTCATTTGCGTTAACCCTGCAACGCCGATCGCGGCTAAAAATAGCGTTAATAACGTCATAATAACAACAATCCACATACTTAGACGTTGCTCTAGAGTTTGTTCATTCCAAACTTCTTCTAATGAGCGAACTGATAGGTTACCAAGACGAGGAAACTGGCGTGTTAATTCATCTTCTAACATTGCGGTTGTAATGACTTGGCCTGGAGGCATCATCACGGCAAAATTGATTAGTGAACTATTTATTCTATGTGAATAAACGGCAGGAAAAGACAATGCTTCTGTGATACCTGTTCGGCTAATCGTATTACCGCTAACACCACTAATAATTGGCTGAACGGCATCTTCGCCTCTATTTAGTGCCACAGTTTTACCAATGATTTCTTGATAACTTAAATCCGGAAATAGTGCTTTTGCCATGTTTTCGTCAATAACAATACGGTCCTCGTCATTGTTAATTTGTGTTTGTGTTAAATTGGCTCCTGCAAGCAGGGGAATTTTATAAGCACTGAAATATTGAGGGCTGAGAGGTTTCATTTGGTAGGTAATACGTTTGCCAGCATTTTCTTCCGAACGGTACCCTGACAACCTTATTTCATTAGATAGTGGTGCACTAGAGTTGACAATAACATTGCTGTTAGCCACTTTATTTTCAATAACAGCTGCAACATCGGTTAATAGTCGATTCATTTCACTGTCGTGGTAATTTTCAGTATCAGCTGTCAGCTGTTCACGCCATTCTTCGTCGTTAATGAATAACTCAACACTGTAACTATTACCAAGCTCATAGCCAACATCCCGATATACTGATTGATAGCTTTGTAAAGCTACCATTATCGAAGCTGTTAGCAAGACCGATGCGATAGATAACTGAGAAACCATTAATACTTTACTTAGCCATTGATTACTTTGTGCTTGAATACCTTTACCACTACTGTTGAGGTTATCAGCAATTGCATGTTTGTTAATATCTACCAGTGATAAGGCACTAAATAAGACATTTAAAATAATGATAATTAATAATGACATTAAAATGGTCAATGTATTAATGCCTATATCATTGATCATAGGTAGGCTATCACCAGCAATTAGCGGTAAGCTTTTAATTGCCCACCCAGCAACCAGTAATCCAACTGTTGCTGCCAACAAAAAGCTTGGTAAATTTTCTAAAAAAACTAACGTTCTCACCTTAAGTAAACTGGCCCCGAGACTGATTTGAATGGCGAATTCTTTGGTGCGACTTTGATAATGTGCGATAAACAAGTTTAATAAATTTAGCGTTGCCATAAATAGTAAACCGCATACGGCAAAAAATAACGCGACAATAAGATCTTCAGTGCTGCCGAGCAAATTACTACGATAAGGTGCTGCTCTAACAACCTTATTCATACTTTCCATGAAGTTTAAGGTTTCTTGCAGATTATCGTTGTTAATGTTGTCTTTTACATAGTCGAGTAGCCATTGTTCAGTTTGTGCTTGGCTTGGAAGGGTTATGGTACCGCTGGCGCTTTTATTAACTAAATAGCTCAGATCATTCCTAATAGCACCTACATCTGCAGGCTCAGACAAAGTTGCCTTTAAGTCGGTAATAAACCAGATTTGTTGTGGCAGTATCACGTCGTTACTTGTGACTGACATAACATCTTCAATGACGCCAGCAATAATATAAGACTGATTATTAACTTCTAATTGCTTACCTAAAACTGACTTAGCGCCTGAAAACGCGTATTGCCATAAGCTTTCTGAAATCCAAACATATTTTTCAGGTGCTGCTTTAGTGGTATTGTCACCCAGTATTAAATTGGTTCCCAATACATCGAGAATATTGTCAGATGCATTGTATTGTGTTGTCGGATAAACGACATTGTCGATAACAATATCTTGCTCGGCAGGTGAAATACCTGCCCATTCACCTAAATCGGGAAATGTTTCTTGGAATGATGCCAGTCTTCTCATATTCCAATATGAAATGCTTAGCACTTTAGATGGTTTGAAATTAAGCTCGAAAGTTTGTAATTGTACTTCGTTCTTAACTCCTTTTAATGGTTGGTAGAGTAGGGTGGAAGAGATAGCAATAACACTCAACACTGCACCTAAAGTAAGGCCCAAAGTCAGAATTAATGGAATACTCAATTTAGGCAAAGAAAAAACACGGGCAATACCGCCAATAAGCGACTTTTTAACTAAGCTCATGCAACCCCCTGTAAACTCTTTTCGCTATTAATTTGAGAAACAATTTTTCCATCTAACAGCTGTATTTGGCGACTGGCACAACGAGAGTAGCGACTGTCATGGGTAACCATCACGATAGTGGCGCCGTCACTATTTAGTTTTTCTAATAATGCCATGACCTGATCGCCGTTTTTGCTGTCTAAGTTACCGGTTGGTTCGTCAACTAAGATTAAGTCAGGGCTACCAACTAAGGCACGAGCAATAGCGATGCGTTGCTGTTGTCCGCCTGAAAGTTGATTTGGGCGGTAATTTTTGCGATGTAGCATATCAACTTGCGATAGCACTTTTTCTACACGTTGTTTAATTTCTTCTTTACTTGTTTTTCTATGCTCTAAAGGCAAGGCGATATTGTCAAAAACAGTTAAGTGGTCGATAAGATTAAAAGACTGGAAAACATAGCCAATATGTTGGTTTCTAATTTGTGTTCTCTGATCAACCTTTAAGCCGCGAGTGTCAATGTTAGATATTTTATAATCACCTTCACTGGCGGTATCCATCAAGCCCATTATCGATAGTAAGGTAGATTTACCACAACCTGAAGGTCCGGTGATTGCAACAAATTCACCTTGATTAATTTTTAGTGAGACACCTTGTAATGCGTGGGTTTCGATCTGTTGACCATCATAGTGCTTGTGGATGTTTTTTAATTCTACGACTGTTTTCATTATATTTCCTTATTTGACCCTGTACGTTATATCGTATTTCTGTTGGTTTAGTTAGGTTTGTCGAACTTGTATTCTTAAATAGCGCTAGTGTTCGATTGTTAATTGTTGAAATTGGTTATATTTTGAAATGTCGTTACTGACAATTTCATCGCCTGAGATCAAACCTTCAGTAATCACTAAGCGCCCCTGTGAAAGTTCTGCAAAGCTAACATCACGTTGGCTTAAGGTATTTTCAGCTGTTTTGACAAAAACTGATTGTTTGCTTTGCGGTCGAATACCTGAAACTTGATTAATGAACGTGGCATCTTTTTGATGCTTAACAAAAACCTGTGCCGAAATAGTCAATGATGGACGGGCATTCGATGTTAACTCACCGTCGATAATTGCTTCAGCGAGCACTGAACCATTGGTAACTACACTTTCTATGCGAGTAATGTGGGCAGCAATTTTTCCTTTTTGAGTATCAATAATTACCGGAGCGTTTATATCTATTTGGTCGGCTTGATGTTGTGGCAACCTTAATCGAGCAATTAACTGCTTATTACTACCTACTTTAGCCAATGACTCACCTAGCTGAACACTTTGACCAAGTTCAACTTCCAAATTTTGTAAAGAGCCGGCGATACCTGCTTTTACTTGCATATCCTCAAGTTGCTCTTCAAGTAATGATAGCTGTGCTTGCTGTTGAGATACGGTAATATCGCGTTGAGTTAGTTGGTAGCTTTGCATGTCGATAAACTGTTGGTATTTCTTTTTTTCGAAGGTAAGACGTTTTGATTGTTGTTTTACTGCTAAGTCCGCTCTTTGCAATTCAATTTTTGATGCCACCCCTAAGGTCATTAAGTTTTCGTTTACTGATAATTCTAGTTTTGCTTTTTCTATTTCAGCTTCGATATCAGCAATGCGACCTTGGTAGTCAAGTCGTTCACTTTGTTGTTCGTACTTGAAAGCTTCTCGTTGTGCTTCTAATTGTGCTAATTCCCCTCGAGCCTGACTAACTTCTTGCTCAAGTTTAGGGTTAGAAAGCGTTAAGATAACGGTATCTTCATTTACTTTAGTACCGGGACGAACAATGATCTCGGCAACTTTACCTAATGCCGGCGCTGTCAGTAATCTTTCCCGTGCTGAGGCAAACTCACCATAAGCGTTGCTGTAAATGTCAACAGCGCCACTTTGTACCGTTTGCAGTATAATTTCGTTTGCCGTAATGGTTTTACTGTTGGTGCTTGTTACAGCGTGTGCGGCATAAGCGATAGATAATATAAATAATCCAAGTGCTAACCACTTTTTCCATTGTGCTTTTTGTTGTAATTCAATTTTCATGATTAGTATTCTTGATGAATGTTGAATACTACATTGAAATATCTATACCAAAAGTTAAAAGTTTATATTTAACAATTAGTTAATAGGTTTAAGTTGTTGAGGGAGTAGCAATTTTGTTCGGTTTTGAAAGTGAGTTGTTCGTTTTTGAACTGAGAGTAAATGTTATTGAAGTAATAAATGTGGAAACTATAGTTACTGGGTTAATAATAAAACATGTGCGGTAAAAATGAAAAATAGCTTTAATTGATATACTCGTATGCCGTGTGGAAGTTTCTCCCCTAAACGCGTGATTGCATTCAGGGGAATATCAGTATTTAAAGTGTAAATAAATAGGCAATGAGCTCATTATATTCAGCAAAAAAGTTATTTCTATCGAGTGATTTACTGTCAATTAAGTATTTACCATTAACTACCATAGTTGGAACGCTAGTAAGTTGACGACTATTGGATAGTTTGTCTTGTATTTTTTTCTCTTTTTTAGCTTGACCGATCACCGAAAAGCTCTTCATACCTTTATCAAATTTTTGACCATCTCCACCACTTAAAACAAAAATATTGCGAATATCTTTTTCATTCGAAATTGTTGCTCTATCGGTTTGTAAATATTTAAAAACTGCAGCAGAAAATTTGTTATCAACACCTGTTTTTTCGGAAACTATCAGTGCTTTACTGAGCATAAACTGAATTTCTTCTGAAGTATGCCCCATAAAGTCGACATGTACTTTGTTGAATTTTGCTTGTGCCGGCATCACTTTTTTAAAGCCGTCTAAGTATGGTTCATAAGCACGACAGGTTGGACAGTAGTAAGAAAAGTATTCACTTAACTCTGGCTTTGCAGTTTTTTTCTCAGCAACAACACTATAGTGCGTCCCTTCTTTAAATGTTTTTGCCTGGCTACTGAAGGTAAGCGTAAGTAAAAGTGTTGCCGCAACCCCTATAAATAATGTTGTTATTTTTGTCATGAATATTCCCTAAAATTTAATAAAGTGTTTATTGTAACTCTATCTGGTTGCTTAATATTTTGGGGTATAGACAATGGTAGTGTCAAAATGTTCAGCGATAAATGTAAAAATTTACGTCTAGGCATAGTCAATACTGGCTAAATAACTGTTAATTTGCTTTGATAGCAATATAACTAATCCATCTGTAATCGGTTAACAAGGAAATAACATGCGAAGTGATGAAATAGATTTTAAAATTATTGGCCAGTCAATGCAGTTAGTTGAAGTGACATTAGATCAAGGAGAAACTGTTATTGCTGAAGCTGGTGCTATGAATTATATGGAAGATGGTATAGCTTTTGAAACCAAAATGGGTGATGGCTCTGATGCAAACCAAGGAATTATGGGGAAACTTTTTTCTGCCGGGAAGCGCATGATGACAGGCGAGTCGGTATTTATGACTCATTTTTCCAATCAGGATTACCAACGAAAAACAGTAGCGTTTGCAGCACCATATCCAGGTTCAATTATTAGTGTAGATCTTGCTTCGATAGGTGGCGGTGTGACTTGCCAGAAAGATGCCTTTTTATGTGCAGCATTAGGTACCAAAATTGATATTACTTTTAATAAGCGTCTAGGTAGCGGTTTCTTCGGCGGCGAAGGCTTTATTTTAGAAAGACTTGAAGGTGATGGGTTAGCATTTTTACATGCAGGCGGCACCATCATTGAAAAAGAGCTTAATGGTGAAACATTGCGTGTAGATACTGGCTGTTTAGTGGGATTTAGTGATGGTATTGATTACGATATCGAGATGACTAAAGGGTTAAAGAGTATGTTATTTGGTGGTGAAGGATTATTTATTGCTACATTATCTGGCCATGGCAAAGTATGGATTCAGAGTTTACCTTTTTCTCGCTTAGCTGATCGGGTTATTCAACATGCGCCAAATATTGGTGGTACGAATGCCGGTGAATCATAATTACTAAACGTTAGTTTCAAGCCTATAGAGTTCGCTTGAGAGGATCTTCGCGTATGAGATTTTTGCTGTTAACACTTTTGAGTGTTTTTAGTAGTTTTTCTACTTTTGCGAGTGACAATGAACCGCAAAGAATGTTGCTAACCACGCATTGGGTTGGCTTCTTAGCCCTTGCCATTTTTTTTGTTGCTTATGTGTTGGTGATCTTCGAAGAAAAACTCCATATGCGAAAGTCAAAACCTGTGCTTTTTGCTGCAGGCATAATTTGGTTGCTTATTGCTAGTGTTTATCAACAGTTGGGCGATAGCCATTCCGCTGAAGTTGCTATAAGGCATAACTTTCTTGAATACGCTGAGCTGTTTTTCTTTTTGCTTGTCGCCATGACGTATATAAACTCTATGCTTGAGCGGCAAGTGTTTGATGCTTTGAGGGATAAGCTGATTGTTAAAGGATTTAGTTACCGTACTTTATTTTGGCTAACAGGGATGCTCGCATTTTTTATTTCACCTATTGCTGATAATTTAACGACAGCATTAATAATGTGCGCTGTGATCCTTGCTGTGGGTCAAGGACAGACAAAGTTTATCGCTATCGGGTGTGTAAATATTGTTGTGGCAGCGAATGCTGGTGGGGCATTCAGCCCATTTGGTGATATTACAACACTGATGGTTTGGCAGAAAGGCATCATTGAATTTCAAACTTTCTTTAAGTTGTTTATTCCTTCGGTAGTTAATTTCCTTGTCCCAGCATTTATTATGCAATTTGCTTTACCTTCCGGAAAGCCAAAGGCGATTTCGGGTGAGCAAGTACAAGTTAAAAAAGGTGGTTTAGTCATTGTGGGTCTATTTTTATTGACTATTGTAACGGCAGTGAGTTTTCATAACTTTCTGCATTTGCCGCCAGTATTTGGCATGATGACTGGCTTAGCATACCTGAAATTCTATGGTTACTATTTGCGTGAATTCGGTTATGCGCATATAGATAAATCTGATATCCCGACTAGTCATACTGTTGAGGATGACTTTGATATTTTTGATAAAATAGCTAAGGCTGAGTGGGATACTTTATTTTTCTTTTACGGTGTCATACTCGCGGTTGGTGGCTTAGGATTCATTGGCTATTTATCCCTGGTTTCTGGTTACATGTACGGGGAATTAGGGCCAACATCAGCAAATATTATCGTCGGTATTCTTTCCGCAATTGTCGATAATATTCCGGTGATGTTTGCAGTATTGTCGATGCAGCCAGATATGGGGCAATTGCAATGGCTATTGGTAACCTTAACAGCGGGAGTTGGTGGTAGCATGCTGTCAATTGGTTCAGCTGCTGGTGTAGCTCTTATGGGACAAGCGCGTGGTCAATACACATTCTTTAGTCATTTAAAATGGACACCAGTAATCGCACTTGGTTATTTTGCTAGTATTTGGATGCACTTTTTGGTTAATGGCTAACCAAGTAGAGGTTATTTCTACTTGGTTTTTTATTTTTAAATTAAACCAAACGCCATGTCTGTGTTGATTGAATATCTCTTTTACGAGAATTAGCATTGTTTGCAACATCGTCGATACTCTGGCGGATATCTTCATTTACTGTTGCCCATAAATAATAACTATGTTCAGTTAATCCTCCGACTATATCTGAGCAATTTATTTGGGTTATTTTATTATGTAACTGTAGTGGTCTCGCGGCACCATTATGACCAAGTCGATCGGGATTGCCCTTAGTGTAATCAGAAATGGACATAGCTAAATCCCCATTGTTGTAATATACATTTACCTGGCGGGCTAATTGCTGGACATTCGCCATATTCTGACCGCATTCGAATATATTATCATCTACATCAGGGGCGCACATGAATATATGCTGGAAAAGGCGCGGAAGATGTTTTTGATTATTGATTTCTTGCAGTGAATCTAAAGTGTGTTGCAGAACATAATTGCCCATCGAGTGACAGAGTAAGTGCAATTGTTGCCCACACTCTCTAAGCTGAGGATTATTGTGTTTAGGTGCTAATGATGTTAAAAAGTCGCGTAATTTTAAAAAACCACGAGCGATGGCTAAACTGGAGTCTTCAGCATCTTTTCTATCTGATAAGTAAGCTTTATTTTTCAACATATCGCCATTTGATGGCCATGAAAAAAGAAAAACTTTAGTATCTTTTAGGGAATTAATATCTGCAGAATGACGATTTAACATCAGTTCAAGTGACATAGCTGATGCAACGGCTTCAAACCAGTCAACATTAAAGCCATGAATGAAAATAACGACATCTTTATTGGTTTCCATCGTTGATTTAATTTCATGAAAAGCAGTTGTTGAGGCAAGAGGTTCGTTTTTTGACTCTTTAAAGGCGACTATTGACTGTTTTTTGCGAAGTTGTTCTGTAATGTATCCAGCTAATCCTTCTCCATCTCCTGCCCGTTTATTTACTTTTTTAGTCAGGTATTTTGTTATTTTTGCGTGTTCAAGATCTATAGATACTTTGCCAAACCGTAAATTACTGGATCGATCGCCACTGAAATTCTGACCATAATATCGAGGTGCCCAACGTGGGCCAACATGGTTTCTATTGGTGGCGAAATAAAGTGTGATGGTTATCATGTGAACATCCTTTCCAATCGAAGTCCTAGATGATAAGTGTAGTAAATATTAGGCCCTGAACAAGTTGAATACACTCAGCTAGTTTTGAAGTGTCTGGCTAATTTGCTTATAAAACTTGCTTGTGAGTTTGCTATATCTTCAGCACTATAATTAATATTTAATACTTTGATGCGCATAGAATAGGTTGCACCATGTCCCCATGGCCACCAAATCATTGCCAGAGCAGGCGAATCTTCAGTTGCTGGTCGAGTAAAAACCAATTGTTCTTTATTGAGTTGCGCTAACTGACCAAGTTCTTCTTTCAATGCTTTAGGGGCTTTTTTGATGCTTTTTTTATTCCACTCATCACTAAATAATTGACGTAATTGCTTTAAGATACGTTCTTTTTTTTCCCAAGAAAATTCAGCTAATAGTGCTGACATTTTATCTTCCCAGCGCCATTTTAGCTCGTCGCCAAGCGGTGTTGTAACGGAACTAAAAATGCGTTCTTGTTGCTCGTTGCCGGTCACAAACATTCCTTGTTGTTTTAGTTTATATATTTGGAATGACTTGATATTAACATTTTATTTGCACTTGTTAAGTCCTATCGACAATTATTGCAGTATTGAATTTATCAATGCATTTTTGACATACACATGCCTTACCTGAGAGATTCTTTGGTACCTGTGCTAATAAATCAGGCTTAATATCACTACTGCCACACCAGCATGGCTCTGCACCATTGACACCACAGTGATTATTTTTCTGGCATAACGGGCATTGTGCTTGATCTATTGATGAATCCATAAGTACGGCAATAGTCTTAGTTAGTCAGTAATTTTGTTGAATCACGGACAATCAAAGATGGCTTAAATATTTGCTGAATATTAGGCTCTTTAATTTGATATATTTTCTGTAGCACCAATTTAGCGGCCATTTTTCCCATTTCATTTACTGGGTTTAAAATGGTGGTCAATTTGGGATGGATGTAACGAGCAAAGATAACGTCATCAAAGCCGACAACGGATAAATCTTCAGGTAAAGATAAGCCATTTTCTCGCGCGTAGTTCATAGCACCTGACGCCATTTCATCGTTACCACAAATTAAGCCAGTAAATTTATGTTGTTGTTTCATGATGTGGGCTATACCTTCACTACCACCTGTTTCTTTAAAGTCGGCGCTATAAAATAGCTCTTCTTTAAATGGAATGTTGTATTCAGCTAATGCTCTTTTGTAGCCTTTGAAACGCGCTTTGGCATCAAACTTATATTGCGGCCCAGCAATGCAGGCGACTTCGGTATGGCCTAATTCCAAAAGCGATTTTGTTGCTAAATAACCACCTAGTTCATTATCTAAACTGATGCATTGTTCCGCGAGATCTTCCACGTAACGACTGATAATAAAAATAGGTGTTGTACCTTTGCTTAGCTCTACGAGGTATTCGTCTGAAACGGCTTCAACATGTAAAATGATAGCGTCGCAATTTCTACTGATCAGAAACTCAATGCCTTCCTTCTCTTTATCTTCAATACTATGACCTGTGGTAACTATAATATGTTTACCAGCAGCACGAAGCTCACTTTCAACACCTGCCATCATTTCGCCAAAAAAAGCACCGTCAAGTTCTGCTACTAGTAAACCTATGCTATTGCCACGACTAGAGGCGAGAGATTGTGCAATAGAATTTGGGCGATAGCCGAGTTCTTTCATGGCCGATAAAACTTTTTCTCGGGTTTTATCGCTTACCTTCGCGTTACCATTCATCACGCGCGAAACGGTGGCAAGAGATACTTTTGCTAATTCCGAAACTTGGTAAATGGTTGCCATGATTTTCCTTTTATTTTTTAATTCTTCATGCACAAAAGAGCATTGAATTATATCATATACAAAGTGCTAGCTGTGTGAAATTTTAAATGATTTCAGCATCGCTTCGACGTTGTGCTAGCTCTTTACCTATTTGCTGGTTTTTTTCATTGCTTAATGGATATATTAGAAGCAAAGCTGCACTAATAATTGCGAAAATAGCGGGTATCCAGCTCATTAATAATTTCATGCCAGGTAAAGCTGCTGCGATTGTATTTTGGTCCATGCCATTATAGCCATAGGCAGCCAAAACTATCAGTACTAAAGCGCCAGCAAAGCCACCCCCTGTTTTTTGTACAAAAGTACCTGCCGAGTATATTAAACCGGTTGCTCGACGTTTGTTCTTCCACTCTGAGTAGTCAGCACAATCACCTAGCATGGTGAAGAATAATGTTGGCATCATAGCGGCGAAGAACTCAGCACAACACCCGAGAATAAATATCGCAGTGATATTGTCACTGTTCAACCAATAAAATGAGATGGTGAATAAAGCACTGGCAAGCAATGCAACTATAAACAATTGCGGTTTTCCCCAGCGTTGGGCAAAATAATGTGTGCATAAAGCACCTAAAATTGAGACAACGAGCAAGGCAATAAAGTATTGGCCTGCCATCAATTCATCGCCAACATAGTATTTAAAATAGTAGGCAATTACGCCGTACTTTACCCCGTTAAACATCATGGTAAGAAAGCCAAGTGCAAGCAATATTAACCATGGCTTATTAGTTAACAAATCAACCATATCTCGTTGAGTACTGGACAGCTTTTCAGTTGGCGTTTGAATAAAGCGTTTGATGACAAATCTCATGATCACCATAACAGTAATAAAGAATAAACCGCTGATGATATCTCGGTAATAAAAAAATAAGCTCATTGCTAATAGCGGTAGAACAATCATAGGTAAGTTTTTAGCGAGGTCTTTTAGCTCTTGAGAAAGCCCTTGAGAGTCTGACGCTGAAACAGTTACTCGTTCTTTGGTACTGACAAAGGTAATCACTAATAAGAAAACCAATATTGCGGCAAATACGTACATGGTGGTTTGATAACCCACGGCATCGTTACCTTGACCGAAATAAGCGACTAATTTTGGCAAGAACCCCATAACCAGCAAGCCACCAGCAAAAGCTCCTGCAAAACGAAACCCTGACAAGCTCGTTCTTTCATTGTCAGAGCTAGTCATCACTCCCATCAATGCAGAGTAAGGAACATTATTGATCGTATACGCTAGCGTTAAACCTATATAGGTAAAATAGGCGTATGCAAGTTTACCATTCTCACTAAGGTCTGGAGTACTAAAACACAACACCATAAAGAGTCCAAGCACTGGGGCTGAAAACAATATCCAGGGTCTAAATTTCCCCCACCTGCTTTTTGTTCTATCGGCGACCATTCCCATGATAATATCGGTAACACCATCAGATAGACGGACGACTAGAAATAACATAGCGGTAGCTGCTGCGGTTATTCCAAAGGTGTCTGTGTAAAATACAGCTAAATAGGCTAGGGCACCTCGCCACACTAAATTGGCGGCAGCATCGCCGACGGCATATCCGACCTTTTCTGAAAATGGGAGTTGAGTCATTTTATTGTTCTTATTATTTATCTGTTCTTGAGGCTATCAAATTACGATAGGCTAAGCCACTGGCTTTAATGGTTCGACATTGCGTTTCATAATCAACATGTACAATGCCGAATCGTTTACGATAACCTTCTGCCCATTCAAAATTATCCATTAAACTCCAAGCGAAGTAGCCCTTGATATCAACCCCTTGCGATATCGCTTGTGCAACAGCTGATAAATGTTGGTCGTAGTAATCAACACGACCATAATCGGCAACTTCACCATTGATACAGATATCAGCCATAGCGGCACCATTTTCGGTGATGAATACTGGTGGCAAGGTATATCGAGTATCTAAAGATACTAATAATTCGGTAAAAGCTTGTGGATAAATTTCCCAACCAATATCAGTTCTATCAACATTAGGTAATTGAATTTCTTCATATATATTCGCTAAGTTGTGTCGATATACGGCGCGCGTATAGAAGTTGATACCTAAAAAGTCCAGTGGTTGAGAAATAATCTCCATATCTCCAGGTAATATTTCCGGCTGTTGTTCTTTTGGAAGTTGTTGATTAATTGCGGGATATTCACCGTCAAGAATAGGTTTTATATACCACTGATTAAAATAATCGTCTGCATATTCAGCCGCTATTTTATCTCTTACTGAATCAGTTTCTGGATATGCTGGCGTAAAGTTTAAAACAATACCATTTTCGGTATCAGGGCTGTATTTTTTTAGTGTTTCCATGGCGAGACCATGAGCTAGCAGTAAATGGTGTGCTGCTTTTTTACCGTAGTTTACATCGGCATGGCCAGGCGCATGAATACCTGCTTCATAGCCAAGATATGCACTACAAAAGGGTTCATTTAGTGTTGCGTATGAATGTACCTTATTGCCAAAGGCTAATACTACTTTCTTGACATAATCTTGAAATTTATAAGCGGTTGCTCGGTTAAGCCAACCACCATCATCTTCTAAGTGTTGCGGTAAATCCCAATGGTAAAGAGTGACATAAGCCTTTATGCCTTTATCTCTAAGTCTATTCAAAATTGATGAATAGTAGCTAACGCCAAGTTCATTAATACTGCCATCTTTTTTGATAAGCCTAGGCCATGAAAGCGATAATCGATAAGCGTCAACACCAAGAGAAGAGATTATCTCAATGTCATCTTGCCAACGATGGTAGTGATCGCAGGCGATATCACCGTTTGAGTTGTCAGCGATTTTTCCGGGTGTTGCGCAAAATGTATCCCAAATACAAGGGAGCCGGTCTTCTACACCTCCTTCTATTTGAAAGGATGCAGTAGCTACACCATAAGTAAAACTTGTAGAGCGCATTGGAGAATTCTTTGGCAAAGATAACTTCATCATGATTTACATCGTCTTTTTCTTTTCAACATTGAGAGAAACTCAGCCGTCTCTATAGCAATATTAAGTTTCGGCTTAGATTTATTTTTTGTAAGCGCTTACATTGTGCTTGAAAAAAATTTGAGCTTCTGTAAGAATGAATCCCAAATGAAAGCGCTTACATTTTTAGATGTTAGTGGCTAATATAAAAAAGGTCAACTGGTTTTTATTTAATCGAATAATTTCGGGGGCAATATGGCAGGGCTATCAACGCAAGAGAATATATCGCATCAGGCGGTTAATGAAGGTACAGACTATCGCTTTGCGTTAGGGTCTTTAACTACACTGTTTTTTCTATGGGGGTTTATCACATGTTTGAATGATATATTAATCCCACACCTTAAGGCCGTATTTGATTTATCGTACGGTCAAGCAATGTTGATTCAGTTTTGTTTTTTCAGTGCTTATTTTCTTGTTTCTATTCCCGCCAGTAAAATTGTGGAAAAATTCGGCTTCCAAAAAGGTATTGTTATTGGGTTGCTCGTTGCGGCTGTTGGTTGCGGGATGTTTTACCCTGCGGCATTCTCACATAGCTATCCAGTATTCTTGAGCGCATTGTTTACCTTAGCGAGTGGCATTACCATATTACAAGTTTCTGCGAACCCTTATGTTAGTGCTCTTGGTCCAACTGTTACCGCATCTTCGCGGCTAACAATGACACAAGCCTTTAATTCCTTAGGCACTACAATAGCGCCATTTTTTGGTGCATATTTGATTTTAGATCAAGCATCCTCTGCAATGTCAGCAAGTGAGTCTGCTGCGGCAGTTCAACTTCCTTACTTACTATTGGCGGCTTCGCTTTTAGTCTTAGCGGCACTATTTGCATGGCTAAAACTTCCTGAAGTTGAGCAATCAAAATCGACAGCTCAAAAAGAAAGTCAAGAGGGGAGTATTTGGCAACATCGTCATCTAATTTTTGGGGCCATCGCGATATTTGTATACGTTGGTGCTGAAGTCGCGATTGGCAGTTTCTTAGTGAGCTTCTTATCTCAGGAAAATATTGCTGGCATCGGTGAATCTGAAGCTGCTAAATATGTTGCTTATTATTGGGGAGGCGCAATGGTTGGGCGCTTTGCAGGCGCAGTTATAATGCAAAAAATTGCTGCAGGTAAGGTATTAGCTTTTAATGCCTTTAGCGCGGTTACATTACTGGCGGTAGTTATTTTCTCGGACGGCATGATAGCAATGATAGCTATTTTATTGGTTGGCTTATGTAACTCAATTATGTTTCCCACCATTTTTAGCCTTGCTGTTACCAAGTTAGGGAAATATACCAGCCAAGGTTCAGGTATATTGTGCTTAGCAATTGTAGGTGGTGCTATTGTGCCATTATTACAGGGATTTTTGGCTGATATTGTGGGTATTCATGTCGCGTTTGTTTTGCCAATGTTTTGCTATCTCTACATCGCATATTACGGCCTTTCCGGCCATAAAATTCAGCATAAAAACATAGAAAATTAATGAAATGACGTTATAAACGGTTGGGAAGGTAGTGATAATGAATAAGAAAATACAAAGTAGTGCTAGAGGTGCCAAAGGCGTTGCGCGAATAGGTATTATCGAACTGGTAATGGGTTTAACTCTTGTTAGTGTACTGGGTTGTGGTAGTGGGGAGCAGAAAGAAAACAATGTAGTCGCAAAGGAAAAAGTGGCGGTTGCAGATTTTTGGCCTGTAATACCGCAAGCGCTTAATCCTGATCCTGAGCTTGAGCGTAAAATTCAAACCATGCTGGCAAAAATGACACTTGAGCAAAAAGTAGCGCAAATGATTCAGCCTGAAATTAGAGATATTACCGTTGAAGATATGCGTGAATATGGTTTTGGATCATATTTGAATGGTGGTGGTTCGTTTCCAAATGATAATAAGCAAGCAACGCCTCAAGACTGGATCAAGTTAGCAGAAGATATGTATCAAGCTTCAGTCGACAGTAGTCTAGATGGTTCATCGATACCAACTATGTGGGGAACAGATGCAGTACATGGGCATAACAATGTAATAGGTGCAACCTTGTTCCCACACAATATTGGATTAGGTGCAGCTAATAACCCTGAACTTATTGAAGAAATTGCTGCGATAACAGCTGTGGAAGTAATGGTTACGGGTATTGACTGGGTATTTGCGCCTACAGTAGCCGTTGTTCAAGATGATCGTTGGGGTCGTACTTATGAAGGCTACTCGGAAGATCCCAGCATTGTTAGAGATTATGCTAGTGCGGTTGTTAAAGGACTTCAAGGTTCGGCAAACAAAGACTTTCTTGCTGATAATCGAGTTATAAGTACGGTAAAACATTTTCTTGGTGATGGTGGTACAGTTGCGGGTGATGACCAGGGCGACAATATTTCAACAGAGCAGCAACTATTTGATATTCATGCGCAAGGCTATGTTGGAGGATTGGCAGCAGGCGCGCAATCGGTAATGGCCTCATTCAATAGCTGGCATGGCAAAAAAAATCACGGTAATAAATATTTATTAACCGATATCTTAAAAGATCGAATGGGCTTTGATGGTTTTGTGGTTGGTGATTGGAATGGCCACGGACAAGTTAAAGATTGTACTAATGAAAGCTGCCCACAATCAGTGAACGCTGGTTTAGATATTTTCATGGTGCCAACAGACGCATGGAAGCCACTCTATGAAAATACCATTTCACAAGTAAAGTCTGGTGAAATAGCGCAAAGTCGTATTGATGATGCAGTAAGCCGTATTTTGCGAGTCAAGCTTCGGGCGGGCTTATTTGAAAAACCTAGTCCAACGAACCGAAAATTGTCCGGCAAGACCGAGTTAATAGGACAAGAGAGTCATAGAAACGTTGCTCGTCAAGCCGTGCGTGAGTCACTTGTCCTTCTAAAAAACAATCGCAATATATTACCAATTGACGCCAGTAGTCATATTTTAGTGACCGGTGATGCCGCTGACAACATTGGCAAACAATCAGGAGGTTGGTCGGTTACCTGGCAGGGAACGGGTAATAAAAATAGTGACTTTCCTGGTGCTCAATCTATTTTTGATGGTATTAAACAGCAAGCACTGTTAGCAGGTGGTACTGCTGAATTAAGTATTGATGGCAGCTTTTCACAAAAACCTGACGTCGCTATTGTCGTTTTTGGTGAAGAACCTTATGCAGAAGGTCACGGAGATCGTGATAATTTAGAGTATCAGCGCGGTAATAAGAAAGATTTAGCGTTGTTGAAGAAGTTGAAACAGCAAGGCATTAACGTAGTTTCGGTATTCATTAGTGGCCGTCCAATGTGGGTTAATGCAGAGCTTAACGCTTCCGATGCCTTTGTTGCAGCTTGGTTACCAGGTACCGAAGGGCATGGAGTTGCAGAGGTGCTGTTAACAGATACTAATAATAAGGTAAATAACGACTTTACCGGTAAACTTTCTTTTTCTTGGCCTGCAACTGCCGAACAATCTGCAACTAATCATTATGATAGTGACTATCAACCGTTATTTAAATTTGGCTATGGTCTAAATTATCAAGACTCTGTGATGATTGAGAATACTTTAGACGAAACTGCAAAAGCTTCACAGAATAAAATTGAAACCTTAGTGTTATTTGCTGGCGCAGCGAATATGCCATGGAGAATGCAATTAAAGTCAGGTGGAGAAAGCAGTGCAATAAATTCAAGTAAACAAACCCTAGGTGCTATTACTGTACAAAGCCAAGATAAAGTCGTGCAAGAAGATGCTCGTCGTATTGCATTTGATGGTTCGAACCAGGCAAGTATCGCATTAGTGAGTAACTTCCCTGAAGATTTACGTGCTTACTTTGAAGCAAGCGCTACTTTAAGCTTTTCAGTACAAGTGAACGCTGAAGATGCAGATAAAGTGAATTTAATGATGAGATGTGAACAAAGTTGTCAGAATTCGTTTAAGTTAAGCCAGTTTTTAGTAAATGCTGCGACAAAGGGCTGGTATGACGTGGCCATTGATTTACAGTGTTTCAAAAAAGCCGGAGTAGATTTTTCTCAAGTTGTTAGTCCGTTTCAGCTAAGTAGTGTAAGTTCAGCTAAAGTTAGCTTTGCCAATATTATTATCAAACCAAATAATATTGCAGCCGCAACGATGAATTGCTCGGGGGAATAATACTAAAGTTTGTAGGATTACAATTTGTTGCAGTATCTGCTCAGTTTTACAACAGTAATTGATTGTTGGTTTGGTTAAAATAACAACAATTAACGCTGAACTGAGCAGGGAGCACTATATGCTAACATCTGTGAATACCAACTTCCCTTTAAAAGAAGTGACAATTATATATTATGGAGAAGAGTCACTTGAGTTAAAGCATGGTGTAGAGAGTTTTCCACAATTAAAAAATGGCCGAGTCGTTATTCCTGAAAGCTACAAGCAAGATAAATCAATTATTGCGGTATGCGAAGGTCGGGTTAACATTTTAAATAAATTTGGTGAGCGTATTGAATTTAAAACGCAACCAAATCAAGCGGTATAATATTTATAAAAAAGCAGCCAGAGGCTGCTTTTTTTTATGCGAGCAAGAAAGTTCTTAGATCGTTGACGGACAGTATTGCTTAATAAAGTCACCGTGCGCAGGCAGCTGAGTTACAACATTAGCAATATTGCTTTTTATATGTTTCAGAAACTTAATTAATTCCTCTTCACTCATATTATCAACAATAGGGTGATAGCTTTTAGGCGTTAGCCCTTGCCCAATCATGACTTGCATCCAAGAATCATCAAAAAGCTCATTATTTTTTCTAAATACTCGTCCAGTATCTTCAAACAGTTTGATTCGATGAGCTAGTTGTTGTGGGATTTCCATGTTACGGCAGTGACGCCAAAAAGGGCTGTCGTTACGGTTAGTAACCTTGTAATGTAAAATGATAAAGTCTCGAGTCGTTTCCCATTCAAAACGTGTCTGTTCATTGAACTCGTCGATATCTCCATCATTAATGTCATGCTGAGGGAACATTCTTAGTAACCTAACAATTGACTGTTGAATTAAATGAATACTGGTTGACTCTAATGGCTCTAAAAAGCCACTTGCCAGACCAACGGCAACACAGTTTTTATGCCAATGCTTTCTGCGCATTCCTGTTCTGAATTTTATTACTCGTGGTTCTGTAATTGTTTCTCCTTCGATATTATTAAGCAAAGTTGATTTTGCCTCGTCATCGCTTACATATTGACTGCAGTACACTATGCCATTTCCAACACGATTTTGAAGCGGAATGCGCCACTGCCAGCCAAAGTTGTGTGCTATTGAGCGTGTATAAGGCTTAGGTTGTTCTGTTGCTTTAGTTTGCACGGCGATGGCCGAGTCATTTGGTAACCAATGAGACCAGTCTTCATAACCAGTGTGAAGAGCACCCTCAATAAGTAACGCTCGTTGTCCTGTACAGTCTAGAAATAAGTCACCTTCTATTTCTTCACCATTTGTTAAAGTAAGAGAGGATATAAAGCCAGTACTATGGTCGAGATTTACCTGATCAATTTTTCCCTCTTTTCTTATAGCACCATTTGATTCAGCTATTTTTCGAAGAAATTGCCCGTATCGTGTTGCATCCATGTGATAGGCGTAATTCAGGCCATTTTTAGGTAGTTGAGCAAACTTCTCATTTAAACCGACCACATTCTCCAGACAATATTCCCCAAATTCCCCAGCAATACCAGCGCTCTTCCCTTTCAGCCAAAAGTGCTGAAAGCCCGCAGCCCAACAATCATTTCCCGTTACCCCAAATGCATGCATGTAATCTTCATTAACATCTCGCCAGTTCTCGAAGTTGATACCTAGCTTAAATGTACCATTTGTTGCAGCTAAAAATTCTGACTCATTAATCTTTAGCAGTTGGTGAAAATATTGCAATGTAGGAATTGTTGCCTCACCAACACCAACGGTTCCGATTTCGTCTGATTCCACTAAGACTATATCTAGATTTTTACCAATGGTTTTAGCTATAGCCGCAGCTGCCATCCAACCCGCAGTTCCGCCGCCCGCGATGACAACCTTTTTAATGTTTGTATTTTTATTTGTCATGTGTTTTCCGTTTGTTACTTGGTATTGTTCAGAGCTCTCTAATCTTGTGATTAACGATTAAGTTTATTTAATAATATAGAGCGAATTTTACGAGCTGCTAGCTCGGAGTCCTTTTCTAAGATCCCAAGTTTATCTTCAGGAATATGTGCTAAAGCTTTGCTATCACCATTGAAAATATAATAATTAAACATGCTTTGAACTGCTTGTTGCTGGTCAGTTGAAAGGCTGTTAATAGACAAAAGGGCATGGTATAGCGCATCGTAGGGAGAATCGGTGTAGTTTGCTGTATTTTGCCACCAGTAATTAACGAGTACATTGCAAGAAGTTAAGCTATCAACAGCATGCCACCATAGGCTCGGTAATAATAATGCATCTCCAGGTTCTAATTCAGCAACAAGAGCATTTTCTATCGCAAATTTAAATTTTGGATATTTAACAAAATCAGGGTTATTTAGATCAACCAAACTTATAGGTTGCCCTGCTGGCGTATGATCAAGAGGTCCAATATATAAATTGTCGATCTGCTCAGGAGGAAATAAAGTAAACCTTCTTTTACCAGCAATGCAGCATGCTAAATTATTCGGAAAATCTTGATGGGCAGCAATGCTCGTTTGGCTACTTATCCAAATACTTGAAAGCGCATTTTTATTCGATAACGCTTTTACATTGTGGCTTTGTTTGAACTCAGGCATTAAATGATCAATATGGGTGGAGCCCATATAATAACCGTATGGTTTTTTATGTTCCTCTTGTGAAAACAATGCAGATATAAACTCTGAAAAGTCGCAACTACTGCGTTCGAAATTAAAACCTGATAAGTCACTGTTATAAAATAGTCGGCCTTTTTCAGCCCATGGAATCTTACCAATACCAACTTGTATTGACCGACTCCATTTCAATAAATACTCTTTTAGCTTCGCATTTGACTGTTTTGTTTCACTTATTATTGGCCATTCATCAACCAAGCCTTTTAGTACTATCGGCTTTTCAATGCTGTTAATGTAATTCGATAAATCTTCGTCTGTATATGCTGTTAGCGTTTTGACTTGATTTAACTCAACTTGATTATCTGAGCTCATAGTTACAGGCTATTTTGGCTTTTTACACGTTTATCTTTTTTTTGAATCAGTGATGTTAAGTTGGCGTGAGATGCTATTACCATATAAATTACGTGCAATAGTCCTGATTTGTTAAGGCTTTCAAGTTGTTGGCCGCTAAGATTGGCAAGCTTATCTTCATTAATCGTATGAAAGCCACTTAGGCGATTATTTGAACCGTCGTTTAATTGTATATCTAAATTTAGCGGCTCAATTAATTCTAGGTCTTGAATAGTGTTGAGAAATAAATCTGTGGATTCCTTACTATCATGAAGCGTCTTTAAAATAGTACTAATACGGTTTAAATACTCACTGTTTCCGCCATGCTCTAAAAAGACATTAATGCCTGCCTCTTCATTTACTCTTGGGCTATCCATATCAATATGAATTAATGGCTGTGCTTCACCATTTGATTGTTCTTGTTGAAAACCAATTAAAAAAGGCTCTCTTTCAACAAACATTGGTATGTAGCTCGCTTCCCAGCCTTCATCAGATAGGAATAAGTTTTCCCCTTGTTCAAATCCAAACAATGCAATGGCAGAAAACTGGGTAGTGTCCTTATCTTTCAAAAAGAATATTGGGTAGTCAGCTTGTACATGCTTAAACTCAAAAGGAAAAATGACTGAGTAAGCTACCTTACTACCTAAAAATTCAGATTTCTCAGTAAGTACTTTTAAGTTTTTATGCGTAATATTATTTAGTAATTCATGCTTTGCCATTGGTAATTCCTATTCATCATTGTGATTAACTCGCTATTTTTTGTTGGTATTGTGCGGTTAAGTATTTAATTAATTCACGGTTGCTCGGTAACCCCGCAAGGTATTTACTTGTAAGTTGTTTATTTTCCATAAAGTGCTTTTCTGCCGTTAAATGGTTGTTAAAACGACTTGAAGTTGTGCGAGATTGAGTTTGAAAATTCATTCCATATAAAATGTACTGGTAACTAGCCGCTGGAAATATTTCCTCAATTTCAGTGAAATCATTATAACTAGGTGGTTGAAACTTCCACAAAGACATTAGTTCTTGTAAACGATTAGGAATGGAAGCTATTTTGCGATTGTCTTGCCAATATGTAGATGTACGATCACTTAAAATATAATGTAGTTTTAAGAATTCTACGATACGCTCCCAGCGATAATTAAATCGTTGGTTAAAGCGATTAGCTGTAATTGGCATGATACTGAGATCGGCAGGCAGCTCTTTTGCAATCATTTTGGCAGATAGCTCTACAAGGGCAAGTGCGGAAGCTTCAAGTGGCTCGATAAACCCAGCAGCCATTCCTACGGCAACACAGTTATGATGCCATAAAATATTCCTGTAACCCGGGGTAAACTTAATATCTCTAAATGTGAGCTTATCCACTTCTTTAGCTGGTATTGTTTTGGATAAATACTGATGTAATGTTTGGTGAGCATCTGATTGTGTTAAATAGTTTTCAGCGTATACGCATCCAACCCCGCGTCTTGATGGCAACCCTATGTCCCAAATCCAACCATTATCATGTGCCGTTGAAATTGTATGGCTGCTAATACAAGCTTGTTGATCTACGTATGGTACTTGAACAGCAACGGCACTGTTGTTAAATAACGTATCTTTTAGGTTTACTAAGGGTATTTTATAATGTTTTTCAATAAGTAATGAGTTTAGCCCAGAACAGTCTATAAATAAATCAGCACTTAATTTTCCATGCTCTTTGGTTACTATTGCTTGGATATTTGAATTTATTTCGCCGATAACATTTATAACATCATCTTGTATGTGTTTAACCCCTAGTTTTTCAGTGCAATGACGGGTTAATAATGCGGCAAATTTTCCAGCGTCAAGATGGTAGCCATAATTTGTTACACCAGCAAATTCAGGTGTTTGAAATTGCTTAGGTGCTTTATGTTGATCACATAAATGCGGCTGGCAACTTAGTGCATGTGCAAATGAGGTATCGGAGTGTTTATTTTGCCAATAATCAACTTGATTGGAAGTTCCTAAGCCATGTGGAGCGATAAAGGGGTGGTAATAACTGTCATTAGCATTGCCATTTTTCCAGCCAATAAATTTTGAACCTTGCTTAAATGAAGCATCACATGTTGCGATAAATTCAAACTCTTGAATACCTAAAGTAGTAAGGGTTTCTCGCATCGTTGGCCAAGTGCCTTCGCCAACACCAATCGACGGGATATTTTTTGATTCTATTAGGGTAACTTTAACGCCGGTACTTGCTCGGGCGTTATGTTCGGCGGCGATTATACCCGCAGTAAGCCAACCAGCGGTTCCTCCACCTAAAATAATGATTTCTTTCAATGGTTTATTCATACGGCTTATATCCATTGGTATTTAGTAGTAACGTTATATTTAAGGTTAGCCTTATTAACACGAGCTTGTAAACTTGTAACTAATAGCAATGTATTCGAAAGTAGGGCAAGCAAATACTGCTTGCCCTAGTCATTTCTATACTAATTAAAACTTATATCTTAGGCCGATATTATATCTTGGGCCCATTTGTTGAATATTCTTCACCATCAATTTATGGCGCCCGTAAGAGCGGGTATATTCATCAGTTAAGTTTATACCTTCAACAAAAAGTGTTAAATTTTCGTTGTAGTCATAGCTTATATTGGCATCAAGCTGGCCATAGTCTTCAACATAAACTGGGTTTGAACCTTGTCCATCGTTAAGCCCTTGCAAGAAATCGTCACGCCAGTTGTATGCAAGACGCATTTGTAAGCCGTCTTTATCATAAAATGCCACGAGGTTGTATGAATCACTTACACCGAGTAAAGGTGTATTTTCATCACCGTGATCAGCATTATCGTACTCAACATCACTATCTACTATGGTGTAGTTAGCAATAACACCAAAGCCAGAATCTCCGAATAAATGTTGTAAAGCAAATTCAAAGCCATCAACTTTATTAGAACCTTGGTTATAAGGCTGACTGATTTTAACTGACAAGGTGTCGTTAGCTGTAGGGTGTCCCCATATTTGATTTTTGACTGGATCTCCACCCGGGTCGACAATTATTGAGCTATCGCCACCGTAGGTTGCCACTAAATACGCTCTTATTGCAGCACTGTTTGATGGATCGCCACCGGTAGCTGCAACCGCCTCTTGATAACGCGCACCTTCAGCTGGGCTATTCACTGCCCAAGGTTGTTCAATGGACTCACGAGTACCAATAACATTATCAACATCCTTTTGGAAGAAACCAATTGATGCGTAGCTACCTTCGTTGTAGTAATACTCAAATGATAAATCAATATTTTGAGACTCAAGTGGCAATAAACCAACATTGCCTCGATTACCCGTACCATTATCAACATTGCGTACTACGTCTAAAAAATTACCTGCTGTTAAATTACCATAACCTGGGCGTGTAATTGTTTCACTATATGAAGCACGGAAAACTATGTCGTCGGTGACTTCAATGTCAAAATCTATATTAGGCAATAGGTAGTCATAATCGGCTTTATCGTCATAATATTTCGCTTCACCTCTTACAATTTCAAATTCATTTGTTGATACCCAGCCTATTGCTATAGGATCAGGCGATAAAGTATTTGATGCGACATCTGTTTGTTCGTAACGTAGGCCTACAACTAAATTGGCAGGACGATCGCCAATTTCAAAACTCATATTGGCTTTAACATATGCATGAACAGACTCTTCTTTAGTTCTTCGGTCAGTTTCAAAGTTATTAGGTGCACAAATATCTGTTCCACATGGCGAATCGGCCGGTGAGCCATATCTAGTATGAACTAAATCGGCGATGGTATTGAAATCAACCGCCCAAAATTGGTTAATCATGCTAGATTTATCGCCAGGTAAATTATCGAAGCGGTCAACCATTGTACTCATGCTTGCTAATAGAAAGTCGTCATCAATATCATCTGGCGAGCCTGTTCCGCCCCAATTTGGTCGTTCAGCTTTACCAAATGCGTTACGGTTTTCAACGTTATTAAATCCAACGCCAAAATCAACACTTTCTACGATACCTTCGTCAAAAATATATGCGCCATTCAGTTGCAGTTGGTCAATTTCCGAACGAGTATAGCTATTTCTGAAACTAGTACCTGTTGTTACAACACCTTCAGGCGTTAACCCTGAAGTGCCGTTTGGAAATACCACTTCTACAACAGGGAAGCCCGATGAAAAATCTACTTTTGTTTCTGCACGCGTCCATGTCGCCATTTGGATAGTATTGCTGTTGCCATAAATGCTATCAGGCTTTGACTCTGCAGTAGAGCTATGGAAATCTAGATTAAATGAAAGGTTATCGTTAACTATGTACTCTAAATTAAAACCAATTGATTTGTTTTCATTTACTTTGGCACTTTGCTCAACTTGGCTTACTAAATCAGATGGACCGTCAGTATCATGCAACAGCAGTGGGGCTGCAACATTATCACCGTTAGGGTCTGTCCAAACAGAACCATTAGGTAAACCAGCATAATTTAAGCTCATCCACACTGAATGAATATTTTGATTAAGCTCTTCTTCAAATTTAGAGTAGGTATAATCAAGCGTAGCCGTAAGGTTTTCTACTGGACGATATTGTAAGGTCAGTTGCCCGTTAGTTCGTGTTCTTTCAGTTTCACTAAAGCCATAGAGAACATTATGTGGAACCGCATATGTCACACCATCACCAGGTACATTAACCTGAGTAGGTCCTGGGCCTACAGAGCCCCAATCGCCAACACCACCAGTTTGTGGGCGCCAGCCGTTATCAACTCCAGCACGAGCAGAGCCACTGTCTCGTTCTTGACGACTTGCTGTTACCGCTACACCGAAAGTGCCATCAGCAAATGTATTACTATAAAGAGCAGATAACTCTGGTGTTAAACTGCTACCATTTTCAGACGAAGTGTCATGCACCCCTTTGATACCAAAAGAAGCCTTTTCTCCTACAGATAAAGGCTTAACAGTAATGATGTTAATTGTTGAGCCAATACCGCCTGTAGCGATATCAGCACGACCTGTTTTATAAACTTCAACTGCATTTATACCTTCAGAGGCAATATTTGCAAAATCAAAAGAGCGTGAATCAGAAGCACTGGTGTCATTGATATTCGCCGTTGGCATTTGTCGGCCGTTTAGCGTCACCATATTGAAATCTGGACCAAAACCTCGAACGGTTACCTTTGAACCTTCACCATTATCTCTATCAATTGATACACCACTGATACGCTGTAAAGATTCAGCAAGGTTAGTATCTGGGAACTTACCCATATCTTCAGCGTTAATGGCATCAACGACACCATTAGAATTTCGTTTAATATCCATTGCTTTCACTAAGCTGCCGCGAATACCGGTTACTTGAATGACTTCAATTTCTTTTTCTGCGTTAGTGCTTTCTTCCGCATAAGTTGGTGCAACCGAGCTTACGCCTAATATCAGCGATAAACTTGTTGCTATGCGTGATTTTTTATAAATTTTTGTGTTCACTTGCATCTCCCCTCGAGACATTTAATCACATTCGATCCAGATATTCATATAGTAATTTTGTAAGCGCTTACATTTGTATTTTTTTAAAAAAGGCTATTTAAATTGTAAGCGCTTACATAAAGTTAGTTGAAAAAAATATTAACGTCAATAAGTTTTTGGTTATTAATTGAGCTTTTGTTTTTATTGTTATGATTTTAAAGGGCTTAATTTGTACTGCTTATCGTTAAATAATCAGTAATAGTAATTTCAAGCATCAAGACAACGGTAGAATAAAAACCATAACAAAATAAAATGAAAGCGCTTTCATTTTGTCGTAAATTATGATTAAACTAAAAAGTGAAGTGTGCGACGTTACGGCTATTGATAACAATTAATAGCTATTTATTACGTTATGTTAAAAAAGTATTTTCTGCGTCGCTATTAAATAAGTTAAGGCAGTTATTATGCAAACTCTTAAATTGAAAGAAAAAATATCATATGCCTGTGGCGATGTAGCGTCTAATTTCTATTGGCGTGTATTTGATGTTTTTCTATTTATATTTTACACCGATGTTTTCGGACTTCATCCGGCTGCCGTTGGCACCATGATGCTAGTAACACGTTTGATTGATGCATTTTCAGATCCAATTATGGGCGCGTTGGCTGATAGAACACAAACTCGTTATGGCAAATTTCGTCCGTATTTACTGTGGGGAATAATTCCGTTAGCTGCCGCAGGTGTGTTGGTTTTTACCGTGCCTGACCTGCAAGATGGCGGTAAGCTAATTTGGGCATATGCTACCTATATATTTATGATGCTGGCTTACACCTTCATCAATGTACCGTATGGTGCATTACTTGGTGTGATGACCGGAGAAAGCCAAGATCGAACAACATTAACAAGCTTTCGTTTTATCGGAGCATTTTCCGGTGGTAGCTTAGTCGCATATTTTACACCAACATTAGTCAATGAGTTAGGGCAAGGGAATCAAGAGCTTGGCTGGCAATTAACCATGGGCCTGTATGGTGTCATTGCGGCAATTTTGTTTGCGATTAGTTTTTACAATACCCGAGAGCGTATTACACCGCCTAAGAACCAAAAAACACCAATTCGTACAGATCTAAAAGATTTACTCAACAATAAACCTTGGTTGATTCTATTTAGTTTAGCCTTGATCGTAATGATGACAATTACGCTCAGGGCGAGCTCTGGCACCTTCTATTTTAAATACTTTGTTGGTAGAGAAGATTTAATCGGCAGTTTTTCTTTTGTTTATATGATTGCGCTAGCGTTGGGTGCAGCTTGCACACCGTTAATGACCAAATTCTTTGATAAGCGTACCTTATTAATGATGCTTATGCTGATAGTTGCTTTGCTTTCCAGTGCATTCTACTTTGTAGATAAAAGCCAAATAAGTTTGATGTTCACATTACAAATAGCCATCGGCTTTTGTTTAGGACCAAAGTCGCCTTTGGTGTTTTCTATGTACGCCGACACTGCTGATTATTCCGAATGGAAAAATGGTCGCCGCGCAACTGCAATGGTATTTTCTGCTGCCGCATTTGCCCAGAAGCTAGGTGGCGCTTTTGCTGGTGCGTTAATGGGTTGGTTACTTGCATCACTTGGTTATGTGGCAAACCAAATACAATCGGACGAATCTGCTAATGGCATCGTATTATTGATGACGATTATTCCGGGCGTATTTGCTGTGCTCTCTGTATGTATTATTCGTTTTTATTCCCTGTCAGATGATGCAGTAAAGAATTTACAGCAGGATTTGAGCAAACGAGTACCAGCTAGGGAGTCAACTTAGTGATTAACAGTAAACAAGATTCCGTCAGCCAGGTACTTCCGTATCAACATGATGTTGTAACGAAACGCATAAACTGCTTTAACCCAATAAATATGAAGTTTGCCAGTGGCTTTTTATGGAACAAAACCATGATGATCCATATGAATTGTCGAGGTTATGCCGTTAGTCAATTTATGCAACCTGAACCAAGTAAGTATTCAGCTGCCCCTAATATTGAAGCAAAAACTTTTATGCAACCCGAACAGGGGTATTTTGCTCATCATCCGGGACGCTTTTTCTATGTTAAGTGTCATGAAACTGATGAAGTATTTTCAATACCTTTTGAGCCAGTGCGTAAACCGTTAGATAAATTCACTTTTTCTATTGGCCTTGCCGATATCGTATGGCGAATAGAACATTTATCGATTGAGTTCATTTTAACGCTGACCTTGCCGGTAGATGGCAGTCATGAATTATGGCAATTAGAAGTTAAAAACTTAACCAACGAAGCCAAGAATATTAGTATATATTCTTATTTTTCTGTTGGTTATAAATCATGGATGAATCAATCTGCCAATTATTATCCTGAAAATAATGCAATTTTAGTTAAAGGTATTACACCTTACCAAAAGCTTGAAGACTACTATAAAAATCAGCCACTAAAAGACGATACTTTTTTACTAGCTGAACGCACACCATGTAGCTGGACAACCAGCCAACAAGCATTTGAAGGGGAAGGTTCGTTACATTTACCTGAAGAAGTTAACATTAAAAACCTTTCGAAAACTCCTGCTTGTTATGAAACGTCAGTTGCCGTAATGCAGTACAATATCGAGTTATCTGCTCAGCAAAATCAGCAATTTAAGTTTGTTTTTGGAGCCTGTAAAGGATTGGACGAAGTTGAATCTATTAGAAAGCGTTATTTTAAAAATGAAAACTCATTTGAGAAAAACCACAGTGAATATCAACGATACATCCAGCAATCACAGCAGAGTTTTAGTTTTGAAAGCGAAGATAAAGCACTAAACCAATTTGTTAATCATTGGCTGCCCCGACAAGTTTATTATCATGGTGATAGCAATAGACTAACAACAGATCCACAAACCCGAAATTACTTACAAGATTCCATGGGCATGTGTTTTATTGCGCCAGAAAAAACTAAACAGGCTTTGTTAACCACTCTTTCTCAACAAAAGCGTGATGGCTGTTTGCCCGACGGTATTCTTTTACACCCTGACGCAGAAATTAAATATATTAACTTAATTCCTCACAGTGACCATTGTGTGTGGTTACCGATTTGCCTAAAAGTATATTTAGATGAAACTAATGATGTCGACTTCTTACAAGAGCAAATCGCTTTTGGTGATGATGATAGCCTATACACCGTAGCAGAGCATGTGGAGTTGGCGCTTGATTATTTACTAAATGCCACAGATGAACGTGGCTTAAGTTACATTGAGCAAGGCGACTGGTGCGACCCATTAAATATGGTAGGCCACAAAGGTAAGGGCGTTTCTAGTTGGCTATCGTTAGCAACGGCTTTTGCTCTAAAGCAGTGGTGTAGTATTCAGCAAGACTATGGCAAAGCAAATAATAGTAAACTTAAAGAGTATCAGTTTGCCGCAGATGCAATGAATAGCGCAGTTAATCAGCATTTATGGGATGGCAACTGGTACGCAAGAGGGATCACCGATGACGGTAATTGCTTTGGTATTGCAAACGATATTCAAGGAAGAATATTTTTAAATCCACAAAGTTGGGCAATACTTAGTGGCGCAGCTAACAAGCAAAATATACCCGATATTTTGTCTGAAATTGATAAGCAATTATCGACACCGTTTGGCCCTATGATGTTAGCACCAAGCTATACAGAAATGCGTGAAGACATCGGTCGCTTAACACAGAAATACCCGGGCACAGCGGAAAATGGCTCCGTGTATAATCATGCCAGTATTTTTTATGCTTATAGTCTGTTTCAAATTGGCGAGTCAGATAAAGCACTCGCCATTATTCAACAAATGTTGAGTAGTGAAAAAGATGTTTTGGTTCGTCAGCAATTACCGGGTTTTATTCCCAATTATTACCGTGGTGCTTATTATCAATTTCCAGAAATGGCGGGGCGCTCAAGTCAATTGTTTAATACTGGCACCGTCGCCTGGGTTTATCGCTGTATTATTGAAGAACTATGTGGATTAAAAGGGCAAGCTGGCAATTTGCTTGTTAAGCCTAAACTTCCTGAATCTTGGCATAATTTAACTGTCGAGCGTAAATATCGAAATGCGATTTTTAAGGTGAAAATATCTCGTGATGAAAAAGTGCAACAGCAATTATTGCTTGTTGATGGCGTGCGCTGTGTTAATAACAAAGTCGAAAATATTCAATCGGGCAGATGCTACATGCTGAATGTTGTTTTACCTTTATCTACCCGTTAATTTAAGGGCGACATGACGAATTTATTGATTATTATGGGAGTTAGCGGCAGTGGTAAGTCAACAGTCGCTGAACAACTGGCAGAGAAAATAGATTATAGTTTTATCGATGCAGATGACTTTCATAGCGGTAGTGCAAAAGAAAAAATGGCTGCAGGTGATGCACTCACCGATGAACTTAGAGCGCAATGGATGCAACACCTGCAGCGTTTTTTAACCATTAGCGCTAAGCAAGAAACATCTATTGTTTTGGCACATTCAGGTTTAAAAAAAGTTCATCGTGATATGTTAAGAGCATCAGGCTTTAGGGCGCACTTTTTCTTTTTAGAAGGCAGTGAAAGTTTAATAGCAGAACGTATGCAAAAACGCTCAGAGCACTTTTTCCCCGCCAGTTTACTACGCAGCCAATTTCAAGCACTTGAGCACCCAAAAATATCACAGCAACAAGGTGAGGAATTAGATGTTAGTATCATTAGTATTGAGCACAGTGTTAACGAGATATTGAGGCAAATAGAACAAGCAGCAATAGAGTTCATCTCACAAAATACATAACATTAAAAATGCAGGCGATATTCGAGAATTCAGTATGATAACTAAAAAAATTAACAGCTTAACAAAAGTATCTTTGCTCAGTAGCTTGTCAGTATTTGCTGCAACAGGCCATGCCCTAGAAGCTAAGCAAGCAAAAGTAGCACCTACTATTGACGGCGTTATGGACGCCTCATGGCAAGCCGCTAAATGGCAACCACTTAACCATCATATATTAGGGGAAATGCCCAGTGCTGAAGACTTCTCTGGTCGCTTTAAAATTATGTGGGATAAAAATAAAATTTACCTTTTAACTGAAATTCAAGACGATGTACTTTTTGATAATCACCCCGATCCATTAAAGGCCTATTGGGATGATGATTGCCTAGAAATTTTTATCGATGAAGACAGATCAGGTGGTGAACACCAATTTAACTTTAATGCCTTTGCTTACCATGTTGCACTCGACAACCAAGCGGTTGATATTGGCTATAAAAAACCAAATGGCCAGCCTGATTTTATGTTGCTTAATGACCATCTTAAAAGTGCATGGAAGCGTCAAGCCATAGCGCCTCATAAGCTTATTTGGGAAGTAGCATTAGATGTTTACGATGACAGCTTTGATTACGTAACCACTAAAACAGGTACTAAAGAGTTTAATGATGCGAAGCCAGTAATATTAACCGCTAATAAAGAGCTCGGTTTTATGCTCGCTTATTGCGATAACGACGGTAGCGCTAGCCGAGAGCATTTTATCGGTTCAGTGGCTATAGAGCCTAAGAACGGCGATAAAAACTTAGGTTATAAAGATGCAGGTGTTTTTGCACCATTAACTTTGGTTGAGTGATTTGGAATAGTCGCGCTATATGAAGGCAATATAGCGCCTATCTACATTGTTATCCGTTTGGGAACTTGTTGTAATTTTCTATTTTTATGCAGCAGCTTTGATTGCTTTTTTTACCTTTTTTAAAGCCATTTTTTGTTTTAATGGCGAAAGGTAGTCAATAAATAGTTTTCCTTTAAGGTGATCTATTTCATGCTGCAAAACGATTGCCAAAAAATCATCATTCTCTATTGTTACTTCTTTACCTAAGCGATCTAAACCTTTTACAGTTACACTGGTAAA
>NZ_BAAJLZ010000015.1:0-30769 GCF_057537295.1 Colwellia meonggei
GCAACACGAAGGTAACCTTCAACGCCGTCAGCTAACTCAATTTTAGCGCCTTTAGCATCTACTTCAATAACCTTACCTGTAACAATAGCACCTTTTTTGTTATCTGCAAGGTATTGATTAAACGGATCATCTTCAGTTTGTTTAACACCTAGAGAGATACGCTCACGTTCTGGGTCAACTTGAAGTACAACAGCTGAAATCTCATCACCTTTCTTGTATTCACGAACAGCTTCTTCACCGCCAGCCCATGAAATGTCAGATAAGTGAACAAGACCGTCAATACCACCGTCAAGACCAATGAAGATACCGAAGTCAGTGATTGACTTGATCTTACCTGATACTTTGTCACCTTTGTTGAAGTTCTTAGCAAACTCTTCCCATGGGTTCGGGATACATTGCTTAAGGCCAAGAGAAATACGACGACGTTCTTCGTCAATTTCAAGAACCATAACTTCAACTGTGTCACCTAAGTTAACAACTTTAGATGGGTGGATGTTTTTGTTAGTCCAATCCATTTCAGAAACGTGAACAAGACCTTCAACGCCTTCTTGGATTTCAACGAAACAACCGTAATCAGTTAAGTTAGTTACGCGACCAGAAAGTTTAGCACCTTCAGGGTAACGCTTAGCGATAGCTACCCATGGATCTTCGCCTAACTGCTTCATACCTAGAGATACACGAGTACGTTCACGATCGAATTTCAATACTTTAACTTGGATTTCATCACCAACGTTTACGATTTCACTTGGGTGCTTAACACGTTTCCAAGCCATATCTGTGATGTGAAGTAGGCCGTCAATGCCGCCTAAATCTACGAATGCACCGTAGTCAGTAAGGTTCTTAACGATACCTTTAACTTCAATGCCTTCAGCAAGAGAAGCTAGTAGTTCATCACGTTCAACACTGCTTTCTGATTCGATAACAGCACGACGAGATACAACTACGTTATTACGCTTTTGATCAAGCTTAATAACTTTAAATTCTAAATCTTTACCTTCAAGGTGAGTAGTGTCACGGATAGGACGAACGTCTACTAATGAACCAGGTAAGAAAGCACGGATGTTGCTAACTTCAACTGTGAAACCACCTTTAACTTTACCGTTGATAACACCGATAATAGTTTCTTTTTCTTCGTATGCTTTTTCAAGCACTTGCCATGCTTCATGACGTTTAGCATCATCGCGAGAAAGAATCGTTTCACCGAAACCATCATCAGTCGCTTTAAGAGATACGTCGATTTGATCACCAACAGCAACTTCGATTTCACCAGCTGCGTTTTTAAATTGATCAATAGAAACAACAGATTCAGATTTTAAGCCAGCGTCAACAAGAACATTGTCTTTTTCAATGCGTACAATTGTACCTTTGATAATTGAACCAGGGCGGGTTTCGATTTCTTTTAAGCTTTCTTCAAAAAGCTGCGCAAAATTTTCCATCATAACTTGTATATTAAACTCAGTTATTAATCCAATCAACGTACATGTTTCATGGGGTTGTTAATAAGACCTAACGCATCCTTACCTTAGGTTGATTTAAGCATTATTGCTTTTTTACATTAGTTTTTCATTACTAAATGAAAGGATTTTACTAACCACTTCATCAATTGAAAGTTCAGTAGAATCAATAACTAATGCTCCTTCTGCCGGAACAAGCGGCGCCACCTTACGGTTTTGATCTCGCTCATCTCGCTGACGTATGTCATCCAAAAGGCGCCCGATTTTAACATCAAAGCCCTTTTCTTTCAACTGATTAAATCGCCTTTGCGCTCTTTCTTCAGCGCTTGCGGTTAAAAAGACTTTTACTGGGGCATCAATGAAAACTACAGTTCCCATATCACGACCATCTGCAACTAAACCTGGTGCTACCTTAAAAGCACGCTGACGTCTTAATAATGCTTCCCTAACACGAGGAAAAGCAGCAACTTGCGATGCAAGCGCGCCAACTTCTTCGGTACGAATAGCGGTAGAAACGTCTTCTCCTTCCAATACAACTCGACCTTCACCATCATCAGTAATTTCAAATTGCACATCTAAATGTGCCGCTACTGGCAATAATGACTCTTCGTCATCAGCAGCAATATTGTGATGTTCAGCCGCGACGGCTAAAACACGATAAATAGCGCCACTATCTAATAAGTGCCACCCTAACTGCTCTGCAACAATGCGTGCAACGGTTCCCTTACCTGCTCCACTTGGTCCATCAATAGTGATTACTGGAACACTTTCCTGCATACATTTTCCTCCTAAAGTCGAAAATCGGCGGCATTATACGGGATTTGTATGACAAAATCGCGTAAAAAATTATTTTGTAACAAACTTCACTAATGGCTAATTAGAAACTTGCGCTAATTTTTCGAAATAGTCAGGAAATGTTTTTGCCGTACATTTAGGATCATTAATGGTAACTGGTGTATCACTAAGTGCCACAAGTGAAAAGCACATCGCAACTCGGTGATCATTATAAGTATCAATATCAGCATGTTTTAACGATGCTGGAGGCGTTACTGAAATATAATCTTCGCCTTCAGTGACTTCTGCACCGACCTTTCGCAATTCAGTCGCCATAGCAGTCAAACGATCAGTTTCCTTGACACGCCAGTTATAAATATTTCGGATAGTGGTTGTACCTTGCGCAAAAAGTGCTGTGGTGGCTATAGTCATGGCGGCATCAGGGATATGGTTCATATCCATATCAACGGCGTTTAATGGTTTACCAATAACCGTAATTGACTCATCATGCCAAATAACTTCAGCGCCCATTTTTTCAAGCACATCGGCAAAATGTTTATCACCTTGCACACTTAACTTGCCGACACCATGCACAGTAACTTCTCCGCCTTTAATAGCGCCCGCTGCTAAAAAGTACGACGCCGAAGAAGCATCACCTTCTACCATATATTTTTCAACAGCTTGATAACTCTGGCTTCCCTTCATCGTAAATGATTGATAATCATTGTTTTGCACTTTAACGCCAAAGCGAGCCATAATATCAAGAGTAATATCAATGTACGGTTTCGAGACTAGTTCACCTTCAATAGTGATTTGAGTATCAGCTTCCAATAATGGTGAAACCATTAAAATAGCGGTTAGAAATTGACTTGAAATTGAACCATCAATATTAACTGTGTTACCCGTTAAAGGATTACCATTGATTTTTACTGGTGGGTAATCTTTATTTTCCAAATACTCAATGTCAGCATCAAGTTGGTTTAACGCATCAACTAAATGCCCTATTGGTCTTTCTTTCATTCTTGGCTCACCAGTTAAGATGAACTCTCCTTTACTTGCCGCAAGCGCCGCACATAAAGGTCGCATTGCCGTGCCAGCATTACCTAAATACAACTCCAGTGGCTCATTTGTATTAAAAAAGCCATTATTACCTGCAACCGTACATTCAGTGCCGCAGTCGCTTAACGTATATTGAACACCTAAAATTTTCAGCGCGTCGAGCATGTGATTAATATCATCACTGACGAGCAAATTCGTTATTTTAGTTTCACCTTTAGCAAGTGCTGCAATTAATAATGCACGATTAGATAGGCTTTTTGAGCCAGGTAAAAACACTTCGCCATTAATTTTATTAATTGGCTCTAAGGTTAATTGTTCCATATTATTTAGCTCCTTGAGCGAATTTTTTCATAAAATCGACTAACGCTTGTACACCTTCTATCGGCATAGCGTTATAAATACTTGCACGCATTCCACCGACCATACGATGGCCTTTCAGCGCCATTAACCCTTGCTCTTCTGCTTGCGCTAAAAAACTTGCTGATAAGCTATCATCAGTCAACCAAAACGGGATATTCATTAAACTGCGATTTTCAGAAGCAATTGAATTTTGATAAAAATTACTCTCATCAATATAGTCATAAAGCAATTGTGCTTTTTGGGTGTTAATTTTGGTAACCGCATCGACACCGCCTTTAGCTAATAACCAATCAAAAACTAAGCCAGCTAAATACCAAGCATAAGTTGGTGGCGTGTTATACATAGAGCCGTTTTTCGCCAACACCTGATAATTCATAATTGATGGTGTATCGATATGGGCATTACCTAATAAATCTTCGCGGACAATCACTAAGGTTAACCCTGATGGACCAATATTTTTTTGTGCTCCGGCATAAATAAGCCCAAATTGGCTTACATCAAACGCTCTCGATAAAATTGTTGATGACATATCAGCGACTAATGGAATATTACCGGTATTTGGAACCTCAAATATCTCAATACCATCAACAGTTTCATTTGGACAATAATGCACGTAGGCTGCATCTTCACTGATAGGCCATTCACAACAATGCTTTACGCTTTGTTTACCATCAATATTTTCAATAGCATTGATAATATTGATATCGCCATAATGGCTTGCTTCTTCTGCGGCTGATTTTGACCAAGCACCAGTGACGATATAATCTGCTTTTTTTGACTCGCCTAATAAATTCAATGCGACAGCTGAAAATTGCCCACGACCGCCACCATGACAAAACAATACTTTATAATTTTCAGGGATCGCCATAAGATTACGTAAATTCGCTTCCGCTTTTTCAGCAACAGCAATAAACTCTTTACTACGGTGGCTGAGTTCCATCACTGAGCTACCGGTCTCAGCAAAATTTAAAAACTCACTTTGCGCTTTTTTCATGACATCAACAGGTAACATTGCCGGACCTGCGCAAAAATTATACACACTAGACATTTAACTCTACACCCTTCTTCAATTGACTTGATAAGTTGGCTTTCACTGCATTTTAGCGAGTAACGGCCTTTGAGCTCTCTAACACTGAACACTGACTATTTAACAATACACACACCAAGATGTTTTTATTATGATTTCTTGGCTTTTTAAAAACTACAGCTAGCATACCGTTTTGGTGTCTAGCATCAATTCTTAATTTAACTTTGATATAACTTTTTTCATTAAATTGAAATTTTACACTTGATGTAAAATTCAGCCATAAAAAAAGGCGGTAAAAACCGCCTTTTTATTATGTTAACAACGGTTACTCTGCAGTATCGTCATTTTCGAGTGATGAACCTTCATCGCCACCGTCAGTATCAGGTGTTTCAACTTTATCACCCTCAACTAGTGTTGATGCTTGTTCGCCATTTTCAGTTTCTTCGAACACTTCTGGCTCTTCAATTTCGTCAATACGTTGTAAGGCAACCACATGTTCACCTTCAACAGTACGAATAATACGAACACCTTGAGTATTACGACCAATAACACTAACTTCATTCACACGCGTACGAACTAACGTACCGTTATCTGTTATCAGCATAATTTCATCTTGATCTTCAACTTGAACAGCGCCAACAACTGGGCCGTTACGCTCGCTAACTTTGATTGAAACAACACCTTTGGTTGCCCGGCTCTTCGCTGGATATTCATCTAGCGCTGTACGCTTACCAAAGCCATTTTCAGTAATAGTTAGAATAGGACCATCATTTTTAGGCACAATCAATGAAACAACTTTCTGCTCACCTTCTAACTTAATACCACGAACACCAGTACCAGTACGACCAATAGGTTTTAACGCCCATTGTTGCTCGCCAGTTTCTGGATCAATCTTTATTTCGCCAGTTTCACTATCACGTTTCTTCTCGTTAAAGCGTACTACTTTACCAGCGTCTGAGAACAACATAATGTCATTTTCACCGTTAGTAATATCAACACCAATTAAGGTATCGTCATCGCGAAGATTCAAGGCAATAATACCGTTTGCACGTTGGTTCTTATAGGCAGTAAGCGCAGTTTTCTTGACGGTACCTGATGCCGTTGCCATGATGATGAACTTGTCTTCTTCATATTCACGTACAGGTAAAATAGCCGTAATACGTTCGTCAGCTTCTAATGGTAGTAAGTTAACAATTGGACGACCACGAGCAGTACGACTCGCTAGTGGCAATTGGTAAACTTTCAACCAATATAATTTACCCCGGTTAGAGAAACACAAAATAGTATCGTGAGTATTCGCAACTAACAGGCGCTCAATGAAATCTTCATCTTTCATCTTAGTCGCTGCTTTACCTTTACCACCACGTCGCTGTGCTTCGTAATCTGATAATACTTGGTACTTAACGTAACCTTCATGAGAAAGCGTTACAACAACATCTTCTTCGTTGATTAAATCTTCTAATGCAAGGTCATGAGATGCATTAGTAATTTCTGTACGACGTTCATCACCAAAATCATCACGAATAACTTCTAACTCTTCACGAATAACTTCCATTAGTCGCGCTGGACTTGCCAAAATATGTAGCAATTCAGCAATTACATCTAATAATGCTTTGTATTCGTTTAAAATCTTTTCATGTTCTAAACCGGTTAACTTGTGCAAACGTAAATCTAAAATCGCTTGCGCCTGTTGTGCGGTTAAGAAGTATTGACCTTCACGAATACCAAATTCAGCTTCTACCCATTCAGGACGAGCGGCATCATCACCGGCTGCAGCAAGCATTTCTGCAACATGACCAAGATCCCAACCACGAGCAAGTAATTGTTCTTTTGCTTCACTAGGTGTTGGTGAGTTTTTAATTAACTCAATAATTGGGTCAATATTCGCTAATGCGATTGATAAACCTTCAAGTAAATGCGCGCGTTCCCGAGCTTTACGTAATTCAAAGATTGTTCTGCGAGTAACCACTTCACGGCGATGTAAAATAAAAGCGTCAAGCATTTCACGCAAATTGAATAGTTTTGGCTGGCCATTAGCCAATGCCACCATATTCAAACCAAACGACACTTGCATTTGCGTTAGTTTATATAAGTTATTTAAAACTACTTCGCCTACTTCGCCACGTTTCACTTCAATAACCATACGCATACCATCTTTATCAGACTCATCACGCAGGGCAGAAATACCTTCTAAACGTTTTTCTTTAACCAAGTCAGCCATTTTTTCGATCAAACGCGCTTTATTCACTTGATAAGGAAGTTCATGTACAACGATAGTTTCTTTGCCAGACTTCTCATCTACTTCTATTTCAGCACGTGCGCGAATTTTTATTTTACCGCGACCGGTTTTATAAGCTTCTTGAATGCCTGCGCGACCACTAATAATACCAGCGGTTGGAAAGTCAGGGCCTGGAATAAACTCTAATAACTCTTCAAAGCTGAGGTCTTCATTATCAATAACCGCTAAACAGCCATTAATCACTTCAGTTAAGTTATGTGGCGGAATATTAGTTGCCATACCTACTGCAATACCCGAAGTACCATTAACGAGTAGGTTTGGAATGCGCGTTGGCATTACCGCTGGGATCATTTCAGTGCCATCATAGTTGGCAACATAATCCACAGTCTCTTTGTCTAAATCCGCTAAAATTGAATGAGCAATTTTTGCCATTCGAATTTCGGTATAACGCATTGCCGCCGCTGAATCACCATCAACAGAACCAAAGTTACCTTGGCCATCAACAAGCATATAGCGTAATGAAAATGGCTGCGCCATACGAACAATCGTATCATAAACAGCAGTATCACCATGCGGGTGATATTTACCAATAACGTCACCAACAACACGTGCTGATTTTTTATACGGCTTGTTAAAGTCGTTACCTAGCACATTCATTGCAAATAGTACGCGACGATGCACCGGTTTTAAGCCATCACGTACATCTGGTAATGCACGACCTACGATTACACTCATCGCGTAATCTAAATAGGAGCTTTTTAGCTCATCCTCAATATTGACAGGAGCAATATTATTCGCCAAATCGGTCATAAATTGATGGTATCCCTTAACGTAAATCTAATTCAGAAAATTTCGAAATTATTATTTTTAATTAACACGGCATACTAACATAAAACATTGTCATGCCCTACCGCTTTATATTACTTCATTTTGCCGTTAAAAAGATAAAGTTTCAAGTGCATGTTAGTATTAACATTTCCAATAGTTATACTACTGTTTTCATTTAACTTTATTGTTTTATAATGGCTTAAAAATAACTTAACAAAGATGCATTGTTCGCATTTTAAACACATGTCAGCTAAAAGCGTTTATTTTATCAACATACTTTTCCTTACCAAGCCTATTTATACCTAGTAAAGCTTTGCTTATATAAGCAAAGCTAAAAAGAACACTAAAACTCTTATCATTAGCTTTTATTTAAGTTGAATCAATTTTCTCGCTAGGCTTGCTGGAAATATTGGTTTAGAATCGCCAGCATCAACAAGACAAATAATGATAATGCCATGTCCAAGCCTTTAAATGTGAACCAAGACGAAATAGCCAAATTTGAACAAGTTGCCAGCCAATGGTGGGAGCTTGATGGCGATTTCAAACCACTGCATCAAATCAATCCTTTGCGCCGCCAATTTATTTGTCAGCATGTTGGCGAACTATTCGATAAAAACATTATCGATGTCGGCTGTGGTGGTGGCATTTTAGCAGAAAGCCTTGCCCAATTGGGTGCTAAAGTAACGGGTATAGATATGGGGCAAGAGCCATTAAATGTTGCTAAGTTGCATGCCTTAGAAGCTGGTGTTGAAGTTAACTACCAAAAGATTACCGCTGAAGAGCAAGCACAACAGCATCCACAGCACTATGACGTAGTCACTTGTATGGAAATGCTGGAGCATGTACCAGATCCCGCATCTATCATTAGTGCCTGTGCGCATATGGTCAAGCCAGGCGGTTACGTATTCTTTTCAACATTAAATAAATCATTAAAAGCCTATCTGTTAGCGATAGTCGCGGCTGAAAAAATATTTAAACTTGTACCAGACGGTACGCATGATCATAAAAGCTTTATTCGCCCTTCTACACTTATTTCATGGGCAGAGTCAGTGGACCTAAAATGTATTGATGCCGCAGGTATTCACTATAACCCATTAACTGAAAATCATAAGTTAACTTCATCGCTTGATGTAAATTACATCCTTTGCTGTCAGCGCATTTAAGTAATCATATTCATATTTGTACTGCGCCAAAATGCACTTAAATTTATTGGCGCTTTTCCATTACAACCACAATAATTTATCGAGTTAACTAATGTCATCACATAATACTTCAACAAACGCTATTGCAGCAGTTCTTTTCGATTTGGATGGCACATTATTAGATACTGCTGACGATTTAGGTGCCGCCTTAAATCACGTATTAGTGCAGTATGGAAAACCTACGATTGCAGCAATGGATTACCGACCTATAGCTTCAGATGGTGCATTAGGGTTATTAAACCTTGGCTTTGGTGACGATATTAAACGATATGATTATGAACACCTACGTCAACAGTTTTTAAACTATTATGAAAACAATATTGCTATACAAACGTGTCTCTATCCAGGTGTAGCGCAATTATTACAACAACTAGAAAGCGATAATATCCCTTGGGGGATTATTACCAATAAACCTGAGGGCTTAACAAAGGCATTACTGCCACATTACCCTGAGTTTGCAAATTGTGCAGTAATGGTTGGCGGTGATACGCTAGAAAAGCGTAAACCCGATCCTGAGCCAATTTTATATGCTTGTGAACAAATCAGTGTTGATCATAAACAATGCGTGTATGTAGGCGATGCATTACGCGATATTCAAGCAGGTAATAGCGCGTTAATGAAGACTTTTGTTGCTAGTTGGGGTTACATCTTGGCTGACGAAAATTGTCAGGCATGGCAAGCAGATCATATGATTAATGCACCTATTGATTTACTGGCTTTCATTAAGTAATCAATATAGACCTAAAAAGACACTCTTAATGAATGGCCCAATGTCGATAGGCCTTCAGCATACTGATGCAATTTACAAGTGCAGTATTTTATTAACTAAAGTTTAACATTTTAGTTATTCAAAACCCTTAATTTTGTAGGTTTACTTTCTGTAGGATCTAATAATGATCATCAAACGCTGATAAAATAATCACTCGTCAATTCACTTGTGCGAAGATCATACACCCACCATAACAAGCTGATTTTATTGATTAATTATTTTTTTATATTCTTTAGTCATATAAACACAAAAAATTAACCTAAAATAATTTAGTGAAGAAAAAAAACTGTAAATAAGCGTTGCGTTTTATAAAAATCAAAATTAAAAAGCGCTACTAAGTTAGTTGTTACTAACAGAACTTTTACTCTAAAAAAATCAACTAATTTTCAACACTTTTTATCGCTTGCATTGTCAGGCAAACCTCACTATCTTGTGATTAGTTTTTTAAAAACCCCAAGATATAGTGCATTTTTCATTCAGTCACTTTGAATGACATACGACTTTTCTCGTAAAGTTGCCATTTTGAGGTCATTAACAATATAAACACCTATTGTGGGTGATTAAAACAATAAATAGATTTACAGGTCTTTCATGAATAACAACCTCTTTGTTACAAAGCGCAATGGCTCAAAAGAACCCATCGACTTAGAAAAAATTCACCAAGTTATTGCTTGGGCTGCTGAAGATTTAGATAACGTTTCAGTTTCTCAAGTTGAACTGAAATCTCATATTCAGTTTTATGACGGAATTAAAACAGCAGATATTCATGAAACGATTATTAAATCTGCAGCAGATTTAATTTCAGAAGAAACACCTGATTATCAATACTTGTCAGCGCGCTTGGCTATTTTCCATTTACGTAAAAAAGCTTATGGCCAATTTGAGCCTCCTAAGCTTTACCCACATGTAGTTAATTTGGTTGAAGCAGGTAAATATGATCAACACCTATTAAGTGACTATACTGAAGCTGAGTTTGAAGCAATGGAAAGCTTTCTTGATCATCGCCGTGATTTAGACTTTAGCTACGCAGCAGTGAAACAATTAGAAGGTAAATACCTTGTACAAAACCGTGTCACTGGTGAAATTTATGAAAGCGCCCAATTCTTATATATTTTAGTAGCAGCCTGTTTATTCGCTAAATACCCAAAAGAAACTCGTTTAGATTATGTTAAAGGTTTCTATAATGCGATTTCTACTTTTAAACTTTCTTTACCTACGCCAATTATGGCTGGTGTTCGCACGCCAACGCGTCAATTCTCTTCATGTGTTTTAATTGAGTGTGGCGACAGCTTAGATTCAATTAATGCCACTTCAAGTTCAATTGTTAAGTATGTTTCCCAACGTGCGGGCATTGGTATTAATGCCGGTCGCATTCGTGCATTAGGTAGTACAATTCGTAACGGTGAAGCATTTCATACTGGTTGTATTCCATTTTATAAGTTATTCCAAACAGCGGTTAAAAGTTGTTCACAAGGTGGTGTTCGCGGTGGTGCTGCTACCCTATTCTACCCACTTTGGCACTTAGAAGTTGAAAGCTTATTAGTACTTAAAAATAACCGTGGTGTTGAAGAAAACCGCGTGCGTCACTTAGATTACGGCGTACAATTTAACAAGCTTATGTATCAACGCTTAATAAAAGGTGAATCAATCACTTTATTTAGCCCGAGTGATGTTCCTGGTTTATACGACGCCTTCTTTGAAGACCAAGACAAGTTTGAAGCGCTATACGTTAAATACGAAGCTGACGACTCGATTCGTAAGAAACGTATTAAAGCCATAGAATTGTTTACCTTATTTGCTCAAGAGCGTGCAAGTACTGGCCGTATATACTTACAAAACGTTGATCACTGTAATACTCATTCACCATTTGAGCCAACGGTTGCACCAATTCGTCAAAGTAACTTATGTTTAGAAATTGCTTTGCCAACTAAACCAATGGAAGATGTTAACGATCCAACAGGTGAAATTGCCTTGTGTACGTTATCAGCCTTTAACTTAGGTGCTATCGATAGCCTTGATGAATTAGGTGGCTTAGCTGATTTAGCCGTTCGTGCTTTAGATAGTTTACTTGATTACCAAGATTACCCAGTGCCTGCAGCGCATAACGCAACTATGGGACGTCGTACGTTAGGTATAGGTGTTATTAACTACGCGTACTATCTTGCAAAAAATGGCGTATTCTATTCAAATGGTAGCGCGAATAACTTAACGCACCGTACTTTTGAAGCAATTCAATACTACCTATTAAAAGCTTCAAACCAATTGGCCATTGAACAAGGTGCATGCCCGAAATTTAACGAAACACGTTTATCTCAAGGCATTTTACCTATCGATACTTACAAAAAAGAAATCGATAATATTACTGGCGAGCAATTGCATTTAGACTGGGAAAGCCTACGTACTAGCATTAAAGAGCATGGCGTTCGTAACTCCACTGTTTCAGCACTAATGCCATCAGAAACTTCGTCACAAATATCAAATGCGACTAATGGTATTGAACCACCTCGAGGTTTAATCAGTATTAAAGCCAGTAAAGATGGCATTTTGAAACAAGTTGTTCCTGAGTATCAAAAGTTAAAAGATAACTATGAATTACTGTGGAATATTCCAAATAACGAAGGTTACTTGCAACTTGTTGGTATTATGCAAAAGTTTATTGACCAAACAATATCGGCCAACACTAACTACGACCCTGCGCGTTTTGAGGGCGGTAAAGTACCAATCAAACAAGTGTTAAAAGATATTTTAACTGCCTATAAGCTTGGTGTTAAAACCATGTATTACCACAATACTCGTGATGGTGCCGACGATAGTCAAACCGAAGTTGAAGATGACGGCTGTGCCGGTGGCGCTTGTAAGATTTAGTATTAATACAGAGGAAAACAAGCAGTTTTCCTCTTTTTTTGCATCACATTGCAAAACTAAAAATTTATAATAATTAAGTTAATAACCATATACATATAAGTGACGAAATATTGCTAACATAGGCCATATTTCAAGGAGAAATAAATGTCGTACACTACGTTTAACCAAACACCTAACAACGCTTTGTTAGAGCCAATGTTTTTGGGAAACAGTGTTAATGTTGCACGATACGATCAACAACGTTTTGTTGCCTTTGAAAAGTTAATTGAAAAACAGCTATCTTTCTTCTGGCGCCCAGAGGAAATTGATGTATCGAAAGACCGTGCTGACTGGCAAAGTCTGACCGCCTCTGAAAAGCATATTTTTATTTCAAACTTGAAATACCAAACGCTACTAGACTCAATGGCAGCGCGCTCAGTTAATGCCGTATTACTGCCACTTGTTTCATTGCCAGAAGTTGAAACTTGGGTAGAAACATGGGCATTTAGTGAAACCATTCACTCTCGTTCATACACACATATTTTACGTAACTTATTTACTGACCCAAGTGAAGTATTTGACGATATCATGGTTAACCCAGCGATATTAAAACGTGCATCAAGCATCGCAAAATACTTTGACGCCGTTATTATTACGACTCAGTTACTACAATCACAAGGTCCTGGTAGCTACGAAGTTGACGGTGAAACCATTGAAGTTAGTGAACGTAAATTAAAAGAGCGATTATTCTTAGCGATATGCTCTGTTAATGCCTTAGAAGCTATTCGTTTCTATGTCAGTTTTGCTTGTTCATTTGCCTTTGCTGAGCGTGAGTTGCTTGAAGGTAATGCTAAAATTATTAAGTTGATTGCTCGTGATGAAGCACTACATTTAACCGGCACTCAGCACATCCTAAACAACTGGATGTCAGGTAAAGACGATCCAGAAATGCAAGAAATTGCCACAGAGTTACGTGACCAAGGTAAGCAAATATTCTTAGACGTTGTTGAACAAGAAAAAGAATGGGCACAATACCTATTTAAAGACGGCTCAATGATCGGCCTTAATGCGCAAATATTAAATCAATACATCGAATATATTAGTAACCAGCGCTTAGCAGCTATTGGTTTTGATGCACCGTTTGATATTAAAAGCAACCCACTACCTTGGATGAACGCGTACCTTGTTAGTGACAACGTACAAGTTGCCCCACAAGAAACAGAAATCTCAAGTTACCTTGTTGGTCAAGTTGACTCGTCAGTTTCAAGTGATGATTTCGACGATTTCGATTTATAATTAGATTTACCTATATAAATCAAGTGCTAGTCATTAACCTATCTAAAGTTATCGGATAACTTATTATGTCGAAGAATTCAGATAGCGTTAATGGCTTAGAATCATCATCCGAAAATAAAGACAAAACTCCCATTAAGATCTCTGTCAACAACCAAGAAATCATCTACTTAGATTCACATAAAAACCTATTAGAATGTTTAGAGTCATCAGATGTAGAAGTACACTATCATTGCCGTGATGGCTTTTGTGGCGCTTGCCGTGTGGCCCTTAAAAGTGGTGAAATTAATTATCCGCAAGGCGAACCATTGGCATTCGTTGGCGACGATGAAATTCTACCTTGTTGCTGCATTCCAACAACCGACATTAGTATCGAAATAGAATAAGCATGCCGTCTTATTGGTAGTATGTATCTAGATTAAGTAATCGACATAAAAGTTTAATATAAGGTAATTTATCGTTCTTCAGGAGAAATATCTTTAACAGCCTCTGAAAAAATAGATATTTCCTCTTGCGAATATTTGCTATACGTACGCTTTTTTTCTGCTGGCTGATAGGCTAAACCAAGACCTTTTCGACGAGAAGTTGCCGGACGTATGGGCCTAGCAGTGAGTCCTCCGCCACAATTAGGGCAAACATTTTGTAGTATTTCATCAAGGCATTTTTTACAAAAGGTGCATTCATAACTGCAAATATAAGCTTCCTTAGAGTTAGCCGGAAGTTCCTTATCACAACATTCACAATTAGGTCTTATCGCTAACATTCAATACTCCTTTTCAACAAATATTTTGCTAATAAATACACGTACTATAAAGGTTAGTCAGCCTTGCTAATAAATGGTTTAAAGCCGCCATATGCCATACGTTTGGCATCAAAGCCAGAATCAAACGAATTAATCAAATCTGCCATCCTTACATCATTTTCGACTTTTTCGTTTACTAAATCGCGTGACTGTCGCGATTCAAATACCACCCAGCCAAAAATAATAACCTCCCCTTTCTTAGCATCAATTGCATCAATAAATGATCGCGTCCCGTCAAGTGATAAGTCATCACCTAGGTATTCAATATAATCAAGTGCACCATGCTCTTTCCATATAGTCGCAACTGCTTCAGCCAAAGGCTTATATTCATTTAGCTGACTTTCTAAAATAGGAAAAACAAAACCATCAATGTAATTAGGCATAAATACTCCTGTAATAACTAGAAGTGATTTTCAAGCACCGCATCAAATTTAATGCCATAGAAAAACTATCGAGTGTAATAGCTTTGGTGAATTATTTTTCTGCTAACTGTTAATAGAGTTATAAGAAATTAATGAGTAGCAGTAAAGCTATAACAATAGCGCCAAATATTAAATATCTACCAAAAATAGCATTACCATGAAGAGACTCTTGGTGCTGCGCTTTTAGTTGCAATAATTGCGCTTCGTTTAACTCAGTACAATGGATACATTTGTCTAGAGATTTTGGGGTATATAATTCACACCGATTACAGCGTTTTTGTTTCGGTAGCTTAACTCTCCATATAGCATTCATACCTACTGACATAATATTACCCTATTCAAATAACATTTCCTCTCAAGTACATTTAATAATTAAAACTTAACCATCAATGCCTGTTTTAAAGTTAACCTTCAAAAAGAAATTTAAATGACTCAAAGAATAAATAAAGACAAGAAGTTACAGCTTAAGAAGCAAGCAACAACGCTGTGCATCGACACTCTATTTTGGCTACATAATCTATTTGATCACACGACCATTAACATCTCTATAGATTTTATTTTCTGAAGTACGTATAGGTTGCTTATTTCTCACCACAATAAAATAAAATACAAAATACCCTAGCCAAGAAGCAAAAAATGCGGCAATAAACCAAATAACCTTTTCTAAACCTTCAACCTTATTAGACAGCAATGTTAGTATCCATGGTAAAACGTTAAATAAAAAAATTATAATACCAATCGAAATTGGCCAAACAATGATTTCATTCAAAACAAACTCCTTTTAATTAAATATACCTAAAACACTAATAAAATAGTTGGCTAAACTGTGAAGTGAAACCGAGCCAAACTTCAGAATTTCCGCTTGAATCGTTCGCTACGAGTCTTTATACAGCATTATTTTTTGCTCATTGTTGCAATAGAGTCAAAATCGTTTAAATCGGTTTCAATTTCTCGAGCTTTGAAAAAAACAACAATTTTCGAAGGATAAAGAAAATAGCCATTATGACGACATACTTTCGTATGTAATAAATATAAAGTCTTTGAGGTAAAATAACATAAATATAAAAAAGGCAACGACAACAGAAAGCTTACCAAGAAAAACTTGATACTCAAGCAATAGAATAAAATAGTAGTTAGAGCACAAATCAATTTATGCCTTTTATATTCTGGGTACTCATGAAATTGAAAATAATCAAGCCTATTCAAAAACCAGCTTCCAGTCTTTGTACCCGATTCATTCAAGTATTTATTTTCTCTAAAATTTTTGGGTGTACTCAAAATTTAAAATAATCCTTAACTATCGAAACACATAACGCCCATATTCAGAGGCTTTTTATAGTTTGCCAAAATGTGTAGGGCATCGAAACTAGGCAATCTGTAAAATGTTATACACTAAATCCACTCTTGTTGCTCTGATGATACCGTAAGCTCACTTTGAGTTTCACCGGTATGAGCTGTAGATGAAGGTTCTATCATCATGAAATGAGTGCCTTGCTCTGCTTTAGGGCAATGTTCAACACCTTTCGGTACTACATACATTTCACCGGCATTTAACACAATATCGCCAGATCTTAATTGCAATGTTAGCTGCCCTTTAAATACGATAAACAGTTCATCTTCTTGATCATGTTTGTGCCAAACGAGTTCGCCACTACCTTTAGCTATTTTAACCAATTGACCATTTGATTCAGCGATGACTTTTGGAGTCCATTCCTCCGTAAACAAGTTAAATTTATCACTGATATTTATTTTATGCATAGAACTCCACTTAGTGCATAACGCCCCAATAAAGGGCTGGTAATGTTTGGCTAAAATTGTGTAGCGAAGCGAAACCGAGCCAAACTTTAGTAGTTCCGCTTGAACAACTGTTATTGCGAATCTTTATCTGGCTCTTCTTCTTTTTTAAAGCTATTAGGTGAAAGGCCTTCTTTAAATATTTTATCTAATTCAGTTCTTTTCTTTGAATCGTCGCCATTCTCATTTTGATCCAATTTTCTTTCCTTAGCTTTCTCTAGATTTTTCAACGAAGGTTGAAAGATAGACATTATTTCGGCAATCACAACTTATCTCCCTGAATTAATTGCTATTGTAATAATAACTATTGATATAGGGGCAATAACATAAATATCAAATTACTCGAAAATAGACCTTTTACTATAACGCGCCGTTAGCTGGTAATTTATAGTTGGCTAAAACATATGAGGCACGAATAAAACCAACTGTTATTTGTCCTGTTTGAACTGCTTGTTATATGTATTTTTAAAACGAACTAACAATTATTGATGCAAAAGCTAAACCGAAATATTTATAGCTGTCTTTTGAAAAACTAAGATCTGATTTAAACCAGTGACTTAATGGAACAGTTAACAAACATGGAGATAAAAGCAGTCCGCGCAGCAGTGATAAAACACCAACAGTGCCAGTAATTGCGCCTAAATCCATTATGTTGGTTTGATAAAATTGCACTGCTTGCATAACAATTACAAGAACCATAAACCCTTTAATTAAGATTAAGCCACGTCGAATTTTTACAGCTTTACCTTCCACTGAACTCCATCCTCAGCAATACAATAACACCCTATTATGGGGAAAATTGTAGTTGGCTAACATGTGATGCAAAGCGGAACCAGCCAACTGTTATTTGTCCCGCTTGAGCAGTTTGTTATATACCGTTTTAAATTTACTATAAAGCAACTTCCATTTTGAAGTAAGGAATATTAGCCTTATAAAAGCGCTCCCCGTGTGATTTCATACCAAAACGCTGATAAAAGATTAAAGCTGATTCTCTAGCATCACACCAAAAAACTTTTGCACCTGTGTTATTAAGTTTGTGAAGAATAAACTTTAACATTTGAGAGCCAATGCCTTTGCTTTGATAATCAGTTTTAGTCGCAAACTTACGCAAGCGCGCTTTACCTGACTTTAAGTATACAGAAGCAACACAAACAAGTTCGTCATTAGCAAACGCACCAAAGTGCATTGCATCATGATCACCATCTACATGGCAATATTCAGGAGGCTTATTTGGCCAAAGAACACTTTGTCGAAGCGGGATTGTTTGCTCCCAGGAAATACTGCAAATTTCCATATAATTGTTCAAAGCCTCCAATAGGCATATAACATCCTACTAATGTCTTTGCAGGAAAATTAAAACCAAATTAAAAACAAAAGGTTAAATGAATCACTCGGGCTTATTAATAGTAAATATATAGCAATTAAATTTATATGTTTTTTGCTTAAATGGTATCAATTAATAGTCACTAAATACCACATCGCATACATTATCAATGATATCTTATCGAATTAATTGGGTAAGATTATTTATTGATAACGCCACACTTTGCGAAAACCTAGGAGCGTCAACTAACAAGTAAACTTGCCTTAATATCGCCTCGCTAGCAATCTCATTCTCTACGCATGAGTTTGTCAGTAAGGCGATGTTAAGATGATCTCGTAATTTTGTCGCTATAGCCATATGTCAATAATACACTTTTATAGATTTCCTAAAGATGGCCGCCAATTTAAAACACAATTTCTTCAAAAAGAGAGTTTGGGTTATTAATTGCATACTTACCGCTTTTATCATAACTGCAGTAATCTTTATTTTAATAGGTGATATTTTCCTTAAGTCAACTTAATTCATAAAAGTAAAGCATTAAAACAAATACAACATATACTCACTTATGGTATCGATAAATTAACATTCTGATAAAAAACATCATATTGATAATTTAGATATAAATTATAAATTACGCCGAAATCACCGTTATTTAGAGGGATGGCACCGAAACCGACATATGATTTTTCTACAATTTTTTCTGGTATTGAAAAATTGACAAAATCATTACTGTGCACTTCAAAAATATTATAATTATGTTGGTAAAATAATCGCAGTATACCATCTTGATAAACTAAATCAGCAGAGTCTATAAAAGAGAAAGATTTGATAGGCAACCATTCTTCACCATCATCTGACGTAAAAATAGTTATTAGATAATCTTCATAAGAAACTACCGCAGCTGCATAGCCTTGACTGTCCATTTTAATCAATGAATGTACTATAGTTGTATAATCACTGCCAAATAAATTAACTGGGTTTGACCAACTAATCCTGTCATAAGACTTAGTTGCAAAAGTAACATCTTTGCCGTCAACACGACTATTGTAAATAACCATTAAAGCACCATCTTCTGTTTCAACAATATCACTTACATGCATATAGTTAGTATTACAGTTTTGTACGTTGCAATTTGCAAAAGTAGAGGTGTCAAATAGGTCTTGTTCTATCCAATTTGAACCGTCTGAAGAATTATATAAACAAAAACTAGCGCTACATGAACCAATAAGTAACAACTCTCCATTTTGTGATAACTCAATCAAATTACCATTAGAAACGTAGCTGGGTAATTGGCCAACCCTGTTCCATGAATAGCCATTGTTAGAAGATTTAACCACATAGTTTTTCCAACTATTTTCCGCCTGATCAAGATAGACGGCGAGAATATCGCCATTACTTTGAACAACATTTGCGATTAAATAATCAGATACTTTGCTAGCACTTATATTTGTTCCTGGCTCTGGTTCCGCCTGATAACCACAAGGTTCAGCAAGGCAGTTCACCCTAAATGAATAACTCTGTTTCTTCTGAAAATCACTATCACTTGTATCATGATTTCCACAAATAATTGCCGAACAATATAGTGAGAACTCTACATAAAAATCACTTGAATAGCTGGGCGCTGGAAAACTGATATTCCATTCTCTTTTGGTTGAATTATAATTAGCATTGTAATAACCATTTTCTGTATAAAACGGAACTCTGTCTCCATTCATATTCACATCATAGATATAGTATTGAACGTGCCAGTTTTCATTACCGCTGAGTAAGCTACCATCTGTATAAAAACCACGAATATTAAAATTAATCAACTCATCTGGATCAAATTGGGCCAGGTTAGGTACAGCAACATGAATGTAATCTTCACTGTCAACAATACCATCATTGTCATCATCAGTGTCGGCATTATCTCCAATCATATCTTTATCAAAATCTTTGCTTTCAGTTGCATCCAAAGGCAATTCGTCATCGTTGTCGTAGATACCATCATTATCATCATCACTATCGGCGTTATTACCGATACCATCTTCGTCAGTATCTAACCATTCATTTGGGTCAAGAGGAAATGCATCATTTAAGTCAAGAAAACTATCGCCATCATCATCGGTATCGGCATTATTACCTATGCCATCACCATCAGTATCAATAGATTCACTAGCATCTAACGGAAAAGCATCGACACTGTCTTCAACACCATCGCCATCATCATCAGTATCGGCATTATTACCTATGCCATCGCCATCAGTATCAATAGATTCACTAGCATCTAACGGAAAAGCATCTGCACTGTCTTCAACACCATCGCCATCATCATCAGTATCGGCATTATTGCCTATGCCATCACCATCAGTATCAATAGATTCACTAGCATCTAACGGGAAAGCATCGGCACTGTCCGCAACGCCATCGCCATCATCATCAGTATCAGCATTATTGCCTATGCCATCACCATCAGTATCAATAGATTCACTAGCATCTAACGGGAAAGCATCGGCACTGTCCGCAACGCCATCGCCATCATCATCAGTATCGGCATTATTGCCTACGCCATCGCCATCAGTATCTAACCATTCTGTGGCATCTAATGGAAAAGCATCGGCACTATCCGCAACGCCATCGCCATCATCATCAGTATCGGCATTATTGCCAATACCATCACCATCAGTATCTAACCATTCTGTGGCATCTAATGGAAAAGCGTCTGCACTGTCCGCAACGCCATCGCCATCATCATCAGTATCGGCATTATTACCTATGCCATCACCATCAGTATCTAACCATTCACTAGCATCTAACGGGAAAGCATCTGTACTGTCCGCAACGCCATCACCATCATCATCAGTATCAGCATTGTTGCCTATGCCATCACCATCAGTATCTAACCATTCTGTGGCATCTAGCGGAAAAGCGTCTACACTATCTTCAGCACCATCACCATCATCATCAGAATCGGCATTATTGCCAATGCCATCACCATCAGTATCAATAGATTCACTAGCATCTAACGGAAAAGCATCTGCACTATCCGCAACGCCATCGCCATCATCATCAGTATCAGCATTATTGCCTATGCCATCACCATCAGTATCTAACCATTCTGTGGCATCATATGGAAAAACATCATAGAGATCTTCATGACCGTCGTTGTCATCATCATCATCTATAGCATTAATAACGCCATCATTGTCATAATCAACTACAAAAACAATTTGATCATTTCGACTCAAACTAGCTTCTGCATGCAGTTTTTCTGTATTTAATGTTTCGCTATGTAAAAGGCTCACTTCCTCAATAAGCAAGGTAATTAGTGAACTGATTTGAATATTATCAGTGTTTGGTATTATTAAATCGTTTACTGATTGCTGAAAAATTTTTAATTGTTCGAAGCTATAAGGTAACTGTTCGGCGGACATGCTTATCCCATCTAGTTCGCCATCAAGAATATCATGTGCAAGACCTTCTAAAATAATGTCCATACTTATATCAGCATTATTTAATTCTTCTAAAAGCTGAAAAGAAAGAACTGAAAAAACTTCCACTGCTTTTCTTAATTGAAATATCTCAAACTGCTCTTCAAAAGAATCTGCACTGGAAATCAATAATGACGGAGAACTAAATAGGTCAATATTTTCTGAAATACTAAGTCCAAAAATTGATTTAACTATCAGGTTTGACTGGTTCATAGCCTCTGCTATCGTCATGCCAGTTGAAACTTTAAGCTGAGCCAGTGCCAGGGTAACTTGCGACAAAGGTGAAGCATAAATAGCTTGACCTGAGATAATATCGGCAGAGCTAACTATAGTGTCAAAATGGCGGATGACTGGTGGCATTTGCGTAGAAATATCAATCGTTTGATCCGTAGATTCAAACGATAAAATGTAAAAGTCTTCCAGTGACCCCGTTATTTCAATATCTATAATTTCCGTCAATTCATTGGTTTTTCCAACAGAAATTAAAGCACCATAGCCCGTACTTTTAGTTTGGTCATAAGTGTATAAGCTAACTTTGGCATTCTTAAGTGGTCCTTTTATACCACCACCAGATATCTGATACGTTGGCGGCGTTATAGGTGTAACTTGTGTTTTTTTACTATCGCCACCTCCTCCACATGCCGACAATAGTCCAATAGAAACTAAAGTAGGTAACCATCCCGATAAACGTAAATATTTAAACATTGTATGCCTTAATATTGATTTTTATAAAATTAAGATATTTGAAATTCGGAATAAAACAGAATAGATACTAAATAGTTACCCTACTAGTATTGGGTCAGCCAAAATCCATTTCGTTGTTAATCCTAAATTGCTAGGCAATCATAACTATAATAGAAAATAAAAACCATAGCTTATAAATACTTTGTGAACATCAATGAGTCTATTTCAGCCAACTATACTAAGCTTTTACCTCTTCAATAATGGGCTGGTAATGCTTGGCTAAAATATGTAGCAATGCGAAACCGGGCCAAGCTTTACCAGTCCCACTTGATTGACTTGTTAGCATTACTCTTTAATGTGCCAACCTTTAGATTTAAGACATGAAGCATTACCGCTAAAAAATGATAATAACTGGACACTAGCAACGGTTACATCTTCCTTATGTGAATTTTTGTCTAATGAAGTGCCAGTAACACTTTCTCTAGCTTGTAACGCACAATCTCTCGCTTCTTTGCGAAACAGTTCATTATCGGCACTCATCTCACCGTATTGGTCATGTACAACAATTGGTGCCGATGTAGAACATGAACACATCGTGAATAACATAAGGGGCAAAGAAAAAACTCTAATTTTTGAAGCCATAACCTTTCATCAAATCCTTGTGATGCTAACGCCCAATTAAGGGGCAAATACTATGTTGGCTAAAATAAGCGACGCAGGAGCAAAAGCCAACTGTTATTTGTCCTGCTTTAACGACTTGTTAGGTGTAAGTTGCTTAAAATACGTCTTTATCTTCTGCGCACTTTAAACCTACAATTTGGTTTTGAAAGTTAACCTTTGCTTGTATAAACGAACTATGAACCATTACGTAATCTTTATGTGGCAAGAACAAATGAAGAGATGCTTTTTTATCTGTTCCATCGATTCGATGTACCTTGCCAAATAATGACTCTAAATTATCGAGTGTGATTGGTTGCTTTAATGCAATACACGTATCGTAATATTCGTTAATACTTCTCGTGTCGTAACAACTCGAAAGTAATAAAGTCGTGATTAGAACTATAAAAGTAGAACGCATACTCCCTTACACCTAACGCCCATTTAAGGGGCTGATAATGTTTGGCTAAAATGTGTAGCGAAGCGAAACCGAGCCAAACTTTTGCAGTCCCGCTTGAACAGCTTATTATACAACTATTAACTCATTAGCCCAGCTTTCCCAAGAAATAGACCTACCAGGAAATACAATATTAGGAAAAGGCCACTTGGCTTGAAGCCAGTTTCTGACAATTAGATAAAGCTCCTTATCCTGAGCAATACTCTCATCTCGAATCCATAAGTAGACTTCACAATCATAATTTGATGATTGGCTTGGGTCTATATAAACAGAGCCTAGGCATTTTTCCTTTGAGCTGTTAAACACGGAATAAGCGAAAGCATCCCTTGATTCAAATTCCTGTTTATGAACCTTTAAGCTTTCTATATTTTCTTCGAGTGTCATATTACTTTTAGGCCACTCAGATTCAGGGCCAAATATTCCTTGTAGCCTTTTTTGACTATACATCACTGCTTCAAAGTCTAACTCCGCAACATTTTCATCAAGAACTCTGAAATGAAAATTTTTACTATCAAAAAGCATCGGTGGCTCAAAGGATTCAGGAATAAAAGCGTTTGCCATGCTCATAGCTATCCGTAGTTGTATAACGCCTCATTAAGAGGCAATAAAATAGTTTGTTAAAATTTTGAGGAACGAAAAACAACAAACTGTTTTAAGTCCCTGTTTAATTACTTGTTAGCTGTCGACTACACTTAAAATGTCTATTGTCACCAATAACAGAACAAAACTAATTAAAAAACATAATGTAGTTATGCGCAATTTTATTAAAAGCGATTTTTGAACTGAATTTTTAACAGTATGCATTTTACCAGAGCTAAATAGCTCCAAATAAAAAAGGACATTAAAACGATGATTAAACTCACGAAACGATTTATAGCGATGTTGAAAAATTCGTAAGTTATTGCCACCTCTCGATGCCCAGATTTTACGCTTTATCCTTTGATCAAAGAAAAGCACTATTAATGCAAATATTAGCCAAGCAGAAAATATAAATCCTGGATTATGCAATACGTCCATATTTAACCAAACTCCACAAGGCAGCTAACGCCTCATTAAGAGGCAAATAATAGTTGGCTAAAATAAGCGACGCAGGAGCAAAAGCCAACTGTTATTTGTCCTGCTTTAACGACTTATTAGCTTTCATCTGCTCTGAGGTAGGCAGGTTTCATATATAAGAAAAATGCCAAAATAACTAAAACAAAATGTGGTAATAAAACGTTTAATTTACCAAATTGGAAAAATATACCATACCATTCCTTGCTTCTATGCCATGAACCATTTATCTGTAACGGGGTGCAAGTTGATAAAATTTCAGTTTTAGATGTTGGTTTTTGTAAGGCATTTTTAGTTTCAAACTGTTTGCACTCTTCGATCATTTCTAATCTTGGATAATAACTTACCTGAAATTCTTTAAACTTAGCATCAACAAAAGCAAAACAAATAGAGCTAGCTATGCAAAGAAGTAAAATTGATTTCTTCTTTTGTTGAAATGCATATCCAATAAGAGCCATTCCTACAGTGATAGACCAGCCTTTAATGATCATTAAATGGCCGTCATATTGACTTATTAAGTCAATGATTTTGAAATATTCTGAAGACAGTAAATCCATAATACACTCCAGTCTCTAATTGAAAGCTAACGCCCTAATAAGGGGCTGATTAATAGTTTGCTAAAATGTGAAGCGGAGCGAAACCAAGCAAACTGTTAGCAGTCCCGCTTGAATTACTTGTTAGCTTGATAGTACGCCAAATGTGCAAACACATCATTAGAAACTCTCTTAATAACAACATGATATCGTGGTTTTAACTTATATGCTTTAAGTTCGACACTAATCTTATCTTCGTCATTAAACATATAAACATAGTTAATAACGATATCAGCAAAATCTTGCATAATCGAGCTTAACTAAATGTTCAGTTTTAAACTGATAAGTTTTAATTGCCTTTTCATATTCGTCTGAATTAGCAATGTTAAGTTCGGAAATAGGAATACTGATTTCTAAACTACGATTTTGATCTGGTTCGATAATGTCATGTAGCTTTAAATCTGGGAAATAATATTTAATAGCAATAAAAGCTACCACACAAATTGTGATGAGTATTGCTGGAATATTATCAGTCCCGCTTGATTGCCTTGTTAGCTATTCTTAACACCAAACCCTAAACCAAATTTTTGAACAAGCCTGTCCAGTTTGCCATGGTTTGTTGGATTAAGGATAGTTTGATAAACCCATATATAATATTCATTTGTAGATATATTTTTAATGGCACGTTCTTTACCAATAAGCTCTGATAGTACTATATATTCTAGATAACAAACAATTATATGACTTAGGGTACCACCCTCTGTACCACTACCAAACGGGCGCTCAAATTGTACATTAGGAAATTCAGCCTTTATAGCTGCTCTGAATTCAGATTTACTTCCGCGCCCATTTTTAATTACATGCCAATGAAATTGTTCATGTAGAAATGAAGAAAGCAGCTTAATATCGTTATTGAGGTATTCTTCCTGTGTACTCATCGTTAGCACAGGGTGGCTTCTAGGGGTTCTTGCTTTTTCATCAACTTCAATAGTATCTGTAATAATCCAAGGTGATAAATCATGAGTTTTTTGAAGTAATTCAAGTTCATGTTTAATTTTTAATTCATCTTCAGAGTTATTGACTGTAGTAATTGAAACACCCGCAATTGAATTAAATGAAAATAATAAAGTAAGAACAGTTAAAATTTTAGAATGCATACTCATCCTTGATTGAATAGCTAACGCCCTGTTAAGGGGCTGATAATTGTTGGCTAAAATGTGTAGCGAAGCGAAACTGAGCCAACTGTTAGCAGTCCCGCTTGAACAGCTTTTTACCTGCCTATACCCAGTGACAGCTTTTCCATATATTGAGCTAAACTCCGAGCACCTAGGTCTTTAGAACTTTTAAGAGCATTATAAACACCAATCTGATCTTCTAGTTTTCTTTGTTGTCCCAGTTTTAGCTTACCTTCAATATTTGATAATTCGATTTTAAAGCCAACAATACCGGAAAGTAGCTTATCCCTAAACTCGTTAGTTATTACGTCTCGCTTAACTAGAAGTTCAGGTTCATATTTATGAACAACTTCCTCTACAACTTCTAGCGTTTGGCTGTCACTTAACAATGAAACTTTTCCATATACATGTACAGATGCATAGTTCCAAGTTGGTACGGCAGGCGATTGAGCATACCAGTTAGGGGATACATAGCTATGAGGACCAGAAAATATAATTAAAGCATTTTCTCCATTAAGCTCGTTCCAGTGAGAATTAGCTTTAGCGCAATGAGTATAAAGAACTCCATGTTCACCTTCTGTTCGATGTAAGACAAATGGAAGATGAGTCCCAGTAAGTGAACTAGACACAATGACACCAAAACCAAACTCATCTATAAAATCATGAATATCAGATTTATCATTCATTTTTACATTTTTTGGGATGTACATAAAACTCCAGAATTTAAAAAGGCAGCTAACGCCTCATTAAGAGACGAAAAACTGTTGGCTAAAATATGCGACGCAGGAGCAAAAGCCAACTGTTTTTTGTCCTTTTGAATGACTTGTTAGAACGCATTAGACTCTGTAAATATGTTTTGAGCTTCATCAATGCATTTTGCAATAGTTTTGAGCAGGTAAAAGCCTTTTTTCAATTATACTCTCACGTCCAGTGCAACCACCACATGTACAAACTCGTGCAAACATGCACATATCCTTAATTGCCATACTTGGTTTTACCTGAAAAGCATATGTGGTAGCAAGATTATTCGGTTTAACATCATATTTCCAAGCAATAAGGTATATTTCATCATCTAGCTCAATTGACTCGATCTTAATATGTCCAGATAACCACCAAGCTTGCCAATGTGGGCCATATTCCGTTTTTCGGCGCTTAATTAACGACGCATCGTTCATTAGCTTGATCTCAGGGGTAGTTTTCAAAATATCAAGAAAGGCGCCTTTATCAGTTGGTAGCTCATTATTTAGTTCACTATTACGCTGAATATAAAGAGCATGGGTATATATTCCACCAAGTGACCATGCAACTCTAAGTACGCGTTCTTTGTGCCCATCATTATCAATATCAAAGACGGAAAATTGGGATGGCGGTAAATCTGACTGTAGATCAATATCATGCCATGGTGGCTTGTACTTATGCTTGGTGAAATTAAGTTCTCCGTTTTTCGATAGAGATGTTTCTATAACTTTTGAGATTGATGTACAAATAGCATCATCATTACTCTCAAGTAATCTATATTGTCCAGGCCTTCCACTATCTGTAGTGGCAAGATGCGGTTGCGTTTTTTCTGAGTACACTGTGAAGTTGGTATGTATATTGTTAATTTCATTTAAATCAGTAAGCACAAAGGTAAGTTGCCACCGTTTGGATACAACGCCTGATTTGACGCGTTGGTCACAGTATAAGTATTTGCCTTTTTGTGTGGTACTAGTACGAGCTATGTAGTATCTACCCTTTTTGTACTCACATATGAAGCCCATTGATTCAAAATGCTCTTGAACTAGATTTGACGCAGTTCTTTTCGGAAATTGTTCCGTCAACATAATTTCCAGTTCGCTTGTATTTTCAGGTAAATCTACATGATCAGCCAGCACACTCCACGAGATGCTAAAGGTAATAAAGAAAATAAGTACAAAATATTTCATGCGTTCTAACGCCCAATTAATGGGCAAAATAAAGTTTGCTACAATGTTGAGGAACGAAACAGAAAACTGTATTTTGTCCCTGTTTAATTGCTTGTTAGGGTTCATCTACTTCTTGACTTGGAAGGGTTGCAAAATAGAACATTTCTATAAATATGAAAGTGAAAGCAATGATTGGACTTACATATATATAAATAAACCAAAAACCGCTACAACTTCCCCCACCTCCACCATTGAATGCACAATAGATTACAACAAATACTAGAAACGCATTGATCAAAAAAAATAGTGCAAAACAAACCAAACTAAATTTATGCGCGGTCGAATACTTTTCCTTCGGTCGAATTATTTTTTTTAAGATGAAATATTGCTGTATCAACACGATCAAAAAAACAACCGGAATTATAAATAAAAGTGCCATCTATCCTTGAACCCTAACGCCTTACTAAGCGGCGCGAAATTGTTGGCTAAAATGGCGAGGAACGAGCACTAGCCAACTGTTTAGCGTCCGTTTAAGTAACTTGTTATACGTTTTAACCAACCAATGAGCTAAATGACTCAGCTAACCCAGGTAAATTAAAAGAGGTGTACACTTCCTTCGCCTGTTCAAAGACGGCTTTAGACTTTTTAGCCGTTTTTAAATACCCAGAAGCTTTGTTTAACCACTTTTCAACTCTATTTTTATCCGGTTCTTTTTCCTCTGAAAGCTCACTTTTGACCTTCTCTAGCTCAATGGAGGCACTTGATGATAATGAATTTTTTTCATTATTTAGAAGGCTTATTAATTGTTCCAAACTATCTATTTGCTCTTTTCTTCCATTAAAAGAGTCAGCAATTTTAATAGAGTTATCAGTATTTATCGTTGTAACATTTGATCCACTCCCTTGTACTAAATTACTTGAACCGTTAGCTTGATAAGTGGGTGCATCTAATGTTCCTCCTGTTTGTACAATAACTGAAGGGGGGGTATTAAAGCCTACATTTAGAGGTGAAGTTTTTAACAAGCGTTCGTAATACTCAACAGCATTTTGTGACAGGTTATAATTATGTTGTAAGAAGCTTATTCTATTCTTTAGTTTTGTCAGTAGCAGATCATGTTGCTCTGGCGTATTAATTACAGGCAAATCATCCAATGGATTACCTGATTCTATTTTTTGGATGTAATCATAAAAATCGCTTTGAACTTTTTCAGTGCTCACAGAAACACCTGATTCAGAAATAGTAAACTTAAAACTAAAAGAATTAGATTCATCTGAATAAGAAGAAAATGAAACTTTGTAACCTTTTAAAGAAGCAAAGTCCTCAAAACCTTTGAGGAAATCTTGAAACATAGACTTGTGTTCGTCTGGTAGCTCAATTTTAACGTAACCACCTCTTTGTTCTGTATTTCTATTTATTTGTTCTGATTGAAATTTGAATTGTTCAGCTTGAATTTTCGCTTGTTCATACTGCATTTGAAGCTCTTTTCGGCTCAATGACACTTCTTGTCGCCTTTCTCTTCTCCAAACAATAAAAAAGTACATTGCAAATATAATTGCAAACATTAACAGAAATGTATTTATTAGCTCCGATGCACTAAAAATTTCAGAAAGCACTGTAAACTCCTTTTAACGTATAACGCCTCATTAAGAGGCAATAAAATAGTTGGTTAAAATAAGCGACGAAGAAGCAAAAACCAACTGTTTTTTGTCCTGCTTTAATGACTTGTTATATTTTTCAGCTCTTTGTCAACCAGCCTACGACATTCTTTTGTAACTGTTTTTGGGTAATTTATGGAAGTGGCATGCTCAAAACTACATACCACCTGTACAGCTTTTGAAAAGAGTTCCTCTTTTACTATTAGCTGAAATCCTTCATCCATTGCCATAGGCGTTATATAGTTAAATTCGTTTTGAATTTTAGCCTTTATATTCTTGCCTAAGAGCTTATCTCTAATAGCCTCTGCAATTTCAAGTTTTTCTTTTTTTGATACATCTAATTTAATAGGAATAACTTCTTCTGCATAAAGAGCAGAGTTTTGAGCTGAAACATAACCCCAAAAATTCCAGCCTGCTGGAACCCAAAAAAAGAACCCAAAAATTAAAACACCTAACAAAGTTAAATGTTGAATCCTTATTCCTGGAGCCAAAATAGATTTAGAAGGTTTTCTCGGATTAACATACACATCGACTTTCCAGCCTTTACCGTACATAGCTAAAACCTGTTCTGCATGTGATTTTATATTGCTACTTCCAATCGCCACAGATACATAGTTATTAGTATATTTTCTTCCGTCATAGAAATACTCATACTCGACTTCAGGTTCGAACATATCACCTTCATCGTAAGTTATCTTTAGATCTGACTTAGTAATAATAGCTTCAGTTTTATGCCAAAGGTAAGCTCGATAACTATATACCGTGTATAGGAAATAAAGAATAATAAATAGATTCACAAAACCAGAGATTATGACCCCTGCATCCAATTCCATATGCCGAACCTTAGAAAAATATAACGCCAAGCTAATAGGCGTTTACTGTTTGGCTAAAATTGTGAGCGCAGCGAAACGAGCCAAACTTTAAACGTCCCATTGAGCGCCTTGTTATGCGCTGGTTACGATAACCACAAACAGCGCCATTTATATAAGA
>NZ_BAAJLZ010000016.1:0-18618 GCF_057537295.1 Colwellia meonggei
CTCTCTACATCTGCGTAATAACCTGGTACAGACAAGCAGCCTTCTTGCCCTTTTTCAATATTGTCACCACTGACAACTTCAGGGTTAATCAATATTAATGGTGAGTCTCGCGTTTCTGATATATCAACTATGATGATTGCTTCACTGCTACCAACCTGAGTCGCAGCCAAACCAATACCGTCATCAGTGCTATACAGGGTATCCAACATATCATCAATTAAACCTTGAACTTGTTCAATGTTAGTAACGCTTTCGGCTTTAACTTTTAATTTATCATTGGGGGCTTTAAGAATTTCTAAAATGGCCATTTTTCTCGATATCTAATTTCTAGGCATGTAAAAGCGTATTATGGAGGCTTCGATGCGAGATGAACACAATAAAATTACATTAGCGCTATTTCAGCTTTAAACACGCATCTTGACCCTAAGTACTTAAATCCGCTACTGTTACTGGAAATTACCTTTATGCGAATGCAGGAATATTATGGTTAATGTTGATGTGGTACAAGTGGTTGCCGCAGCCCCGAATGAAGTGAGTAAAATACTACTCGATCACCAAAATGCTGGTCAATTCTTTGATGCCAAATTTAATGTCGCTAAAACCGCTGACGAGGGTGAAGTTTTTGGCGGCAAAGGTGCTATTCGTGATTTAAATGTTGCCGGCGTTAAATTTTCAGAGCAAATATTGATCGCTAACGATGAACATATTCGCTATGCCATTGTCGGTGACCGTCCACTGCGTGGTCATCAAGGTAATATCTATCTTGAGGAACAAAGTCCTTCCGCTACTTCTGTTCGCTATACTATTGTTTGTGAAGCACCTAAATGGCTACCGGATAAATTGGTTGAATTTTTATTGTCACAAGCGATGAAAAAAGCCTTAATTAAAATCAATAAACATTTTTTAGCGCTGGCGAATTAAGAGAAAACCTGTAATGAAAACATCCTACCTGCTAGCAATTGACCAAGGTACTACAAGCAGCCGAGCCATTATTTTTAATGCTGCTGGCGACTTAATTGCCAGTGCTTCAGAAGAGTTTGAGCAAATATTTCCTGACGATGGTTGGGTTGAACATCAGCCTGAAGCCATTTGGCAAACTACGCTTGCAACTTGCCGACAAGCAATAGAGAAAAGCGCATTGCAAGTAGAAGATATTTTGGCGATTGGTATTACTAACCAACGTGAAACCACTTTAGTTTGGGATAAAGCCACAGGTGAACCAATTTACAATGCTATTGTTTGGCAAGATAGGCGCACAGCTGAACGGTGTAGAAACTTACAACAAAATGCTGACATTGTTAAGCAAGTAAAAGCGAAAACCGGGCTATTAATTGATCCTTATTTTTCAGCCAGTAAAGTTGAATGGCTATTAGATAATGTTGCTGGCGCTCGAGAAAAAGCTGAGGCTGGAGAGTTGTGTTTTGGTACTGTTGATACGTTTTTACTTTGGCATTTAACCAAGGGGAAAAGCTTTGCAACTGATGCCACTAATGCTTCTCGAACCATGCTATTTAATATTGTTGATAATTGTTGGGATGATGAATTACTAGCACTATTTAATATTCCTAAAACCTTACTGCCAGAAGTTAAAGATAGCGCCGATGATTTTGGTGTTACGGCCGCAGAACACTTTGGCAAGTCAATCGCAATTAATGCCATGATTGGTGACCAACAAGCGGCGTTAGTCGGCCAAGCGTGCTTTGAAAAAGGCATGATGAAAAGCACTTACGGAACCGGTTGTTTCGTAATGGTGAATACCGGTAAACAAGTGCAATATTCGCAACACAAAATGCTAACCACTGTTGCTTATCGACTCGCTGGTGAAATAACTTACGCCCTTGAAGGCAGTATTTTTATGGCAGGCGCAACCATGCAATGGATACGCGATGGCATTCAATTAATTGATAATGTTAAGCAAAGCCAAGCTATAGCTGAGTCGATGACAGTTGAAAACCATGTTTATCTTATACCTGCTTTTACCGGTTTAGGCGCGCCACATTGGCAACCTGATGCGCGTGGCGCCATTGTTGGCCTGACTAGAGATTCTGGTATTAAGGAAATTGTTACTGCGGCTTTAGCTTCTGTGGCATATCAAACGCGAGATTTATTAGAAGCATTACAACAAGATGGTATAGATATCACACAGTTACGAGTGGATGGTGGCATGGTGGTGAACGATTGGTTATTACAGTTTCTTAGTGACATTTTAAATTTAGTCATTAAGCGACCAAAAGTGATTGAAACTACCGCGCTAGGTGCAGCATTGCTAGCTGGCTTGCAACAAGGGTTATTTGAAAACCTTGAACAAGCAGCTGAATACTGGCACGTTGAAAGCCAATTCTCTCCAAAAATGAGTGCTGATAGTCGTAATCGCCATTACCAAGGTTGGCTAACAGCTTTAGATAAAGTACTCGATTAATGGTCATTTTGAATTAGTCGTATGCTTTACTGTATAAATGAACAGTTTTTAGTGGTAAGCTAAAATTCAGTAACCCTTTTAACTGTTCAGATAACCTATTTGCTTTGAAATTATATATTGCTGAAAAACCCAGTTTAGGCCGAGCCATTGCCGCAGCACTTCCAAAACCACAGAAAAACCAAAAAGGCTATATTGAGCTAAGTAATGGCGATGTGGTGAGTTGGTGCATTGGTCATGTATTAGAACAAGCCGATCCTGAGCAATATGATGCTGATTATAAAAAATGGCAAATGCAGCATTTACCGATAATTCCTACGCAATGGCAGTTAAAACCTAAAACACAAACTCGCGCGCAATTAACGGTGTTGAGAAAATTGGTTAAGCAGGCGGATGAAATTGTTCACGCAGGTGATCCAGACCGAGAAGGGCAATTACTGGTTGATGAAGTCATTGATTATTTAAAAGTATCTAAAACTAAAAAGCAGCAAATTAAGCGCTTGTTAATTAGTGATTTAAATCTTCCTGCAGTAAAGCAATCGCTATCAAATTTACGTAGTAATCAAGATTTTATGCCTTTGTCTATTTCAGCTTTAGCACGCTCTAGAGCTGATTGGTTATATGGCTTAAATTTAACCCGTGCTTATACTTTGCAAGGGCAAAAAGCTGGCTTTAATGGCGTACTTTCAGTTGGCCGAGTGCAAACACCTATTTTAGGTTTAGTGGTTCGGCGTCAGCAAGAAATAGACAATTTTGTCGCCAAAGATTTTTACGATGTTCACGCGCATTTAAAAACTACTAACCAACAACCGTTCATCGCTAAATGGCAACCAAGTGAAGCGTGTCAGCCTTATATGGATGAAGAAGGGCGAGTGCTGAATCGTGCACTTGCTGAAAATGTGGTTAGCAGAATTGCAAACCAACCTGCAGAAGTTATTTCGGTTAACGAGCAAGAGAAGAAACAAGCCGCGCCGTTACCTTATAATTTATCGAGCTTGCAAATTGACGCCGCTAAAATCTATTCATTAAATGCAAAGTTAGTGTTAGATGTTTGTCAGTCGTTGTATGAAAAACATAAGTTAATTACTTACCCACGTTCTGATTGTCGTTACTTACCAACTGAACACCATAGTCAGGCGAAAAGTATTATTGCTATGTTGGCAAAATCTAGTGAAAGCTATGGTGCATTCGCAAAAAATGCCAATACCGCGTTGAAAAGCAAAGCATGGAATAACGCTAAAGTGAGTGCTCATCATGCGATAATTCCTACCGAAAAATCAGCTGCCAATATTTCTTTAAATCCATTTGAGAAGAATGTTTATTTTCTCATTGTTCGACAATACATAGCCCAGTTTTATCCGGCGTACGTTTTTAATCAATCTAAGGTGGAAGTGTTAATTGCCGGTGGCAAGTTTTCAGCCAATGCGAAAACGCCAATAGCGCAAGGTTGGAAAGTGTTATTTCAACGCGCGAAAAGCAAAAAGGCGAAAGTTGATGATGCTAATTCTGGCGCTGAGCAACAATTAACAGAGCAATCATTACCTAAATTAACTAAAGGTGAGCAACTTCACTGTGAACGCGGTGAATTAATTTCGCGGATGACACAAGCACCTAAGCATTTCACTGACGCTAGTATATTGGCGGCCATGACAGGTATTGCTCGTTATGTTACTGATAGCAATATCAAGAAAATGTTACGTGAAACGGATGGTTTAGGTACGGAAGCAACCCGAGCAGGTATTATCGATTTGCTATTTAAGCGTGGCTATTTAGAAAGAAAAGGAAAAAGTATTCATGCAACCACGATAGGGAAGGCACTGATCAATGCCTTGCCTGTGGCGGCAACGTTGCCGGATATGACTGCACATTGGGAAGCAACATTAACTAATATTAGTGAAAAAACAAACCGCTACGATGATTTAATCAACCCACTTACTGAAACCTTACACGCCATGATTGCCCAATCAGAACAACAGTCTTTTGCTGGCTTGCCAAAAATACCATTCAAACAAAAATCAAAAGGCAAAAAGCGGGTTAATCGCGCAAAATCAAACAGAAAGTAAAGACCTCCTAGTATCGTGCAAAAATATTTCAACTTAACTTACTGTAAGCATAGGTAAAGTATCTTTATATTTTACTTACCATATGGTCAGTGGTTAAAAAACCTTCATTTTCTTTTAACAATAATTTAACATTGCGCTTACAGAATGCCTAAAGGTAATTTTGCATAATAATAATATTGGGAGTGTGTGTGGTGAATATTTTTTTACGGAAAAATTTCAGCAGTGTTAAGTCAAGTGTAGCTAGTAAGGCATTATTTACTATTTTTTCAAGTAGTGTATTAGCTTCATCGTTGGTTAACGCAGAAGAAATATGGAGTGAAAACTTTGATGCGGTAAGTGTTGAAGGTAAAGGGGCAGTGTTCGATCAAGTTGACTTGGCTGGCATAACCAAATGGTCAATTGATATAAATTCAGCGCAACTGACTGCAACATCAGATTGGTTTAAAGTAAATAATGGTAAGTTTGAAGGAAGAGATTTAGACGGTACCGCAGTTTGGCAATCTGAACCTATTGATATTAGTAGCTTTTCAGATATTAATTTAGCGGTAGCTGCTGCTGAAAATGGTAGTCATGAAGGAACAGACTTTATTGATGTGGCATACGCTATTGACGGCGGTGCATTTGAAACAATTACTAATTGGCAAGGTAAGGGTAATGAAAGCCATACTCTAATCGATGACTTCACTAACGAAAACATTTCGTTAGCTATTGCTGCAGGCAACTCATTAGTTATTCGTATTAGTATGAAAAACAATGCGGGCTCAGAATATATTACTTTTGATAACGTTGTTGTTTCTGGTAATACAGGCACGGTAGAGCCACCAATTGATCCCCCTGTTAATGATACCATTATGGGTGCCTGTTTTAATTGCCCAGATCTTACTAAAGTTATTGCAGCAAGTGATTTTGATGATGCTATTTACTATGCAGATGTTCATGCCGGTTTAGCAAATCAAGCGAGTGCTAATGATTTACGTACCGCTATTAATGGTGCTATTAGCGTAAACCACAATGTGTTGACGTATTCTGAAGTATGGACAGCACTGACACAAACCGATGAAGATCCTCTAAATAACGATAACGTAATCTTATTATACAAAGGTACGTCATTGGCAAAACATTCTAATGGTAGCGGTTTGCAGTCAACTAACCCTGATAATTGGAATCGTGAACATGTTTGGGCGAAAAGTCATGGTTTTCCAAGCTCAAGTGCTTCAGCTTATACTGACATCCACCACTTACGTCCTACCGATATTTCAGTTAACTCATCGCGTGGAAACTTAGATTTTGATTATAGCGACTCTGCTTTATCAGAAGCCCCTTTAAATCGCGTAGACGGCGATTCTTTTGAGCCACGTGATGCGGTCAAGGGCGATGTAGCTCGTATGACTTTTTACATGGATGTGCGTTATGAGGGGGCTGATCCGCAAACACCAGATCTAACTTTGGTTGATATGTTAACTAACGCAGGTGAAGCAAAGTTGGGTAAATTATGTGCCTTGCTTGCTTGGCATGAAGTTGACCCTGTTGATGCTGCTGAACAAGAGCGCAATAATCGTATCTTTGAATTCCAAGGTAACCGTAATCCGTTTGTTGATCACCCAGAGTGGGTTACCCAAGTATTTACAAATGCCTGTGATGGCACTACGCCTCCAGACCCAGTTGATCCTGTAGACCCTACACCACCATCAAGCAGCTCAGCTTTATTTATTTCGGAATATGTTGAAGGCAGCAGCTTTAATAAAGCTATCGAAATCTTCAACCCGACGAGTAGCGCGGTTTCGTTATCAGGCTATCAAATAAAGCTTTATGGTAATGGTAATACGGCACCAACAGCTACTGCGGATCTCTCCGGTGAAGTGTTAGCAAACGATGTTATTGTTATTGGTTCAACACAAATAGCAAACGACAGTGCGCTAAAGCCTTTAGTTGATATTGCTAGTAGTGTGATTAATTTTAATGGTGATGATTATTTCGAGTTGGTTAAAGATGGCGAGATAGTTGACTCATTTGGTATTAAAGGTGTTAGAACGTCTTGGGCTGCTAATACAACCTTAGTAAGAAAGTCTTCAATCTCAAGTGGCGATACCAATGTAAGTGATGAGTTTGTTACGGCCAATGAATGGGACAGTTATGCTTCAAATACTTTTAGTTTTTTAGGTTCTCACAGCTTTGACGGTACAGTTGTTGATCCAGACCCTGAGCCAGAACCATCACTTATTGGTATGTGTGGTGACAGCGCAGAGTTAATTAGTGCTATTCAAGGCGGTGGCAGTGCTTCAAGTATGGTAGGAAGAAGTAAAGTTATAGAAGGGGTTGTTACTTCAGTAGTCGATAGTTTGTCGGGCTTTTTTGTGCAAGAAGAAGTTCAAGACCATGATGCTGATACTTCAACGTCTGAAGGTGTTTTTGTTCACCTTAACGGCCAAAATACTGTACCTACAGCGGGCTCGCTTATTCGTGCCAAAGGTGAAGTAAAAGAATTCTTTAACCGTACTCAGATATCATTAAGCGAAAACATTGTTGATTGTGGTAATGCTGAATCGATTGCTGCAGTTAATGTAGTAATGCCAGTAGCAAACCTTAATGATTGGGAATCGCTTGAAGGTATGAAAGTCGCTTTTGAACAAACGCTGCATGTAACAGATACCTATAATTTGGCTAGGTTTGGTCAATTGAGTCTGTCTAGCGGAAGATTGCTTATTCCAACGAATATTTATCAGCCGGGATCTGCACAAGCGGTAGCATTAGCTGATAAAAACTCTCGTAATGTTATTGTTTTAGATGACAAAAATAATAGTCAAAATCCTGAGTTAGTACCGTTTCCCAACGGTGATTTAAATTACCAAAATAGTGTTCGTTTAGGTGATTCCGTAGAAAACATAGCAGGTATACTTGATTATAGCTTTAGTACTTATCGGATATTACCAATTCAATCACCGCTATTTTTAGCGAATAACCCACGTAAAGCTTCGCCAACAATTGGTTCAACAAGTGAAATTTCTGTTGCCAGTTTTAATGTTTTAAATTACTTCAATGGTGATGGCCAAGGGGGTGGATTTCCAACTTCTCGTGGTGCCGATAGCTTTGAAGAGTTTGCTCGCCAAAGTGATAAAGTTGTTGCTGCCATTTCAGAAATTAATGCCGACGTTGTTGGTTTAATGGAATTAGAAAATGATGGCTACGGTGAATTGTCTGCCATTGCAGATTTAACCGACAAGTTAAATAGCGTTATGGGTGTAAATACTTATCAGCATATTAGTTTAGAGGCTGCGCAGTTAGGCGGTGACGCTATTACTGTTGGTTTACTATTTAAGCCTGCAACAGTATCGCTTGCTGGAAATACAGTAACAACCAATGAAGTGCCATTTGATTTTGGTAATCGCCAACCGTTAGTGCAATCGTTTACCTCTAATGCTAGTGGTGAAGCATTTACTGTTGCGGTAAATCACTTTAAATCTAAGGGAAGTTGTAGCCGTGCTTCTGGAGCCAATGCTGACCAAAATGACGGACAAGCATGCTGGAATGAATTAAGAACGCAAGCAGCAACTAAACTGGTTACTTGGTTAAACACCAATCCAACGAGTGTAACAACTGATAACGTACTCATTATTGGTGATTTAAATGCTTATGGTATGGAAGACCCTATTCGTGCGATTACAGATGCTGGATATAGAAACTTAATTGCCGAGAAGGTTGGACCAAGTGCTTATTCATATGCCTTTGGTGGTGAAGTCGGATACTTAGATCATGCTTTAGCATCAAACGCACTTACTAGCGCAATTGACTCGGTTGATGAGTGGCATATCAATGCCGATGAACCTAGAGCATTCGATTATAACGTTGAGGGAAAATCAGCAGATCAGTTGAATTCGTATTATGGCAGTGACGCATATCGTGCCTCAGATCATGACCCAGTTATTGTTTCACTCACCTTTGATGTTTCTGAACAACTTTTTGGAGACTTTGATAGTGATGGCGATATTGATATTAACGATGTTCGAAGCTTTATGATGCAACTTCGTGCTGGTCAAAGCTTTGAGCTTGATTATGACTTTAACAACGACGGTTGGGTGAATAGCTTCGATGTTAGAGCGCTAATGTCGAAATGTACTCGTGCACGTTGTGCTAGTTAATAAAAAATTTAAATAGTTATATAGGAATTTACATGAAAAAGTTTTTACTTATGCTGACATTATGTTGTGCAGCAATGACCAGCAAAGCGTCTTTGATCACTATTGATATCGAAGATAAGGCTTATGATATTAACGATACTTTAACCGCTGATATTTATATTTCAGGACTCAATAATGGATTTCAGCAATTAGTATCTGGATTTGCGTTTGACTTACTATCTCCAGATAACTTATTAACGTTTCAACAAGTGAATTTTGGCAACATGTTAAGTGTTACTGAGCCAAGTATACAAGATGTTAATAATATGGCGTTAAATAGCCTATTTATTAATGAAGTATCATTGGACTTTCCTTTCGATTTACTGATTCCACAAGATGGTTTTGATAAGTTCTTACTCGCTTCTGTTGATTTTACTGTTGCTGGTCTAGGTGTTGCTCAGTTCTCGCTAGAGAATTTTAGTGTTGCTGATGAATTTGGCTTTCTATATCAGAACGTATCAGCACAAGGTGCCAGTGTGCAATTAAGCAGTCAAGTTAGTGTTCCTGAGCCAAGTTCAATAGTAATTTTTGCCTTAGCAATGATGTTGTTATTGGGCTCAGGTAGATTACGTAAAAGTTAATATACGAAGTGCGAATAGTGTTTAAAAAGCCCCTAATGTTAGGGGCTTTTTTATATCTAAGGGGTGGCTAATGTATCAGCAATATAGTTTTCAACAACGGTTGTTAATACATTCAATGGCATAGAGCCATTGCCAATCACCACATCATGAAATTCTCGAATATCATAAGCGTCGCCAAGTTCAGTTTTAACTTTTTGACGTAACTCTAAAATTTTAAGCATGCCAGTCATATAAGCTGCGGCTTGACCTGGCCAAACACTGTAGCGGGCAATTGCGCCAGCAAAACCAACATTTTCGATATGGAATTGATCTGCTTGGTTATAACTCCAGCCTTTATTGTGAATACCAGTATCAACAACCAAGCGAGCAGCTCGCATTGCTTCAAACTGCAAGCGGCCTAAATCGCCAATAGCGTCATTTGCGTACCAATTGGCGTCTTTTGCTAAACGCTCGGCGTATAGGCCCCAACCTTCAATAAATGAAGTGAAGTTACCTTTTTTTCTAAATAGGGGAAGGTCGAGTTCGTTGGCTAAGGCAATTTGCAAATGGTGCCCGGGTACAGCTTCATGATAGGCAAGGGTTGGCATGGTAGTGTAAGGTGAGTCTTGAGACGTATTGGCATAAAATGCGCCTGGACGTGAGCCATCATCAGAGCCTGCTATGTAATACCCACCTGATGTACCGCCAACGACAACAACTTCTTGCTGAGGTAAGGTGTTAAAATATTTAGGCAATTCAATATATGCATCAGCAATAAGTGCTTCATATGTGGCTTTTGTTTGATTTGCAGGAATGAGATCAGCGTCGTTATTTACGCGAGTATAAAGCTGTGCGATGGTTTCATTTTGGGGATAGCCTAGTTGATCAAATAAGACTCTCATTTCACTGTGAATTCTAGCTAATTCATCAATGCCTAATTGATGAATTTGATCTGAAGTTAAAATACCAGAGGTATAATAGTTAAGCGTAAAATCATAAAACTCTTTGCCGCCTGGGAATTGTCCGATCCCTATTTGGCTTGGTGCTTCATTAGCCAATACGGACATTTTACTTGCTAAGCTGGCATAGGCAGGAATAACTTTTTCATTAATGGTTAATAGTGCGGTTTCGCGCAAAGTCGCTTTGTCAGTGTCTGAAATATTGTCTAGTGCTGATAATTGTGTGTTGAATGCTTGATAATAACTAGTCGTAGAGGCCGCCGAATTTGCGATACCAGCAACTAAGCCTTGTGAATAGTTTAATGTTACTGTGGGTTCGATAACTCCCGCTGCTTTACGACTATCTAATAAAGTTTCGATTTGAGCAAAGCGTCTACTAAGTTGATTTAGTAGTGTTAAGTAGATATCAGCTTGTGCTTTATCATTGAAAGTAAACGCCTGAGTGAAAAACGTTTCAGTACTACCGGGCCAACCAAAAAAGCCATAAGTTGCTGGATATTCAAAATCTTTAAAATCAATCCATTGAATTTTTGCGGTAAGGTCTGCTTGATAAACGTCATAAGAAATTTGCTGGCTTTGTGATAATGACGACCGATCATAATTTTCTAGGTGCTGCAGAATAACTTGATAAATTGCTTTAGATTGTTCATTAAATGTGTCGGAAATATTAGTAAGTTGTACGGTATCGTTATCAACTAAATCAAATAAGCCATCAGAAATTAAGTTGTCGCTATTGCGAGAACTGGTGATGTTGAATGCTTCTGTGAAAAAGTCATCGATATTGCTCACTTGTAATTGGCTAGTAACTTCGCTTAGTAGTGTCGAGGTGTCCACTAAAACATAATCGTTAACTACTGGCAGGTTTATACTAGGAGGTATTACGGTAGGCGGTGGTGTAACAGCTGAACTATTGCTTGAACTCGAGCCGCCACATGCTATTTGTACAAGTGAAATTGCTGTTACGAATAATATTTTTTTCATACAAAACCTTTCTTATTGGGATTTTATTATTTTTATATAAACTCTATTAATCATAATTAATCATAATTAATCATAATTAATCATAATTAATCATAGATTGATTTTATATTTATTAAATGAGTAGTTAGATAAAAGTAAGAAAAGGCTATTTTTAATGTTATTTCTCAAAAGCTCACCTGGACGATGCATAATGCTAGTTTATTGTTTTTAAAAGTTAATATGCTTAAATTAAAATCCCTAAAATGAGGCTGATTAAGCTGCTGTCTCATCAAATAATTTGTATCAATTCATGACGAGTCTATATTTATCTTTATAAGCACAAGTGAGCAACATTCGTTATTTTGAAATATTGACATAGTATTAAAGTAGTCGTAACAACACCTTTATTGGCTATGCGTACTATTTCTTTGTTATGTTTTTGTTTTTTTGTGATGAGTAGTAAAGCTTGGGGCACCGGTGGTGATAGGCTTTCTTTTTGTTACGAAAGTTGGCGTCCTTATGTATACACAAACGCGGCAGGCAAGGTTGCTGGCTTACATATAGAGTATATTAAGCAGGCGCTAGCACCATATAATTACCAACTTACATTCTTTGAATTACCATATATGCGCTGCATAAAAGAAGTGCAGGCGGGAGAAATTGACTTTGCACTTCATGTTGATGAAACCGATGATGTTTTATTGATAGATCACCCCATAGGTAGTTGGGATTTATTACTCGCCTACCAGGCGAAACCTCAGAATGAAATGTTAGGCAAAGAAAGTCATGATTTAGGTAGGGTTTTAATTGCCCGTGATTATAATTATCCACAAGCAGTACTTGATATTCTGAATGAAAACTCAACTAAAATTCTGAAAAGATCTTATTATATTAGGAACCTAAAAGAGGTGAAAAATTTTTTTACCTTGCTCGAGAAAGGTTTGGTTGATGCTATTTTAGTCGATAAAACATGGGTGCTTTATGAGATGTCGCGGCAACCATTAGCCATTGTTTTAAGTGAGCAAGTGTTATTTTCACAAACCCAATACATTGGTTATATTGAAAAAAATAGTGCCGCCGCCGAAAAAGTATTACAAGCATTGACGACACATAACAATTAATAATGGCTTAGTTAGTCGTTATTGACTGTTGAAGGGCTAGCCACATATACCTTAAAAGGTAATGGTTGCTCTAGCGCACTGTCATCAATTGCTAAATTGATAAAACCAGACTGAGTGAAAAATGTTGCTAAAGTTTCTGCAGTGATTGATTCTTGGTTTAAATTCAATGCTTGATAGTACGCTTTGCTTTCTTCTGTTTCACAGTCGTTAGCATCAACAAATAACTGCATAGGCATACTGAGTACTGAGATAGATTGCGCCTTGGCATAATGTTGTGCTATTTCATTAAGTAAAAATTTTGCCACGCCTTGTTTGCGAAATTCAGGTAGTACACTTATCGCTTCAATGAGAATGTGACTTTTAGCTTTAACGTCGACTTTTACTTGTAGTTTTTCGACTAAATCAGCGGCAATATTCTGTTTTTTAAAGTAAACGTTTAATGGCACTTCCCAATCTGTAGCGCCTTGCTGAGCCAGTAACTCATAACTTTCATCAGCGCCACGGTGCTTATTTAAAGTGATGATGTCAATTTCAGCTTTTGCAATGATTTGGCCATCTTCATTTTTTACATTTACATCTTGATTAAGTTGCCAGTCAAATGCTGTTGTAATTTCAGGTGTAGTAAATTCTATTGTTAGGTTCATGGTGTTTCAGTACTCTATTTCTCAGTAAAACCAGTTTAGCTGCAAAAGCTAGGGTTTGACGATTATTGGTTATGGGCGCGTTTATATCATTACTATGGGCACTGCGCCAGAAATTGATTTAATTTTAAGCGACTAATATAGTGAGCTTAATGCTTTAAGAAGTATTTTTCGTAGTATTGCTGAAATAACTCAGAATGCTGGTCTGCCTCGCGCCAAGCTGTTAACGCTTGCTTATATTCAACAGTGGGTTTAAGTTCAGCTAATACTGAGTTGACTTTATTAATAACTTTCTTCCCCCACTTGTTTTTAGGGCAGGCAACTGCACCTGTGTCATATGGTGGCATTTTAGCAATGGCAAAAACGGCTAATTGGCTATCTTCATCAGCGTGATTTTTTAAGTAATGTTGAATCTCGAATGGATAGGCAATGGTAATATCTACACGATCCCGTTCAAGCAATTTAAACACTCTAGTAAGATCAATATTTTGTAAAGGAAGTATGTTTGCGAGTTGACTATGTTTAGTGAAAATAGCATCGATGGCGTTGCCATAGGAGCGGCCTTGAACATGCCCGACAGTAACTGAATTGTTTTTTAATAACTTCTCTAAATTAACTTGGTTATTCTCTAAAAATGGTGCGACTGATTCTGGTTTAGCAATAATTCTATTGGTTGCATTAAGAATGGCTGCGTTTGAAAAATGCATACTTTTTTTGCGCTCGGCTGTTATGTAAAGCGCGGGGTGGCAAACATTTAATCCAGCATTAATATCTGCAATCGCTCTAGCTAAGGTGGTGATGGGCATTTCATGGTTATATTCAGGCATTCTTTCGGTAACCATTTGCAGAATTTTTTGCACAAAACCTTGCCCTTTATATTCTCCATAATTAAACGTACCGGGCGGACGATGGTATGTTTGCCATGCAATAGTTTCTTTTGAATAAGCTGAAAATGGGTTAAAAAGCAGGAACAATAAAGCATAAAAACTAAACTTTTGAACCATATGTAGTAACCCTTTAACGACAAGCCAAGTTACTACTATAAACATAAGCTTTTTAAACAATCAAACTTTTGTCCAAAAAGGGATATTAAAGCCTATTGCACAACAACTTTTTGACCTTCGCTTAAGCGTTCAGCACCTCTAATGGCGACGCTATCTCCATGTTTTAATTCGCCTTTGATGCTTACCCGCTCAAAGGTACCGTTTTCGACGACAACGGGTAAACGATGAACTTTATTTTCGGGATCAATTTTTACAACATAGGTACCATCTTTTCGTAGAATTAACGCGTCTCTGTGCACAGTTAAGGTATTTTTAGCTGCTTGAATTGGTACCGTGACTTTAACTAGTTGTCCAGCCGCCCATGATTCATTTAAGTGAGATGGAATATTAATTCTAACTTCAAAAGTTTGCGATTTAGGGTCAGCACTTGGGATCAGAGAGGTAATTTTTGCGTTGATAAGTTGTCCGTTGGCACTGATATCTAAGCCGTGGCCTTTGCGCACAAAAGCAAGATACTTCACGGGTACATATAAGCGTACTTCTAAGTGTTCAGTATCAAGAATTTTGAGTAATATGTCACTACGATTAATATCTGTTCCTGCTCGTACTAAGCGCTCAGTAATAACACCTGAAAAAGGTGCAGTGACATTAGCACGTTGAATTTGATCTTCAATTTGCTTGAGCTTTAAGTCGGCAATTTCAATATCGGTATTTGCAAGGTCATATTGTGACTGTGTTTGGTCAAGCTGGAATTGTGATGCCGAGTTGCTTTGTCGTAACTTCTGCAAACGTTGTACTTCGTTTTTCAAATACCGCACGTTTATTTGTGCGCGCTTTAATTGAGCTTGTTGCTCTAGCTGCATTAATTTCAATGGTAATAAGTCCATTTTTACTAATACATCACCTTGATGAACTATACTACCTGGCTCTGCTAACCAGTCTATACGGCCGTTAACGCCAGCGGTTACTTGTATATGTGAACGACTATGCACAGTGGCCATTAAATCTGTTGTTGCGCTTAAGTTCATTTGTTTTACTTGATCGACTTTTACCGGCTTTGGCGGCTGCTCTGCAGCAAAGGCATTGCTAGCAAGTAATAAGCTGGCACTAAGTACGGCGTTAATTATTTTTTTCATTTGAAACATCATGTTTTCCTTAGTGGTTACTTGCCAGTGGTGTCGGTTGCGTATTAAGTTCGGTGATATTATTGTCTTCGCCTGTGGTATTCGACGGTGCACTTTTTTCATTAAAGCGTAATAAACTTGGAAATAACACTAAGGTGAAAACTGCACTAATCACCATGCCACCGACAATTACTGTTGCTAAACCGCGGTAAATTTCACTACCAACCCCAGGCATTAGCATTAACGGTAGCATGCCAAATAAACTAGTTAAGGTACTCATATAAACTGGTCGGGCACGTATTCTTACAGCTTGTGCAACTGCACGACGAATTGGCAGACCTTGTCGTTCACCTTCTCGTGTTTGATCAACCAGTAAAATGGCATTGTTAACCACTAAACCGAGTAAAATAATAAAGCCAATCATGGTCATTAAATCGAGAGACTGGAAGGTAAATACGTTGAGTAAATTCAATGCTAATACGCCGCCGCCAACAGCCATTGGCATAACGAGCAATACTAACAAGCTGTCTTTTGCTGATTTAAAAAGTGCGGTCATTAGTAAAAATAAAATTACTAACGCTAAAATAAAGTTTTTCAGCATATCATTAATTGCAGCAGCCATTTCATTGGCGTTACCACTTAGCAAAATAGATGAATCACTTGGCAATAACGCATTCATTGATGGCATTACATCTTTTTCAATAGCACTCAACGCTTCTTCCAGCGACATATTAGCAGGAGGTGAAACTTGTAAACTAATGGTACGTTTCCCGTCAACACGGCGCAGTTGCGTTGGTCCTGCGGTACGAGTAATGTTGGTTAGTTCACCTATGGTTTGTACACCAGCTAATGGTGAGTGAATAGGTAAGGAGGCGAGCTCGTCAGGCGTATTCCATTGTTTGCCACGTAAAATCACGTTAACACGATCGTTACCATCAAAATATTCACTTATAAATAAACCACTTGTATAAGCGCGAATAGCATTGGCAACATCTCGTCTGGTTAGGCCAGCTTGAGAAATACGCTGATCATTCGGTTCAAGCTTAAGTTCCGGCTCTGACAGGCTTAATCCTGGGTTAGGGAATGCTGTTGTGCCAGTCATATTCTGGTTCACAGCATCTATCCCTGCTTGCGCTACTTCCATTAAGCGCTCTATATTTGGGCCTTTAATGTCTATATCTATAGTGCGACCGTTACCACCACCAGAAACATTAATCATTGAACCGCGGAATAAAAACACTTGTGTATCAGGAAGACCTGACATGACATTGGTGCGTATTTCTTGCATCAATTCTTCAACCCGGGTTGGATCATCAGAATAAATAAAACCACCCGTTGAGCCAGAGCCAAACGAATAAAAGTTGTAGCTTTTTATTTTTGGCATTTTTTCACCGGTAAGGTACGGGGCCAGTCGCTCTTTTACTAAGCTGGCAAATTCATGCTCAATAAAATCAACATTGCCTCCTGGCGGCATATTTAAGCTATAAAAGAAACCATCTGTTGGTGCGCGTGGCATAAAATCAGTTTTTGGCATCATCAATACGGTAACTAAAATTGAGCCGCCAAGTAGTGTCGCTATCCAGGCTATTCGTTTGGTGGCCGAATTGGTTAAGCGCATCACTAAGTTGGTTAGTTTCTCCCAATAATGGGCAAATGGGTCGATAGCTTTGTCTGCTTTTAACCAGTATTTACTGGCAATAGGGATAATAGTGATGGCGGAAACTAATGAAGCAATAACGGCAATTGAAAGGGTGAGTGCTAAGTCAGAAAAGAGCTGACCTTCGATGCCTTTCATAAATAAAATCGGTAAGAAAATAGCGACACTTGTTGCGGTTGATGCAAATAGAGCACCGGTAACTTGCAGAGCACCGCGCATAACAGCTTTGCTACTGTCCATGCCTAAGCTGCGCAGCCGGACAATATTTTCTTGCACGATAATGGCGGCGTCGAGCACTAACCCAACTGAAAATGCTAAGCCTGCTAACGAGATAACATTTAAACTACGTTCGAAGGCGGCAAGGGCAATAAAAGACACCATTAGCGATACGGGGATTGTGGCGGCAATAATTAACGTATTTCGTATACCACGCAAAAAAAGCCAAAGAATAATAAGGGCTAAAAGTACGCCTAAACCTAAGTTATTCTGAACTAACTCCAAGGCGTTTCTAATGTGGACTGAGGCATCAAAACTTAACTCTATCACTAAGCCAGCAGCCTTCATTGGACCGGCATTTAATTCCTTAATGGCGATATTGATTTCATCTAATAGCGCGACGGTATTGGCATCATTTTGGCGCTTGAGGGTGAAGTAATACGAAGGTTGCCCGCTACGTAAATTAAAGCCAAAACGGTCAACTAAAGTATTTTCTACGGTGGCAACATCTTTTAAGTAAATTGGCCTATCACCGCTGAAACTAATGATCATCTCGGTTAAATTTTCAACACTGTATTGCCCGGAAAATCGCACTGTGTATTGCCTACGGCCAACATTGGCAACACCCGCGGATACATCACTCGCGCGAGCAATGGTTGAACTAATATCATCAATAGATAAACCAAGTGCTGCTGCGCGCATTGGATCAAAAGTAATACGTAACTCTCGAGGACGTGAACTATTTAAGTTTACTTGCCCCATCCCGGGAATACGGGCGAATCTGGGTTTAACTACATCTTCAATTAGCTTTTGATATAAACCTAAGTCGGTATTGGTATTGCTTGGTAGCGTTTTGATCATTAAAGACGCTGTATTTGGGCCACCACGACCACCACCAGCTGAAACTACCGGCTCTATGGCATCAAGAGGGAGTGGTGGTGCTTGGTTCAAGTTATTGATGACATCAAGCATGGCGCGCTGCATATCAGCACCCACATCAAATGTTAGCGTAATATTACCAAAGCCTCGTTGAATACTGGTGGTTACTTTGGTGACACCCTGGGTATTTTTAACAACATTTTCAATGGGCTCAATTATTACAGATTCCATTTCTGCCGGCGCAGCGCTACGCCAACCTGTAGAAATTGTAATTTGTGGTTGTTCAATATCTGGGGTTAATTGAATAGGTAGCTTAAAAACGCTCATTAAGCCAAATACCATCACTAAAGCGACAATAACAATAATGGCAGCTGGGTTTTTCAAAGCATTACGCGTTAAATTCATTCTATAATCCCGATTATTTACACTAACGGAATTATAAAATGTTAGCTGCTATATTCCTGTGCGCATAGGGTAAAGTGTCGATTATTTGCGATAGAATGAGCGTTCGATACATTTGTTTACATTCAGTCGCAGCAATTGTGTAGTGACAATAAAGTTTGCCCGTAAGGAGAGTTTTATACCTTAGAGTTTACCCGTAAGGGTGTTTATTCCTGAAGATTAACTCTATTTTTGCGAGGTACATTGAATGCTAATGAGAACTTACCTATCTCTGGTAAGCTCTCATAAATTCCAAGATAAAATATAATGTTATTCTACCTGCAACTGCACATTATCAAGGATAAAAGTAGTTGGTGTTTCTTTTGTACCTTCACTCGCTATAGTTAATAACGCATAACTGACATCTCGGGTGTTATCTAAAGGCACATCTAGTGCTAATGT
>NZ_BAAJLZ010000017.1:0-18223 GCF_057537295.1 Colwellia meonggei
TTTTCAATTACCTTAAAGTTTATTAAAAGCCCGGCCAAAAGACCGAGCCAGACTTTCAAAAAGCCTTACTAAGATTCAATTATTTTGTCGGCAACAACCTTTGGTGCTTCGCTATATTGCTGAAACTCCATCGAGTATGATGCACGACCTTGAGTTGCACTACGTAAAGCCGTAGCATAACCAAACATTTCAGATAGTGGAACTGTTGCGTTCACTACCTTTGAACCAGCTGGACCTTCGTCCATGCCATCGATCATACCGCGGCGGCGATTTAAATCGCCCACGACATCACCCATGTTTGCTTCTGGCGTAATCACCTCTACTTTCATCATAGGCTCTAGAATTACTGGTGATGCATCTAGCACACCTTGTCTGAAGCCCATTGAAGCAGCGACTTTAAACGCCATTTCGTTTGAGTCAACGTCATGAAAAGAGCCATCATAAAGAGTGACTTTAATGTCCAACAATGGATAACCAGCTAATACGCCACTTTCCATTTGCTCTCTACAGCCTTTTTCAACTGCTGGAATGTATTCTTTAGGAACAGCACCACCAACAATCTCGTCAACAAATTCAAAACCTTCACCTTCTGGTAACGGCTCTAACTTCAACCAAACATGACCAAATTGACCACGACCACCTGATTGACGAACAAATTTACCTTCCACTTCTACCGTTGAACGAATAGTTTCGCGATAAGCCACTTGAGGATTACCCACGTTACATTCAACGCTAAATTCACGTTTCATGCGCTCAACTAAGATATCGAGGTGTAATTCCCCCATACCTGAAATGATGGTTTGACCCGACTCTTCATCAGAGACTACTCTAAATGACGGATCTTCTGCGGCCAATTTACCTAACGCAATTCCCATTTTTTCTTGGGCTGCAACAGTTTTTGGCTCAACTGCAACGGAAATCACCGGTTCAGGAAATTCCATACGCTCAAGTGTAATAACATGATTTGCATCACATAACGTATCACCCGTAGTAACATCTTTTAAGCCTATAGCGGCAGCGATGTCACCCGCACGTACTTCTTTTATCTCCTGACGATCATTCGCATGCATTTGCACAATACGACCAAATCTTTCTTTTTTGCCCTTAACAGGATTGTATATACTGTCACCAGTTTTTACTACACCTGAATAAACGCGAAAGAAAGTTAACGTACCAACAAATGGGTCAGTTGCGATTTTAAATGCTAAAGCTGAAAATGGCGCTTTATCATCCGCTTCACGACTTCCCTCAGTTTCGTTTTTGTCATTGTTAATACCAGTTATCGCTTCAACTTCTGTTGGCGATGGTAAAAATTCAATGACAGCATCAAGTACTGCTTGTACACCTTTGTTCTTAAAGGCTGAACCACAAGAACATAGGACAATTTCATTGTTCAGTGTACGGGTACGTAGCGCAGATTTTATTTCTGCTTCGGATAACTCACCTTCTTCAAGGTATTTATCCATTAATTCTTCAGAGGCTTCTGCAGCTTCAGAAACAAGATTTTCATGCCATTCTTCAGCTTCATCTTGCATATCTGCAGGGATATCTTCATAAGTAAATGTCATGCCCTGGTCACTTTCGTTCCAGTTAATGGCCTTCATTTTTATTAAGTCGATAACACCAGCAAAGTCATCTTCTGCACCAATTGCTAAATGAATTGGTACTGCATTAGCTTCTAGTCGAGATTTGAGTTGCTCAACAACCGTTAAAAAGTTGGCGCCTGTTCGGTCCATCTTATTAACAAAAACTAAGCGTGGAACAGAGTATTTTTCCATTTGACGCCAAACAGTTTCAGTTTGTGGTTGAACTCCTGAAGAACCACATAGTACTAATACAGCACCATCTAAGACACGTAATGAGCGTTCTACTTCAATAGTAAAATCTACGTGACCTGGGGTGTCAATTATATTGATACGATGGTCTTCAAATTGTGCTTCCATCCCTTTCCAAAAACAAGTCGTTGCAGCAGAGGTAATAGTAATACCACGCTCCTGTTCTTGCTCCATCCAATCCATAGTGGCTGCGCCATCATGAACTTCACCGATCTTATGTGAAAGACCAGTATAGAAAAGTACCCTTTCTGTTGTTGTCGTTTTACCGGCATCGACATGAGCACAAATACCAATGTTACGGTAACGCTCAATAGGGGTTATACGTGCCACAATTTCTTCCTCTTTCTGAGCTCATTTACTCAGATTATAAAACAGTTGTGGTTATCACTTTAGGACAATATTGGCCTTCGATGATAACCACGGCATTACACTTACAACTAAAAAGTTAGCAGCTTTTGCTAACCTATAGCGCCTACCAACGGTAGTGAGCGAATGCTTTGTTAGCTTCAGCCATACGGTGAACGTCTTCACGTTTCTTAACCGCTGAACCTTTGCTGTCAGACGCATCTAGCATTTCGTTAGCTAGGCGCTGAGCCATTGATTTTTCACCACGTTTACGAGCTGCTTCAACTAACCAACGCATGGCTAGTGCATTACGACGCACTGGACGAACTTCAACTGGTACTTGGTACGTAGAACCACCAACACGACGAGACTTTACTTCCACTTGTGGACGAATGTTGTCTAATGCTGTTTCGAATAACTCAAGGTGAGTTTTTTCAGAGTTCTTTTCAGTCAAAATGTCTAATGCACCGTATACGATTTTTTCTGCAGTAGATTTTTTACCATCAACCATAAGGATGTTGATGAATTTTGCTAAAAGTTCGTTATGGAACTTAGGATCTGGCAATATCTTACGTTGCCCTACGACGCGTCTTCTTGGCATCTTAATTCTCCGTTATATTCAGGATAAACCCAAAATGTAATATGTTATTTGGCCTTACTTAACGTTTCTATTCATTAGCTGTATAGCTAAGAAAGGGAAACTTAAGATTTAGGTCGCTTAGCACCGTATTTAGAACGGCCTTGTCTTCTGTCGCTAACACCTGAACAGTCAAGCGCGCCACGAACGGTGTGGTAACGCACACCTGGTAAATCTTTAACACGACCACCACGAATCAAGATAACACTATGCTCTTGTAAGTTGTGACCTTCACCACCGATGTAAGAAGTAACTTCGAATCCGTTAGTTAAACGAACACGAGCTACTTTACGTAGTGCCGAGTTTGGTTTCTTTGGTGTAGTAGTATACACACGAGTACATACGCCACGACGTTGTGGACAAGCTTGTAACGCTGGAACGTTACTTTTTTGTACTTGCTTCACACGTGGTTTACGTACTAATTGGTTAATAGTTGCCATTAAATAGCTCCGATTAGTTAAATTTGTGTAAATTCCAATCAATGGGGAAATTTACACCCTTATAAACGTGAAAATCCGCGACTCTAAATTTCATACACAAGGGCACAAAATATAGGGTCGCGGAATTCTATAGGTCAAGCTTTAACCTGTCAAGCACATTGTGAACTTGGGCAGGTTAAAACCGATTTTTTGCTAATGTAAGCGTTACTCTTCGCCACCTAACATATCTGCATTTAATGCATCAGTTAGTGCTTGAGCAGCTTCATCAGCTGATACTGTTACTTCTTCCTCAGGAACAGCATTCTTGGCTTTTGCACGTTCTTGATGGTAAGCGTAACCCGTACCTGCCGGAATTAAGCGACCCACAATAACGTTTTCTTTCAAGCCACGTAACGTATCTTTCTTACCAGCAACGGCTGCTTCAGTAAGTACACGTGTTGTTTCTTGGAAAGATGCTGCTGAGATGAATGACTCAGTCGCTAATGATGCTTTGGTAATACCCATCATTTGCATTTCGTATTCAGCTGGTTGCTTACCTTCAGCTTCTAGTTCACGGTTAGCGATGTTAACTCGAGCAACTTCAAGGATTTCGCCTTTCAAGAACTCAGAATCACCAGCGTCTAAAATCTCACACTTGCGGATCATTTGACGAACGATAACTTCGATGTGCTTATCGTTAATTTTAACACCTTGTAAACGGTATACTTCTTGTACTTCGTTAACAATGTAGTTAGCAACTGGAGCAACACCACGTAGACGTAAGATATCGTGTGGAGATTCTGGACCGTCGGCAATAACTTCACCCTTCAGTACAGATTCACCTTCAAACACGTTTAATTGACGCATTTTAGGGATCATCTCTTCGTATACTTCACCACTTGGTTGAGTGATAAGTAAACGTACTTTACCTTTTGTTTCTTTACCGAAACCGATAATACCTGTTTTCTCAGCTAAGATAGCTGGAAGCTTAGGCTTACGTGCTTCAAATAAGTCAGCAACACGTGGAAGACCACCGGTAATATCACGAGTTTTTGAAGACTCTTGAGGAATACGTGCTAATGCGTCACCGATATTTACTTCTGCACCATCTTCAAGGTTAACAATTGCGTTACCTGGTAAGAAGTATTGTGCAGGTATTTCAGTACCAGCAATCATCACATCATTGCCTTTAGCATCAACTAGTTTAACCATAGGGCGCATTTCTTTACCCGCTGAGTTACGTTGACCCGCTTCTGTTACAACAATGCTAGATAAACCTGTTAGTTCATCCGTTTGACGAACCATAGTTACGCCATCAACAAGCTCTACAAATTGAACCTTACCAGCTACCTCAGTGATAATTGGATGCGTATGCGGATCCCAATTAGCAATGATATCGCCTGAAGTAATAGCTTCACCATCTTTCTTAGAAAGAATAGTACCGTATGGCACTTTATAACGCTCTTTCTCACGACCTAGTTCATCAATAACGGTTAGTTCTGATGAACGAGAGGTAATGACTAAGTGATCTTCGGAGTTCGTTACAAACTTCGCATTTTGAAGCTTAAGTGTACCAGTATTCTTAACTTGTACTGAGTTTTCAGCAGAAGCTCGAGATGCAGCACCACCAATGTGGAACGTACGCATTGTAAGCTGTGTACCCGGCTCACCAATTGACTGTGCAGCTACAACACCAATTGCTTCACCTTGGTTGATCATATGACCACGTGCTAAGTCACGACCGTAACAATGAGCACAAATACCAAAGTCAGTTTCACAAGTAATGATTGAACGTACTTTGATCTGGTCTACTGAATTTTCTTCAATAACGTCACAAAGTGCTTCGTCGATTAGCGTATTACGTGGTAATAAAACAGTATCAGTATTTGGAATTAATACGTCTTCACATACAACACGACCTAGTACACGTTCACGTAATGGCTCAACAACATCACCACCTTCAATCAATGGTGTCATTAGTAGGCCGTCTTCAGTGCCACAATCATGTTCTGTAACAACCAAATCTTGCGCAACATCAACAAGACGACGGGTTAAGTAACCCGAGTTAGCTGTTTTCAATGCCGTATCGGCCAAACCTTTACGCGCACCGTGAGTTGATATGAAGTACTGTAATACGTTCAAACCTTCACGGAAGTTAGCTGTGATCGGAGTTTCAATGATTGAACCATCTGGTTTAGCCATCAAGCCACGCATACCCGCTAGCTGACGAATCTGAGCGGCACTACCACGAGCACCCGAGTCAGCCATCATAAAGATTGAGTTGAAAGAGTCTTGCTCTTCTGGCTCACCGTCACGATTGATAATCGTCTCTTTCGATAAGTTATCCATCATCGCTTTCGAAACTTTTTCGTTCGCTGATGACCAAATATCGATTACCTTGTTGTATTTCTCACCAGCTGTTACAAGACCTTGCTCGAACTGGCTTTGAATTTCTTTAACTTCTTCTTCTGAATCTTCGATGATGGTGTATTTCGCATCTGGAATTACCATATCGTCAATACCAACTGAAGCACCCGCGATCATCGCGTAGTGGAAACCTGTGTACATAATATGGTCAGCAAAGATTACAGTATCTTTAAGACCTAAATTACGGTACGCATGGTTAATCAGTTTTGAAATTGGTTTTTTACCTAACGGCTGGTCAATTAAGTCATAAGGTAAACCTTCAGGACAAACTTGCCATAAAATAGCACGACCAACAGTAGTATCACGTAAATTAGTATGTGCAACTAATTCACCTTCATCATTACGAATATGTTCAGTAATACGAATTTTAACGCGAGCATGAAGTTCAGCAACACCTGTGCGGTATGCCTTTTCAGCTTCTTTAGTGTCGGTAAATACCATACCTTCACCTAAACCATTTACACGATCACGTGTTAGGTAATATAAACCTAATACAACATCCTGTGATGGTACGATGATTGGGTCACCATTCGCTGGTGAAAGTACGTTGTTCGTTGACATCATCAACGTACGTGCTTCCATTTGTGCTTCGATTGTCAACGGTACGTGTACCGCCATTTGGTCACCATCGAAATCGGCGTTATATGCCGCACAAACTAACGGATGCAAGTGAATCGCTTTACCTTCAATTAGTACTGGCTCAAAAGCTTGGATACCTAGTCTATGAAGAGTCGGTGCACGGTTAAGCATAACCGGATGTTCGCGGATTACTTCATCAAGTACATCCCAAACTTCAGCGCCTTCACGTTCAACTAATTTCTTAGCTGCTTTAATTGTAGTCGCTAGGCCACGTGCTTCTAATTTACCGTAGATAAATGGCTTGAATAACTCAAGTGCCATTTTTTTAGGTAAACCACACTGGTGTAAACGTAACGTTGGACCAACGGTAATAACAGAACGACCAGAGTAGTCAACACGTTTACCTAGTAAGTTCTGACGGAAACGACCTTGCTTACCTTTGATCATATCGGCAAGAGATTTAAGAGGACGCTTGTTAGAACCGGTAATTGCACGACCACGACGACCATTATCTAAAAGTGCATCAACAGATTCTTGTAACATACGTTTTTCGTTACGTACGATAATGTCTGGTGCAACTAGATCTAGAAGACGTTTCAAACGGTTATTACGGTTAATAACACGACGGTAAAGATCGTTAAGATCAGAAGTCGCAAAACGACCGCCATCTAGTGGTACTAATGGACGTAAATCTGGTGGTAAAATTGGTAAAACGTTCATGATCATCCACTCAGGCTTATTACCTGAAGCTGCGAATGCTTCCATTAATTTTAAACGTTTTGTAATTTTCTTACGCTTAGTTTCACTACCAATCTCAGGTAATTCTTCACGCATTTGCGCTACTTCACCGTCAAGGTCGATTTGTTGTAGTAAAGCTAGAACCGCTTCAGCACCCATAAGGGCGTCAAATTCATCACCGTGCTCTTCTAACGCATCAAGATATTCTTCTTCCGTTAGAATTTGGCTTTTCTCTAATGTCGTCATACCAGGCTCGGTAACAACATAAGATTCAAAGTAAAGCACACGCTCAATATCACGTAGCGTCATGTCTAATAATAGACCAATACGAGATGGCAATGACTTTAAGAACCAAATATGAGCAACTGGGCTTGCTAATTCGATATGACCCATACGGTCACGACGAACTTTAGTTAATGTAACTTCAACGCCACATTTTTCACAAATTACACCACGGTGCTTAAGGCGTTTGTATTTGCCACAAAGACATTCGTAGTCTTTAACTGGACCAAAAATACGCGCACAGAACAAACCATCACGTTCTGGCTTAAAAGTACGATAGTTAATCGTCTCAGGTTTCTTTACTTCACCAAATGACCATGAACGAATCATGTCAGGTGAAGCTAGTCCGATGCGAATACCATCGAACTCTTCAGTTTGATTTTGTTGCTTAAGAAACTTAAGTAAATCTTTCACACTCTATCTCCTGTCGGAGTTAAATACCGGAAAGAGCAGCCATCTGCTCTTTCCCTGTACTGACTTTAAGTATTCACTCAAAGTCAGCAATGTAGCTTTAGGTAGCCTATTCCTGATCCAATTCGATGTTGATACCCAACGAGCGAATCTCTTTCAACAATACGTTGAATGACTCAGGAATACCTGGTTCCATTCTGTGATCACCGTCTACTAAGTTCTTATACATCTTAGTACGACCGTTTACATCATCAGACTTAACAGTAAGCATTTCTTGTAGGGTATAAGCAGCACCGTATGCTTCTAATGCCCATACTTCCATCTCACCGAAACGCTGACCACCAAACTGAGCTTTACCACCTAATGGTTGTTGCGTTACAAGGCTGTATGAACCAGTTGAACGTGCATGCATCTTGTCATCAACTAAATGGTTTAGTTTTAACATGTACATGTAACCAACAGTTACTGGACGTTCAAACTCACGACCAGTACGGCCATCTGTAAGAGTAAACTGACCACTTTCTGGCATATCAGCTAGTTTGAATAAGTCTTTAATCTCACGCTCGCTCGCACCGTCAAATACTGGTGTAGCAATTGGAAGACCGGCACGTAAGTTACCTGCTAAACGCATAATCTCATCATCAGAGAATGAATCAATATCAACGTCTTGGCGCGACTCACCTAAGTTGTAAACTTCTTTTAAGAATTCACGTAATTTGTGAATTTCTTGTTGAGCTTGCAACATACGGTTAATTTTTTCACCAATACCACGAGCAGCCATACCTAAATGTGTTTCTAGGATCTGACCGATGTTCATACGTGATGGTACACCCAACGGGTTAAGTACAACATCAACCGGTACACCGTGTTCATCGTAAGGCATATCTTCAACAGGTACTACGTTTGAAATAACACCTTTGTTACCGTGACGACCAGCCATTTTATCACCTGGTTGAATACGGCGTTTAACAGCTAAGTAAACTTTAACAATTTTAAGAACACCTGGTGCTAAGTCATCACCTTGTGTGATCTTACGACGCTTAACTTCATACTTTTTATCGAAGTCAGCTTTAATTGCGTCATATTGTTCAGCAATTTGTTCAAGTTCAGACTGCTGACCTTCATCAGCTAGGTTCTGTACTAACCACTTGTCACGAGACATGCTGTTAAGATCAGACTCATTTAAACCAGACGCTAACAATAATTTCTTAGCACGAGCATAAATACCATCTTCTAAAATGCTGAACTCATCACCCAAGTCTTTCTTAACTTGTTTAAGTTGCATTTCTTCAATTTCTACTGCACGAGCATCTTTTTCAACACCGTCGCGAGTAAAGATTTGAACGTCGATGATGGTACCTGATACTGAGTTAGGTACACGTAACGAACTGTCTTTAACGTCAGCTGCTTTTTCACCGAAGATAGCACGTAAAAGCTTTTCTTCTGGCGTAAGTTGCGTTTCACCTTTAGGTGTTACTTTACCTACTAAGATATCGCCACCGTTAACTTCAGCACCAATGTAAACAACACCTGCTTCATCTAATTTAGATAATGCAGATTCACCAACATTTGGAATATCAGCAGTGATCTCTTCACTACCTAGCTTAGTATCACGAGCAATACAGCTTAATTCTTGAATATGAATAGTCGTGAAACGGTCTTCTTGAGCAACACGCTCAGATAACAACATTGAATCCTCAAAGTTGTAACCATTCCAAGGCATAAACGCGATACGCATGTTTTGGCCAAGTGCCAATTCACCCATATCTGTAGACGGACCATCAGCTAAAACATCACCACGAACTACTGGCTCAGCCATACGACACAATGGACGTTGGTTAATACAAGTGTTTTGGTTAGAACGCGTGTACTTTGTTAAGTTGTAAATATCAATACCAGCTTCACCAGCTACCATTTCATTTTCATTAACTTTAACAACGATACGAGATGCATCTACGTAATCAACAACACCACCACGTTTAGCAACAACCGTTACACCAGAGTCAACAGCAACAATTTTTTCCATGCCAGTACCAACAAGTGGCTTATCCACTTTCAGTGTAGGTACAGCCTGACGTTGCATGTTCGAGCCCATCAAAGCACGGTTAGCATCATCGTGTTCTAGGAACGGAATAAGTGATGCAGCAACAGAAACGATTTGTTGTGGTGATACGTCCATATACTGAACTTGCTCAGCAGACATCAAAGTAAATTCGTTTTTATGACGACAAGGTACTAAGCCATCAACATCAGCCGTTGTTTGTGCGATAACAAAGTTACCTTCTTCAATTGCTGATAAATAATCAACTTCGTCAGTTACATAACCATCAACAATTTTACGATAAGGGGTTTCTAAGAAACCGTAATCATTAGTACGCGCGTAACATGAAAGCGAATTGATCAAACCAATGTTTGGACCTTCCGGCGTTTCAATTGGACAAACACGACCGTAGTGAGTTGGATGTACGTCACGTACTTCGAAACCAGCACGTTCACGTGTTAAACCACCCGGGCCTAAAGCAGAAATACGACGCTTATGCGTTACTTCTGAAAGCGGGTTGTTTTGGTCCATAAATTGCGATAACTGTGAAGAACCGAAGAATTCTTTAACGGCAGCTGAAATTGGCTTAGCGTTAATTAAATCTTGCGGCATAATCGCGTCTAAATCACCAAGACTTAAACGTTCACGAACAGCACGTTCAACACGTACTAGACCAACACGGAATTGGTTTTCTGCCATTTCACCTACTGAACGTATACGACGGTTACCTAAGTGATCGATATCATCAACTTCACCTTTACCGTCACGAATAGCGATTAAGGTTTTCATTACTGAAATAATATCGTCGTTAGATAATATACCATCACCTACCGAGTCAGCATTGCCAACACGACGGTTGAACTTCATACGACCAACAGTCGATAAGTCATAACGCTCAAGAGAGAAGAATAAGTTATTAAATAACGTATCTGCTGCATCTTTTGTTGGCGGCTCGCCCGGACGCATCATACGGTAAATTTCAACTAGCGCTTCTAAGCGGTTAGTTGAGCTATCTACGCGTAAGGTATCAGACATGTATGAACCAACATCAAATTCGTTCATATATAAAGTAGAAAGTACTTTATGACCTGCTTGGCTTAATTCAGCCAATAATTCTAAGGTGATTTCAGCATTGGCATCAGCAATAACTTCACCAGTAGACTCATCAATATACGCTTTAGAAAGTACTTTACCAACAATGTATTCTGCTGGTACTTCTAAAGTATCAATTTTTTCTTTTGATAAGGTACGGATATGACGAGCGGTAATACGACGACCTTGCTCAACTAAAACATCACCATTTGGAAGTTTTACGTCAAACGTTGCCGTTTCACCACGTAAGCGTTCTGGAATTAAATCCATTACTAGCTTATCGCCTTTAATTTCAAAATTTGTTGTATCGTAGAAAATCGCTAGAATTTCTTCAGTCGAGTATTCTAAGGCACGTAAAATGATCGACGCTGGTAATTTACGACGACGGTCAATACGTACGAATAAATTATCTTTTGGATCAAATTCAAAATCCAACCAAGAACCACGGTAAGGAATAACGCGTGCGTTATATAACACTTTACCTGAAGAGTGTGTTTTACCTTTATCGTGATCGAAAAACACACCAGGAGAACGATGTAATTGAGAAACAATAACACGCTCTGTACCATTAATGACAAATGTACCATTGTCAGTCATTAATGGGATTTCGCCCATGTATACTTCTTGTTCTTTGATATCTTTAACTGTGCCCGCTGCTGCTTCTTTATCATAAACAACTAAACGCAACTTCACGCGTAACGGTGCAGAATAAGTAACTCCGCGAATTTGACATTCTTTAACATCAAATAACGGCTCGCCCAAGCGGTAACTTACAAATTGTAATTCTGAACTACCAGAATAGGCTTTAATTGGAAAAATAGAACGAAACGCAGCCTCTAGGCCTGTTTCACCTGTTGGATCAATATCAATAAACTTACGGAAAGATTCGAGTTGGATTGATAACAAGAATGGGTAATCCATTACTTGTGCACTTTTACCAAAGTCCTTACGAATACGTTTCTTTTCAGAGTAAGAGTAAACCATGGGGTTCCTCAGCTTGCTGGTTATGGCCGAATCTGCCTTAAAATACCAATTGGATTTAAATAATGGCGCAATTTACGTTGTGTAATTTGGCTATTATCTAATCCAATTGGTATCAGACAGGATATTGCAGTGATACTTTAGAATAATCTAAGCATCAAATAATGCACTGTTTTGGTTCAAAAAAAAACCACTTTCTTTAGCGCAAAAAGGCCGGTGACGTTTAAATCACCAGCCATTGCCTTTTCAGGCAAATAATCTGTTTAAAAACAGATTATTTGATCTCAACAGAAGCACCTGCTTCTTCAAGAGCTTTCTTAAGTTCTTCAGCTTCAGCTTTTTCAACACCTTCTTTAAGTGCTTTAGGAGCTGATTCAACTAAGTCTTTAGCTTCTTTTAAGCCAAGACCTGTAGCGCCACGAACGGCTTTGATTACTGCAACTTTCTTCTCACCGAAACCAGTTAAGATTACGTCGAATTCAGTTTGCTCTTCAGCAGCACCACCAGCGTCACCGCCAGCAACAGCAACTGCAGCAGCTGCAGATACGCCGAACTTCTCTTCCATTGCTTCGATTAGTTCAACTACGTCCATTACTGACATTTCAGCAATAGCATTTAGGATATCGTCTTTAGAAATAGACATTTTAAATTTCCTGTTTTAAGTAACAGTCTCTATGACTGTTATAAATAACTATAAATACAAAAAGTGCGAATTGTGCTCTTATTAGTAAGAGGTAAACAATTATTAAGCAGCTTCTTGCTCTTTCTGATCGCGTACTGCAGCAATCGTGCGGCAAAGTTTGCCAGCAGATGCTTCTTTCATAGCGCTCATTAAACGTGCAATTGCTTCGTCGTAAGTTGGTAGCTTAGCTAACATATTTACGTCTACTGCATTACCTTCAAATGCTGCTGCTTTTACTTCAAATTCTTCGTTAGTTTTAGCGAAGTCAGTGAATAAACGCGCTGCTGCACCTGGATGCTCGTTTGAAAATGCAATTAGTGATGGACCAACTAATGTGTCAGAAACACATTCGAAGTCAGAACCTTGTAATGCACGACGTGCTAATGTGTTACGGATAACTTTCATCCATACACCATTTTCACGAGCTTGCTTACGTAAAACAGTAATTGCTTCAACTGTAACACCGCGTGAATCCGCGATTACAGCTGACTGAGCGCCTTTGGCAGCGTCTTGAACTTCAGCAACAATTGCTTTTTTGTCATCAAGATTGATAGCCATTGGCTTTACTCCTGGTTCACCGGCAATAAAAAACCGGTATTTACTATCCCTAAACTAATAAATATTAGCTTAGGCCGTTACGGCGAGGACCAGAATTAGGAAATACTGGGTAATCACCATCTACGTAGGAAAAATTAAGCTTTTTATGAAGAATCATATCGGCTCCTACGGTCTTTGACGGGGTTGTCTCAAGCAAATAAATGCTAATGAATAGACAACACCTACCAAAATTTAAGGGGCGAAATTATAGTCTACAATTTCGCCCTTGTAAAGTATCGAAAACCGATGCTTTACAGAAAATTAAAGTGTCAAGCTAGCTTGGTTTACCGAAACACCGGCCCCCATAGTAGTTGATACAGAAATTTTCTTAATAAACTGACCTTTAGCGTTAGCTGGTTTTGCTTTCTTAAGCGCTTCCAATAATGCTTCAAGGTTTTGTTGCAATTTAGCATCTTCGAAATCAGCCTTACCGATAGTAGTATGGATGATACCGTTTTTGTCATTGCGGTAGCGGATTTGACCCGCTTTAGCATTGTTAACTGCTGTAGTAACGTCAGGAGTTACTGTGCCAACTTTAGGGTTAGGCATTAAACCACGAGGGCCTAAGATTTGACCTAGTTGACCTACAACACGCATAGCATCTGGAGTAGCAATTACCACGTCAAAGTCCATGTTACCGGCTTTAACTTGTTCTGCTAAATCTTCCATACCTACAACGTCAGCACCAGCTTCTTTAGCTTTCTCTGCGTTTGCGCCTTGTGTAAATACAGCAACACGAACATCACGACCAGTACCGTGTGGTAATACAGTCGCACCACGTACGTTTTGATCTGATTTACGAGCATCAATGCCAAGGTTAACAGCAACGTCTACACTTTCACGAAAGTTAGCAGTAGCTAATTCTTTTAATAAAGAAATCGCTTCGTTGATGTCATATTCTTTTAATACGTCTACTTTTTCACGGATAAGACGAGCGCGTTTTGATAATTTAGCCATTGATTAGTCCTCTACCACTAAACCCATTGAACGAGCAGAACCCGCAATTGTACGCACTGCAGCTTCCATCGAGCCAGCAGTAAGATCTGGTTCTTTCATCTTAACGATTTCTTCAAGTTGTGCTGTAGTAACAGTACCAACTTTTTCAGTGTTAGGACGACCTGAACCGCTCTTGATACCAGCCGCTTTCTTAAGTAAGTAAGAAGCAGGTGGTGTTTTTGTATCAAATGTGAAAGAACGGTCAGCATATACTGTAATTACTACAGGAACTGGAGCGCCCTTTTCTAAAGAATCTGTTTTTGCGTTAAACGCTTTACAGAATTCCATGATGTTCACACCGTGTTGACCTAGTGCAGGACCAACTGGTGGTGACGGGTTTGCTGCACCAGCAGCAACTTGTAGCTTGATTAAAGCTGTGACTTTTTTAGCCATGGTTTTAATACCTTTAGTATGGGTTCAAACGCTAATATTAAAATCAGCTCCCCGTTAACAAAAATCGATTTTACCTCTAGCAAGATAAAATCGGCAGCGGATTATATATTATTCAGCAATTAAAACGCAAGGCATAAGCTATATTTTGTTTAAAAAAACAACGTTAAGTTCATTTAATTTAGCAATCCATACAAACCAACAAAAAGAATCCAACTACCCAAAAAGAATTTCAACGGCTTTGCGCCTAGTGCCTGAGCGATAAATCTCGCTAAGAATGCACCAACGATTGCGCCAGGAATAGCAAACATCAAGATGTCAACATGAATTGCCGTACCTGACCAAAAGTAAGGCAAGCCAGCCCAAACCGTTAGGCAGGAAACAATAACCCCAGCGGCAACGGAAAACATGATAGAAAATCCCTGCAGCAATAAAACGACGGCGATAATTTCACCAACACCAACCGATATCCATGCTGTTATGATGCCGCCTAAAAAGCTACAAATCGCAACAATAGCCTGCTCACCTTGTTGCAACTTATGACGCTCATTTTTATATGTACACTGCTTCACCAAAACACAATGGCACAATACAACAACTCCAAAAATAGAGGAGAAAATATTAAAGATATTATCAACAGAAGTAGCTGCTTGAATTGGTGCGTATTGCACTAACCACAAGCCTAATATAGAAAAAGGTACACTTACTTTCAGCACATGCGCCAATTGCGAAAGTGAATTTTGTCTGCGATAAAACCATAGCCAAGAGAGGCTTCCTACTGCCATACCACAACTTTGAATGGCAAAACTGGTTGCAATAATCACATCACTTGGTAAGCCAAGTAATCGAAACGAAGGCACGAAAACAACACCACCACCGGCACCCGTAGCATTTGCCGTTATCGCGCCTAAGATACCCAGCACAAAAAAACCTGAATATTCACCAGACCAATCAAAAGATGCAATAGCAGCAATTATCATTACAGCAGAAATTAAAGTGAATGTAACGAGTCTTGGCCACGATTTTACTATTTGCCAGCGATATTGCTGCATAATTTTTTTTGTCTCAAACGATTTGAACTTAAAATGAATGGCCAAGCATACTATGCCGGAGACTTTAGTGACAAATTTCAGACATAAAAAAACCAGAGTATCAACTCTGGTTTTTCAAAGGAAAATATTAACTAGCCTTTTTCTACTTGACCAAACTCTAAATCAACAGGCGTTGAGCGACCGAAAATAAGCACTGAAACTTTAATGCGATTCTTCTCGTAATCAAGCTCTTCAACAACACCATTAAAGTCAGCAAATGGACCGTCGATAACACGAACCACTTCACCTGGTTCAAACAATGTTTTAGGTTTCGGCTTATCAGTATCTTCAAGGCGTTGTAATATACGATCAGCTTCTTTTTGCGTAATTGGCGCAGGGCGATCAGAAGTACCACCGATAAAGCCTAGTACACGTGGTACAGACTTAACCAAATGCCATGCTTCTTCATCCATCGCCATTTGTACTAATACATAGCCAGGGAAAAATTTACGGGCACTTTTACGTTTTTGGCCAGCACGCATTTCAATTACTTCTTCAGTTGGCACTAAAATTTCACCAAACTTATCTTGCAAGCTATGAATTTCAATATGCTCAGCTAATGTTTTTTGAACTCGACCTTCATAACCTGAAAATGCTTGTACAACATACCAACGCAATTTTGGTTTGCTTGTTTCTTCAAGCGACTCTGAGTTTGTGATTTCTTCAGTCATGATATTACCTTTAACCTACTTTTAAGCCAGTAATTAATCCTACTACCCAAAATAGAACAGAGTCCAATCCCCAAAGTAGTAAAGACATAATCAATGTGGCCACTAATACAATACCTGTCGTTTGAACCGCTTCTTGGCGTGTTGGCCAAACTACTTTACGAACTTCAGTGCGTGATTCTCTTGCAAATGCTACAGCATTACGACCTTTTACTGTTTGCATAGCAACAAGACCTGCAACAATAATAGTTGCTACTACCGCTAAGGCACGAACAAGTACTGACTGCTCAGCAAATAAGTAATTACCCACTACTGCGCCAGCTAAAAGCAGCACGATAACGCCCCACTTTAAGAAATCGAGTGAACCACTTGGTTCTTGTTCAGTACTTGCATTCATATCTACTACCTGTAATTACATGTCTAATCTAAGACTAAGCAACCTCGACGCTGTCGAGATTAAATTTTAAAGCACGAAGAAATTTAGACGTTCGCACTTTACTCAAAAGATGGCAGGGGTAGAGAGATTCGAACTCCCAACCGTCGGTTTTGGAGACCGCTGTTCTACCAATTGGAACTATACCCCTTCAAATTGTACTTACACTTAACGAGTGGTTCTTAGTTGCTTGGGAATTAAGAGAGACTCTAGAAGTGAGGCGCTATTATACTAAGCAAAATATTTTACTCAAGGACTATTTGCTAGTTATCTTTTTTTCACACAATGTTGCGATAAAATTAGCATGGTTATCACGAATAGTATTTGAAATTAACCTCCATCTTGGATATTTTAAACTACATTGGCAATGTTTCAATTGATACTATGAATTTCCTAAAAGCACTTGAATTAAAACACTTTGGTAAACTAGATCATCAAGCCATCTTAGATTTAGCTAAACAAAGCTCTGATTTTTCGAACCAATGGCTAGTTCACGCCATTAGAAGTGAATGCTCATTTAAAGAGCTGGCAATGGCAATAGCGGCTAACCTAAAGTGGCAAACACCGGCTTTATTTGTGCTGGCTGATTACTTAAATTCAATAGGTTTAGTTAACAAAAATAACACAGCAATTGATGAAATTAAAAAGTTAAGCGATTATACGACAAAAATTTTCTCAGATTTTTGTCAGGAAACTCAAATAAAGTTACTCAATAGATTCAGAGATTTTAGTAACTTAGAGTATGAAGGCACAGCGCTGGACGACTCTAAATACACCACTAATTTAATGGTTTCTAAAGCCCAAATAAATGACATACTCGAAACCTGTATACCTAATCTCAAAGACGTTTCATTATTTGGAGGTGAAGGAAATAATAGTAAAGACGAAAGCATCAGAAATAACGCCCACTTCCCTACACCGCTACCAAATACCTCTATGGCACTGGCCCTGCTAGAATACTCAATCGCTAAAGCAGCAAATGAACCAATAATTTTCGCCGAACCTCCAGTAATTTTAAGCTATAAAAGCGGACAGTATTATAAGTGGCATTATGACCATATATTTCCGCATACGAGAGAAATAGAAAGTCATATTGAACAGTTTGGGCAAAGAAACAAAACCGCAATTTTCTATTTTAACGAAGATTTTTCAGGTGGTGAAACAGAGTTTAAAGAACCATTCTTATCGGTTAAACCGGAAGTTGGTAAAGTACTTATTTTCAATAATACTAACGAACAAGGTAAAAGAGAAACCAGTAGCATTCATCGAGGTAATACCGTTATCGAAGGTGAAAAGCTTATTATGACTCTGTGGTTTAGAAACAAGCCTTTTTGGTTACGAAATGGGCTTTTATAAACTACTTTCTGGTTGTAGCTAATCATAAATAAGCAAAATAAGGCGCGCTCTTTAAGTATTAAAAATGGTAAGCCCCACTATTTAATAAGAACTATAGCTAGAGACCAATTTAAAACATTAGGAACGTAACTCGAAGCACTCCAGCGCTTACATTAACACCGAATTGAGTCACTTACCCAAAGCTCACTTCTATAATAATCATTTAAATTACTTCGATAAATTT
>NZ_BAAJLZ010000018.1:0-5262 GCF_057537295.1 Colwellia meonggei
ACCCGTTACGTAAGTGACGGGTTTTTTGCTTTCTGTATGTTTAAAAACAATTAGGGTTTGTAGCGCAGTACCTGTTGGTAGAGTTCAAATCTCTATCTCACTGCCATATTAAGAAAAGCCCGTTATGTTAGTGACGGGCTTTTTGCTACTTGAAATAAAGAAAATTTTAGGTTTGTCGCACAATATCTATTGGTAGAGTTCAAATCTCTATCTCACACCATATTAAAGGAGCCCGCTAATTGAAAGGTTAGCGGGTTTTTGCTTTTCAGAGTTATAAAATACAAACCTAGGGTTTGCGGTGCTATTTCTTTTTGTAGTATTCAAGTTCTTAGCTCACCATCATATTTAGAAAAGCCCATAACAACAGTAACGGGCTTTTCGCTTTTGTGGAATTTAAAAAACTAAACAAGTGTTAGGGCTTGTAGCAAAGTACTTGAAACAGATTTCAAACTTTGTTTCATCTTTATCACAAAATGATAATTCGTACGTAGGAGCTCAATTGGACTTATTAAGTGTTTTAGTTACAGCATTAAAGTTGAATTTTAGTGACGTATTATGATGGGTTGGGGCATACCGTAATGGTGCTAGTTAACCTTATGAATTGATAACTAACTTATTAACATATTAAAAAACCTAAGTTTTAGTTTTAAATTGTTGCTGGTAGTGGTTAAATAAACAACAATAAAAAAATTGATGCTATCAATTTAACAATAATAATTAATATTTTTTGTAGGGGAAGTTGAATGGGTAAAGTTAACAATGATGTAATAGTAGATAACGAAAATTTATTTAGAACCTTATTTTGCGCACCAATAGCTATTTTATTAGTGTTATTTGCAGAAAATTTTTTGATGTCGTCAGGGCTTATTTTGTTTAAAGTAATCTATGTACTAATGACATTGTTTTTTTTCATCAGTACTCTTGCTTACGGTGCATACTATACAAACGAGCTTAGTTCAGGCGAGGCTGATAATTTTATTAAAAATCAAAATTTGTTTAAAGCGGTTATCAGTTTACCGTTAGCTGTTTTGTTTTGTTATTTTTCAGTGAATTCAATAATGTCATCTGCCCATATTGTTTTTAGCACCACATTTGTACTGCTAACAATATACTTCTCACTCTGCACGCTTGGTTATGCCGCTTTTTATACTAATGACCTTGAAGAACCAAGTCATGTAGAGGCGTAGAAACTTGAGCAATCTGAATTTGTATTTTTGAACACTTGTAATCGGTGTACTTTATTTAGTACACCGATATTTAATGCTATGTTCAATATCGAATTAGATTTAATGTAAAGTATTCTGCTTAACCTTTGCCTGCTCTGTACGTTAGAAATAACAAAGAAATAAAAATCCTTTATCTATAAATGCCACTGTATTTATATACAGAAAGCCTTATTTCCTCCTTTCCACAAAAGAAAGTGTGCATTTTTCCTGCTTTCACACAAGATATGTTTGATTTTTAAGATTAGTTATTGATTCTTTGGAATAAAAGAAATAGCGTAAGTATATATTTTAACAAAGTGGATTTTAGGACACTTGTAGAAAGTGAACCTAATTCCTACTAATAAGCTGTTAGCAGTACAAGGAAAGTATGTTCCATCTTATCCGTAACAATGAACTCGAATTACAACTTGATGTTTCGGGTGTAGAAGATCACTTGCCATCAATTGCGTTCGATATAATTGTGTCATGGAATATGCCTTACCAAAAAGCTGACTTTACAGCAAAAGAATGTTGGTTCGAGTGTAAAGTTTGGGATTGGTTTGAAGAGTCAATATTTCAATTGATAGAACAAGATTCTGGCTCTGTGACATTAAGGGATTTGAGCGAGAACCCACTCATATCATTTTCAAAATCAGGTTCAGAATTAATTACGGTAATTCAATGTAAAGATAGCCTAGGAGTTGGTTCATTCACACTTAGAACCAAAGGTTACGCAACAGAGTTAACAGAAATTCACAACAGAATTCAGTTGCTCGACAAATGGTGGTAAGTACTGCTAACAAGTTACTCAAAAGGACGCAAAACGCTTGGCTTGCGCTCCTTCGTCGCTAATTTTAGCCAAGCATTTATGCGCCCTTTAGTAAGGCGTTAGGTGTACTTATAGTGTCGGGGCAAATGGAAGGTATAGATTTAGGTTACATGCAAGTGCATTTAAGGCTGTATGCCTACAATAAGCTTTACGCATCGTTTGCAATCAATGCTGAAGATGGGTGTTATAAATTTGAAAATGAACTACTATCGTCGATCCATGAAGTTATAGATGATCCGGCAAAGGTTCATCGTAAAATATTTCAAATTAATCTCAATCTTTTTGATACGGAATCTTCTGTTATGCTTCACATGCCTATTCATCAATCTAGTGATTGGGAAGTGATTAAAGGTTCTGATATTTATACTATCGGTTTTTACTGTAACCTTGGTGTAAAGGGTAATAAATTGATTGGTGAAGGTAACACCTAACAAGTTGCTCAAGCAGGACTCGTAACAGTTGGCTCGGTTCCGCTTCGCTTCACATTTTAAGCCAACTATTACTCGCCTCTTAGCAAGGCGTTAGCAGTAAAAGGAGTTATCATCTCGTGAAGTATTCAATTTTATCGTTAGTTATTCTTTTGGCTGGTTGTGCACAAAATTCTGGCATAATTCCAATGGGCGGTGAAACTTATATGGTTTCTCGTCAGGCGGCTACAGGCTTTTCTGGCATGGGCACTCTTAAAGCCGAAGCAATGAAAGAGGCATATGCGCAATGTCAAAAATCACAGAAAGTTGTTAAGGTTTTAGAAACTATTGACGCAAAACCCCCTTATATATTTGGCAACTTTCCTAAAACTGAAATTCGTTTTAAATGCGTAAAAGAGTCCTAATCAGCAATTTACTGCTAACAAGGCATTCAAACGGACTTATAACAGTTGGCTTTCCGTTCGTGCCTCACTTATTTTAGCCAAACTGTTATTAGCCGCTTAATGTGGCGTTAGGTGTATAAGGAAATCAGAGGTAGCCTCATTGAATAGTGCAAGTATCAATATTACGCGTCACGCTTTTAAAAGAAATCACTATGAGTTCGAAACGAACATTGGTGGTGAATATGAGCTAATTAACGATAATGGCTTTAAATTAAAAAGCGAAGATGAATTCATTTACAATAATTCATTCACCCCTGTACGCTTTAAAAGTAGGGAAGTTAAACTCAACAAGAAACTATTAGGTAGTTTTCCAATTGAGCTTTCTATTTACTCATCAAATGATATTGTGATCTTAAAGCCTCATGGTAAAGGTATAACAACCTCAATTTATCCTGTAAAAATTAAAGGTAACGATTTTGGTGAAATAGTTATATCTACAAACCCATTAGCGTCAAGTCACACTTATATTGCAAACTTTACAGGTGTAAATAAAGAGGATTGCCATTTCATGTTATTTGCTCTTATGCATCTTTTTATAAAAACAAATGAAAATGTAGGTTCTTAGTATTGGTGTAATATACACCTAACAAGGCGCTCAAGAACGGACAAAAAACAGTTGGCTTTTGTTCACTACGTTCACTATTTTAGCCAACAATTTTTTGCCGCTTAGCGTGGCGTTATGTTTTTCTCAAGGATGGTGAACATTGAAATTTCTGGTGATCATTTTAGGGATTGCTACATCAATATTTTTAAATGGTGAGTGGTTAACTATTGTAAACGAAACTTGGGTGTTGCTTTACGCAGACCTCACAACTTTTGTCTTTGGCAAAAATGGTCTAAATCAATCATTAGAAACCGTTCTACTTATTATTTGGCTTCAGCTTCCATTAATTATAATTTTTACTTTTATTTGCTCTATTTCAATTAATAAATTGGGTCATCAACGGCTTTATATTTACAGCTATTTAGGTGCTACTGTTTTTGTTTTTTTTATATTAAATAAACTGCCTACTTTTAATGTGCTACTTCAGCCGTTAGCTGGTATGCGTTATTACAATGTGTTTTCAAATTTATTTTTATTCTTAACATTGTTCTTCGTATTTAGTAAGGTAATTCAAAAACATAACAAGAATTTAAAGCGGGACTGCTAACAGTTTGCTCGGTTTCGCTTCGCTACACAATTTTAGCAAACTGTGTTCAGCCCCTTAAATGGGCGTTATATTTTTCATCAACAAGGAGTGTGGCAAATGAGAAAAGTGATAGAATTTAATAAAAGAAAATATATGGGGTTTGGTTCTGTTGATTTAGATGCCCTTAACAATCAACTTGATGAGATTGGTAAAGACGGTTGGGAGTTGATTTCTATAAACTCTAATACTTGGTTTAATGGTTTTGTCGTTTCATATACTCTTTTAATCGAATGTAAATAGTCCGTATTAGCAGCAAAATATAACAAGAACTTCAAACGGAAAAAATACAGTTGGCTGTTTTCACTCCGTTCAACATTATAGCCAACTATATTTTTCCGCTTAAGTAGGCGTTATGTGCCAGTGCAAAATGGAGTTAGCATTGAGTTTTAGTATCCAATCCAAATTATTAATTAGTGCAGGTGTTATAGCCTCTGCTTCTTCAATCTGGCACCTACTCTGTATATTGGGCGGCCCTAGTTGGTTTGCATTTGCTCGGGCACCTCAACAAGTTATCGACTCTGCGGTTCAAGGAACTTTACTTGCTCCAATTGGCACAATAATCGTTGCAAGTTTAATGTTTGCTTGTACTATTTTTGCTTTTTCAGCGGTTGGTTTAATTCGCAAAGTTCCTCTGCTCAAATCAGCTTTAATTACCATTGCAGCGCTTTGCTTATTACGTGGTCTAATTGCAGTTCCTACATTTGTAACGCCTTCAGGTTTAGATACTTGGCAAATAGTAGCAAGCACCGTTTGGTTTTATGTTGGCATTTGTTTTGTCGCTGGTAGTATAGAACAATATAGGCTTGGTAAATCAGACACATAACAAGCTGTTCAAGCGGGACTTCTAACAGTTGGCTGGTTTCGCTTCGCTCACAATTTTAGCCAACTATTATAAGCCCCTTAACAGGGCGTTATGCGTCAGCCGCAAATTCTATTAAATTTAATGTTTTCGGCTGGTGCTTTACAAAGGTTAGGGAGCTTGTTGCCGACTCTTTGTTTTGGTAACTTATTTACCAATAATGCTGTTTTAGCTTTTGGCTCAACAGTTTTTCGCCAAGTTAGGTTTGGTGGCAAAGTCACTATATATTTAAGTGGCTCAAAAATTCATGGTTTGGTGTGTCGCGCTGCGTGGGAATTCTTGTTTTCTGCGGTCGGGCAGCCACGAAA
>NZ_BAAJLZ010000019.1:0-1742 GCF_057537295.1 Colwellia meonggei
CTTCTTCTAATTCGTTATCATGTAATTTGTGTAGACACTCGTGAGCCGAAGCTCCATTGCATTGTTTTACTTCAAGATAAGGAGGTGATCCAACCCCAGGTTCCCCTAGGGTTACCTTGTTACGACTTCACCCCAGTCATGAATCACAAAGTGGTGACCGTCCTCCCGAAGGTTAAACTAGCCACTTCTTTTGCAACCCACTCCCATGGTGTGACGGGCGGTGTGTACAAGGCCCGGGAACGTATTCACCGTAGCATTCTGATCTACGATTACTAGCGATTCCGACTTCACGGAGTCGAGTTGCAGACTCCGATCCGGACTACGACGTACTTTGTGGGATTCGCTCCACCTCGCGGTATTGCTGCCCTCTGTATACGCCATTGTAGCACGTGTGTAGCCCATCCCGTAAGGGCCATGATGACTTGACGTCGTCCCCACCTTCCTCCGGTTTATCACCGGCAGTCTCCTTAGAGTTCCCGCCATTACGCGCTGGCAAATAAGGATAGGGGTTGCGCTCGTTGCGGGACTTAACCCAACATTTCACAACACGAGCTGACGACAGCCATGCAGCACCTGTCACAGAGTTCCCGAAGGCACTAATCTATCTCTAGAAAATTCTCTGGATGTCAAGGGATGGTAAGGTTCTTCGCGTTGCATCGAATTAAACCACATGCTCCACCGCTTGTGCGGGCCCCCGTCAATTCATTTGAGTTTTAACCTTGCGGCCGTACTCCCCAGGCGGTCAACTTAGCGCGTTAGCTACGCCACCCACAGCTCAAGGCTACAGACGGCTAGTTGACATCGTTTACGGCGTGGACTACCAGGGTATCTAATCCTGTTTGCTCCCCACGCTTTCGTGCCTCAGTGTCAGTATTTGTCCAGGTAGCCGCCTTCGCCACTGATGTTCCTTCCAATCTCTACGCATTTCACCGCTACACTGGAAATTCCACTACCCTCTACAATACTCTAGCCTGCCAGTTCAAAATGCAGTTCCCAGGTTGAGCCCGGGGCTTTCACATCTTGCTTAACAAACCACCTACGCACGCTTTACGCCCAGTAATTCCGATTAACGCTTGCACCCCTCGTATTACCGCGGCTGCTGGCACGAAGTTAGCCGGTGCTTCTTCTGCGAGTAACGTCACAGAATGCAGTTATTAACTACATCCCTTTCCTCCTCGCTGAAAGTGCTTTACAACCCGAAGGCCTTCTTCACACACGCGGCATGGCTGCATCAGGCTTTCGCCCATTGTGCAATATTCCCCACTGCTGCCTCCCGTAGGAGTCTGGGCCGTGTCTCAGTCCCAGTGTGGCTGATCATCCTCTCAAACCAGCTAGAGATCGTCGCCATGGTAGGCCATTACCCCACCATCTAGCTAATCTCACTTGGGCTAATCTAAAGGCGAAAGGTCCGAAGATCCCCTCCTTTGGTCCGTAGACATTATGCGGTATTAGCAGTCGTTTCCAACTGTTGTCCCCCACCTCAAGGCATATTCCCAAGCATTACTCACCCGTCCGCCGCTCGACGCCGAATAGCAAGCTATTCTCGTTTCCGCTCGACTTGCATGTGTTAAGCCTGCCGCCAGCGTTCAATCTGAGCCATGATCAAACTCTTCAATTAAAAATCGTTTGTGCTAGACAAGCTAGCTGCTCAATGAATTCTGTCGTGTCACTTAATCCCGACTAGGAACTAAGTAACTACATAAAACGTACCATTCAATCCGAAGATTAAATAATACTAATTT
>NZ_BAAJLZ010000020.1:0-1471 GCF_057537295.1 Colwellia meonggei
ATGAACGTTTTTATCGACGATATAAATACATGTCTTATTCAATTCACTGTGTGCGTGAAGTATTCTGTCAAACTTACCTACAATCTTTAAAACCACTTGGGTGTTGTATGGTTAAGCCTCACGGGTAATTAGTATTGGTTAGCTCAATGCCTCGCAGCACTTCCACACCCAACCTATCAACGTTGTAGTCTCCAACGACCCTTTAGGGAGCTTAAAGCTCCAGTGAGAACTCATCTCAAAGCCTGCTTCCCGCTTAGATGCTTTCAGCGGTTATCAGTTCCGAACGTAGCTACCGGGCAATGCTATTGGCATAACAACCCGAACACCAGCGGTTCGTCCACTCCGGTCCTCTCGTACTAGGAGCAGCCCTCTTCAATTCTCAAACGCCCACGGCAGATAGGGACCGAACTGTCTCACGACGTTCTAAACCCAGCTCGCGTACCACTTTAAATGGCGAACAGCCATACCCTTGGGACCGACTTCAGCCCCAGGATGTGATGAGCCGACATCGAGGTGCCAAACACCGCCGTCGATATGAACTCTTGGGCGGTATCAGCCTGTTATCCCCGGAGTACCTTTTATCCGTTGAGCGATGGCCCTTCCATACAGAACCACCGGATCACTATGACCTACTTTCGTACCTGCTCGACGTGTCTGTCTCGCAGTTAAGCTGGCTTATGCCATTGCACTAACCGTACGATGTCCGACCGTACTTAGCCAACCTTCGTGCTCCTCCGTTACTCTTTGGGAGGAGACCGCCCCAGTCAAACTACCCACCAGACAGTGTCCCCAAGCCCGATAAGGGCCCTAGGTTAGAACATCACGCATACAAGGGTGGTATTTCAAGGTTGGCTCCACCACATCTAGCGACGCGGTTTCAAAGCCTCCCACCTATCCTACACATGTAGGAGCAATGTTCACTGTCAAGCTATAGTAAAGGTTCACGGGGTCTTTCCGTCTAGCCGCGGGTATACGGCATCTTAACCGCAATTTCAATTTCACTGAGTCTCGGGTGGAGACAGTGTGGCCATGATTACGCCATTCGTGCAGGTCGGAACTTACCCGACAAGGAATTTCGCTACCTTAGGACCGTTATAGTTACGGCCGCCGTTTACCGGGGCTTCGATCATGAGCTTCGCAGAGCTAACCCAATCAATTAACCTTCCGGCACCGGGCAGGCGTCACACCGTATACGTCATCTTTCGATTTTGCACAGTGCTGTGTTTTTAATAAACAGTTCCAGCCACCTGGTTACTTCGACTCTCCTGTGCTTACTGCGTAAAGCATTCACACTAGAGAGCGTACCTTCTCCCGAAGTTACGGTACTATTTTGCCTAGTTCCTTCACCCGAGTTCTCTCAAGCGCCTTAGTATTCTCTACCTAACCACCTGTGTCGGTTTGGGGTACGGTTCCTATATATCTGAAGCTTAGAAGCTTTTCCTGGAAGCATGGCATCAATGACTTCAATTCC
>NZ_BAAJLZ010000021.1:0-1373 GCF_057537295.1 Colwellia meonggei
TAGAATCTCGTCTCGTATCTCAGCCTTAAGATGGTCCGGATTTACCTAAACCATCAGCCTACATACTTTCACACGGACTACCAACGCCGTGCTCACCTAGCCTACTCCGTCCCTCCTTCGCAATATATAGAAGTACAGAAATATTAATCTGTTTCCCATCGACTACGCGTTTCCGCCTCGCCTTAGGGGCCGACTTACCCTGCCCTGATTAACATGGGACAGGAAACCTTGGTCTTTCGGCGGGGGAGTTTTTCACTCCCCTTATCGTTACTCATGTCAGCATTCGCACTTCTGATACCTCCAGCATGCTTTACAACACACCTTCAACGGCTTACAGAACGCTCCCCTACCACTCAATCCTAAGATTGAATCCGCAGCTTCGGTGACTAGTTTAGCCCCGTTACATCTTCCGCGCAGACCGACTCGACTAGTGAGCTATTACGCTTTCTTTAAAGGATGGCTGCTTCTAAGCCAACCTCCTAGCTGTCTATGCCTTTCCACATCGTTTCCCACTTAACTAGTACTTTGGGACCTTAGCTGGCGGTCTGGGTTGTTTCCCTCTTCACAACGGACGTTAGCACCCGTAGTGTGTCTCCCGCATATCACTCATTGGTATTCGGAGTTTGCAAAGGGTTGGTAAGTCGGGATGACCCCCTAGCCTTAACAGTGCTCTACCCCCAATGGTGTTCGTGCGAGGCTCTACCTAAATAGATTTCGGGGAGAACCAGCTATCTCCCGGCTTGATTAGCCTTTCACTCCGACCCACAAGTCATCACCGCATTTTTCAACATACGTGTGTTCGGTCCTCCAGTTGATGTTACTCAACCTTCAACCTGCCCATGGGTAGATCGCCGGGTTTCGGGTCTATACCTTGCAACTAAACGCGCAGTTAACACTCGCTTTCGCTACGGCTCCCCTAGTCGGTTAACCTTGCTACAAAATATAAGTCGCTGACCCATTATACAAAAGGTACGCAATCACTAGACTAAATCTAGCTCTCACTGCTTGTACGTATGCGGTTTCAGGTTCTATTTCACTCCCCTCACAGGGGTTCTTTTCGCCTTTCCCTCACGGTACTGGTTCACTATCGGTCAGTTAGGAGTATTTAGCCTTGGAGGATGGTCCCCCCATGTTCAGTCAACGTTTCACGTGTGCCGACCTACTCGATTTCATGATAAGTTTATTTTCGTGTACGGGGCTATCACCCTGTATCGCTGTCCTTTCCAGAACATTCCACTAACTTACAAACCACTTAAGGGCTAATTCCCGTTCGCTCGCCGCTACTAAGGAAATCTCGGTTGATTTCTTTTCCTCGGGGTACTTAGATGTTTCAGTTCTCCCGGTTCGCCTCCTTGAGCTATGTATTCACTCAA
>NZ_BAAJLZ010000022.1:0-1264 GCF_057537295.1 Colwellia meonggei
CAAAAACAAAAAAGGCCGCTTTCGCGACCTTTTCTATTCAGCTCTCGTGAGAACTAAAATCAACTATTCTCAAAGAGAATTAGTCCATGATTTTAGATACAACACCAGCACCTACTGTACGACCACCTTCACGGATAGCGAAGCGTAAACCTTCGTCCATCGCTACTGGGTTGATTAGTTCAACAACAAACTTCAAGTTGTCGCCAGGCATTACCATTTCTACACCTTCAGGAAGCTCTACAGCACCTGTGATGTCAGTTGTACGGAAGTAAAACTGTGGACGGTAACCTTTGAAGAATGGAGTATGACGGCCACCTTCATCTTTAGATAGTACGTATACTTCTGACTCAAACTTAGTGTGAGGAGAAATTGAACCAGGTTGACATAAAACTTGACCACGTTCTACGTCTTCACGCTTAAGACCACGTAAAAGGATACCACAGTTCTCACCAGCACGACCTTCGTCAAGAAGCTTACGGAACATTTCTACACCAGTACAAGTTGATTTTTGTGTATCACGGATACCAACAACTTCTACTTCATCACCTACAGTGATGATACCGCGCTCAACACGACCTGTTACAACTGTACCACGACCTGAGATTGAGAATACATCTTCGATAGGCATGATGAATGCACCGTCGATTGCACGCTCTGGCTCTGGAATGTAAGTATCAAGTGCGTCAGCTAGCTCAACAACTTTCTCTTCCCATTTAGCTTCACCTTGAAGTGCGCCTAATGCAGAACCTTGGATTACTGGTAAGTCATCGCCTGGGAATTCGTATTCGCTAAGAAGTTCACGAACTTCCATTTCTACTAATTCTAGTAATTCTTCGTCATCTACCATGTCACATTTGTTCATGAATACGATGATGAAAGGTACACCAACCTGACGTGATAACAAGATGTGCTCACGTGTTTGTGGCATTGGACCATCTGTAGCAGCAACTACTAAGATAGCGCCATCCATTTGTGCAGCACCAGTGATCATGTTTTTGATGTAATCGGCGTGACCAGGACAATCTACGTGTGCATAGTGACGTGTTTCTGTATCGTACTCGATGTGAGAAGTATTGATTGTAATACCACGCTCACGCTCTTCAGGAGCATTATCGATTTGTGCGAAATCTTTTACTTCACCACCGTGTACTTTTGTTAATACCGCTGAGATAGCAGCTGTTAACGTTGTTTTACCGTGATCAACGTGTCCGATTGTACCAACGTTTACGTGTGGTTTCGAACGTTCAAATTTTTCTTTAGCCAT
>NZ_BAAJLZ010000023.1:0-1116 GCF_057537295.1 Colwellia meonggei
TCATTAGCACTAGATGTGCCTTTAGATAACACCCGAGATGTCAGTTATGCGTTATTAACGATAGCGAGTGATGGAACAAAAGAAACACCAACTACTTTTATCCTTGATAATGTGCAGTTGCAAGTAACCTCTGAAAGTAACGAACCAGATCCTAATGATGTTGACGGCGATAGTATATTAGATGCTTGGGAATTAGAGCACTTCGATACATTAAACCATGATATGACATTAGATAGTGACAATGATGGTTTAACTGATGGCGAAGAGTTTACTACAGGAACCAATCCTTCATTGGTTGATAGTGATGGTGACGGTATGTCTGATGGCTGGGAAGTATCTAACGGTTTGAATCCAACAGTAGATGATGCGTCAGGCGATATTGATAATGATGGCATTTCTAACTTTGCTGAATATATTAATGCAACACCTAATTACCCTGAAAATACTGATACTGATAATGATGGACTACCTGATATTTTTGAAGTAAATAACGGTTTAAACCCACTTGATGATAACGACGTAAATATTGATAGTGACAATGATGGTTTGCCTGATGCGTTCGAAATATTTCATGTTTTAAATATTAATAATACCGCTGATGTTTTAACAGATGCTGATAACGATGGTTTTAATATTTGGCAAGAATTTAATGCTCGAACCAGTGATAAGGATAATAGCCAAAAGCCGACAGGTACGCTGTTAGGCTTTGAGAGTAATCCATTCGATACATTTTATTGGAATCCACAAACTACGAATGCATGGTTGAGTGATAATACAAAAAATTATCAGGGTGGTTTTAGTATACGTTCAGCTTCCATTGCCGATGGAGCGACGAGTAAGCTTGAAACAATAATTAATGCTACTGGTGGTGAACAAATATCTTTTTACAGCTCAATAGAATCAACCACAGGGCTGGATAAGCTTGAGTTTTACATTGACGATATATTACAGCTCACAATTAATGGAGAGCTTGGGTATACGCGACATGAGTTTCCGCTACCTTCAGGGAAGCGTAAACTTACGTGGGCATTCACCAAGAACGCAGGTGAGAGCAATGCTTGGCTAGACAATATTTACCTACCAACTTATAGCGATTCTGATATTGACGCTATTCAA
>NZ_BAAJLZ010000024.1:0-465 GCF_057537295.1 Colwellia meonggei
TGTTTGTTCATTAGAGGCTAAAGTCCGTTGATATTTAGAGCTACTATCTGACCAACTTCCGCCAACATAATGCACTCTAACGGTAACTCTCATACGATGACTAGTTTTGATGAGGCCACTTAAACTAATGTTGTTTAGTTTTGCCCCTGTAGAGGAAAAGTCAGTATGCTTATAGCTAATATAGTCATATCCATTCGCTGAGCCATTAAGGCTGCGTAGACCTTTAATAGGGTCTTCAGTCTCAAATGACAAAGGTACGTTCGCATTCCTTGGCGTAAAATCATTGCCTAATTCAAAATCACCATGGGTAATTAACCCGTCAGGGAACTCGCTTTCTGGTATAACATCAACAATAAGTGGGTTAGTTTTTGCTTGGTATTCAGCCATATCTGTTATGCCGTCACCATCACTATCTAGTGACATATCATGGTCTAAGCTATCAAAATATAAATATTCCCAGCCATC